>NZ_JBVJIM010000019.1:0-3458 GCF_055586305.1 Nonomuraea sp. NPDC051298
TGCAGTTGCGAGGGTGTCTAACTCTTTCGTCACACATCGAGCATGGGCACCCTCGCCCTATCTCCGCAGCTATGCCTTGGCATCAATCATCTAGCGCGAACCAGAAGAGGCGAGCCACCGCCCCCGGGCACGCCTCGGCCCCGCGAGCCAAGGACCCACCGGCCCTCCCCGCCTTCAGGGGAGGCCCACAACGCCCCACACGCCACCACAGCCGCCCCAGGAGACCCAGGGAGTGCAACGGGGCCCAGGAGCGCCTCAGCGCCCCGCATGAGCCCTCCAGCGCCTCGACCAGAACACAAGCGACACATAGGTCACAGCCGCACACAAGACACAAGCCACGCAAGACACCCGCCAGCGCCTCCAGTCAGGCCGCGCAGCAGCCCGCACGGCACACCGCCCTCGGCATCGTGCAGCGGCGGCGCACGCCTACCCTCCGGCGACATCGAGCGGGGCAGCGCTCCGCCCCACCGGCAACCGTGCAGCGGCGGCGTACGCCTGCCAGTCGGCGACGTGGAGCGGGGCAGCACGCCACCCCTCCAGCAACATGGAGCGGCGGAACGCTCCGCCCCTCCGGTGACGTGGAGCGGGGCAGCACGCCGCTCCACGTGCAACGTGCGGCGGCGGAGCGCGCCGCACGTCCGGTGACGTGGAGCACGCGCAGCCCCGCGAACTCCACGGACAGAACCGCGAGAAGATCACCCCTGTCAGGGCGTCGAGCCCCCGGGCCCCGGCGACCCGGCCCTCAGGCGTCGATGTGGTCGCGATCGACCTCGGCCGCGCTGTTGACGATGAACTCCCGCCGCGGCGCGACCTCACTCCCCATGAGCAGGTTGAAGATGCCCTCGGCCCCTTCGGCGTCCTCGATCCGCACCCGGCGCAGGATGCGGTGGCGCGGGTCCATCGTCGTCTCGGCGAGCTGGTCGGCGTCCATCTCGCCCAGACCCTTGTAACGCTGCACCGGGTCCTTCCACCGCTTGCCGCGCCGCTCCAGGTCGCGCAGCACCTTCTGCAGCTCGGCGTCGGAGTAGCAGTAGATGTACTTGTCCTTGCCGCGCCCGGGGTTGGACAGCTCGATGCGGTGCAGCGGCGGCACGGCCGCGAACACCCGCCCGGCCTCCACCATCGGCCGCATGTAGCGGTGGAACAGCGTCAGGAGCAGGCACCGGATATGAGCGCCGTCGACGTCGGCGTCGGCCATGAGGATGACCTTGCCGTAGCGCGCGGAGTCGATGTCGAACGACCGCCCCGACCCGGCCCCGACCACCTGGATGATCGCGGCGCACTCGGCGTTCTTGAGCATGTCGCTCACGGACGCCTTCTGGACGTTGAGGATCTTGCCCCGGATCGGCAGCAGCGCCTGGAACTCGGAGTCGCGGGCCAGCTTGGCCGTGCCCAGCGCCGAGTCACCCTCGACGATGAACAGCTCGCTGCGGTCGACGCCGTCGCTGCGGCAGTCGACCAGCTTGGCGGGCAGCGCGGAACTCTCCAGCGCGCTCTTGCGGCGCTGGTTGTCGCGGTGCTCGCGGGCCGCGATGCGGGCCTTGGCCGCGGCCACGATCTTCTCC
The DNA here is from genome assembly GCF_055586305.1 of Nonomuraea sp. NPDC051298. NCBI lineage: Bacteria > Bacillati > Actinomycetota > Actinomycetes > Streptosporangiales > Streptosporangiaceae > Nonomuraea > Nonomuraea sp. NPDC051298. The sequence goes on from NZ_JBVJIM010000019.1 coordinate 1,566, forward strand.
AGCACCGCCCGCAGCGGCTGCTTGTAGCCGCGCGGCGGGTTGGTGAACAGCTCTCTCAGCTCGCGCGAGACCACGTGGGAGACGATGCGGGTGGCCGCCGAGGTGCCGAGCACCTCCTTGGTCTGCCCCTCGAACTGCGGCTCCGGCACCATGACGGTGACCACACCGGTCAGGCCCTCGGAGATGTCGTCCTTGGTGACGGGGTCGTCGCCGTTCTTCAGCAGGCGGGTCTCCCGCAGCAGCTCGTTGACCGTGCGGACGAGCCCGCGCTCGAGCCCCGTCAGGTGGGTGCCGCCCTTGCTGGTGGCGATCACGTTGACGAACGAGCGCACCGTGGACTCGTAGCCCTTGCCCCAGCGCAGCGCCACGTCGACGGTCAGCTCGCGCTGCACCTCGGTGGGCGTCAGGTGGCCCTGGTCGTCGAGGACCGGCACGGTCTCGTGGAAGTGCCCCAGCCCCTGCAGGCGCAGCACGTCGCAGACGGCCTCGTCGCGGGCCAGGAACTCGACGAACTCGGAGATGCCGCCCTCGAAGCGGAACTCCTCCTCGACGCGCTCCTCGTGCCTGCTGTCGTAGACGGCCAGCGTCAGGCCGGGCACCAGGAACGCGGTCTGCCGCAGGCGTACGTGGATCTCGTCGAGCGAGACCTCGGCGTCGGGCAGGAAGATCTGCGTGTCGGCCCAGAAGCGCACGCGGGTGCCGGTGACGTTCTTGGGGAGCTTGGCACCGAGGCGCAGGCCCGACTTCTTCTTGAACTTGGCCGTGGGCCCGTCGCCGTCGAACACGCCGGTGACGCCGCGTCGGAAGCTGATCTCGTGGACGAGGCCGTCGAGGTCGACCTCGACGTCGACGCGCGCCGACAGGGCGTTGACCACGGACGCGCCCACACCGTGCAGGCCGCCGGAGGCACCGTAGGAGCCGCCGCCGAACTTGCCTCCGGCGTGCAGCTTCGTGTAGACGAGCTCGACACCGGCCAGGCCGCTCTTGGGCTCGATGTCGACGGGGATGCCGCGGCCGTTGTCACGGACCTCGATGGAGCCGTCGGCGTAGAGCTCGACCTCGATCCGGTCACAGTGACCGGCCAGCGCCTCGTCGACGCCGTTGTCCACGATCTCCCAGAGGCAGTGCATCAGCCCACGGCTGTCGGTGGACCCGATGTACATGCCCGGGCGCTTGCGGACGGCCTCGAGACCCTCAAGCACCGAGAGGTGACGAGCCGTGTAACCCGCCTCCACTAGCGTCACTCCAGCTCCCCTGGTCTAAGCATCGAACACGTGTGCGTAGCCTACCGTTCTTACCGTACGTGCGCGTACAAGCTTGCCATGGCGGCACGTTTGCTGTTACCAACCGGCCGGCCGTCATTACGTTCGGACGCATTCCGCTCTCGGCGTAGCGAGGGGGCGGTTGGGAACGTCCACGTCCGGTTAGATGTTGTTCCAAGTGACTGACGCCAGATCCTCGCTTCGGCGGGGGTGACCCGAAAGGCGATACGTGACTGGAGCTCTCGCCCCCGTTAAGCCGCTGACGGCCCTCGACCGCTGCGACCGCTGCGGCGCCCAGGCCTACATTCGCGCGACCCTGCCTGTGGGTGGGGAGCTGCTGTTCTGCGCTCACCATGGGCGTCAGCACGTCGCAGCGTTGCGCGAAAAGGGTGCCGACATCCTGGACGAGTCGGCTCGGCTCAGCGAAACCCCTACGATTGCCCCCAACGGCGAGCGCTGACCCGCGCCCGTCGTGATGACATAACCACATAACGCACGAAACGCAGAGCGGCGGGGCCCCCCCCCCCCCCCCGGGGGGGGGGGCCGCGGGCGGTGACCCCCGAAACCCCCCCCCCCCCCCCCCCAGCCCGGCCCCCCACACACCCCGCCGGGCCGGGGCCCCCGGGCGGGG
>NZ_JBVJIM010000019.1:3468-173407 GCF_055586305.1 Nonomuraea sp. NPDC051298
AAACCCATTAGTTTCCCCCCCCGGGGTGGCCCCCGCCCCGCCCGGTTGTTTATTAAAAAAAAAATACCCCCCCCCCCCCCCCGCGGCCCCCCCGGCCCCCCGGGGGGGGGCCCGCCGCTCTGCGCATTGACCACGCTCAACGCCCTCAAGGCAACCGAAGAGCGCGAAACCGAACGACTCCGGAGCGTCCGGACCCGTTCGGAGTGTCCGGACAGACGGCGAGGCCGGGCGGCGACTCCGGACTGTTCGAGGCGGGACTCCGAGATGTCCGAAGTAGTGAGACTCCGGGCTCTCCCAGGCGTTCGCGGCGGTGATGAGTGTGGTGGGCAGGAGTCGTACGCGGGTGGTCAGGGGCTCGCCCGCGCGTATGCGGCCGGCCAGCCGGAGTGCGAGATCGGCCAGGCGTGCGGGGTCCTGGGCGGCGGTGGCCTTGAGGGGGCCGCCGGTGGCGATGGCCGTGGTGGCGGCGGCCGAGCCGTCCACGCTCACCACGGGCGGGGCCTCCGGTGAGGCTCCGGGCCGTCCGAGATGGGGCTCCGCGATGTCCCGGGCAGGGCTGCGGAATGCCCGAGGTGAAGCTCCGCGATCTCCCGGGCAGGGCTCAGGGATGTCCTGGGCGGGGCTCCGCAATGGGCCGGGCGGGGCTCCGCGCTGGGCTGGGCGGGGCTGCGGAATGTCCTGGGCGGGGCTCAGGGATGTCCGAGGCTGGGGCGCGGGGTTGCCGGGCAGCGCGTTGGCCTGGGCCGATGCCTGGGCCAATAGGGTAGGGCGTTGTGTTGATCCTGTTGCCGCCGTCAGAGGGCAAGGCGTCAGAAGGCAGCGGCCCGCCCGTCGGCGAGCTGTCCTTCCCGGCCCTCGACAAGCACCGCAAACGAGTGCTGACCGCCCTCGTCCGAGCCTCCAAACGCCGCGACGCCCTCGACGTGCTCGGCCTGACCCCGGGCCTGGCCGGTGAGCTGGAGAAGAACGCGGCGCTCAGGACGGCCCCCACGCTCCCCGCCGCGGCCCTCTACACCGGGGTCCTCTACGACAACCTCGGCCTGCGCTCGATGGACGAGGAGTCCAGGAGGCGGGCGGAGGAGTCGCTGCTGGTCTTCTCCGGCCTGTGGGGTGTGGTGAGAATCACAGACCACATTCCGCCGTACCGGCTCTCCATGGGTGTCAGCCTGCCGCCGCTCGGCGGGCTGGCGGCGTTCTGGCGGCCGCAGATCGCCAAGCAGCTCGACGGGCTGCCGGGGCTGGTGGTGGATCTGCGCTCGGCCACCTACGCGGGCGCCTGGCAACCGGGTGAGCGGTCGGTGACCGTACGCGTGTTCAGGGACGGCAAGGTCGTCAGCCACATGGCCAAGGCGACCAGGGGCGAGATCGCCCGCGCGCTGCTGCTCCGCGACACCGCGCCCGCCACGCCCGACGAACTGGTCAAGACTCTCGACGACCTGGGCTACACCGTCACCCTCGCCCCACCGCCCCGCGCCGGACGCCCCTGGACCCTGGACGTCCACGTCAACTGAGACCTCCCGCGAGACCGTCCTCTCACGGAAAACGGAAACGGGAGAACGGCCACCTTCGCGGACGTCTTCTGGTGGGAAGCACGCCACCCCCGCGGGCACCTTCCCGCAGGCAGAAGCCGCAGAACTCCCGCAGACGCCTTCCCGCAGACAGGAGCCGCAGGACTCCCGCGGAGCCTTCCCGCAGAAGCCGCAGGGCTCCCGCGCGCGCCTTCTCGGGAAGGCGCGCGCTCCTGCAAGCGGCCACGCGCGGCAGGAGCAGGGATCTCCTGAGCGTTCTCCTGTGGAAGCGCCGGAAGCTGCCTGCGGAAGGCTGCTCGCGAAGAGCCGCGCGTTCCCGGAAAAGTCGCACGCCCCGTCCGGGAACTCCCGGCGGGGCGTGCGGCGACGCGCGTGTGGTCGGCCCATGGCCGACCGGCCGTCAGTCGAGGTAGTCGCGCAGCACCTGGGACCGAGACGGGTGGCGCAGCTTGGACATGGTCTTCGACTCGATCTGGCGGATGCGCTCACGGGTGACCCCGTAAACCTTGCCGATCTCGTCGAGCGTCTTGGGCTGCCCGTCGGTCAGGCCGAAGCGCATCGACACGACGCCCGCCTCGCGCTCCGACAGCGTGTCGAGAACGGAGTGCAACTGCTCCTGCAGCAGCGTGAAGCTGACGGCGTCGGCCGGGACGATGGCCTCGGAGTCTTCGATCAGGTCACCGAACTCGCTGTCACCCTCCTCGCCCAGCGGGGTGTGCAGCGAGATGGGCTCGCGGCCGTACTTCTGGACCTCGACGACCTTCTCGGGCGTCATGTCCAGCTCGCGGGCCAGCTCTTCCGGCGTGGGCTCGCGGCCCAGGTCCTGCAGCATCTGCCGCTGGACGCGGGCCAGCTTGTTGATCACTTCGACCATGTGGACCGGGATGCGGATGGTCCGCGCCTGGTCGGCCATGGCCCGCGTGATCGCCTGCCGGATCCACCACGTGGCGTAGGTGGAGAACTTGTAACCCTTGGTGTAGTCGAACTTCTCGACGGCCCTGATCAGGCCCAGGTTGCCTTCCTGGATCAGGTCGAGGAACAGCATGCCGCGCCCGGTGTAGCGCTTGGCCAGCGAGACCACGAGCCGGAGGTTGGCCTCCAGCAGGTGGTTCTTGGCGCGGCGGCCGTCTTCGGCGATCCACTCCAGCTCGGCCTTGACGTCGACCGGCAGCCCGTCGGTCTCGCCGCCGCCGAGTTGCTCCTCGGCGAACAGGCCGGCCTCGATGCGCTTGGCCAGCTCGACCTCCTGCTCGGCGTTGAGCAGGGGGACCTTGCCGATCTGCTTGAGGTAGTCCTTGACCGGGTCGGCGGTGGCGCCGGCGGCGGCGACCTGCGCGACCGGGGCGTCATCGTCGTCGTCGGAGAGGATGAGGACCTCGTCCTCGCTCTTCTCCGCCGTGACCTCGGCGGCCTTGGGCTCCTCCTCGGTCTCTTCCTCGGACTCGGACTCGCCTTCGGAGTCGGACTCGCCCTCGGCGACGATGTCGTCGTCCTCGACGTCGATGTCTTCGAGGTCCTCCAGCTCCACGTCGCCGTCGAGCTCGATGTCATCGTCGTCGTCGGCGTCGGCCCGCGAGGACTCGGACGCCTTCGGCTTGGTCTCGGCAGGCCCAGCGCTCTTCGGCTCGGCCTTCTTGGCGGCGGCGGTGGCCGCGGCCTTCTTCGCCGCCGGAGCGGCCTTCTTGGCAGGGGCCGCCTTCTTGGCGGCCGGCTCGGCTTCAGCGGTGCCGACGACCGCGGTCACGGTCTCGGGCTGCTGCTCTTTGGCGGCCGCCGCCGTCTTGGTCTTGACGGGGGCGGCGGTGCGGCGCTTTGCTGGACGAGCCTTCTTCGGCGCAGCCGAATCCGCGGCGGTCACCACCACGGTCACGCCCTCTTTGCTGAGGTTCCGCAAGAACGCGGCGGCGTGCGACATGGGGATGTCCGCCTCCTCGAAGGCCTGGCGGACATCCTCAGACTCGAGGAAACCCTGCGAGCGCCCACGCTCGAGCAGTCGCTGAATGACGGGCTCGTTCAGCTCTTGTGGCTTCGAGCGAGTCGAACTTGCAGGCGACACGAACACCTCTCGAACGAACGCGTGGCGACAATGGACCCAGATGCCCGCTGGGGGGCTGTTGCCTCTCTCGGAGATCGTTGAGGCCGTGCGGACCGCGACGGACCTGCACAGCATTGTGACACGACCCCGCGCTTCACACGGCCACCTCCCGGCGGTTGACCTCCACCCTAGGCCGACCAACACAGTAGTGCGTACGTAAGCGGGGCACTGATACCCGAAAGCAACCGTTATGACTGTTTCATTCAGTCACTCTTCGTAGCTGGTGGGACGTGAATTGCGAGCGCGGTAACGTCATCATCCTGTTCATATCCGAACAACATCCGGTCAACCAGGAAGTCCAGCAGCATGTGCGGACTTCTCACCACCTCAGGCGGGGCTTCGGTCACAACACTGCAAAGCTCTGCCAAACCGGCATCCAGCCCGCGCTTCCTGTTCTCGACGAGGCCGTCGGAGTAGAGCACGGCGGTATGGCCGGGCGGCACCACGAACCGGAACTGCCTGCGGCTGGTCGGCCAGCCTAGCGGAGTGCCGGGCTCTGCGTCGCACAGGATCGCCGTGCCCTGCGGAGAGACCAGAACAGGCGGCGGGTGACCGGCCAGGGCCAGCGTGCCCTCACCGGTGACGGGCTCGACGACCATGTACGCCAGGGTCGTGACCTGCTCTTCTTCCTCGGTGGCCTCGAAGACCCGGTCGAGGCCGGTGAGCACGGCCGCGGGCGGCGGGTTGGTCAGCGCCAGGGCCCGCATGGCGTTGCGGATGCGGCCCATCCCCGCAGCCGCCTTCACGCCCTTGCCCATGACGTCGCCGACCACCGCCGCGACACGCCCGTCCTGCAGCACGAACGCGTCGTACCAGTCGCCGCCGACCTGGACGTGGCGGCTGCCCGAGCGGAACCGCTGGGCCAGCTCCAGGCCCTTGACCACGGGCAGGCGGTCGGGCAGCAGGCTGCGCTGCAACGTCTCGGCGGTGCGGTGCTCACGCTCGAACAGCGTGGCCCGCTCCACCGCCAGCGCGCACTGCCCGGCCAGCGCCTCCAGGAAGACGCCGTCCTCCTGCGAGATCTTCTGCGGGCGGGTGAAGGAGAATCGGAGCGCTCCCAGGGCGCGGCCCGCAGCCAGGAGCGGCAGCCCCACCCAGGCTTTCTCGTCGCCGTGGGCCAGGAACCCGGCCAGGACCTCCTCGTCGCCGCCCACCTCGAGGAGCTGGGCCTTCAGCGAGTCGGGCGACTCGGCGAAGACCGGCCTGCGGCTGTTGACCGCCATGGTCATCACGTTGGAGTGGGACAGCGGGATCTCGTCGCCGGTGGCCCCGGACGCCTCGAGGATGCCCTCGCCGTTGATCAGCTTGAGCGCGGCGCGGTCGGTGTCGAGCAGCGCGACCGCCGAGCGGTCGGCGGCCAGGGCGGTGCGGCCCACGTCGATGATGACCTGCACCACCTGCTCGACCGTGAGCGCCTCGGCCAACTGCGCGGTGGCGCCCTGCAGCCGGGCGGTGCGCAGGGCGGCGGCGCCGAGCTGGTCGGTCAGCCTGCCGCGCATCTCCTCGGCCTCGCGCTGCGGCGTCACGTCGGTGTTGGCGCCCACCCACTCGACCACCCTGCCGTGGCGGATGATCGGCACGGCCCGCACCTCGAAGTGGCGGTAGCCGCTGGCCCTGGTGCGCACGCGGTAGTTCCACTCGAACATGGTCCGGCCGCGCAGCGCCTCGCGCCACGCCTCCTCGGTCTGCTGGCGCTCTTCCGGATGGACGACCTCCAGCCAGCCGCTGGCGAGGTATTCCTCGAGGCCCTGGCCGGTGATCGCGCGCCACTGCGGCGCGTCCTCGACGACCGCGCCGGTGGGCGAGGTGATCCAGACGAGCTGCGACTGCGCCTCGACCAGCGAGCGGTAGCGCTCCTCGCTGCGGCGCAGGGCCTCCTCGGTCTGGCGGCTCTCGGTCACGTCGAGGCCGACCAGGGCGATGGCGCGCAGTTCGCCGGCGTCGTCGTGGACCGGCGAGAACGACAGCGACCAGTGCCGGGTGTCGCCCTCGGCGGACCGCACCCGCACGCGGCCCTCGGTGACCGGCGCGTCGGTCTCGATCACGGCCTGTACGGCGTGCGTGATGATCTGGCTGAGGTCGGCGGCGAGCACCTCGACGGGCTGTCGGCCGGTCATGCGCTCGACGGCCACGTTGACGACGTCGCTGAACACGTCGTTGACCCGCTGGATGCGGCTGTCGGCGTCGAAGAACGCGAAGGCGAACTCCGCCTCCGACAACATGCCCCTGAAGAGGGCGGAGTCTGAGATGTCCACATCCGACTCCCGGGGACGGGGAACGGAGGTCTCGGCGCTCATGGTCCGCACCTCCGTCGCGTGCCAGGGTCTCCCACGCGGCACATCTCCATAACTGTGTATCGGCGTAGCGCAGCTCCGGGCGACCGGATCCTGCAGTACATCATCGACGATGGGCAGGTACGGACGGAAGCCCCCGCCGCGGCCCTGTCGCCTCTAGGGTCTACGCATCCTGTCAAAGTCGCTCCACGTTGCGCAGCAAGATCAGGTTACAGCGCCAGATTGCCGGGACGAATGCCCGCCACGACTACTGGGCCTTGGCCGCGCGTTTGGCCTCCTGCTTGGCCGTCCGCACGCGCGCCAGACTGTCGGCGTCGATCACGTCGGCCACCGATCGATGCGAGCCGTCCTCACCATAGAGCCCGGCCGCCTCACGCCAGCCTGGCGGCTGGACCCCCAGTTGCTTGCCCAGCAATGCCAAAAAGATCTGGGCCTTCTGCTTGCCGTATCCCGGAAGGGCCATGAGTCGTTTCAGCAACTCTTGGCCGTCGGCGGCGTCGGCCCATATCCGCTCCGGCCGCCCGTCGTAGTGCTCGACCAGGTAGAGCGCGAGCTGCTGGACCCGCGCCGCCATCGACTTCGGGTAGCGGTGCACGGCCGGCTTGTCCGCCAGCAGCGCGACGAACGCCTCCGGGTCGTAGGCGGCGATCTCGCCCGCGGTGAGGTCGCGGCCGAGCCGCTGCGAGATCGTGTACGGCCCCGTGAACGCCCACTCCATGGGGATCTGCTGGTCGAGCAGCATTCCGACGAGCAGGGCGAGCGGGCTGCGGCCGAGGAGCTCGTCTGCCTCGCTCCGCTGGGCGAGCTGGATGCGCATGGAGACAGCTTCGCACGAAAGCACGCCGGGTGAAGTGAACACAGCCGTCGCTGGGCCTTGACACCTGCCCGAGAAAAGGTGAAATGAGAGCGCAAGTCGCCCTGCAGACATTCCTGGGGGTTTGCCCCGGGGCTCCAGAGGAATCTCACTTCTATGCTCGCTCTGGCCATACGGTTCCTGCGGGAGCCGGTCAGTCTCAGGCTCGCCGAAGAGTTCCTGACCGTGCCCGTGGACACGATCGACCGCTGCGTCGCCGACGTGTGCGCGTGCGCGCAGCACCTGGGCATCTCGGCGACGCCCGAAATCGTGGAACGCATCGCTCGTGAGCACCTGCTCGCGATCGTGAACTCCGCGCCGCCGCCCCGCGGCATTCGCTGACGCGTCGAAGGGGCGAACGCGGGCAGAGTAAGAATCGTCCGGATCGGCGTGCCCGCCGAAATCGCCGTTCCCGATAACATCGAGGTCACCAGGCCGAGTTCTACGCACCGTTTGCGCCTGGAATACGAGAGAGTGAGGGCGTGCGCCGACACCGACGAGATCCCCGGGAGAGCACCCCTCCGGACGACGTGTTCAAGGAGATGGTGCAGGCGGCTCGTGAGCTGCTGGCCGTGCGCACGCCTCTCGACGCCGAGTTGATGGTCTCCGACATGATCGGGGCCTGGTGGGGCAGGCGGGTCAGGGGAGGCGACGTCGAGCAGGTGCTCGGGGAGGGGCTGGTCGACTACGGCGCCAAGGCGGGCACGCCGGCCTCGCTGACGCTGCTGATCTGCCTGGCCTATCTGGGCACCGCCCGCCAGGGCGCCAAGGCCGAGGGCGCGGCGCTGGCGATGATGGAGTCGGGGGTGGCCAGGCCGGGCTGGGCCGACCGGGTGGGCGCGGTCAAGCCGGCCGGCTGCTACGTCTCCCGCGACGCCTACGGCGACCAGGACACGGTGATCTGCGTCTTCGCCTACCGCTCGATCGAGAGCGAGCAGCCGGTCGACCGCCACGCGCTGGTGCTGGTGGTCGACCACAACATGAACGGCATGGCGCGCGACGCCTGGGTGTCCTCCCAGGTCGACAAGCTGCTCGAGCAGGCCAGGGCCGAGGCGGCGGGCAATCCGCTGCTGCTGTTCGAGGAGATCGCGCCCGAGCAGGCCAGGGCGCTGCTGGAGTCGGCCATGAAGGCCACCAGGGAGCAGAAGACGCCGCCGCCGCCGGTCAGCGACAGCTACAGCGCCTACCACGCCTTCGCCCGCGCCCGGCTCAAGGCGCTGCCTCCGGGGCGCAAGCGGCCGGCGCCGCTGCACAGCGAGGCCCCGTACAGCAGGGAGCGGCGGGCCATGCTGGCGGCGGAGTTTCTGGCCTCCGACGCGGCCGAGCACCTGTCCGACCCGTCGGCGGCCTCGCGCTGCGCCGACCACATCATCGACTACGGGTGCGAGCAGGACTTCAACCGGCCGCTGCGGGTGAGCCCGACCAAGTGCGAGACGTTCCTGCTCGACTGGCTGCCGCGCAAGGTGATGCTGAGCGTGGCCGAGCAGGAGGCGATGCCGCACGCGCTGTCGGCCTGGGTACGCTTCGCCGCGCACCGCACCGGCCTGCCCGAGCAGGGGCTCAAGGCCACGCTCGACGCGGTGTGGGGGGCGATCGGGAAGTTCCCCGAGGCGTACCGCGACCCGACGTCGTTCGGGCTCGACCGGCCGCTGCTGGAGCGGCTGCTGCCGGACGGCGACCTGTCGGCGCTGGCCAGGCGGGCCTTCGCGTTCCCCTATCTGCAGGGCACGCACAACGGGATCGAGCTCGACCGGCTCGACCCCGCCGACCAGGCCGACCGGCGTACGTTACTCGAGATCGACCACGGCGGCACGACCGACCAGGAGCACCTGGCCTGGCACGAGGAGATCGCCACCCGGCTGTGGGACGGCGACCCGCCCCAGCTCTGGGAGGCGGCGCAGCGGCTGCTCGACCTCGGCCACGACCGCCACGACGTGCTGCACGTGCTCATCGAGATCGTGGAGCGCATCGGCGGCGACCCCGACGAGCTGGCCGCGGCCCTCGACGACATCGCCGACATACCCGACGAGTTCTGAGCCGCGGGCCCGCCCCTCCGGCGGCTTCGGCGGCGCTCCACTCCCCCGGCCGCACATCGCGCGTGGAGCACATGCCCTGGCTCGTTCCACTTTGTCCGGCGACGGCGGCGAGATCGGCCCGGTCACTCCCACGGTGTCCGTCGCGCCGGAGGGGCGATGCCGCCATGATGGTGCCATGGTGATCGACCTCAACGCGGACCTGGGCGAGGGTTTCGGCATCTGGCGGCTGGGCGACGACCTCGCGCTGCTCGACATCGTCACGAGCGCCAACGTGGCCTGCGGGTTCCACGCCGGCGACCCGGTGACGATCAGGCGCACGTGCGCGGCGGCCGTCGACCGCGGCGTGGCGATCGGGGCGCAGGTGTCCTATCGCGACCTGGCCCACTTCGGACGCAGGGAGATGGACGTCGAGCCCGAGGAGCTGTGCGCCGAGGTGCTCTACCAGCTCGCGGCCGTCGACGGCATCGCCAGGGCGATGGGCGGCCGGGTCTCCTACGTCAAGCCGCACGGCGCGCTCTACAACCGGATCTGCCGCGACGACGTGCAGGCGGCGGCCGTGATCGACGCGGTGGCCGACTACGACCCTTCGCTGCCGGTGCTGACGCTGCCCGGCTCGGTCGTGCACAAGGTGGCGGCGGCCGAGGGCGTGCCGACGGTGAGCGAGGCGTTCGCCGACCGCGCGTACACCGCCCAGGGCATGCTGGTGTCGCGCCGCGAGCCGGGCGCGGTCATCCACGACGAAGCCGCGGTGTCCGCGCGTGCCCTGCAGATGGCCGTGGACGGCTCTGTGACGGCCGTTGACGGGACTTCCGTCCCGATTTCTGCGCGTTCCATCTGCGTTCACGGAGACACGCCTGACGCCGTCAGGCTGGCGCAGGGAGTGCGTGACACGCTGCTGGCGGCCGGAGTGGTCCTGCAGGCGTTCGCGTGATCCGGACGGCCGGGGAGCACGGGCTGCTGGTGGAGACGGGCTCGCTGGAGCTGTCGCACCGGCTGGACGCGGCGCTGCGGGCGCGGCGGCCCGACGGGGTCGTGGAGATCGTGCCGGGTCCTGAGACGGTGCTGGTGGTGGCCCCGGGCGCGGATCAGGGCCGGCTGCGGGCCCGGCTGGAGGAGCTGGCGCGGGAGGAACGCGGCCGGGCGGCCACGGGCGCGCCCGGTGAACGGCAGGTCGTGACGATCCCCGTGGTCTACGACGGGGCCGACCTCGACTCCGTGGCGGCGCTGGCGGGGATCTCCGCCGACGAGGTGGTCGCCCGGCACACAGGGCGGGAGCTGGTGGTGGGGTGGCTGGGGTTCGCCCCGGGCTTCGCCTATCTCACCGGCCTCGACCCGGTGCTGGAGACGCCGAGGCTGGACACGCCGCGCACGTCGGTGCCCGCCGGGTCGGTGGCGGTGGCGGGGCCCTACTCGGCGGTGTACCCGGCCGCGTCGCCGGGCGGGTGGCGGCTCATCGGGCGGACGACGACGCGGGTGTGGGACGTGACGGCCGACCCGCCCTCGCTGTTCAGGCCGGGCATGCGCGTACGGTTCGAGGCGGCATGATCGAGGTCGTGGCGGCGGGGCCGTACGCGTCCGTCCAGGATCTGGGCCGGCCCGGTCTGGCCCATCTGGGGGTGCCCCGGTCGGGCGCGGCAGACGCGCCGAGCCTGCGGCTGGCCAACCGGCTGGTCGGCAACGCCGAAGGGCTGGCGGGGATCGAGCTGACGTTCGGGCTGGCGCGGCTGCGTTTCCTGGCCGGGGCGTGGGTGGCGCTGACGGGCGCGCCCCTGGCGTCGGGGGCGGACATGGGGGTGCCGTTCTGGGTTCCCTCGGGCGTTGAGCTGCGGCTGGGGCCGCCGGTGTGGGGGCTGCGCACGTACGTGGCCGTGCGCGGCGGGATCGCGGTGGAGCCGGTGCTGGGCAGCCGGTCCACCGACTCCCTGTCGGGGCTGGGGCCGGAGCCGCTGCGGCCGGGCACGCTGCTGCCGGTCGGCCGGCCGGAGGGGGTGATCTCCGCCGATCTGGCGCCCCAGGCGGGGCCGCGGCCGGCCGTGCTGCGGGTGCTGCCGGGGCCTCGGGACGACTGGTTCGTCACGGGGGCGGTGGGCGAGCTGTGCGCGCGGCCGTACACGGTGACGCAGGACAGCAACCGCGTCGGCGTACGGCTGCGCGGCCCCGAGCTGGCCCGCGCCAAGGACGGCGAGCTGCCCAGCGAGGGCATGGTCACCGGGGCCGTGCAGGTGCCGCCGAGCGGGCAGCCCATCGTGTTCCTCGCCGACCATCCCCCGACCGGGGGCTATCCGGTGATCGCCGTGGTGCGCGAGGCCGACCTGCCGGTCGCCGCCCAGCTCAGGCCGGGCGACGAGGTGCGCTTCACAACGCGACCCGGCCCGTGACGCAGGTGAGGACGGCGCCGCCGACCCAGACGTCCCCTTCCGCTCCGGCGGACACGTGGATCCGCCCCGCGCGGCCGATCGCGGTGCCCTGGGAGGCCACGTAAGGGGCCGTGGCCCGGCCGGTGCGCAGCAGCCACTGGGCCAGAGAGGCGTTGAGGCTGCCGGTCACGGGGTCCTCCACGGCGGCGCCCTGGTGCGGGATGAACGCCCGTACCTCGAAGGCGACCGGCTCCCCCGCCGGGTACGGGCCCACCACGCCGACGTCCACCGGCACCGCCCCCGGGCGCAGCGCCAGCACCGCCGCGGCGTCCGCCAGCAGCACCCCGACCCAGCCCGGGCCGTTGTCGGCCCATTCGGCGGCGACGACGTCGGCGCGTCCGATGCCGAGCGACCCGGCGATGCGTACCAGGAGGTCCTCGTCCACGGGCCCCGAGCGGATCAGGGGCGGCGCCTGGAACGCCAGGCCGTCGTCCGAGACGCGCAGGCGGACGAGCCCGGCCTCGCACTCCTGCACGACCTCGCCGGTCGCGCGCGGCTCGCCTCCGCCCTCCAGCCAGGCGTGGCAGGAGCCCAGGGTGGGGTGCCCGGCGAAGGGCAGCTCGGACTCGGTGGTGAAGATGCGGACGCGGTAGTCGGCGTCCGGCGTGGTGGGCGGCAGCAGAAAGGTGGTCTCGGCCAGGTTCGTCCACCTGGCGAAGCGCTGCATCTCGGCCGCGGTGAGCCCGTCACCGTCGAGCACGACCGCGAGCGCGTTGCCCTGGTAGGGGGCGGGGGCGAAGACATCGACCTGGGTGAATCTGCGCGACATACTACGGAGTCTCGCAGACAGGTCTTTTCCCGATAACGTGCCGCCCGCAAACTGGACCACGTGGCGGACTTTGACGTTGTGGTCCTGGGTTCCGGACCGGGTGGGCAGAAGGCGGCGATCGCGGCCGCGAAACTCGGCAAGCGGGTGGCGGTGGTCGAGAAGAAACACATGATCGGCGGCGTATGCATCAACACGGGCACGATCCCGTCGAAGACGCTGCGCGAGGCCGTCCTCTATCTCACGGGTCTCAACCAACGCGACCTGTACGGCGCCAGCTACCGCGTGAAGGAGGAGATCACGGTCGCCGACCTGGGGATGCGCACCCAGCACGTGATCGGCAGGGAGATCCAGGTGATCCGCAGCCAACTCGCCCGCAACCACGTGACGGTGCTGCACGGCACCGGCCGCTTCCTGGACGCGCACACGATCGGCGTCACGGGCGACGAGGAGCGGAAGATCACGGCCGAGAAGATCGTGATCGCCACGGGCACCTCGCCCGCCCGTCCGGCCACCGTCGAGTTCGACGACAGGACGGTGATCGACTCCGACGCCATCCTGCACCTCGACCGGGTCCCCGAGACGCTGGTCGTGGTGGGCGCGGGGGTGATCGGCATCGAGTACGCCTCCATGTTCGCCGCCCTCGGCACCAAGGTCACGGTGGTGGAGCGGCGCGAGCGCATGCTGGAGTTCTGCGACCTGGAGATCGTGGAGGCGCTGAAGTACCACCTGCGCGACCTGGCGGTGACCTTCAGGTTCGGCGAGAGCGTGGCGGCCGTCGAGCGCCGCCCGCGCGGTGCGCTCACCCTGCTGGAGAGCGGCAAGAAGATCCCCGCCGACTGCGTGATGTACTCGGCCGGCCGCCAGGGCAAGACCGCCGAGCTGTGCCTGGACGCCGCGGGCCTGGCCGCCGACGACCGGGGACGGATCTCGGTGGACGAGAACTTCGCCACCGAGGTGCCGCACATCTACGCCGTCGGCGACGTGATCGGCTTCCCCGCGCTCGCGGCCACGTCGATGGAGCAGGGCCGCCTGGCCGCCCAGCACGCGTGCGGCGAGCCCGCGGGCGACCTGACCGAGCTGCCGCCCATCGGCATCTACACCATTCCGGAGATCAGCTTCGTCGGCCGGTCCGAGGACGAGCTGACCCGCGACAAGGTGCCGTTCGAGGTGGGCGTCTCGCGCTACCGGGAGCTGGCCAGGGGGCAGATCATCGGCGACTCGTACGGGATGCTCAAGCTGCTGGTGTCCTCCGAGGACCGGCGGCTGCTCGGCGTGCACGTGTTCGGCACGGGGGCGACGGAGCTGGTGCACATCGGGCAGACCGTCATGGGGTGCGGCGGGACCGTCGACTACCTGGTCAACGCCGTGTTCAACTATCCGACGCTGGCGGAGTCGTACAAGGTGGCGGCGCTGGACGCGATGAACAAGATGCGGACGGTCGCCCGGCTCACCGCGGAGATGTGAGCCGGGCCGAACGTCTGTCAGCGGGTCAGTTGAGCGTCCACTTCTGGTTGGCGGCGCCCGTGCAGGCCCAGATCTGCAGCCGGGTGCCGTCGGCGCTGGAGTTTCCCGTGGCGTCGGCGCACTTGTTCGTGACGGGGTTCACCAGGTCGCGGCCCGCGGTGTGGGTCCATTGCTGGTTCGCGCCGCCGGTGCAGGACCACAGTTGCAGCATGCTGCCGTCGGCGGTGCCCTGGCCGACGACGTCGAGGCACTTGCCGAGGGCCCGCAGCGTGCCGTCGCCCGGCCTGGTCCACTGCTGGGCGGCGGTGCCGTTGCAGGCGTAGAGCTGTACGGCGGCGCCGTCGGCGCTGCTGCCGCCGGCCACGTCGACGCACTTGCCGCCCAGGCCGGTGATCTGGCCGCCCACGCCGGAGCCCGGCGTGCCCGACCAGGTGAACGTGGCCGTGGTGCGGGCGGGCAGCGTGTACACGAAGGACTGTGCGCCCCAGTTGACCCTGACCGACTGCGCCGAGGTGCCGCCGTTGTGGGCGATGAGCGCCTTGGAGCCGTCGGGGTTGCGGTAGGCCACGTTCTGGACCGTGGAGTTGGCGGTGGAGTCGATCCGGTACGCCCCCGGCTTGACGAACTTGGTCAGGTGGCCGGTCGTGTAGTACTCGACCGTGTAGTCGACCTGGCCGGCGCGCGGGCCGCCCTCCTGGACCGTGATCAGGCCGGTGCAGGTGCCGCAGCCGCCGTTGTGCGGGCCCATGTTCTGGTTGAGGCCCAGGCTCCACTTGACCAGGCTGCCGCTCCAGTTGCGGGCGTAGTTCACGATGTCGGCCATGTCCTCGTTGTGCTGGTTGGCGATCCAGGTGCCGCCCGAGTGCTCGGTGCTGAACTGCCGTACCGAGGGGTACTGGTTGTGCACCTGCGTGCCCACCGCCGGGTCACCCCAGTAGCCGTGCCAGGCGATGCCGCCGAACAGCGGGTCGTTGCGCAGCGCCGAGTCGGCCAGGATGGCGCTGCCGATCTGGCCGTAGTCGCCGTAGTTCCAGTCGTGGACGAGCACCTTCGTGGTGATGCCCGCCGCGCGGAAGGCCGGGTAGACGAAGTTCTTGGTCAGTTCGATGAGGCCGGAGGCGTTCCAGGACATGCCGGGGTAGTTCATGGCGGTCGGGTTGGACGCCTGGCAGCAGTTGGGCTCGTTCTGGACGGAGACGTAGTCGACGCGGACGCCGGCCGCCTGGTAGCTCTGGACGTACTTGACCAGGTACTGGGCGTAGGTGCCGTAGTGCTCCCACTTCAGCCAGCCCATCTGGTCCATCCGGCCGTTGTCCTTCATCCAGCCGGGAGCGCTCCACGGCACGCCCTTGACCCGCAGCGCCGGGTTGAGCTGCTTGGCCTGGGCGGTCAGCAGGCGCACGTTGGTGTCGTAGCCGTTGGCGCCGAAGTCGTTGAGGTCGCAGCAGGTGTCGTCGAGGGAGACCATGCCGGGCCGCGACAGGTCGGAGGCGCCGATCGGGTTGCGGACGAAGGACAGGCCGATGCCGTCGGTCGGCGAGAACAGCCCGCGCATCACCGCGTCGCGCGTGGCCGCGCTGACGGGACCGCCGCGCAGCAGGTAGGCGGTGGTGTCGGTGATCGACGCCCCGCCACCCTCGAACTGCTGGTACGTGGTGCCCTCGTTGACGGTGATCGTGTGGTTGGCGGTGCCGCCCGCGGGGCCGAACGCGATCTGCGTCTGCTGCTGGAGCCCCCGGGTGACGTTGCGTCCGCCGGAGTCGGAGGTGGTCGTGAGCCAGACGTTCACGGGCTCGTTGGCCGCGAGGGCCGGGGCGGGCGCGGCCACACATAAGGCGGCCGCGCAGGTGAGCGCGAGCAGGATCCTGGACACGGCGTTGTCCTTTCAGGGCTTGGGGGGTGATGCCCTTGAAACAAATGAAACAAATGCGTAACACTGCTTGCATTGAGCAGAAGAGCATGAGTCAAGCGGGCAGTCAAGCCATGTAACAAATGAAACAATCAGCGCGGAGCCGGGCCCGTCGAGCCCCGGACGACCAGCTCGGTGCCCAGCGAGACGTGCAGCGCCTCAAGGGTGTGCCTGCTGATCAGCCGCATCAGCAGCGTGACCGCCATCCGGCCCATCTCCTGCAGCGGCTGCCGCACGGTGGTCAGCGCGGGCGAGGTCGCCCTGCTGATGTCGATGTCGTCGAAACCGGCCACCGACAGGTCGCCCGGCACGCTCAGCCCGCGCTCGGCCGCCGCCCGCAGCGCGCCCACCGCCATCTTGTCGTTGAACGCCACCAGCGCCGTCGGCCGCTCCGGCAGGTCGAGCAGCTCGCCGGCCGCCCGGTAGCCGTGCTCGATGTTCGGCTCCGGCACGCTGCGCAGCAGCTCGGGCGCCGGCAGCACCCCGGCGTCGGCCAGCGAGGCGGTGTAGCCGGCCAGCCTGGCCTCGCTGGGCAGCCACTTGAGCGGGCCGCCGATGATGCCGACCCGGCGGTGGCCCAGCTCCACCACGTGCGCCATGAGCGTACGCCCGCCCGCGAAGTGCGCGGCAGAGACGGCCACGATGTCCTTGGGCGGCGGGGTACGCGGGTCGATGACCACGAAGGGGAAGCCGCGGTCGCGCAGGCGTACGAGCTGCTCCCCCGGCTCGGGCGGCAGGATCAGGATCGCGCCCGCGACGCCGGGACGGTCGGGCAGGCCGGGCAGCACCGCGCTCCCCTGCGCCGCCTCCCCCGCGCCGAGGACCATCTGCCGGCCGTGCAGCTCGATGGTCTCGCCCACCGAGGAGACGATGAGCCCGAAATAGTCGGTCAGCACGTACGGGCAGCGCACGTAGACGGCGCCCGTCGCGAGGCCCGTCGCGGCGTCCGGCCCGGGAACGAGCCCAGCCTCGGGCCCCGCTTCGGACCGGGCGTCGGGCCTGGCGTCGGGCCTGGCGTCCGGCAGGGCGCGCGGTCTCGGCGCCTGGTCGCCCAGCCGGCCCACGGCGCGCAGCACCAGCTCGCGGGTGTGCGGGGCGACGTTGGACTGGCCGTTGAGCACGCGCGAGACCGTGGCGATGGACAGGCCGGTCTCCGCCGCGACGTCACGCACCGTCGCGCGCGCCCTGCCCGGCCGCTCCTCCATCACGTTCCCCCGCTCGCCTGGCGTCAGGATATTCACCGGCCGGACCCGATCTCCACCCCGCGCCGCCGGGCGGGACCGGGGGCGGGGCGCACCGGCCAGGAGCGGGACGGATCGACCGGCGGCACGGTGGGTCAGCCTGAGACGCGGTGGGTCGGCCGGAGGCGGGGTGGGTCAGCCGCCGGAGGAGGAGCGGCGGCTGCGGGGTGCGGGTTTCTTGCGGCCCGCCACCAGGGTGTCGCCAGGCGCGGGCGCGGGGTCCTCGGTGCGCTTGGGCTCCCCGGCCGACGCGCGGGCCCGCGGGTGCGGGGCCGTGTCCTCCGTGGGAGAGACCGGCTCGCCGGGCGGGGGCGCGTCCGGCCCCGAGTCGTCCTGTGCCGGGTCGCCCGGCACCGGGTCGCCCGGCGGGGACGCGGCGGGCGACGGCAGGGACGCGGGCGTCCCTGGAGGTTCTCTGAGGGAGGCGATGACGCGATCCGCCTCCGTGTCGGCCGCGAACTCGTCGGCCGCCGCCGACTCCCTCCGCCGGATCACGACCATGTGGTCCACCGATACCCGTCCCGCGCCGACCACGGCGAGCAGGAAGGAGGCGGCTCCGAGGAGGATCAGCTCGTTCAGGCTGATGGGGTTGAGCGGCGGGGCCACCACGAAGACGGCCAGCGCCTCGGCGAAGAGGATCAGCCCGGTCATCGAGACGGCGAGACCGGCGATCAGCAGGGCGCCGCCGATCAGCTCGGCGAGCATGGTGACCGTGGCCCAGGCGCCGGGCGCGGGGGCACCCCGCTCCAGGAACCTCGCGCCGGTGACTTTCAGACCGTCTTCCAGCTTGGCCCAGCCGTTGGCGAAGAAGATGCCGCCCACGCCGAGGCGGGCGACTAAAGCGGCAAGATCACGAAGGGCCTGTTTCACGGTAGTTGTCTGCCCTGAACGGGACATGGCACACCTCAATCACGGCTGAGCAGCGCGGCCACCGCCACGGCGGTCACGCTGAGCAGGACGACGCTCACGACCACGGTCGTGTGCAGGGCATTGACGAAGGCCCACCGGGCGGCGTCGAGCAGTGCCCCACCCGCGTGGCCGCCGACCTGGTCGGCGACGTGCGCCGCCGCGGCCAGCGACTGCCTGGCCTCGTCCATGCCACGGGACGGCACTCCTGGCACGGTGGGGAGCCCGGGGGCGTACACGATCGTGGTGATCGTGCCGAGCACGGCCACGCCGAGCCCGGCCCCCAGCTCGTACGCGGTCTCCTCGATGGCGGCGGCCCCGCCCGCCTTGGACTCGGGCGCGGCGGCCATGATCGTGTCGGACGCGGCCAGCAGCGCCACCTGCACCCCGAACCCGATGCCCACGAAACAGACCGCCAGCATCACGGGGTGCCCCTCGACACCCCAGGTCAAGGTGGGGGTGAGAGCCAGCGCGACGAGGGCGAGGCCGCCGCTCATCGTGGCCCGCAGGCCGAGCCTGGGCAGGATGTGGGCCGCCGCGAGCCCGCCGGAGACGGCCGCGACGACCAGGGGCAGCATCCGCAGCGCCGCGCGTACGGGGGTGTCGCCGAGCACGAGTTGCAGGTACTGGGCGAGCATGAGCTGCAGCCCCACCAGCGCGAACACGCCGAGCAGCACACCCACGACCCCGGTGGTGAACTCGCGCCGCCGAAACAGCCCGACCTCCAGGAACGGCTCGCGCAGCCGCGTCTGCCGCCGGACGAACGCCACCAGCAGCCCCAGCCCGGCCAGGAACACCGCCGCCGACGCCCACAACGGCATCAGGCTGCCCGACCCCGCCTCCTTCAGCCCGAACGCCAGCGCCAGGATGCCGAACACCGACAACAGGGCGCTGGCGCCGTCCCACGGCCGGTCACGGCGTTCGCGCGACTCCGGCAGCAGGCGTACGGCCGCGGGCAGCAGCACCAGCAGGATCGGCACGTTGATGAGGAAGACCGCGCCCCACCAGATGCCGACGAGCACGCCGCCGATGAGCGGCCCGACCGCCGCGCCGGCCGCCGCGACCGCGCTCCAGACGCCCAGCGCGATGGCCCGCTCGCGCCGGTCGGTGAACACCTGCCGGATCAGCGACAGGGTGGCCGGCATGATCATGGCCCCGCCGACGCCGAGCAGCGCCCTGGCCAGGATCAGGGTCAGCGGGGTCGGGGCGAACGCGGCCGCCGTCGAGGCCAGCCCGAACAGCACGAAGCCCCACAGGACCAGCCGTTTGCGGCCGTACTTGTCGCCGAGCGTGCCGAACATGATCAGCAGCGGCGCGACCACCAGCGAATAGACGTCGATGATCCACAGCAGTTGCACGGCGGAGGGCTCGAGCGCGGCCGTGAGCGTGGGCACCGCGATGTGCAGGACGGTGGCGTCGACCGTGATCAGCAACAGGCTCAGGCAGAGCAGCACGAGAACGGCCCAGCGGCGCTGCTGGGGGTCGCGGTCGGCCATGCGGACGGGGGGTGCGGCCTGTGTGACGGTCATGGGCCTCCTTGCAGGCCGATCCCGTCGACGATCCGTTCAGACAGGGCCCGCACGTGCTGGTGGTCGGCGACGGCGGACCAGCGACTCACCGGCTCACCGCCGCCCGGCTCCGGCGCTCCGGCTTGCGTGGCAGCTTAGGCCATGCCACGCGCTTGTCATAGCGGTATCGCCTGATCCGGGAGCCCGGCGCGACCTCTCTAGAGAGATACAGCCATATGTCGGGATCTATCCAAGTTTGGACCACCCGCCGATCATGGGACTCGTGGGGACCGACGCACGTGGCACACGAGGCAACCCTTCCGACCGGTCCGCACGCGAATGGTGTGACGAGGCCCTGTCCGAACTCAACGCCGGGCGTCCCGAATCCGCCCTGGACGCCGCCCGCAACGCCGCCGACCTGGACCCGTCCGCCGAATGGCCGCAGCGGCTCGTCAGCCTCGCGCACGAACGGCTGGGCCGCGACGCCGACGCCGTGTCCGCCGCCGAGCGGGCCGTGGACCTGGCCCCCGGCTCCTGGCCCGCCCGGTTGCGCCTGGCGGCGGTGCTGCGCCGCGTACCGGGACGCTGGGGTGAGGCGGTCGAGCACGCCACGCTGGCCGGCCGGTTCGCGCCCGAACTGCCGGGGCCGCAGGTCCTGCTGGGAGATCTCGCGTTGCAGCGCGGCGAGCACGTACGCGCCGAGCGCTCCTACCGGGCCGCGCTCGCCGTCGACCCCGGCGACCCGCAGGCCCGCGTCAACCTGGGCCTGGCCCTGCTGCGCTGGGACCCGCCCCGCCCCCACCACGACCCGGCCTGGCCCGTCGACCCGCGCGAGACGGGACGCGCCAGGCGCGCGCTGGAGGTCTGGTCCCGCCAGGTCCGCCTCCTGCTCGCCGTGGCCACGGTCGCGATCGGCGCGAGCGCGCTGCTGCTCGACCAGGCCGCCCAGGCGCGTCTGAGCGGCCTCGCCGTGCTGGTGCTGCTGGCCCCGCTCACGGTGCGGCAGGCGCGGCGGGTCGGGACGTGGGCGTACGTGGGGGCGATGCTCGGCCGTGATCCCTGGCTCGGCGGGTCGGTGGTGTCGGCGGCGCTGTCGGTGGCCGCGTACGCCGCCTGGCTGCTGCTCGGGACGGCGCCGGGCCTGCCGTCCACGCTCGACCCGGTGTGGGCCGGGCTGGCGGGCATCGTCGTGCTGGGCTGGCCGGCGCCGGCGGCGGTGCGCGCGCTGGCCGGGTGGTGGCGGGGACGTCCGCTGCGGGCCCTGGCCGAGACGCTGCCGGCCCGCGAGAGTGAGCGCGCGGCCAGGCGGAACACCGGCGTGCTGCTCTGGATCGTGCTGGGCAGGACGTGGTCGGTGCTGCTGGCGGCGGCGGGCGGGGCGCTGGCGGTGGAGCCGCGGGCGGCGGTGGCCGCGGTGGCCGTGCCGTACCCGGTGGTGCGCGGCTACCTACGCGCCCGGCGGCGCGACAGCGAGCGGGCGGGTGACAGGCGGGGGAGTGACCGGCGGCCGGGTGACCAGTGGCCGGGTGACAGGTGGCTGGCGGTGGCGATCGGGCTGGTGGTGGCCGCCGCCGTGGCCTGCGCGGCGGGCGGACTGCTCGGCGCGGCGTGGGGGTGGTGGGCCGGGCTGGGCGCGCTCGGCGCGGTGGCGATCGTGTTCGCGGTGCGGGGACTGCGCTCGTGGTGGCGCGGCGGGCCAGGGCCGTGGCGCTCGTCCCTGCTCATGTGCGACCTGCCGATGGGGACCGAGCCGTCCGTCGCGCTGACCTCCGAGGTACGCCGGACCTTCTCCTACGCGCGCAGCGTCGTCCTGTCCTACGGCGACGCGCTCGGGCCCAGGGTCGCCGGCGCGGTCGCCTCGGTCACCTCCGCCGGCGAGCTGCGCCTGATCGCCGAGACCGAGGCGTGGCAGGCCGTCGAGGACGACCCCAGGGTGGCGGTGTTCGCCACCGACCCGCTGCAACGGCGCTTCTGGGTCGAGGTACGCGGCATCGCCAGCGCCGACGCGGACGTCCTGCGCGTCACCCCCAAGCAGGTGCTCGTCGGCGAGTTCCCCGGACGGCACCAGCGTTCGGGAGGCGGATAGCCCTTTTCGTGACCTCCACCTAGCGTGTCAGGACCGCCCAACCGTCGCTTCGGTGCGGTATAACCGGGGGCGGACCGGGGAGGCGTGATGCGTGAGTCCGACAGGGCCCAGGCCGCGGGGCGGGCCGCGACGCGGGATCTGTTCGAGAAGGTTCGGCTGCGTTATTTCCAGATCCCCCCTGCCGTTCGCCGGGTGCTCTACGCGGTCACGCTGGTGGCCGCGATGGGCGTGGGCGCGGCACTCGGGTGGGACCTCATCAAGACCTTCCCCATCGTGCTCGTGCTGCTCGCGTTCGTCGCGCTGACCATGCGCTACCCGCGGGCCGCCGCCACCGCGCTGGTGGTGGTCGGCTGGGGCGCGCTGGCGCTGTGGGCGTTCTCCGGGCTGTTCCCCCCGGGCGCCGGCACCGTGCACCTGATGGTCGGGCTGAGCCTGCCCGTGGCCGCCGCCGCCCACCTCATCCGCTGGGTGACGCCGTGGGCGAGCACGCTGATGTCGCTGGCACCCGCGGGCGTGCTCGCCGCCGCGCTCTCCCCCGTCTCCGACGGCACCGCGACCTGGACCGCCTACGCCGTCGCGGCCGCCGTGCTCGTCCACCGGCTCGTGCTCGCCCGCCGGGCCCGCGCGGCCAGCGTCGCCGCGGAGGAGCAGAAGGTGCGCGTCCGCGCCCGCGAGGGCAGGCCCGAGTCGCCGGCCGACAAGACGGGCGCGCCGCCGCAGATCTCCGTCGAGGAGGCGCTCGGCGAGCTGGAGAGCATGATCGGGCTCGCGCCGGTCAAGGAGCAGGTACGCTCCATCGCCGCCTCCATCGAAGCCTCCCGCCTGCGGGCCGAGGCCGGCTACACCACCGGGCGGCCCACCAGGCACTTCGTCTTCGTCGGGCCGCCCGGCACCGGCAAGACCAGCGTGGCCCGCGCGCTGGCCAAGATCTTCTACGCGTTCGGCCTGCTGGAGACCCCCTACGTGGTCGAGGCGCAGCGGGCCGACCTGGTGGGCGAGTTCCTGGGCGCCACCGCGATCAAGACCAACGAGCTGGTCGACCGGGCGCTCGGCGGCGTGCTGTTCATCGACGAGGCGTACGCGCTGATGAACTCCTCCGACGGCCAGCCCGACAGGTTCGGCGCGGAGGCCGTGCAGACCCTGCTCAAGCGCGCCGAGGACGACCGCGACCGGCTGATCATCATCCTGGCCGGCTACGAGCAGGAGATGGGCACGTTCCTGTCCAGCAACCCGGGACTGGCCAGCCGGTTCGCCACCCGCGTACGTTTCCCCGGCTACTCCCCCGCCGAGCTGGTCGACGTCACCGAGCTGCTCCAGCGGCGCAGGGGCGACCAGATGGGCTCCGAGACCAGTCGGGTCCTGCTCGGCCTCTTCGACGACGTGCACCGCCGCGGCCTGGTCGACGAGCTGGGCAACGCGAGGTTCGCGCGCAGCCTGGTCGAGGCCGCCGCGCAGGCCCGCGACGTCCGGGTGGTGGGCGCCGGCGGCACCCCGACCACCCAGGACCTGGTGACGACCACGACGCCCGACGTGACCAAGGCGTTCGAGGAGCTGACCGCCCGCTTCCGCGGCTACGTGGCCACGCCCACCCTGGAGGAGGCGCTGGCCGACCTCGACCGGATGGCCGGGCTGGCCCCGGTCAAGCGGCAGGTGCACGCGATCGCCGCCCAGCTCCAGGTGGCCAGGATGCGCCAGGAGCGCGGCCTGCCGACCCCGCAGCAGATGCGGCACTTCGTGTTCGCAGGACCGCCGGGCACCGGCAAGACCACGGTCGCCCGCGTCCTGGGCCGGATCTTCGCCGCGCTCGGCCTGCTGGCCAGGCCCGACGTGGTCGAGGCGCACCGGGCCGACCTCGTGGGCCAGCACCTCGGCGCCACCGCGATCAAGACCAACGAGCTGGTCGACCGGGCGCTCGGCGGCGTGCTGTTCATCGACGAGGCGTACAGCCTGGTCAACCCCGGCTACCAGGGCGGCGACGCGTTCGGCGCCGAGGCCGTGCAGACCCTGCTCAAGCGCGCCGAGGACGACCGCGACCGGCTCGTCATCGTGCTGGCCGGCTACGAGCGCGAGATGGACTCCTTCCTGGCCACCAATCCGGGCCTGGCCAGCCGGTTCAGCCAGCGGGTGGCCTTCCCCAGCTACTCGCCGCAGGAGCTGTCGCGGATCGCGGTGCTGCTGGCGGAGAAGTCGGGCGACACGTTCGACGACGAGGCGCTGCGGCGTCTGGACGAGGTGTTCACCTGGGTGTGCGACGACCGGCTGATCGACGGGCTGGGCAACGGCCGCTTCGCCAGGTCGCTGTTCGAGCGGGCGGCCATGCGCCGCGACGTGCGGCTCGCGGCCCACGCCCAGCGCGGCGGGTCGGCCAGCTCGGCCGATCTGACCACGATCACCAGCGAGGACGTCCGCACGGCCGTGGACGAACTCTCCGGACGCTGACCTTCTTCGCAAGTTCCGTGCGGCGGCACCCTCACTTGGTGTAGCTATATGACTACGATGGGCCACGTTCATTGGCTCGTCGTACGTGCGGTGCGCGTAGGAGGGGGAGCGATGGCGGGGTTCCTGGCCCGCAGGCTGCTCAACTACGCCGTGCTCGTCGTCGTGGCCGCCAGTTCGGCCTACCTGCTGGCGGCCACGGCGCTCGACCCCCGCTCCAACTACGCCGACCGCACCCCCAAGCCGCCGCCCGCCGTGGTCGACGCCCAGCTCACCGCGCTCAACCTCAACGACAAGACGCCCCTGCTGCAGCGCTACGCCACCTGGGCGGGCGGGGTGCTGCACGGCGACTTCGGCAAGACGGTCGCGGGCGCGCCGGTCAACGACGATCTCGAGCGGCGCATGGGCGTCACGTTCCGGCTGGTCGTGCTCGGGCTGTTCTGCGGCAGCCTGCTCGGGGTGCTCATGGGGGCGTTCGCGGCGGCCCGGCAGTACGGCTGGTTCGACCGGCTCTCGACGGGCCTGTCGTTCGTGGTGCTCGCGGTGCCGGTGGTGGTGCTGGCCAACATGCTGATCCTGATCGCGGCGTGGGCCAACGAGCGCGTGTTCGGCCGCCAGGTGCTGCTGGTCAGCGGCGAGTACAGCGACGGGCTGACCGCCGGGTTCTGGGGCCACGTGGTCGACCGGCTGCAGCACCTGATCCTACCGACGATCTCGCTCTCGATGGGGCTGATCGCGGTGTTCAGCCGCTACCAGCGCAACATGATGCTCGACGTGCTGGGGGCCGACTTCGTCCGTACGGCCAGGGCCAAAGGGCTGAGCAGGCGCCAGGCGCTCGTCCGGCACGCGCTGCGCACGGCGCTGATCCCGGTGGCGACCTATTTCGCGTTCACGTTCGGGGCGCTGCTGACGGGGGCCACGTTCACGGAGAAGATCTTCGGCTGGCACGGGCTGGGCGAGCAGCTCATCAACTCGATCTTCAGCAACGACGTCAACACCGTCGCGGCCATCTCCATGCTGGCCGCCGTCGCCGTGCTCTGCGCCTCGCTCGCCTCCGACCTGCTGCACGCCGCGCTCGATCCGAGGGTGCGGGCCTGATGACGCTGTCCGAGGAGGAGCTGGCCGAGGAGCTGACCGACGGCGCGCTGACCAGGGCGCCGTCCAGGACCCGCGTGGTCGCCGGGCGGTTCTTCCGCTCCACACAGGGGCGGATCGGGTTCGCGGTGCTGGCGCTGATGTTCCTGCTGGCCTTCGCGGGCCCGCTGTTCAGCCCGTGGACCTACACCGACAAGGACTTCACCGCGTTCCTCCAGCCCCCGTCGGCACGCCACTGGTTCGGAACGCTCCAGACCGGCTCCGACGTCTTCGCGGTCACCCTGCGCGGCATGCAGAAGTCGCTGGTCGTGGGGCTGCTGGCGGCGCTGGTGTCCACCGCGCTGGCGGCGGTCGTGGGCGCGTTCGCGGGCTATTTCCTGGGGTGGACCGACCGGGTGCTGAGCTGGGTGACCGATCTGCTGCTCGTGCTGCCGGCGTTCCTGGTGCTGGCCATCCTGTCGCCGCTGTTCGGCCCCGGCCAGTGGCCGCTGTTCGTGGTCATGCTGGCGCTGTTCCTGTGGATGGTGACCTCGAAGATCGTGCGCGGGATGGCGATCTCGGCGAAGGAGCGCGAATACGTCCAGGCCGCCCGCTACATGGGCGTGCCACCGGTGCGGATCATCTTCCGCCACGTGATCCCCAACCTGTCGTCGCTGCTGATCGTGGACGCCACGCTCAACGTCAGCAGCGCCATCCTCACCGAGACCTCGCTGTCGTACTTCGGGTTCGGCATCCAGCCGCCCGACGTGTCGTTCGGGACGCTCATCGCCGACGGCTCCAAGACGGCCGTCTACGCGCCGTGGACGTTCTGGTTCGTGGCGGGCCTGCTGGTGGTCACGGTGCTGGCGGTCAACCTGGTCGGCGACGCGCTGCGCGACGCGTTCGACCCGTCCTCGGCCAGGGGGGCGCGATGAGCCCGGTGCTGGAGGTCAGCGACCTCAACGTGTCGTTCGGCGACGTACGCGCCGTGCGCGGGGTGAGCTACTCCGTGAGTCCGGGCGAGGTGCTCGGCATCGTGGGCGAGTCCGGCTCGGGCAAGTCGATCACCTCGGCGGCCGTGATGGGCCTGCTGCCGCCGGGTGCGCGGGTCACCGGCTCGGTACGCCTGCACGGCAGAGAGCTGATCGGCGCCCCCGAGCGCGCACTCAACTCCTTCCGCGGCAGGTCCATGTCGATGGTCTTCCAGGACCCGCTCTCCGCGCTCACCCCGGTCTACCGGGTGGGCGACCAGATCGCCGAGGCCGTACGCGTGCACCAGCGGGTCAGCAAGGAGACCGCCCTGATCAAGGCCGTCGAGCTGCTCGACCTCGTCGGCATCCCGCATCCGTCCGAGCGGGCGCTGGCCTTCCCGCACGAGTTCTCCGGCGGCATGCGGCAGCGCGTGGTGATCGCGATGGCCATCGCCAACGACCCCGACGTGATCATCTGCGACGAGCCGACCACAGCGCTCGACGTCACCGTCCAGGCGCAGGTGCTGGAGGTGCTCAAGCGGGCGCAGGCCAAGACCGGCGCGGCCATCATCATGATCACGCACGATCTGGGGGTGGTGGCCGGGTTCGCCGACCGCGTCCTGGTCATGTACGCCGGCCGGCCCGTCGAGGTGGGCCCGGTGGACGACATCTACTACCGGATGCGGATGCCGTACACGGTGGGCCTGCTCGGCTCGATCCCGCGGGTCGACCGCGACGGACGGCAGCCGCTGGTGCCCATCGAGGGCAACCCGCCCTCGCCCGCGGCGCTGCCGCCAGGGTGCCCGTTCGCGCCGCGCTGCCCGATGCGGATCGACGCGTGCGAGGAGAGCGAGCCGCCGCTGTTCGAGGTGGGCGAGGAGCACGGGGCGGCCTGCATCCGCTGGCAGGAGGTGGGCCAGCGGCCCCCGGGCCGCCACGCCGCCCCCGGGGACGGGGTGCGCCTGCGGGCCCGCGGCGAGCGCACCGTGCTCGACGTGCGCAACCTCGTCAAGGACTACCCGCTGTTCAAGGGCGCGGTGTTCAAGCGCAGGGTGGGCACGGTGCACGCGGTCGCCGGGGTCAGCTTCGACCTGCGCCAGGGCGAGACGCTGGGCCTGGTCGGCGAGTCGGGCAGCGGCAAGACGACCACGCTCACGGAGATCCTCGAACTGGCCGCGCCCCAGGAGGGCGGCATCGTCGTGCTCGGGCACGACACCGCCCGGCTGACCAGGTCGGAGCGCACGGAGATCCGGCGCGACATGCAGGTGGTCTTCCAGGACCCGCTGGCCTCGCTCGACCCGCGCATGACCGTGCACGACCTCCTGGCCGAGCCCTTGCGCACGCACGGCAGGGGCGACCCCAGGCGGCGGATCGGCGAGCTGCTCGCGCTGGTCGGCCTCGACCCCTCCCACGCCGCCCGCTATCCACAGGACTTCTCCGGCGGGCAGCGGCAGCGCATCGGCATCGCCCGTGCGCTGGCGCTGGAGCCCCGGCTGCTGGTGCTCGACGAGCCCGTCTCGGCGCTCGACGTGTCGATCCAGGCCGGGGTGATCAACCTGCTCGACTCGCTGCGCACGCGGCTCGGGCTGTCCTACCTGTTCGTGGCGCACGACCTGGCCGTGGTGCGCCACATCGCCGACCGGGTGGCGGTGATGTATCTCGGCAGGATCGCCGAGATCGGCCAGGTGGACACCGTCTACAACGCCCCCGGCCATCCCTACACGCAGGCCCTGCTCTCGGCGATCCCGCTGCCCGACCCGGCACGCGAGCGTTCCCGTGAGCGGATCCTGCTCGAAGGTGACCTGCCCAGCCCGGCCAACCCTCCGACGGGCTGCAGATTCCGCACCAGGTGCCCGAAGTTCCGCGCCGAGCTGACCGACGACGAACGCAGGCTCTGCGTCGCCGTCGAGCCCGAGGTGCGAGCGCTGGGCGACGACCAGGGTGCGGCCTGCCACTACGCAGACAGGCGCGAAGTCGTCTAGACCTCGCTCGATCCAGGAGGAAATCGCTCGATGAAAGCATCACGTGTGGCCGTGGCCGTCGCCGTGACGGGCTCGCTGCTGCTGGCGGGCTGCGGAGAGGGACGGGGAGGCGGCCCGGGGGGCCAGGAGAGCGCCGGGGACGAGCGTACGATCAGGGCCTTCGACATCAACCCGCAGCCGCGCGAGAAGGTCAAGGACGGCGGGACGCTGCGCTGGGGCATCAACGAGTTCCCCGCCCAGTGGAACAGGAACCACGTCGACGGCAACCTGGCGATGGCCGCCGTGATCAGCAACGCGCTGCTGCCCTCGCCGTTCACCTCCAACGAGAAGGCCGAGATCTCGGTCGACCACAACTACGTGGTGGACGCCGAGGTGACCGACCAGCGGCCCAAGCAGGTCGTGACGTACACGCTGAACCCGAAGGCCAGGTGGTCCGACGGCAAGCCGATCACGTGGGCCGACTACCAGGCCCAGTGGCACGCGCTCAACGGGCGCGACCCCGCCTTCCGCATCGCCTCCTCCACCGGCTACCAGGACATCGAGAAGGTGGCCAGGGGCAAGGACGACCACGAGGTGGTGGTGACGTTCGCCAAGCCGTTCGGCGACTGGCAGGCGCTGTTCGGGCCGCTGCTGCCGGCCGCCACCAACCGCAGCTCCGAGGCGTTCAACAACGCGTGGCTGAACAAGATCCCGGTGACGTCCGGGCCGTTCAAGTTCGGCGGGTTCGACCAGACGGCCAAGACGATCACGTTGCTGCGTGACGACGCGTGGTGGGGCGAGCGCGCCAAGCTCGACCGGATCATCTACCGCGCGTCGGAGCAGGACTCGCTGATCAGCGCGTTCAGCAACGGCGAACTCGACCTCATCGACGTGGGGCCGTCCGCGCCCGACTACGCGCGGGCCAGGGCCACCTCGGGAGCGCAGGTGCGGCAGGCGGCCGGGCCCGACTTCCGGCACTTCACCTTCAACGGCTCCAGCGACCTGCTCAAGGACCGCACCGTACGGCAGGCCGTCCAGCTCGGCATCAACCGCCAGGCCATCGCCCAGTCGGACCTGCAGGGGCTCGACTGGCCGATCGCGCTGCTCAACAACCACTTCTTCATGAACACGCAGGAGGGCTACCAGGACAACGCCGGCGACCTCGGCGTGTACGCCCCCGACCGGGCGAGGCAACTGCTCGACGCGGCCGGCTGGAAGCTGAACGGGGCCGTCCGCCAGAAGCACGGCAAGCCGCTCGACCTGCGGTTCGTGGTGCCGTCGGGGGTGCAGATCAGCAAGTCGGAGGGCGAGCTGGCGCAGAGCATGCTCGCCCAGATCGGGGTCAAGCTCACCATCAAGGCCGTGCCCAGCGACGACTTCTTCACCAAATATGTGATCCCCGGCAACTTCGACATCACGCCGTTCGCCTACATCGGCACGCCGTTCCCGGTCTCCAGCAGTTACGGGATCTACGCGAACGCGGCCGACGGCCGTACCTGGAACGCGAACTTCGGGCGTACCGGGTCGGCGGCCATCGACGAGGCCATGAACCGGGCCGCGCAGAGCCTCGACCCGGTGCGGGCCCGCGCGGCCACGAACGAGGCCGACAAGCTGATCTGGCAGGAGGTGAACGTGCTCCCGCTGTACCAGCGGCCGCAGATGGTGGCCGTGCGGCAGAGCCTGGCGAACGTGGGCGCGCGCGGGTTCTACGACCTGCGCTACGAGAACATCGGCTTCACGAACTGAGCGGCCTGCCGAAGCAGGGCGTACGGGACTGGGCAGCCGAGGGTCGACGACCCCGGCCGCGGAGGCTCGGCGGGATGGCCGGTCAGGTGGAGGTGCCGGCCATCACGCGGTCGACGAGGCCCTCGGTGCCCTCTTCGCGGGCGCAGTGGGCGCAGCAGTACCAGTGCTCGCCCGACTGCACGCCGTGCCCGATGACCTTGGTGCCGCAGTGCTCGCAGATGGGCGCCATCGCCTCGATCGCGCACTGGAAGCAGTCGAACGTGTGCACCGACCCCTGCGCGTGCACCTCGAACGCCATGTCGTACTCGTTGCCACAGGTCTCGCAGACAGCCATGGTGGTCCCCCTTACAAGTCGGTCCGCCGGAGGGATACCCCGTTCCATGGCCTCCTTTCCCCAATGACCCCCCATATTCCCCCTATCTTGCTCGTTCCACCACAAAGCGGGCCACCAGCGGCAGGCCCAGCAGCCCCAGCGCGGCCAGGGCGAGGGGCAGGCCGAGCCACCCGCTCAGCCCCGCCACGAGCAGCGGGCTCACCACGAACCCCGTGTACGAGATCGTCGACACCCCCCACACCATCGTCCCGCTGGGGTCGTCGGCCGCCGCCCGGCTCAGCACGGCGGGCAGCAGCGGCCCGAGCGCCAGCCCCGTGAGCGCGAACCCCGCCAGCGACACCAGCGCTCCCCCGCCCAGGCCGGCCAGCGCGATCCCGGCCCCGCCGCCGACCCCGGCCACCAGGTAGAGCGCCCTGAGCGGGGTGCGGGGCAGCGCCTGCACCACCAGCCGCCCCGCCGTCAGCGCCGCCATGTACGCCGACGGGGCGAGGCTGGCCAGCAGCGGCGTCGCGCCCCTGTGCTCCTCCAGCAGCAGGACCGACCAGTGCTCGACCGAGTTCTCGACGACCAGCGCGCAGGCCGCCAGCACGCCCAGGACGACCGCGGCGCCCCACAGCCGCCGCCCCTCGGAGGCGGGAGTCTCGGACCGCCCGCTCCCCAGGCGCAACGCCGGCAGGGTCAGCGCCGAGGCGGCCACGATCAGCGCGATGATCACGAGTACGGTGCCGACGTCGAGGCCGTACGAGCGGGCCAGGCCGGTGAGCGGGGCCGCCGCGATGACCGTGACCGGGAAGGCGGCGTGCACCTGCTGGAAGAGCCGGCGCCCCGTCTCACGTTCCGCGCGGCCGGTGGCCAGGTTCAGGGTGATGTCCAGAGCGCCGCTGGCGGCGCCCACCACCAGCAGCGCCAGCGCGAGCTGCCACCCGTTGGACACCGGCACGATGGCGGCCACCCCGCCCGCGAAGAGGACCACGGTCACGGCCAGCGCGGCGCGTTCGCGGCCGCGGGCCAGCCGCCCGGTCAGCGCCATCGCGGGCAGCGCCCCCACCGGCACGGCGCTCAGCGCCAGCCCCAGATCCGCGGACGAGAGGCCCAGCTCCAGCTTGACGGCGGGCAGCAGGGCCGACCACGACCCCCAGAACACGGCCCACGCCGCACACACCGCGATCAGCGGCATCTACCTACACCCCTTGAAATTTCGGTCAAATCTTAGTAAAGATCGTGCTTACCTCATTCTCTGCAGAAGGAACCCTCGTGCTCCTCCGTACGATCATCGCGGCCGCCCTGGCTGCCGCCGGGATCGCCGCCGTCCCCTCCGCCGCGTACGCCACCTCGGCCGCGTACACCCCCGAACGGGTCTGCGGCAAGGGCTTCGACCGGGTCGACGACGGCCACCGGGCGATGAAGACCCGCGAGGGAGCCGTGTTCGGGCACGTGTACCTGTTGTACAACAAGCGCACCGGCAAGAACTGCGTGGCCGCGATCAAGACCGCCTACACCGGCACCCGTACGCTCACCGGCGCCTCCATCGAGGTGAAGGGCGGCGGGAAGAGCAAGGACGCGCGGAAGTACCGCTACTACGCCGAGACCGGCCACATCGACGGCGCGTGGAAGTGCGTGAGGTACGCGGGCTGGACCCGCGACCCCCGGGGCCGCGTCGAGGCGTGGGGCGGACGCACGTCGTGGAACAACTGCGCCGGCTGATCGACGGGACGACCGCGCGGGCCGGTCGGCGGGATCGTTCGTCGGCGGGACAACTGCGCCGGCCGATCAGGGGTAGGAACCCAGGGAGGAGGGGTTCCGGCAGGCACAGCCCGCGTCATCCGTCCCCGTCCCCGACGGACTTTCTCCGGCTCTTCCGCCGAGCCGCCGCACCCGGACCGTCCCGCCACGCCGGCGCCGGGCGACCCGCGACGCACGTCGGGAGCGGGAGAGGGACGCGCCCGGAAGGGGGAAGAGCATGAAACGCGTCAGAGTCACGAAATCGGCGGCCAAGCGGCGCATCCGGCCGCTCGTGGAGCTGGATCTGCGTTCCCCGTCGGGCCGACGACTTCCCTATTGAGTTGCTCCTTACACCGAACTTACGGGGGTATCTGTAGATAACATAGGTAACAGGAATATCACGGGGGGCTCACGATGAAGAGGCTAGTGGCGGTGCCGTCACCCGTCGCCCGGCACAAGGTGCGCGACATCTGCGTGGCCGACCGCCGGAGCAAGCCGGCCACCGACTCCAAAGTGGTCGACCTGCGCGCCTACTCCGGGCGCAACGTCATCCGCTTCCCCGGCGGCCCCACTCCCGCCGCCTGAGCCCGCCGGCCCAGGCAAGGGCCCCGGACCGTCAGCCGTAGAGGCGCTTGGCGTACGACGCCCCATAGTAGCTCTCCAGCTCTTCGAGCGACTCGTCGACCTTCTGTACGTCCTTGACCAGCCTGGCGTGCGACGGCAGCCGGTCGGGACCCCACTGCTCCGGCTTCCACAGCGCGGAGCGCAGGAACGCCTTGGCGCAGTGGAAGAAGATCTGCTCGATCTCGACCACCAGGGCGAGGTGCGGGCGGTGCCCCTTGACGATCAGCTCGTCGAAGAACGGGGCCTCGCGCACGAGCCGGGCGCGGCCGTTGACCCGCAGCGTCTCGTTGCGGCCGGGGATCAGGAAGATCAACCCCACGTGCGGATTCCTCAGGATGTTGCGGAACCCGTCGGCCCGGCGGTTGCCCGGGCGGTCCGGGATCGCGATCGTGGCGTCGTCGATGACGTGGACGAAACCGGCCGGGTCGCCCTTCGGCGAGACGTCACAGTTGCCCGCCTCGTCGGAGGTCGCGATCAGGCAGAAGGGGGAGGCCGCCAGCCACTCCAGGTCACGCTCGTGCAGTCGGGCCCGCTCCTTGGCGGCCGCCCGCGGCGCGACCTCGCCGAGCAGCTCGCGCAGTTCCGCCTCCGACCCGATCTCTGCCCAGCCCATGTGATCTCCCTTCGGGGTATTACCCCATTTTGTCAGGTATCGGGGCCAGCATCCGGTGCGGCGTCCGAAGGGCGAGACTCACCTGGTCCTGCCGGGTGTCACCGCGCAGGCCCGGCCCCGGGCGCACCTCGACCTCGTCGAGAGGGACTTCCCTGCGGCAGGCCGGGCAGACCGCGGCCCGGTCGAGGCGGCTGCCGCAGGCCAGGTGGTGGAACTGGCGCCGGGCGCCGCGCTCGGACAGGTGCCGCTCGCCCCACTGGGCCAGCGCCAGCACGGGGAGCCACAGCTCGCGCCCGACGGAGGTGAGCACGTACTCGTCGCGGGGCGGGGACTCCTGGTAGCGGCGCCGTTCGAGGAGGCCCGCCGCGACCAGCGCGGACAGCCGCTGGGACAACACCGCCTTCGGGATGTCGAGGTGGGCCTGGAAGTCGCCGAAGCGGCGCACGCCGTACATGGCGTCGCGGATGACGAGCAGCGTCCAGCGCTCGCCGATCACCTCCAGGGCACTGGCCAGCGCACAGTCCTGGCCGTCGTAGTTCTTGCCGAGCGCCATGGGCCCATATTAGTTCATTCACCGAACCGTGCTAGCGTGCGCTCTCATGAGTTCAATGACCGAACTGACTGCGCCGACCCGGTCGGGCACGCTGGCCGTGGCGGCGTCGGCGCCGCTGCTCGTCCTGACGAATTTCACGCTGCCGATGGTCACGCTGCGGGACACGGCGCGCTCGCTGGAGGCGGGGCCCACGGGCCCGGTGTGGATCCTGGGCTCGATCGCGCTCGGGTTGTCCTCGCTGCTGCTGGTCGCCGGCGGACTGGCCGACGACCACGGCCGCCGGCGGGTGCTGGTGACGGGCCTGGGCGTGCTCGGGGCGGCCGCCGCGGTGGCCGCCCTCAGCCCGAACCTGCCGGTGTTCGTGCTGGCCAGGCTGGTACAGGGCGGGGCGAGCGCGGCGGTGCTGGCCGCCAGCCTGGGCATCGTGGGACACGCCTACCCGACGGGGACGGAGCGGGTGCGGGCCGCCGGCCGGTACGGGGCGATGATCGGGCTGGGCACGGCCGTGGGGCCCCTCGTCTCCGGGGTGCTGGCGACGGTGGCGGACTGGCGGGCGGTGTACTGGCTGATGGCGGCCAGCGGGCTGGCGCTGGCGGTCCTGTCTGCCCTGATGCTGGAGGAGTCGCGTGCGGAGCGGCCGCGCCGGTTCGACGTGCCGGGCGTGGTGCTGCTCACCCTGGGCGTGGCGGCGCTGGTCGCGGGGGTGACGGAAGGGCGGGCCGGATGGTCGAGGCCGGTCGTGCTCTGGGCGTTCGCGCTGGCCGTGGTGCTGGTGGCGGCGTTCGTGGCCGTGGAGCGGCGGCGGCCTGAGCCGCTGCTGGATCTGGAGCTGTTCGGGCGGCCGGCGTTCCTGGTGGCGACCGGCGGCGCGCTGGTCGTCGGGGCCGCGGTGGTGGGGCTGCTCAGCTACCTGCCGACCGTGCTCCAGGAGGCCCACGGGCTGACCCCCATGGAGACCGCGCTGCTGTTCGCCCTCTGGTCGGGGCTGTCGTTCCTGGCCTCGCTGCTGACCCGCCACGTACGCCTCGGCGCGGCCGGACGGCTGGCCCTCGGCCTCGGGCTGAGCGCGGCCGGGTTCGCCGGGCTGCTCGGCGTGGGCGCGTCGCTGGCGCTGCCGCTGGTGCTCGGCGGGCTGGCGGTCAGCGGGGTGGGCTCAGGGCTGATCAACTCCTCGATCACCCACCTGGCCATCGAGAGCGTGCCCGCGCACCGGGTGAGCATGGGCTCGGGGGCCAACAACACCGCCAGGTACATCGGCTCCTCGCTGGGCGCGGCCGGGATCGCGGCGGTCGTCGGAGGGCTCGGGATCGTGCCGGGGACGACGGTCGCGGTGGCGGGCTGCGTGGTGCTCACGGGCGGGACGGCGCTCGCCGTGCTGCTGGTCCGTTCCTGACCGCCGTGCCTCCGACGCCCCCGTACGCTCGCGTCACCAGCGGCGGGCCTCGGCCATCACCCCCAGGTACGCATCGCGTTCCAGCGCGAACCTGCCCGGGTCCATGCCCTGTCGCTCCGCCCGCAGGTGCAGCATGGTCAGCTCGGTGGCCGCCTGCTGGTAGTCGCTCATGGCCCGGCCGAGCCCGGCCCCCCTGGCCCACTTCCTGGCCGTCTTGCGCGCGGGCAGCGTGGTGAGCATCCGTACGTCGGCGTCGGTGACCAGCCCGGTCTCCTGGTAGGCGGGCAGGTAGAAGGCCATCCTGGCGACCAGGTGGCGGCGCTCGGCCACGGTCACGACGATGAGCCCGACCAGCGCCGCCATGATCACCAGGTACGCGCCGCCGAGCCAGGAGAGCGAGCCGGTGCTCGCGGCCCCGTTCCAGAGGCCGTGCAGGAAGACCGCGCCCAGGTAGCCGAGCGGGATCGCGGCGTACCTGCCCGCCGTGCGGCGGGTGAGCGCGTAGGCGACGCCGAGGCCGATCATGGAGGTGTAGATCGGGTGCCCGAGCGGGTCGATCAGCCCGCGCACCACGAAGAGCTGCACCGCCGCCCCGGCGCCCTCCTCGCCGAACGCCAGCAGGTAGTAGCCGACGTTCTCCACGGCGGCGAAGCCGAGACCGGCCATGGAGGCGTACACGATGCCGTCGGTCAGGCCGTCGATCTCCGTGCGCCTGCGCAGGAGCAGCAGCAGGGCCAGGCCCTTGAACGCCTCCTCGACCACCGGGGCGAGCACGATGACGCCGATGTCCTCGACGGTCGCGGGGCCGTACCCGACCCTGGTGAAGAACTGCTGGCCGGCCAGCGTCAGCGCGATGCCCGCCACGATCGCCACCCCCGCGCCCCACACGAAGGCGAAGACCAGGTTGAGCTTCGGCTCGGGCTCGATCCTGTCGAGCGAGAGCACGGCCGCGAGCAGCACGGGAAGGGGCGCCACGGCCAGCAGCGCGGACAGGCCGAAGCCGACAGGACCACCGCTGTACAACATGACGGCCAGCACGACCATCGCGAGAACGCCGGAGACCACCAGCCCGATCAGCAGAGCCTTGCTGGGACGCTGGGCGAGCAGTGGAGCTGTCATCGTGGTGCCCTCTCTTCCCGTCGGCTCGGCCCACTATGTGCCCGGCGCATCTACGGGCGCTTAACGCTCACTTGATTCGCGGTAGTAAGGATCCGCCACCACGGATTCACCGTCCGTGTACGAATACACCTCCCGGCCGGAAATGAACACCCTCAGCGCCCGGCTCATGACGTCCAGCGGGTCGCCGGACCAGATGACCACGTCACCGTCGAGCCCGGACCGCAGCGCGCCCACCCGGTCGTCGAGACCCATGATGCGGGCGGGGTTCACGGTGATCGAGCGCAGCGCGGCGGCCGGGTCGAGGCCCTCCTTGACCGCCAGCGTGGCCTGGTGGACGAGGAAGTGGATGGGCACGACGGGGTGGTCGGTGGTGATGGCCAGCTCGACGCCCGCGCGGTCCAGGATGCCGGGGTTGCGCAGCGAGCGCTCGCGCAGCTCGACCTTCGACCGGCTGGTGAACAGCGGGCCGATGATGACCGGCACGTTCCGCTCGGCCAGGGTGTCGGCCAGCAGGTGGCCCTCCGTGCCGTGGTTGATCACGAGGCGGTAGCCGAACTCGCCGGCCAGCCTGAGCGCGGTCGCGATGTCGTCGGCGCGGTGGGTGTGCTGGCACCACGGCAGCTCGCCGTCCAGCACGCGGACCAGCACCTCCAGCGTCCCGTCACGGTCGAACGGCTTGTCCTCGGCCGCGGCGGCGTCCCGCTTGGCCCGGTAGTCCTGGGCCTTCATGAACGCGTCGCGGATCACGGCGGCGACGCCCTGCCGGGTGGAGGGCAGCTTCTTCTGGTCGCCGTACACGCGCTTGGGGTTCTCGCCGAGCGCGCTCTTGACGCTCACCGGCTCCTTGATCAGCATCTCGTCCACGGACCTGCCCCAGCACTTGACCGCGACCGTCTGACCGCCGATCGGGTTGCCGGAGCCGGGCTTGATCACAGCGGTCGTGACGCCGCCGGACAACGCGTCGCCGAAGGCCAGGTCCGCCGGGTTGATGGCGTCGAGCGCGCGCAGGCGGGCGCCGTTGGGGTCGGTCATCTCGTTGGTGTCCTGGCCCGCCCAGCCCTCGGCCTCCTCGTGCACGCCGAGGTGGCCGTGGGCCTCCACGAAGCCGGGCAGCACCCAGGCGCCCGCGGCGTCCACGACCGGGATGCCCTCGGGCACGGCCACGTCCCGGCCGACCGCGGTGATCTTCCCGTCCTGGACGAGTACGGTTCCGCCGTCGATGGGGTCGCCGTCTACCGGCACGACATATCCACTGGTAATGGCAACATTCATGACTCGTAACTTATCGGTGGGCTAGGGTGAGGACTCTCTACCCGGGCTCATCCATGTGAAGGTCAGTCAATGCCGGACACCAGCGACCTGGGCGTGAGCCCGCTCTCGCTGCGCGACGAGGAACTGTCGGACCTGCTGGCCGGGCAGCGGTTCGGCGCGCTGGCGACCATGACCGCCGGTGGCCGGCCGCACCTGTCCACCGTCGCCTACACCTGGGATCCGCGACGGCGCGTCGTTCGGATCTCGACCGTCGCCGACCGGCCCAAGGTGCGCCAGTTGCACCAGGACCCGCGCTGCGCGCTCTATGCGGCCAGCGACGACTTCTCGTCGTACGTGGTGGCCGAGGGCGAGGCGGAGCTGTCGCCGGTGAGCGACGAGCCGGGCGACGAGGTGGGCAGGGAGTTGCTGGCGCACCTCGGGCCGGTCGCCGACGAGGAGACGTTCCTGCGCCGGGCGGTGACCGACCGGCGGCTGGTGATCAGGCTCAGGGTGTCACGGCTGTACGGGAGCGCCCTGCCCGTCGCCTCCGCGTAGCGCGCCACCGGTCGCGATCACCACCGGATCTGCGCCAGGGGCTTCGGCGAAGGCGCCCTTGCAAGTTGCCCGGCAGCGGCTTACGATCCGCGTAATTGTTAGGAAACTTTCTTTAAAGAAAGGTCCGACGTGCGCCGATTAGCCACCCCCCTGATCGCCGTTCTCGTGATCGTCGCGCTGTGCGGGCTGCCCGCGCAGGCCGCGAGCCGCCTCGTCGCCACGTTCTCACTGTCCGGGACCACGGGCACGTTCGTGGTGAGCAACCCGGGTACGACCGCCGTGACCGGCTGGTCGATCGTCTTCGAGTTGCCCGCCGGAGTCACGGCGTCCAGCCCGCAGAACGCCACCATCCGGCAGAACGGCACCAGGGTGACCCTCACCCCCGCCTTCTACATCAACACCCTCCAACCGGGCAGGACCACCGAGCCGTACAGCCCGAAGGTCACGCTCAGCGCCGCCGTGCAGCCCGTGAGCTGCCTGATCGACGGCGCGAACTGCGACGGCAGCGGCGGCGACCCGCCCGCCAAGCCGCCGGTGAGCGCCACCTACGACGTGAACGGCACCTCGGCCAAGTTCGTCGTGGCCAACAACGGCACCGCCCCGCTCAACGGCTGGACGATCGTCTTCGACCTGCCCGCCGGGGTCACCGCGAGCAACGCCCAGAACGGTTCGCTCAGCCAGAGCGGGCGCACCGTGACCCTCACCCCCGCCCACTACAACACCACCGTGAACGCGGGCGGGACCACCGAGCCGTACAGCCCGGCGTTCACGCTCAGCACCGCCAACGCCGAGCCGACGAGCTGCCGGATCAACGACGTGAACTGCGACGGCTCCCCCGACGCGCCGCCGGCCGCGCCGGGCAACCTGCGCTCGCCCGCCCACACCACGAAGACCGTCTCGCTCGCCTGGGACGCCTCCGTGCCGGGCAGTCTCCCGATCACCGGGTACGACGTCTACAACGGCACCTCGCTCGCCACCTCGGTGACCGGGACCTCGGCCACGGTGTCCGGGCTGACGCCCTCGACCGAGTACACGTTCACCGTCAAGGCCAAGGACCGCAAGGGCACGACGTCGCCCGCGTCCTCGGCACTGAAGGTGACCACCCGCAACCCGGCCGACGACACGCAGCCGCCCACCGCACCCGGCGATCTGCGCAGCACGGCGAGGACGTCGTCCAGCGTCACGCTGGCGTGGTCCGCCTCAACCGACAACTCCGGCATCGCCAGCTACGACGTCTACATCGGCTCCTCGGTGGCCGCGACCGTCACCGGCACCACGGCGGTCGTCTCCGGACTGTCCCCCTCGACCGAGTACGCGTTCACCGTCAAGGCCCGCGACCTGTACGACAACGTCTCCCCCGCCGGCGCCGTGGTGCGGGCGACCACCGCGGACATCGTCGAGAACGGCTACGCCCGCGTCGGATACTTCGTGCAGTGGGGCATCTACGGCCGCCAGTACTTCGTCCGCAACCTCGACACCACCGGCGCGGCGGCCAAGCTCACGCACATCAACTACGCCTTCGCCAACATCGACCCGCAGAACCTGACCTGTCTCCAAGGCGTCACCAAGGGCACCACCACCAACCCCCAGGACCCGAACCAGGGCGACGGGGCGGGCGACGCCGAGGCCGACTACGGACGGCCGTTCAGCGCCGCCCAGTCGGTG
This sequence comes from Nonomuraea sp. NPDC051298, assembly GCF_055586305.1. Classification (NCBI taxonomy): domain Bacteria; kingdom Bacillati; phylum Actinomycetota; class Actinomycetes; order Streptosporangiales; family Streptosporangiaceae; genus Nonomuraea; species Nonomuraea sp. NPDC051298. The sequence goes on from NZ_JBVJIM010000019.1 coordinate 42,593, forward strand.
GACGGCGTGGCCGACACCGGCTGGGAGAAGCTGCGCGGCAACTTCAACCAGATCAAGAAGCTCAAGGCCAAGCACCCGCACCTGAAGGTGCTGATCTCGCTGGGCGGCTGGACCTACTCCAAGTACTTCTCCGACGTGGCCGCCACCGACGCGGCCCGCAAGAAGTTCGTCTCGTCGTGCATCGACATCTACATCAAGGGCAACCTGCCCGAGTACAACGGCGCGGGCGGCCCCGGCACGGCGGCGGGCGTCTTCGACGGCATCGACCTCGACTGGGAGTGGCCGGGCGCAGAAGGGCACCCGGGCAACCACGTCAGCCCGGCCGACAAGGCCAACAACACGCTGCTCATCGCCGAGTTCCGCCGCCAGCTCGACGCGCTGACGACCACGACGGGCAAGAGGTACCAGCTCACGGCCTTCACCCCGGCCGACCCCGCCAAGATCGCCGCCGGCTGGGACCTGCCCGAGGTCGCCAAGCACCTGGACATCTTCAACGTCCAGGGGTACGACTTCCACGGCGCGGGCAGCGACAACTCCTGGGAGCCGAACCGTACCGGCCACCAGGGCAACCTCTATCTCGACAGCGACAGCCCGTACAACCCGGACTTCAGCGTCGAGAAGGCCGTGGACGTCTACCTCCAGGCCGGGGTGAACCCCCGCAAGATCACCATCGGCCTGGCGTACTACGGCCGCGGCTGGCAACAGGTCACCGACGGCGGCAAGTACGGCGAGTGGCAGCAGGCCAACGGCGCCGCGCCCGGCCAGTTCCAGGAGGAGGCGGGCACGCGGGGCTACAGCAACCTGCTGGCCATGGTGCCGGGCTGCACGATCCGGCACGACGAAGTGGCGGTGGCCACGTACTGCTACACCGGGAACGGCGGGCAGTGGTGGACGTTCGACGACGCCTGGTCGATCGGCAAGAAGACGGCCTGGCTGCGGAGCAAGGGGCTGCTCGGCGCGATGATCTGGGAGATGTCCGGTGACACCGGCGCCCTGACCACCGCCCTGGACGCCGGCCTCCGCTGACCTTCGACACCGGGGCGGGACCACGGACGCCACCCGCCCCGGCCCACCCTCGCGCACGCACGCCCCCGGCGTCACCGCCGCCGCCCCCGTGAATCCCGCGTGTCGAATGCTCATCCGCCAGGCACCGGCGGGCTACTCTGCTCTCAACTCCAAGTCATGCGGTCTTGTCACCGTCGAGTCGTCGTTGTGTCTCTCCCCATCAGAGGAGATCCATGTTCAGGCGACTCGCCGTCCTCATCGCGACCTCCCTCGTCCTCCCCCTCGCCTCGACCCCCGCCGAAGCCACCAACGCCGCCGCGGCGGTCGTCAACGTCGCCCACCGGGGCGCCTCCGCCTACGCCCCCGAGAACACGATCGCCGCCTTCGAACTGGCCGCCCGGCAGGGCGCCGACCTGTTCGAGCTGGACGTCCAGGAGACCAAGGACCACGAGCTGGTCCTGATGCACGACACGACGCTCACCCGTACCACCGACGTCGAACACGTCTTCCCCGGCCTCGCCCCCTGGAACGTCGACGACCTCACCCTCGCCCAGATCCGCAAACTGGACGCCGGTTCGTGGCTGTCCGACAAGTACGACGGCGAGCGCGTCCCCACCCTGGGCGAAGCGCTGCGCGCGATGAGCGGCTCAGGACTGGGCCTGCTGCTGGAGGTCAAGGCGCCGGAGCGCTACCCCGGCATCGAGGCCCGCATCGCCGCCGAGCTGCGCGACCACTCCTCCTGGCCGGCCTCCGGCAAGGTGGTGGTGCAGTCGTTCGACTGGGACTCGATGCGCAGGTTCGGACGGTTGCTGCCCGACGTGCCGATCGGGCTGCTGGGCACGCCTTCGAGCGCCGAGCTGCCGGGGCTGGCCCGGTTCGCCGACCAGATCAACCCGCCGTACGCCACACTCACGGCCTCCTACGTACGCCGGGTCCACTCCCTGGGCCTGGACGTCCTCACCTGGACCGTCGACAACCCGGACACCATGCGCCGCATGGTCGGATACGGGGTGGACGGCATCATCACCAACAAGCCCGACGTCCTGCGCGACGTACTCGGCTCCTGACCCCACGGTTTCGACCCGATCTCTCACGACCTGTTCGGAGCTGGAGCCGCGGCGGGGCGCATCCGGTACGCCACGATCAACGCCGGGACGATGACCACGACCATGGCCAGGAAGGCATCGGAGAAGGCGGCGCCTTCGTGACCGGGGTAGAGAGGGTTGATGGCGCCGCTGCCGCCTTGCTGTCCTGCGGTTACCAGCACACCGAACAGGGCCGGGCCGGTGCCCGCGCCGAGGAACTGGGCACCTTGCAGGATCCCGAGGCCGACGCCGACCTGGTCGGGCGGCAACGCGCCGGCCGCGGCGCTGATGACCGGGGTCATCACGAAGATGAACCCGACGCTGAGCCCGAAAATCCCGACCCCCGCGGGGATCACCGACGTGCCCCCCGTGAAGGTCGACAAGATCAGGGCGAACAGTCCCATGGCGGCGAGGCCCGTCAGCACCAGGGGCCGGGTGCCGCTGCGGTCGGCGAGACGGCCGATCAACGGCGAAACGACGGCGACGGCGACCCCGGCCGGGATCATGACCAGGGCCCCGGCCCCCGGGCCGAGACCGTTGACGTCAACCAGCAGCAGCGGGACGAGCACCAGGCCGCCGAGGTTGACGATCATGGCCAGGAACGCGACGACGACCGCGGCCCGGTAGACCCGGTTGGTGAACAACGCGGGCGGCACGAACGGCTGCGCGACGCGGACGGTACGCCAAGCGAAGAGCGCGATCGCCACGGCCGCCACCACGAGGCTGACCCAGGAGGAGGGCGCGGTCAGGCCGGCGACCTGCGCCTGAGTGATGCCGAACAGCACCAGCCCGGCGCCCAGGCCCAGGAAGATGCCGCCGAGAAGATCGAACCGGCTCGCACCCGCCGGGGCCTGGTCCGGTAGCACGCGCAACGCCGCGGGAAGCAGCACCAGCGCGACCACCAGCATGAGCCAGAACAGCGCGGGCCAGCCGAGGAACTCGCCGATCCCGCCACCGACGGCCGGTCCGGCGGCGGTGCCGATACCCGAGGCCGCGGAGAGGACGCCGATCCCCATCCCCCGCTTGTCCTCCGGCATCAACCTGGTGACGGCGATGATCGAGAGCACGGGTATCGCGGCCGCGCCTATCCCCATCACGATCCGCCCGAACACGAGCACGAGCAGATCGGGGGAGAGCGCGCAGATCAGGCTCCCGGCGGCGTAGGTCAGCAGCGCGAAACCGAACAGCCGCCGCAGGCTCACCCGGTCGGAGATGCGGCCGAAAAAGGGGATCCCGACCGAGAACATCAGCAGGAAACCGGTGACGACCCACGCGAGTTCCGCGTCCGAAGCCCCGAACTGTGCTCCGATCGACGGGAGTACGAGATTGACCATGTCACTGGCGATGACCGTGATGAGCATCGCCGGCATGAGCACTGCCAGCAGGGCCGGCCCGGAGCCGGTTCGCTCGGTTGTCGTCGATGTGAGTGTCATTCCAGGCGTCCTCCGTACGGCAGTTACTGCCACTGTCGTAGTTACAGTTAGGGCAAAGAGAACGGCGGAGGACCTGCCTCCGCCACTGCTCAGCTAACGATTCTGGGCCGCGAGTTCGCGCTCCCTGTCCAGCACCTGCCGGAGCAGGTGGGCGATGGTCGTCCGGCCGAGCCGCTCTTCCATGGCCCGTTCGGCGTCCCGGAACTCCACCTCGAGCAGGCCCTGCATGTGGCGCCCGACCGCGCACTCCTCGCTGGGCGGATGGGCGTGCCGCGACAGGATCGGCCCCTCCTCGACCGCGGCGTAGGCGTCGTAGAGGGAGATCTCGCGTGGGGCGCGGGCAAGGGACCAGCCGCCACCACGCCCCTCGGTGGACCACACCAGGCCGGCGTCCCGCAGACTGGCGAGGATGCGCCGTACGAGGACCGGATTGCTCGCCAGGCTGTCCGCGATCTCCGCGGAGGTCAGCGTGCGGTCGCCCGGGCGCGCCAACATCGTGAGCGCGTGAATCGCGACCGCACTCCTGCTGCTGAGACTCACCCTCACCCCTTCGGACTCCGCCGCGACACCGACCGAACTGCAACGAGGCTAGTTGCAGTTCGGTCGCTCGTCAATCCGGCACGATCAGAGACGGTCGAGACCGATGGTTGATCACCAGCCGTCCCACCCTCGGCAACCCCACCAGGGGCCGGTCAGATGCCTGAGCCCGTATTCGTGGTCGTCGGCGCGCGGTTGACCGCGAACAGCCCACACGAAGCAGCGCGAACCCGCGACAGGCCAGTCGCTGATCTGCAATTCGACGCCGGTGAGCCGGCTCTCCTCTGCGAGAACGTGGCCGCATACCGGGAAGAGCCCTGTCCACGCACAGACAGGAAGGTCTCGCGCGCCGCCGCGCAGGACGTCCTGGGCGAAGCCCTCCATGCTGGACCGGGAGAGGGCGAAGCGCGCCTTGAAGGGCAGGTCGGCGTCGACGGCAGACCACAGCACCAAGACGATCAACGGTAACGCGAGCCAGCCGGGGAAACGGCGCCGTACTGCGGTGGCGTCGTGCATCAACGCCACGATGAGGCGGACGGCCCAGTACAACACCAGCGGCACGAGAGCGAAGATCACTATCACGCCGGATTCGGCATAGCTGAAGGGCACGCTCACCCACCATGCGACCACGAGGGCGGTGATCACGACAGCAGCGTGGTAGCCCCGCCCTGGTGGCTTGTTGATCACGACGTCACCCTAGCGCTTGGTCAGCCACGATCTCCAGAGAGCGCCTTCGCCGCCGAGCGCCGGCACCGCACCCACCCGGCGCCCGACCACCAAGGAGAGTGATCCCAGCTCAAGGCAGACCAAGCTCTTCTCCTCCGCTCATGCTCATGCGAAGCGGCCCGTGCGTCCCCGGTTCTTCGGCCTGATGAAGGCGACCACCGGGTTCCTGGCCGCCACGCTGCTGATGCAGGGGATCACCGCCGGGCAGTTCCACGGGCTTGCCCGCGTTCAGCGCCGCGGCGGTGAGCCCACCGATCACGGGCTCATCGGGGAAGTCCCACATCGCGCCATGGCCACCGGCGAAAAAGAGGCCGTCGTGGTCAGTCGTTGCCGCTGTCCCGCAGGGGCAACCGACGCACGCAGCGGCGCTCGCGCCTCGACGTCCTCGTTCAGCCTCCGCAGAGCCACCGTCTCGACGCCCGTGCCGAAACTCAGAGGATCGACCGGCGGGTCGCACCAAGTGGTGATGCGACGACCACCTCGACGCCGGCCTCCTTCAGCACGTAGTACGGCGACGCGAACGTCTGCCAGCCTCCCCGAACGTTCCGCACCAGACGCCGGCCCTCGACCCGACAGAACCGGTCGTGATACTCACGGGTAACCTAGGGCCAGCTCACCGGCCCTTCCCCACCAGCCATTCGCGCAGTCGCTCGTCATCACTGAGGCTGATCAACTGGACAAGCCCCCAGTTCTCACGGTGGTTCGGCGCGTCGAGCAGACGGCCCTGCCAATCCTCCGCGTACTCACGGAGCCCCTCGATCATCTCCGCAATGGCTTGGTCGAAGGTCGCACCGTCCGCGGCGACAGGAAGCCCCGGAATGAAGACCGACCAGCCGCCGGCTTCAGGAAGCACCTGTGCTCGAGAAGGAGTGACCATCGCGAGGTGGTGCCGGAGTCTTTCAACATCCACGATGGCCGTCACGGCTGACTCACGACGCACCGTTGCCACGCGACCTTTCTCGGCCGCGTCCAAAAGCGCCTGGAGATGTGCACGAGCTTCCGTAAAGCTGTCGATGTGAACAGCGGTCATGACGAACCCCTCAGCGGGACGCACCTCCACGACACCACCTAGGTACGTCGCGTACTGGTCATTCAACCGCACGGCCGACCGCACAGTCGCATCAAGCGCAACGACTGGCACCCAGAGTTGCCGACGGGGCGTCGGTATGTCACCGACGCCCCGTTGCCGACCAGGCAGTTCACATCTGCCTGGAGCCCAGGATCAGCTACACCCGCTGGTCGAGCCGCAGCCCTCGCAGACGTAGCAGCTACCGGCGGGACGCATCTTCGTGCCGCACGTCATGCAGAGCGGCGCGTCTGCCGTGAAACGCTGGTGGCTCTCCAGCGTCACCTCCTTGGCGGCCGGCAGCACCTCCGCCGTCGGCCGGGCGGCGGGTTCGATGGGGGCCGACTGCGCCAGCGCCTCGCGGTCCACCGTCTCCTGCAGGGCCGCCGGGTCCTCGCCGCGCTGCTGCGCCGCCCGCTCGGCCGCCGAGAAGATGCCCAGCGCCGCCCGCTCGTCATAGGGCAGGTGGTCGAGGGCCAGGCGGCGGAAGATGTAGTCCATAACCGAGGTGGCCATCCGGATGTCCGGGTCGTCGGTCATCCCGGCCGGCTCGAACCGCATGTTGACGAACTTGCTCATGTACGTCTCCAGCGGCACCCCGTACTGGAGCCCGATGGAGATCGCCACCGAGAAGGCGTCCATGACGCCCGCCAGCGTCGAGCCCTGCTTGGACATCTTGAGGAAGACCTCGCCCAGCCCGTCGTCGGGGTAGGACGAAGCGGTCATGTAGCCCTTGGCGCCGCCCACCGTGAAGCGGGTGGTCATGCTCGGCCGCTGGTTGGGCATGCGCCGCCGGGTCGGCCGGTTGACCTCGATGACCTTGACCTCGGGCTCCGCGGACTCCTTGGGCTCCTGCTTCTTGGAGCCGTCGCCCACCGACAGCGGCTGGCCCACCTTGCAGTTGTCGCGGTAGACCGCCAGCGCCTTGAGGCCGAGCCGCCAGCCTTCGAGGTAGACCTGCTCGATGTCGTCGATCGTGGCCGACTCGGGCAGGTTGACGGTCTTGGAGATCGCGCCGGACAGGAACGCCTGCGTGGCCGCCATCATCCGGACGTGCCCCATCGGCGCGATCGCCCGCTCACCCATCGCGCAGTCGAACACCTCGTAGTGCTCCTGGCGCAGGCCGGGGGCGTCGACGACGTGGCCGTGCTCGGCGATGTACTCGACGGTCGCCTCGATCTGCTCCTGCTGGTAGCCGAGCTGCTTGAGCGCCCGCGGGATCGTCTGGTTGACGATCTGCATGGACCCGCCGCCGACCAGCTTCTTGAACTTGACCAGCGCCAGGTCCGGCTCGATGCCGGTCGTGTCGCAGTCCATCATGAGGCCGATCGTGCCGGTGGGGGCCAGGAGGCTGGCCTGCGCGTTGCGGTAGCCGTTCTTCTCGCCCAGCTTCAGGCACTCCGACCACTGGCGGGACGCCTCGGCGTGGATCTTGGCGTCCATGGAGCCGATCGTGCGCAGGTCGTCGTTGGCCGCCGCGTGCTTGCGCATGACGCGCTTGTGCGGCTCGGCATTCCTCGCATACCCGTCGTACGGGCCCACGACCCCGGCCAGCTCGGCGCTGCGCCGGTAGGACACGCCGGTCATCAGCGACGTGATCGCCCCGGCCACGGCCCGGCCGCCGTCGGAGTCGTACGCGTGGCCCGTCGCCATGAGCAGCGCGCCCAGGTTGGCGTAGCCGATGCCGAGCTGCCGGTAGGCCCGAGTGGTCTCGCCGATCTTCTCCGTCGGGAAGTCGGCGAAGGTGATCGAGATGTCCATCGCGGTGATGATCAGCTCGGTCAGCTTGACGAAGTCGGCCACGTTGAAGGTGTTGTCGTCCTTCAGGAACTTCAGCAGGTTGATGCTGGCCAGGTTGCAGGAGGAGTTGTCGAGGTGGACGTACTCGCTGCAGGGGTTGCTGGCCGTGATGCGGCCCGTCTCCGGCGTGGTGTGCCAGTCGTTGATCGTGTCGTCGTACTGGAGGCCGGGGTCGGCGCACTCCCAGGCCGCCTTGGCCATCTTGCGGAAGAGGTCTTTCGCGTCGACCTTCTCGATGACCTCGCCGGTCAGGCGGGCCCGCAGCGCGAAGTCGCCGCCCTTCTCCACCGCGCGCATGAACTCCTCGGAGACGCGTACGGAGTTGTTGGCGTTCTGGTACTGGACGCTGACGATGTCCTTGCCGCCCAGGTCCATGTCGAAACCGGCGTCACGCAGCGCGCGGACCTTGTCCTCCTCGCGCGCCTTGGTCTCGATGAACTCCTCGATGTCGGGGTGGTCGACGTCGAGCACGACCATCTTGGCCGCCCGCCGGGTCGCCCCGCCCGACTTGATGGTGCCCGCGCTCGCGTCGGCGCCCCGCATGAAGGACACGGGCCCGCTCGCGGTGCCGCCGCTCGACAACAACTCCTTGGACGAACGGATCCTCGACAGGTTCACACCGGACCCGGAGCCGCCCTTGAAGATCACGCCCTCTTCCTTGTACCACTCCAGGATCGACTCCATCGTGTCGTCCACGGAGAGGATGAAACAGGCGCTGACCTGCTGGGGCGACCGGGTGCCCACGTTGAACCAGACCGGCGAGTTGAACGCGAACACCTGGTGCGCCAGCGCGTGCTTCAACTCGTGATCGAAGATCTCGGCGTCCTCGTCGGTCGCGAAGTAGCCGTGCTCGATGCCGGTCCTGGTGTAGACGCCGACGACCCGGTCGATGAGCTGCTTCAGGCTCCACTCCCGCTGCGGCGTGCCCACGGCGCCGCGGAAGTATTTCGTCGTCACGATGTTGGCCGCGTTGACCGACCAGAACTCGGGGAACTCGACGCCCCGCTGCTCAAAGTTGACCGACCCGTCACGCCAGTTCGTCATGACGACGTCGCGGCGCTCCCACTGGATCTCGTCATACGGGTGCACGCCAGGCGTGGTGAAGATCCGCTTCATCTTCAGGCCCTTGCGCGGACGCTTGCCCCCGCGCGCCACTGAACCGCTGGCCGTCTCCGTCATGACTCCCCCTTCTTCGCCTTCAACTGTGAGATCTCGGCCTCGAAGTCCGCCAGGCTCTCGAAACCGCGATATACCGATGCGAACCGCAGATAGGCCACCTCGTCGAGGTCTCGCAACGGGCCGAGGATGGCCAGCCCCACCTCGTTGGAGGGGATCTCGGCCGCGCCCTTCGCCCTGATGGCCTCCTCCACCCGCTGCCCGAGCTGCGCCAGCGAATCCTCGCTGACCGGCCTGCCCTGACACGCCCGCCGCACGCCCGCGACGACCTTGTCCCGCGAGAACGGCTCCGTCACTCCGCTCCGCTTGCTCACCATGAGCAGAACGGTCTCCTGCGTGGTGAACCTGCGCCCGCATTCGGGACAGGTGCGACGACGCCGGATCGCCGCGCCGTCGTCCGTGGAGCGGCTGTCGATGACCCTGGTGTCAGGGTGGCGACAGAACGGACAGTGCACGCTTTCGCCTCCAAGACCTGCGGCCACCACACACGCCGGAACCACCGTGACGGGACGCTCGCGCACACTCCACGGCTGTCCATGGAGCGGTCACGGAAACACAAGGTGTGGTGAACTACATCGGTGTAACTACTAGATGTTGTGGTCCAACGGTAGAAGCGCGCGACCATGAACGCAAGTTGAGCGCACCCATCCGACCGAAGTCGCTGATCAGCCCACCCTCCCCACCAGCCTCGGGCGTGTCGGACCGGCTCGGGTGATCTTCCCGCAGGTGAGGCGTCACATCTGTTGCGTACAAGCTCACTCGTAAGCAAACCTCACAACCCTACCGAACCCCACACCAACCACCTCTCCTCCGCCAGCCACACCTCTCCGCCCCACCAAACGCCCGCCCCCAACGCCCGCCCGTCACCGCTTCCAACACCTGCCCGTCATCCAACACCTGCCCGTCACCGCCTCCGACACCTGCCCTCTGCGCCCACAAGACCTGACCTCCTGACCCCGGGCCCACAACCCACACGCCGCCTCCGCACCGCCGCCACGCCGCCTCGTCCTGACGGCCGCGCCTCGCCTCTCCGGCCGAGGCGCGACGTGCGCCGCCCCAAGCCCGCCCGATCCTTTCCCAGACGCCGCCCCCCGCCCAACGGACGCGCCGTACAGCATCCCGACAATCGTCGCCGCCGCCTCGGGACCTACCTCCGTCCCAACCCTGACCCCCACGCCGACCTGGGCCCTTACCTCATTTCAACCCTGACTCCGCCCCCAACCATCCCGAAAACCACTCGCAGTCTCCGAGCAGCCGTCCGCGATTCCTCGTCCATGTCCGCGCGCCGGTCACCGGCAAGCGGCCTCGCCCGTCACCGCAAGGCGGCCGTGTCCTTCGGGACGTACAGGCGGGCACCCGGCCGGATGAGAGAGTCGGGCAGCCCGTTCAGCCGCTTGATCTCCTCCACCACAGCCCCGACGTCATCCCCCTCGGCCAGCGCGTCGGCGATCTTCCACAGCGTGTCCCCCTTGTGGACCTCGACCCACGGCAACCCGGCGTGCCCGGTCACCACGACCTGGACCGCCGCGTGCCCGGCCGCCCGCGTGCCGAGCCAGAACCCGCCCAGCGACAACAACGCCACGGCCACCACGAGCACGACCCGCCCACGCCGGGTCAACCGCACAGGCGCGGCACCCCGCCTCCCGACCGAGCCACCGCCCCGACCGACCACACCGCCCCGCCCGACCACACCGCTCCGCCCGGCCACACCATCCGGCCCGGCCACGCCGCCCGGCCCGGTCACGCCAGCCCGTCGCCCCGCCACGCCAGCCCGTCGCCCGGCCACGCGGTCGCTCTCTCCAGTCGCACGACCCCGCCGTCCAGCCGACTGCCCAGCGCCGGGCCTCCGGCGGACCACGGTGTCCTCGCCGCCCCCGGCGGCACCGCCGCACGACGAGCGGATCACCCGGCCGAGCCCTCGCCCGTTACCCGGTTCTCGGTCGCTCGTCCGTCTCGCGCCCCGCCCGCTCTCCGTACCCCGCCCGTTCTCCACGCCGCGCCCGTACTCCGGGTCGCGTCCGTTTCCTCGCCCGTTCTCCACGCCCCGCCCGTTCTCCGGGTTGCGTCCGTTGTCCGGGGTGCGTCCGTTTCCCCGCTCGCGCTCCGCCAGCCGCTGCGGCCTCTTCCCCCGCGAGCCCGCTCGTGCGCCCCTCCCCTGGGGCACGGCTTCGTCGGGCGGGTCGTTGCTTGTGCGCGGCGGCGGTACGAGTCGCAAATGGGATCTTCCCCCACCACTCGCGCGCGCCGCCGACTTCCTACCGGAATTCGCGCGAACGGCACCCCCCGCACGCGTAATGTCTTCCCGTCGGTCCTTGCTCTGTGTGGCTTCGGCGATCAGTGTGAGCCGCTTGACGTCTTCGCTGGTCGCATCCGTACGTATGGGCGTTCGCATGGTTGACCTCCTGCCGTGTGGCCTGAGGAAAAGGCCGAATTAAGATCAGCAAATCGAACACGGTGTCGATCGAACTCCCGTACGATGTTGTACACCACGCTGGCAACAATTTCGAGGAAGACTCGAACAATTGTTTGAAGATGATCTTCAACAGCGATACGGTCGCTGTGTGCGACATCAGGACCACAGACCGGGAGGTTCGCCGGTAAGGCGGGCCGCCAGGCGAGGAGGAAGAGCATGACCGAGCGGGACGACGCGAACGGGGTCAGCGACCTCGCGGTGCGCCGACGAGACTCCCTGGGCCTGACACCCAGGCAGCGCAAGATCCTCGAAGTGATCCGCGACTCGGTGCAACAGCGCGGATATCCGCCGTCGATGCGCGAGATCGGCGAGGCGGTGCAGCTCACCAGCACGTCCAGCGTGTCGCACCAGCTCACCGCGCTCCAGCGCAAGGGCTACCTGCGCCGCGACCCGCACCGGCCGCGCGCGCTCGAGGTGCGCCTGCCCGGCGAGCCCGTGCTGTGGGTCGACCCCGACGCGAGCGACGAGGAGCCCACGGTCAACCGTCCGACGGCCGCCTACGTTCCGCTCGTGGGCCGCATCGCCGCCGGTGGCCCGATCCTCGCCGAGGAGAGCGTGGAGGACGTCTTCGCGCTGCCGAAGCAGCTCGTCGGCGAGGGCACGCTGTTCCTTCTGCAGGTCAGCGGTGACTCGATGATCGAGGCCGCCATCGCCGACGGCGACTGGGTGGTCGTGCGCCAGCAGCCGGTGGCGGAGAGCGGCGACATCGTGGCCGCCATGATCGAGGGCGAGGCCACGGTTAAGACCTTCAAGCGCAAAGACGGTCATGTCTGGCTGGTCCCGCACAACGCCAACTACGAGCCCATCCCGGGCGACGAGGCCAGCGTCCTGGGCAAGGTCGTGGCGGTGCTGCGCCGGCTCTAGCAGGCGAGAGCTCGGGCGCGCGCCCCACCGGTCGTGCCACGTACTGGCGCGCGCCAAAACATCCACCCACGGGGCACAACATCCTCCTCGGCCCCGAGGGTGCCGAGCGGTGCCCGCCGGTCACGCGCTACACGCTTCACCGCAGCGGTACACCTCCGCCGCGACAATGGAACGCTCCAACAGGCGGTCCTGGCGGTCCTTGCACAGCCCACTGGCGCGGGCCCAGCAGCCCCTCACAGCCCCACGGACGCGGGCCCGGGGCGTGCTGCATGGCCCCATGAACGCGAGCCCGGCGAGTGCTTCGCAGCCCCACGGACGCTTGGCCGACGGTGCTTCGCAGCCCCCACCGAGGCAGGGCCGACGGTGCTGCACAGCCTCACGGACGCTTGGCCGACGGTGCTTCGCAGGCCCCTACGGAGGCAGGGTCGACGGTGCTTCGCAGCCCTCACGGAGGCAGGGTCGACGGTGCTGCACAATCCCATGAACGCGGGCCCAGTTCTCGCAGCCCCACCGCCGCAGGCCCAGTGCCCCTACAGCCCCATGGACGCGGGCCCGGCGGTCCTCCGCAGTCCCGCGAACGCCGGTAAAACCCCCGTGCTCACCCCCACCGTCAGGCCCCCTCGATCCTGGCCCCGCTCCCCCCGTACAGCGCATGCGCCGCCCCGATCGCCTGGTCCGCGAAGGCCAGGACGTCGCGCCGACGCTCGAACGGCGACCCGTAGAGCGACCGCCGAGGCGTTCCGAAGTGGTCACCCAGCCCCGACACCGCGCCCGACAGCGTCGCCTCGGCCGTGTCGTCCGCGCGCAGCCTCAGCACCTCGTTCACCACCCGGTGCCAGCGCTGCGGGAAGACCTCCAGGGCGTGCAGCCCGGCCCCCGTCTTCGAGGTGATCTCGCCGGTCGCCAGCGTGTAGTGCAGCCGCGCGACTCCGGTCACCACCCACACCGCGCCGTACCCGCCGAGGCAGGTCAGCCCCCACAGGGAGGCCGGACGCCAGGCGCGGGTGACCAGGCGGCGCCAGTAGCGGTCGAGGTTGCCGTCGGCCCAGGCGGCCAGTACGGCGGGATCGTTCCAGATCTTCAGCTCCTCCGGCTTCGGCCCCCGGCAGGTCAGCCCGTGCCTGGCCAGCGTGTGCCAGGTGACCGGGTTGACCTCGCCCCGCCGGTTGAGCCGCCCCGCGTGCGCCCGGGGCCGCTCGCCCAGGGACGCGGGGTCACGGCCGAGGTCGTCCCAGGTGAGGTAGACGCCGTCGAAGGGATGGACCCCGAGCCTGGTGTGGATGCGTTCGAGTACGCCGGCGGGCGGCGCGGCGGCCGTCACGGCCACGAAGTCGACGTCGCTAGTGTCGGGCCGGTAGTCGCCCAGAGCCGCCGAACCCTCCAGATAGAGCCCCTCCACCAGCCCGGGAGCCTCCGCGTCGGCCAAGGAGAGGTACGTCTCGACGATCGCGTCGATCTTCGGGTGGGGCGTCATGGCCGCCCAGCCTGCCACACTCCGCCCCGCTGCCTCATCACATTCGACAATCCTAGAATGGCCGGGTGAACGACGCATATCCCTCTTTAGACCTTAAATCCACACATGATGGACTCAAGTGGGCAGCAGTCGATCCCGGGGTGATTCCGGCCTGGATCGCCGACATGGACCTGCCCACCGCCCCCGCCGTGGCCGAGGCCCTGCGCCGCCGGGCCGACGGCGACCTCGGCTACCCGACCTGGCTGATGGAGCCGACCGCGGGCCCCCTGGCCGAGGCGTTCACCGAGCGCATGGCGAGCCGCTACGGCTGGCACCCCGACCCCTCCCTCGTACGCCCCTTCAACGACCTCAACCAGGCCCTCCAGGTGCTCCTCCAGATCTGGACCGCGCCCGGCGACGGCGTGGCGGTGCACACCCCCGCCTACCACCCGTTCCTGACCACGCTGAGCGTCATGGAGCGCCCCCTCCACCCCGTCCGGCTCGAACCGGACGGCGACACGTGGCGCTTCGAGGTGCCCGACCTGTCGGGCTGCCGGGTGCTCCTGCTGGTCAACCCGCACAACCCGACCGGCCGCGTCTTCACCCGCGCGGAGCTGACCGAGCTGGCCGAGCACGCCGAACGCCACGACCTGCTCGTCATCGCCGACGAGATCCACGCCGACCTGGTGTACGAACCGCACCGGCACATCCCGTTCGCCACGATCCTCCCCGAGCGCACGGTCACGCTCACGTCCGCGACGAAGGCGTTCAACCTGGGCGGCATCCGCTGCTCGGTCGCCCACTTCGGCCACCGGGGCGCCCGCGAGGCGCTGGAGCGGCAGCCTCCCTTCGTGTACGGCTCGCCGAGCGTGTTCGGCGTCGAGGCCACGGTCGCGGCCTGGCGGCACGGGGACGCCTGGCTGGCCGAGACCGTGGCCCTGCTCGACCGCCACCGGCGCACGATCGCCGCCCGCCTGCCCGGGGCGTTCGGCTACCGGATGCCAGAGGCGACGTACCTGGCGTGGCTGGAGGTGGGCCGGCCTGGCATGGCGGAGGTGTTCGAGCGCGAGGCCAGGGTCCGGCTGAACGACGGCGCGGATTATGGCCCCGGCGGCGAGCACCACGTACGGCTCAACTTCGCCACCACCGAGGCCATCCTCACCGAGGTCCTCGACCGCCTGGCCCGCACCGCTTAGGAGACCGGCCCAGGAGACCGGCGCGGGAGACCGGCTCAGGAGACCGGCCCAGGAGACCGGCGCGGGAGACCGGCTTAGGAGACCGGCTCACGAGGTCGGATCACGAGGTCAGCGGCGGCAGCTCAGGCGCGACCACCGCCGGGCGCTCGTCGAGGGCGGCGAGCGCCAGCTCGACCGCCTTGTCGAGCTGCGGATCGCGCCCCGCCACCCGGTCCTGAGGCGTGATCACCACCTCGACGTCGGGATCGACGCCGTGGTTCTCGACCCCCCACCCGGGCCCGTCGAGCCAGAACGAGTAGCGGGGCTGGGTGACCACGGTCCCGTCCACGAGCGCGTAGCGGCTGTCGATCCCGATCACCCCACCCCACGTGCGTACGCCCACCAGGGGCCCGATCCCGCGGTTCTTGATGCCCACGCTGACGATGTCGCCGTCGGATCCGGCGAACTCGTCCGCGATCGTCACCACGGGCCCGCGGGGCGAGTCCTCCGGGTAACGCGTCGGCCGGTAGCCGCGGGCCAGCGCCCATCCGGTGACCTTGCGCGAGAGCTTCTCCAGGACCAGCTCCGACAGGTGACCGCCGCCGTTCTCCCGCACGTCCACGATCAGCCCGTCGCGGGCCATCTCGGTACGCAGGTCCCGGTGGAACTGCGCCCACCCCTCGGCCGTCATGTCCGGCACGTGCAGGTAGCCCAGCCTGCCCTCCGACACCCGCCGGACGTGGGCGCGCCGGTCCTCCACCCAGTCGTGGTAGCGCAACGAGGACTCGTCGGAGATCGGAGAGACCACGACCCGGCGTACGTCGCCGCCGGAGGCGGGCCGCACGGTCAGCTCGACGGGCTGCCCCGCGGTGCCGGACAGCAGCGCGAGCGGCCCGCGTACCGGGTCGACCGGGCGGCCGCCCACCGCGAGGATCGCGTCGCCGGGGCGGATCGCGACGCCGGGCGCGAGCAGCGGCGAGCGGGCGGCGTGGTCGGACGACTCGCCGGGCAGGATCCGCTCGACCCGCCACTCGCCGCCCGCGTCCCTGGCCAGGTCGGCGCCGAGCAGGCCCTGGCGGCGGCGGGGGTCGCCGCCGCCGCCACCCGCGCCGTACGCGTAGGCGTGCGAGGTGCCCAGCTCGCCCTGCGTCTCCCAGAGCAGGTCGATCAGCTCGGAGTGGGTGCCGATGCGTTCGACGAGCGGCTCGTACCGGTCGAGCACGCCCTGCCAGTCGACGCCGCTCATGTCCGCCCGCCAGAAGTGGTCGCGCATGAGCCGCCCGGCCTCGCGGAAGCCCTGCCGCCACTCGGCCACCGGGTCGATCTGGACGGCGATCCGGTCGAGGTCCACGGTGACGACCTCGTCGCCCTCGCTCGCGGCGCGGGTCTGCAGGCCGTTCTTGCCGTTGGTGACGATCCTGGAGCCGTCGCCGCTGACCTCGAACGAGCGCACCTCCTTGCCCAGCTCGGCCTTGGCGCGCTTCTTGAGGTCGTAGCGCTCGAGCACGGTCTCGTGGTTCTGCTCGCTGCCGTCGCCGAGCCGGCCCGTGACCGGGTGGCGCAGCCACAGCAGCGCGTCCTTGCCGGTACGCAGGTTGCCGTACCGTCCGGCCTGCACCGGCAGGGGCACCACGCGGGCGAAGATGCCCTCGGGGTCGACCTCGGTGCGCGGCGGCTCGTCGTCCTTCTTCTCGCCCTTGGCGGGCTTGTCGTCCTCGCCGTTGAACCCGCGTCCCTGCAGGGAGGGGTCGAACGGCGAGGGCGTGGTGGCCTGCAGCGGCAGGATGTACGGCTTGCAGCCGTACGGGAAGGACAGGTCGAAGACGTGCGCGTCGTAGACCGGGTCGAAGGTGCGTATCGACAGGAACGCCAGGTGTTTGCCGTCCTTGGTGAACACCGGGTCGTAGTCGGCGAAGCGCGGCGGCGTCACCTCGATCACCGAGGTGCCGTCCACGCGTCCCATCTTGATCTGCGTGAGCCGGGAGGAGTGGGGGAACTCCCAGGCCAGCCAGCCGGAGTCGGGCGAGAAGGCCAGCCCGCTGACGTCGCCCTCCTCGGTGCGGTCCAGCTCGCGGAGGTGCTCGCCGTCCAGGTCGGCGACCAGCAGCCGCCCGTCGTGCGTGGCCACGGCCACGTGCTTGCCGTCGGGCGCGGCGACCAGCTCCAGCACACGGCCGAGCTGCCCGGCGGCCAGCGTCCTGACCTGGCCTCCGGGGGTGCCGATCTCCAGCGCGTCCTCCCCGCCCGTGTCGGACACCCACACGGCCCTGCCGGTGGCGTCGAGCACCTGCGGCAGCCGTACGCGTACCCCGGGCTGGACCCGCAGCGCGCCGGCGGGCCCGTCGCGGTGGGTCACCCAGTGCGCGCTGCCGCGGATCTCGACCACGCTGGCCCGCCCGCTGACGTCCGTCGCGAACGAGCCCACCCGCAGCGGCGCCGGCCGCCTGGCCCGCCCGGGGCGCGGCCCGCCCAGCTTGATCTCCAGCCGGTACGGCTCGGCGTCCAGGCTCTCCAGCAGCCACAGGTCACCGGCGTGGGCGTAGACCACCCGCTGACCGTCGCTGCTGGCGTGGCGGGCGTAGAACTCCTCGTGGGAGCTGTGCCTGCGCAGGTCGGAGCCGTCGGGCAGGGCGGAGTGGAGATTGCCCGTGCCCTCGGCGTCGGTCAGGAACACGATCCGGTCGCCGACCCAGCTCACCGACCAGTACTGCGCCGCGCTGTCGGCGAACAGCCTGGTGAACTCGCCGTCGCCGGTGGCGTCCACCCAGATCTTGCCCGCGGTGCCGCCCCGGTAGCGCTTCCAGTGGGACGGCTCGCGCCACATCGACGACACGGTGGCGACCTTTTCCCCGCCCAGCGCGACGTCGGAGACCCAGCCGTACGGCAGCCGGGTGGCCGGGCCGCCGTCGAGCGGCACCGCGTACGCCCAGCGTCTGGACCTGGAGCCCTGCCCGAACGCGCTGGTGGCGAGCACGTCCCCGTCCGCGCTCCACCCGTGGACGGTGGTCGTGCCGTCGCCCCAGTACGTCAGCCGCTCGCCCTCCGCGCCGTCGATCTCGGCCGCGAACACCTCGGGGGCGCCCTCCTTGGTGCCGGTCCACGCGATGCGGCCGCCGTCGGGCGAGAATCTCGGATGCGACACCGGTACCCGGTCGGCGGTGAACCGCCAGGCTCTCCCCCCGGTCAGCGGAGCCAGCCAGATGTCGTCGTCGGCGACGAAGGTGACCAGGTCCCCGTGCAGGTGCGGGTGTCTCAGATATGCGCCGTTTATCACATATGCACATTAATCTGCGGCACCAAGCCCAGCCCAAGATTTCCTCCGCCGGCGGACGGGTCCGGGTCCGCGAACCCCCAAGTCCGGGATGTCGGGCTTTGCGGGGGGAAGGAGCCGAACGCCACTTTCGCGCACCGTCTTCCGTGCCCTGCGAGGAACCATGAAGATCGTCGCCCGTCCGCACCAGCTCCCGCTCCGCCTGGCCACCGGGGCCTTCATCCTGAACTCCGGACTCGGCAAGGTCCACGCCGACGAGCCGACGGCCGCGTCCCTGCACGGCCTGGCCGCGGGCGCCTACCCGTTCCTTCGCCGCCTGGACCCGGCCCTCTTCGTCCGGATCCTGTCGAGGACCGAGGTCGCGCTCGGGGCGGCGCTGATCACGCCGTTCGTGCCGTCACTGGCCGCGGGGGCCGCGCTGACCGGGTTCGCCGCCGGGCTGGTCGGCCTCTACCTCAGGACGCCGGGGATGCGCGAGCCGGGCAGCCTGCGGCCGACCAAGCAGGGTCTCACGCTCGCCAAGGACGTCTGGATGCTGAGCATCGGGCTGGGCCTGGTGATCGAGGAGCTGCGTGCCCGCGACCATCATTGATCTCCGATCCCGGGCCGCTAACGTTCCCCAGGCCGGGTAGCCGGGCACGCATGCTACGCATTGGCTACACCTTGACGTCCGAACAGGCTCCGCCTCGCGAACTTGCCGACCACGCCGCCACCGCCGAGCGGATCGGCTTCGACTACGCCGTCATCTCCGACCGCTGCTTCCCAGGGGCCGAGGAGATGGGGCAGTCGCCCTGTTGCTGGTCGGCGCTCGGCACGGCGGCCCGGGCCACCGAACGGCTGCCCCTCATGACGTACGTGACCCACCCCATCCATCACCCGGCTGTGGTCGCGCAGAAGGCGGCCACGGTGGGCGCGCTGAGCCACGGCCGGTTCACCCTGGGCCTCGGCGCGGGCGAGAACCTCGACGAGCACGTCGCCGGAGAGGGCCGGCCGCCGGTCGACACCAGGCACCGGATGTTCGCCGAGGCCGTACTGATCATCAGGAAGCTCTTCAGCGGCGCGTACGTCACCCACCAGGGCCGGTTCTACGACGTGGACTCCGCCAAGCTGTACGACCTGCCCGAGCGGCCCGTCCCCATCGGCATCGCCGCCTCCGGCGGGCAGTCGGCCGAACTGGCCGCCGAGTACGCCGACGTGCTGGTCGTCGACGAGCCCATGCCGGAGGTGGTGCAGCGGTTCCAGGCCACGGGCGGCGAGGGCAAGCCCGTCTACGGCCGACTCCCCATCGCGTACGACGCCGACCCCCAGGACGTGCCTGGGAACGTGCCGTGCGGCGACGATGTGGACGCCGTCCTGAGGGCCGCCAAGAGGTTCGCCGACGCCGGGTACACGCACCTGGCGCTGGCGCGGATCGGGCACGACCGGCAGCCCTTCCTCGACCGGGCGGAGAAGGAGCTGCTGCCGGCCCTGCGCACCCTCTGAACCGGCCGGTCCCGCACCCCGGCGCCGGGCCGCGGGACCGGCGGGCGCTACGGAACGATGTTGACCAGCTTGGGCGCGCGGACGATCACCTTGCGGGGCGCGCCCCGCAGGTGGGCCGCGACCTTCTCCGAGCCCAGCGCCAGCGCCCGCAGCTCTTCCTCGGTGATGTCGGGCGAGACCTCCAGCCGGTCGCGCACCTTGCCCGCCACCTGCACCACGCAGGTCACCGAGTCCTGCACCAGCAGCGCCGGCTCGGCCGTCGGCCACCCCGCGAATGACACGGACCCGGTGCGGCCCAGCCGCTCCCAGCCCTCCTCGGCGGTGTACGGGGCCACCAGCGACAGCGTCACGGCCAGCGTCTCTGCGGCCTCGCGCACCGCCGGGTCGGCGGCTCCAGGACCGGAGTCGATGGCCTTGCGGGTGGCCGAGGTCAGCTCCATCATGCGGGCCACCGCCACGTTGAAGCGCTGGCCCTCGACCAGCTTGGTGACCTCGTCGATCGTGTGGTGGGTGACCTTGCGCAACTCGACGTCGCCGCCCTCGAACGCGACACCCGGCTCGCTGGTCACCTCGGACATCACGCGCAGCGCGCGGGCCAGGAACTTCTGCGAGGCGGCAGGGGAGACGTCGGCCCAGTCGATGTCGTCCTCAGGCGGCCCGGCGAAGATCATGGTCAGCCGTACCGCGTCGACGCCGAAGTCGTCGATCTGCCGCCCCAGGTCGACGCCGTTGCCCAGGGACTTCGACATGGCCTTGCCGCCGTTGATGACCTGCCCCTGGTTGAGCATCCGCAGGAACGGCTCGGTGAAGCCGACCATGCCCATGTCGTGCAGGACCTTGGTGAAGAAGCGCGAGTACAGCAGGTGCAGCACGGCGTGCTCGATGCCGCCGACGTACTGGTCGATCGGGCCCCACCTGCGTACCTGCTCGGGGTCGAACGGGCCGTCGGCGTAGCCGGGCGAGCAGTAACGCAGGAAGTACCACGACGAGTCGACGAACGTGTCCATCGTGTCGGTGTCGCGCCTGGCCGGGCCGGAGCACTTGGGGCACTCGACGTTGACCCACTCGGCGGCGCCGGCCAGCGGGGCGACGCCCTTGGGCGCCAGCGCCTCGCCGCGCAGGTCGGGCAGCGTGACCGGCAACTGCTCGTCGGGGACGGGCACCTCGCCGCAGTCGGGGCAGTGGATGATCGGGATCGGCGTGCCCCAGTAGCGCTGCCGCGACAGCAGCCAGTCGCGCAGCCGGAAGTTGACCGCGCCGGTGCCCCTGCCCTCGGCCTGCAGGATCTCGATGATCCTGGCGATGCCCTCGGCCTTGCTCAGCCCGTCGAGCGGGCCGGAGTTGACCAGGGTGCCCTCACCGGGCGTGGCCTCGCCGGTCTCGCCGGGATCGGCCAGGCCGGTGTGCACGACGACCTGCACCGGCAGGTCGAACCTCCGCGCGAAGTCCAGGTCGCGCTGGTCGTGGGCGGGCACGGCCATGATGGCGCCGTGGCCGTAGTCGGACAGCACGTAGTCGGCCGCCCAGACCGGGATGCGCTCGCCGTTGACCGGGTTGATCGCGTAGCGGCCCAGGAAGACGCCGGTCTTCTCCTTGTCGGTGGCCAGCCGCTCGATGTCACTCAGCCGGGCGACCTCGGCGCGGTATGCCTCGAAGGCGGGGCGCTGCGCGTCGGTGACGATCTCGTCGGCCAGCGCGGCGTCGGCGGCCACGACGAAGAACGTGGCGCCGAACAGCGTGTCGGGCCGCGTGGTGTAGACGTGGACCGGCTCCTCGCGGCCCTCGACCTCGAACAGCACGTCGGCGCCCTCGGAGCGGCCGATCCAGTTGCGCTGCATGGTCAGCAGCCGCTCGGGCCAGCCCACCAGTCGCTCCATGTCGTCCAGCAGGCGCTGCGCGTAGTCAGTGATCTTGAAGTACCACTGCGTCAGCTCGCGGCGGATGACGTCGGCTCCGCAGCGCTCGCACTTGCCGGCCACGACCTGCTCGTTGGCCAGCACGGTCTGGTCGTTGGGGCACCAGTTGACCAGGCCGCCCTTGCGGTAGGCCAGGCCGCGCTCGAAGAAGCGGATGAACAGCCACTGGTTCCAGTGGTAGTAGTCGGGGTCGCTGGTGTGCAGGCGGCGCGACCAGTCGAAGGAGATGCCGTAGCGCCGGAACGAGGTGGCCTGCGTCTCGATGTTGGCGTACGTCCACTCCGCGGGGTGGGCGTTGCGCTTGATGGCGGCGTTCTCCGCGGGCAGGCCGAAGGAGTCCCAGCCGATCGGGTGCAGGACGTTGTAGCCCTTCTGCATCCAGTAACGCGCGACGACGTCGCCGATGGCGAACACCTCGCCATGGCCCATGTGCAGGTCGCCGGACGGATAGGGGAACATGTCGAGCATGTAGCGCCGCTCACGCGGGTCGGCGGGGTCGTCGCTCGCCCGGTAGGTGTCCTGCTCCTCCCATCGCTGCTGCCACTTGGCCTGCAGCGCCTGCGGATCGTACTCACTCACGGCTAGTGTCCTTCTGGCTTGAGGCGGACCCATAAGAAAACCCCCCGTGCACACAACGAGGGGTGGAGCCGCGACGGCGAGATCGTCTTCAGGGCCGTCGCGGCCCGCTAAGAAGCAGGGTCGCGGAACGCATGTGTCAAGCCTAGCGCACCTCTTCGGCTGAATGCAGATACTCCAACGGCCTCCGCGGGCACAATGGTCCCTTCGGGTCCGGCGAGACCTGATGGTGATGTATCCGTTGTGACCTCATTCGTCCCGGAAGAATAACCTTGCCGCCGTGGTATACCCAGACGAGCCAGATCGACCGGAGGATGGCCTGCCCCTGCAGGATCCGCCGACCGATCCTCGTGGCTTCGCTCGTTTCGCTGCGGAACCACCTGCGTCTCCTGGAAAATCCCATGAGATCATGCGTGACACGTCAAATCCGGATATAACGGGACATCCGGATACAACCTCGGGAGGGTCGGCAGCAATGGCGACGGAGAACTCCGGACCTCACGTGCCGTCGTCCTGGCCGGACGCACCACGTCGCGACGTACCGCCCGCCTGGCCGGAGGAGCCGCCCGCCGCCGAGGTGCCGACGTCGTGGCCCGAGGCTCCGAGGCCGTCCCACCCGGAGCCGTCCTGGCCGGAGCCGCCGCGCAAGGACCCCTCCTGGCCCGAGCCCCCGGGCGCCTCCCGCCCGGGGCCGCCGCCCCAGGACCCGGCCCTCGGCGCGGCCGCGTGGCCGGACCCGTCGTCGCAGTCCCCGGCCTGGCCCGAGCCGCCCCGCCGTGACCCCGGCGCCTCACTCCGCGACAGCGCGGGCTCCTTCCACGACACCGGAGGCCCCCTGCGCGACCTCGGCGGCCACGAGGCGACTTCGTACCAGGCGGCCCCGACGTCGTGGCCCGAGACGAACTCCCGGGACACCTCCCCCTCCTGGCCCGAGACGAACTCCCGGGACGCGTCCCCCTCCTGGCCCGAGACCGCGCCCCGCGACGTGCCCGCCCCGTGGGCCGACACGCCCGCCCGGGGCGCGCCCGCGGCCTGGCAGGAAAGCTCCGCGCAGGACGTGCCGACCTCATGGCCGCAGACGGGAGCGCCGCACCAGAGCGGCGCGGGCCCCGCCGGCAGGCAGGAGGGGTCGCCCATGGGCGGCCCGCCGCCCGTCCAGCCGGCCGACCCCGTTCCCGCGTGGGCCCAGCCGCCCGCCTCCGCCCCCGACTCCTGGTCCAACCTGGCCAGCCCCGCCCCCTGGCCCCCGTCCGGCCCCGCGGGCGACTTCCCGCCCAACCAGAACAACCTGCCCAACCAGAACACCCCGCCCAGCCAGCACGCCCCACCCGGTCAGCACCCCCCGGCCGACGAACGCACGGCCATCTACGCCCAGCACACCGAGACCCTCCTGAACGATCGCGCGGTGCCCTCCACCCCCATGGATTCTGCTCACACCGGCGCATCCTCCGCCGAAGACCAGTCCGCCCGCCCCGGCTCCAACCTGAGCCGCGATCCCTCCGACCCCGAGCACCGGTTCGTGACGGCCGGTCAGATCAGCGGCTCCCGCACCCCGCCCCCCGAGCGCCAGCAGGAGCTGTGGAACACCGTCTTCGGCGACAACTACCAGGCCATGGGCGATCAGGACGTCCTCGACGAAGAGAGGTCGGGCAAGCCCGTCTGGATCTACGCGCTCGGCGGCTCCGTGGCGATCGCGCTGGTCGCCGCGCTGCTGTGGGCGTTCCTCTGGGGCCCGCTGGCCGGTGAGGAGCCGTCCAGCGCCAGCGTGAGCGAGCAGACGGCGGCGCCGACGCCGAGCGCCACCAAGACCGCCACCTCGATCGGCCCGCTGCCGAAGTACCCGGGCAAGGCGGCGGCCGTCCTCGGCCGGGTGCCGGTCACCGCGGCCGGGATCTCGGTCCCGCGCCTGGGCGGCGACTGGCAGCTCGACCAGCGCGCCACGGTCAAGGGCACCTACGGCTTCGACAGCCGCCAGTACGTCCAGGTGGCCCCGGAGAAGTACGCCGAGTTCCTGACCGGGCCGCTGTCGCAGCGGCTGGCCTCGTACTACGAGCAGGACAACCTGGAGCCGGTCATCAAGCAGGTCGTGCTGAGCGCCCGCAAGTCCTTCTTCCCGCCGGACAACAAGGTCCGCAAGATCGCCCAGCAGCCGATCAAGGTGGGTGACCAGACGGGACGGCTGATCGCGTACGCGCTGACCTCGAAGACCGAGAAGGCCACGATCGTGACCATAGCCGTCAACACCGGCGCGAACGTCCCGGCCATCGTCTACATGTCGATCCCCTCCGACAGCAAGCAGCTCCTGCCCGACATCCGCACGGTGATGAACCAGATCAAGCTGACCGCCCAGTAGCCGCGAGCGGGCCCTCAGAAGGCGCACTCCATGTGCTTGATGCCGTTGATGAAGCTGGAGTGCAGGCGGTCGGGCCTGCCGCCCTCGATGTTCGGCACGCGGCGCAGCAGCTCGCGGAACATCACCGTGATCTCGCGCCGGGCCAGATGGGCGCCGAGGCAGAAGTGCGGCCCTGGCCCGCCGAAGCCGACGTGCGGGTTGGGGTGGCGGGTGATGTCGAAGCGCAGCGGGTCGGCGAACACGGCCTCGTCCCGGTTCGCGGCCCAGTAGAACAGCAGGGCCTTGTGGCCCTTGCGGTAGAGGTGGCCGTTCATCTCGAAGTCCCTGGTGAGCTTGCGGCGCATGAAGTTCACCGGGGAGGCCAGCCGGACGATCTCCTCCACGGCCCCGGGCGCGCGGCCCTCGACGTCCTCCAGCCACAGGGCGCGCTGGCCGGGGTTCTGGGTGAGCAGGCGCAGGCCGTAGGAGATGGCGTTGCGCGTGGTCTCGTTGCCGGCCACGACCAGCAGGATGAAGAACGAGCCCAGCTCCTGCAGGGTCAGCCGCTCACCGTCGAGGTTGGCGTTGACGAGGGACGAGGTCAGGTCGCCCGTGGGGTGGCCGGTACGGTGCGCGGCCAGGTCCTGGACGAGCTGTTGCAGCTCCATCCCGGCGTTGAGCAGGCGCTCGGCGAGGTTCTCGACGTCGTCGCCGGTGTATTCGGGGTCGAAGCCGCCGAGGATGAGGTTGGAGCGGTCGAAGACGTACTGGTAGTCGCGCTCGGGGATGCCCATCATGTCGCAGATGATCTTCAGGGGCAGCCGGGCGGCGACCTCGGTGACGAAGTCGCAGCCGGGGCCCTTGGCCAGCAGGTCGTCCACGATGCCGACGGCGGCCGCCTCGACGTCCGCCTCGAACTGCTTGATCATCTTGGGCGTGAAGGCGCGGGAGACGATCCGGCGCAGCCTGGCGTGGCGCGGGTCGTCCATGTTGATCATCGATCCGAAGTACTCGGCGAACTCCGCGGGCATGTCGGGGATGTTCGTCGCGCCGCCGTCGCCCGAGCAGAAGACCTCCGGGTTCCTGCTGGCCTCAAGGATGTCGGCGTGCTTGACCAGCGCGTAGTAGCCGGGGCCCTTGGGGGCGTAGGGCAGCTCCATCTCCTCGAAGAAGGCCGGGGTCTCCCGCCCGCGCAGCCGCGCGAACGCCTCCTCCCTCTCACTCATGGGCCTGGCCCAGAATTCGCGGTTCGACAGATCGAAGTCCACGGCGCTCATGAGGCAATCATTCGAAAAGCGGCCACTTACGTCAATGGGTGGGACGTACACCGTACGTCGGCGGCCGGGAAAACCTGTGGCCCCTGCTGCCGGGAACACCTTAGGGTGTCCCGCATGACCTTCTTCCACCTGCGTTAGCGATCCGCCGGCGGGTCGCGGACGACCCACCGCCGGCGATGCGGGGCGGCTGAGCGAGCGCCGTCCCGGGTCGCGACGTGGGAGAAGGACACGTGCATACGTTTGCCGTGGCCAGGGCTGTGCATGGCATCGAGCCCCTGGTGGCCGCGGAGATTCGACGTTCCAGGCTCGGTGTGGTGCGCGGGGTGCGCCATCGCGAGGTGTGGTTCGAGGCCCCGCCAGGGGCCGACCTGCTCGGCCTGCGTACGGCCGACGACGTGCTGCTGGCCGCCGCCGTGGTGGACGGGATCGGCCACGACCGCTCCGCCCTGCGCAGGCTGGCCGGGGCGGCGCGCGAGCTGGACCCCGGGTGGGTCGCCGGTGGTGCCGGCGGTAGTGGTGGCCGCGGGCTGGAGGTGTCGGCGTCGTTCGTGGGGCGGCGCAACTACACCCGGTTCGAGATCGAGGACGCGGTGGGGGCCGAGCTGGCGCGGCCGTCGCGGGTGCCGTACCACTCCAGGAGGGACGGCGGGCGGCCGCCGCTCGGCGCGATGGCGTGGCGGGTCACGATCGAGGGCGACCAGGCGGTCATCGCGGTACGGGTGGCGGACCGGCCGCTGCACCGGCGGGCGTACAAGGCGGCCTCGATCCGGGGCACGCTGCACCCACCGGTGGCGGCGGCCATGGCACACCTCGCCCAACTCGACAGCGCCCAGCTCGACGGCACCCGACTCGACGGCGACCGCCCCGGCCTCGGGCTCACGGTGCTCGATCCGTGTTGCGGGGCGGGCACCACGCTGGTCGAGTCCCGTGCCGTGGCGGGCTCCGCGCGGGCCCGTTTCCTGGGCTTCGACCTCGACCCCGCCGCCCTCGCCGCCGCCGCCGCGAACGCCGCCCACCCGGATGCCGGGCGGTCGCCGTTCGCGTGGGCGATGGCCGACGGCGGCCGGCTCCCGGTGGACACGGGCAGCGTGGACCGGGTGCTGGTGAACCCCCCGTGGGGACGCCAGGTGCCGCCCGCCGGCCTGCTCGCCCGGGGCCTGGGCCCGCTGTGGCGGGAGGTACGACGGGTGCTGGCCCCCGGCGGGCTGGCCGTGGCGCTGGTCCACGGCGAGATCCCGGACGGGTTCGCCGTGGAGGAGACCGTCGAGGTCAGCCTGTCGGGACAGCACCCCCTCATCGCCGTCCTCCGCCCTCGCTGACCAGAACCCCCGAAGGCAGGGAGCCTCGGGCGGGCGGCGGCGTCAGGCGGCGGGGCCGAGCCAGTCCAGGATGAGCCGGTTGACCTCGGCGGGGCGTTCCAGGTGCAGGAAGTGCCCGGCCCCCGCCACCAGCTCGGCCCGCGAGCCCTCGGGCAACTGACTCCACGCGTCCTTGGCCAGCTCGGCGCCCAGGGCTCCGTCCTGGGCGCCGTGCAGGTACAGGACGGGGCCCGTGACCGCGCGCTCGACGGCCGGGTAGCGGCCGGAGGGCGGGGTGGCGCCGAGCAGGGCCCGGTAGTAGCCGATGGCGGCGGCCAGGTTCGCGGGGGCGCCGATGCTGCGCCGGACGAACTCGAGGTCCTCGCGCGCGTCGTACCCGGGAGACCAGTCGCGCCAGAGGCTGTCGATGAAGCCGGGCGTCGCGGCGGCCGTCTCGGCCAGCGGCGTCTGGAAGAGGAAGATGTAGAAGGAGCGCTTGAGCTGCTCGTAGTCGAAGAAGCCGCGCCCGAGCGAGCCGGGCGGCGGCAGCGCCATCGTCACGGCGCGGCGGAAGCGGCCGGCGGTGACGTAGACGGGAAAGGCTCCCCAGTCGTGGCCGATGACGACGGCGTCGTCGCCGCCTCCGAGTTCCTCGTGCAGCGCCCGCACGTCGGCGACGAGCGCCGCGTCCTCGTACGCGCCGTCGGCCGGGACCTCCGTGGGGGCGTAGCCGCGCATGAACGGCGCGACCGCCCGGTAACCGCGCTCGGCCAGCGCGGGCATCAGGTAGCGCCAGGTGTGCGCGGTGTCGGGGAACCCGTGCAGGCACAGTGCCAGCGGGCCCTCTCCCAACGTCAGATACGCGAACTCCACCCCGTTGGCGTGGACAGTCCTGATCTCCATGACTGCGAAACCTAGCACGCCCCCCTCTCCCCGAACCGGCGTCCCATCCCGGGCGGGGCGGGCCTCATCCAAGTGACCAGTTACCTCAGCCCTGGTTCGCCCTGATCAGATCGGCCCCCTTCTCACCGATCATGATGGCGGGGGCGTGGGTGTGGCCGCGGTTGAGCGTCGGCATGACGGACACGTCCACGACCCTGAGCCCCTCGATCCCCCGCACGCGCAGCTCCGGGTCCACGACCGAGGCGTCGTCCGCGCCCATGCGGCAGGTGCCGACCGGGTGGTAGAGGGTCTCGCCGCGCTCACGTACCCACTGGGCCAGCTCCTCATCGCTCTCCGGCCCCCGGTACGGCGCCATCGGCCCGCCCGCGTACGGCCGCATCGCCGCGGCGGCGAACACCCGCTTGGCCGCCTTCAGCCCCGCCACCAGGCGCCTGACATCGGCGTCGGCGGTCAGGTAGCCGGGGTCGATCACCACGTCGCGGCCGTTCAGCCCGACCCGGCCGCGGCTCTCCGGCTGCAGCAGCACGACCCCGACCGTGAGCCCGTGCCCGGTCGGCGGGGTGAGCCCGTGGTCGACGAACGGACCGGGCGCGAAGATCAGCTCGATGTCGGGCGCGGACTCCTCGTCGGACGTCCTGATGAACGCGACGGCCTCGCCCACATTGGTGGTGAGCATGCCCGAGCGCAGGACGATGTAGCGCAGCAGGTTGCCGACGGACTCGGCCTTGGTCAGCGTCACCGGCTGCCTGCACTCGACGTACACGCCGGTCGACAGGTGGTCCTGCAGGTTCTTGCCGACCTCGGGCAGCTCGCGCACGACCGGCACCCCGGCGTCGCGCAGCTCGTCGGCCGCGCCCACGCCGGAGCGCATGAGCAGATACGGAGAGCCGATCGCGCCCGCCGCCAGCACGACCTCCCGCCGGGCCCTGATCTGGGCGCCGCCGCTGTGCTCGATGCCGGTCGCGCGCCTGCCGTCGAACGTCACCCTGTTCACCGTGGCGCCCGTGACCACGTGCAGGTTCGGCCGGGAGAGCGCCGGGCGCAGGTAGGCGTCGGCCGAACTCCATCGCCTGCCCCGGTGCTGCGTGACCGGGGTGGGCGAATAGCCCTCGTTGGAGCGGCCGTTCAGCTCGGGCAGCCGGGGGAACCCCAGCTCCGCGCACGCCTGGAGGAACGCCGTGGTGGTCACGTTGGGGCTGCGCAGCTCGGAGACGTAGAGGGGGCCGGAGGTGCCGTAGACCTCGCCCCTGTTGCTGCCCACGCGGCGCTCGGCCCTGGTGAAGTACGGCAGGACGTCGTCGTACGCCCAGCCGGGCACGCCCCACTGGTCGTAGTCCTGCTGGCAGCCGCGCACCCACATCTGGGCGTTGAGCGAGGACGAGCCGCCCAGCACACGACCCCTGGGCCAGTACAGCTCACGGCCGGACATCTCACTCTGTTTGGCCGTGGTGTAGTTCCAGTCGTAGTCCGTCTTGAAGAGTCTGGCGAAGCCCGCGGGCATGCGGATCTCGAGCTTGTCGTCCTTGCCGCCCGCCTCGACCAGCGCCACCGAGACGCCGGGGTCCTCCGACAGCCTCCCGGCCAGCACACACCCGGCCGAGCCCGCTCCGACGATCACGTAGTCGTACTCCATGGCGCGCTCCAAGGGGTCAGTAACTTCCTACTTGCTTACTCGACGGGAACGGGCCCGTCCATATGCGCTCGCGGCTTGAGTTCCCCCTCACAGGACGCGAATTTGTCGCCTTCCCGATGGCCGGCGTTCAACGGGCAATTACGGGGCTACCGGTCGGTATGGTCGTCCTGCGAAGATGGCGCCGAAGCCGTTGCACAGGGAGGAAGGCGTCATGCTCAATCTGTCGATCGTCCTGGAAGACAGCGCCAGGAGCACCCCCGACGGCACCGCCATCGTCTTCGGTGACATGCGGCTGCCGTACTCCATGATCGACACAGTAGCCAACCAGGTCGCGAACCTGCTGGTGGCGCGCGGAATCGGCAAGGGCGACAAGGTGGCGCTGGCGTGCCCCAACCTGCCCTACTTCCCGTTCGTCTACTTCGGCATCCTCAAGGCGGGCGCCACGGTGGTGCCGCTCAACGTGCTGCTGCAGCCGCGCGAGATCACGTACCACCTCGACGACAGCGACGCCAAGGCGCTGTTCTGCTTCGAGGGCACGCCCGAGCTGCCGCTGGGCGAGCGCGGCAGGGCGGGCTTCGAGGCGGCCGAGGGTTGCGAGCACTTCTTCGTGCTGCCCGCGACCGCGCTGGCGACCGAGTCCGCGTACGGGGAGTCGATCTGGGCGGCGCTCGGCGGCATGGCCGCGGAGTTCGAGACCGTGCAGACGGCTCCCGACGACACCGCCGTGATCCTCTACACCTCCGGCACCACCGGCCAGCCCAAGGGCGCCGAGCTGAGCCACCAGAACATGCTGCTCAACGCCATGGTCAACGACAAGATGTTCCCCCGGGGGGAGGAGGGCGGCGACACCTACCTGGCGGTGCTGCCGCTGTTCCACTCCTTCGGCCAGACCACCTGCATGAACACGGGCTTCCTGCGCGGCGCCACCGTCGTGCTGATGCCGCGCTTCGACCCGGGCGAGGCGCTCGCGGTCATGGCGAAGGAGAAGGTGACGTTCTTCGCCGGCGTGCCCACGATGTACTGGGGCCTGCTCACGAAGATCCACACCGAGGGCGTGGAGGTGCCGCGCTCGCTGCGCGTGGCGGTGGCGGGCGGCGCGTCCTCGCCGGTGGAGGTGCTCAAGGACTTCGAGCGGACCTTCGGGATCGGCATCCTGGAGGGGTACGGACTGTCGGAGACCTCGCCGGTGGCCAGCTTCAACCAGACCGGCCGGCCGACCAAGCCCGGCACGATCGGCACCCCGATCTGGGGCGTGGAGATGAAGCTGGTCGACAGCGACTGGAAGACCATCGAGGGCGAGGGGCCCGGCGAGATCGCCGTCCGCGGCCACAACGTCATGAAGGGCTACTACGGCCGCGCCGAGGCGACGGCCGAGGTGATGAAGGACGGCTGGTTCCGTACGGGGGACATCGCCACCCGTGACGGCGACGGCTACTACTCCATCATCGACCGGGTCAAGGACATGATCATTCGCGGCGGGTTCAACGTCTACCCGCGCGAGGTCGAAGAGGTCCTCATGACGCACGAGGCCGTGTCGCTGGCCGCCGTCGTCGGGGTCGCGCACGAGTCGCACGGCGAGGAGGTCAAGGCGTACGTCATCCGCACCCCCGGGGCCACGCTCACCGAGGACGAGCTGATCGCCTGGGCCAAGGAGAACATGGCGGCCTACAAGTACCCCCGGTTCGTCGAGTTCCGCGACAGCCTGCCGATGACGGCCACGGGCAAGATCCTCAAGCGCGAGCTGCGCTGACCGCCCCTCGGAGGCGCGGCACCCCCGCGCCTCCGCCCTCGGCCTGATTAACCAGGTGAAATGTCCCGGCGGTGGCCGGTAGCTTGCCCGTCATGCGAGATCGACCGGAAGACTTCGACGAAGGGCTGCTGCGTCCCGCGCTGAGGGAGTGGGGCATCGAGGCGGGCACGCTCGACTACGCGCCCGTGGGGTTCGGCGACTTCCACTGGGTGGCGGGCGACCGGGCCGGGCGGCGCTGGTTCGTCACGGTCGCCGATGTGCGCCGGCAGACGTTCGACGGGCTCCGGCTGGCCATGGAGACGGCGGCGGTGCTGCGTGAGGAGGCGGGGCTGGCCTTCGTCGTCGCCCCGGCGCGCGCCGCCGACGGAGCCACACTGCGCCGCCTCGACCGCCACCGGTACGCCATGAGCGTGTTCCCGTACATGGGCGGCACGGCCGGGCACTTCGGCGACGAGCTGCCCGAGGCCGAGCGCGGCCTCGTCATCGACCTGCTGGCCGAGCTGCACGCCACCCCGCCGCCGTCCACCACCCCCGCGCGACCGGTGGACCTGACCGGGCGGGCCTGGCTGGAGCGGACGCTGGGCGACGACGCCTCCCTGCCGTGGCTCGGCGGACCGTACTCGGAGCCCGCACGCGAGCTGGTCGCCACCCACGCGCGGACGTTGCGGCGCAGGCTGGCGGAGTTCGACCGGCTGGCGGGCAGGCCGGGCGAGCCGGTCGTGACGCACGGCGAGCCGCACCCCGGCAACCTGCTGCGCGCCGACGGCGACCGGCTGCTGCTGGTCGACTGGGACACGGTCGGGATGGCGGTCCCCGAGCGGGACCTGTGGCTGGTGGCCCGGTCGGACGACGACCTGGCCCGGTACGCCGACGCGACGGGCCACTCCCCCGACCGGGACGCGCTGGCCCTCTACCGACTGCGGTGGGCGCTGAACGACGTGGCGGAGTTCGTGGCGTGGTTCCGCTCGCCGCACGCCCGTACGGCGGATGCCGAGCAGGCGTGGGACGGGCTCACCGCGACCCTGGACGGGCTCACCTGAGACCGGCTCCCCCTTGCCTGGATGCGGACAGTAGCCATACGGTCACTTTAAGAAAGCCCGGAGAGTCGAAGGAGAGCACGTGGGCAGGCACGCGAAGCCCCACAATCCCAAGGAGCAGCCGCCGGAGTCACCAGAGGAGTCCGGCACCGAGGAGCAACACCCGAGCAAGGGGCGGCATGCCAAGGGCAAGCAGTGCCGCCCGGCGGGGACGTCAGGGGAGCCCGTCTCCGCCGGGTAGCGAGGGTGCGCCCTCGCCGGAGCGCACACGCCAGAGCCGGGGCCGGGGGTGTGCGCCCCGGCCGCGCTCTCGGATCAGGCCCAGCCGGGTCAGGGCCGGTCGAGGCTCTCGGGTCAGGGCCAGTCGAGTGAGGGGCGCAGCGGCACGCTGGAGCGGCCGTTCTGGTCGAGCTTGACCCCGAGCACCTGGTGGAGCTGCACCTTGTTGCGTTCGAAGCCCACGATGCAGCCCGCCATGTACAGGGCCCACACCCGGGCCGTGCCCATGCCGACCTCCTGCACCGCGTCGTCCCAGTTGGCGTCCAGGTTGTCGCACCAGTGGCGCAGGGTCTTGGCGTAGTGCTCGCGCAGGTTCTCCTCGTGGCGGATCTCGAAGCCGAGGTCCTCCATCTGGCGGATCAGCCAGCCCACCGACTCGAGCTCCCCGTCGGGGAAGACGTAGCGGTTGATGAAGCCGCCCTTGTTGAACGTCTTCTCCTTGCCGGTCGGCCGGGTGATGCAGTGGTTGAGTATGCGGCCGCCCGGCTTGAGCTTGCCGTACAGGAACTCGAAGTAGCCCGGCACGTTCTGCTTGCCGATGTGCTCGGTCAGGCCGATGGAGCTGACGGCGTCGAAGCCGCTCTCCTTGACGTCGCGGTAGTCCATGAAGCGGACCTCGGCCAGGTCCTGCAGGCCGGCGTCGACGATGGCCTTCTGGGCCCACTCGGCCTGCTGGCGGCTCAGCGTGACGCCGAGCGCCTTGACGCCGTAGTGCTTGGCGGCGTGCATGACCATGCCGCCCCAGCCGCAGCCGACGTCGAGCAGCCGCATGCCCGGCTCCAGGCCGAGCTTGCGGGCCACCAGGTCGAACTTGGCGTACTGGGCCTCCTCCAGCGTCGAGCCCTCGGCCGGGTAGCAGGCACACGTGTAGGCCATGGAGGGGCCCAGGACCCACTCGTAGAACCGGTTGGAGACGTCGTAGTGGTGGTGGATGGCCTCGGCGTCGCGCTGCTTGGCGTGCCGGGAGCCCAGCCGGGCCAGGGCGCTCTGCCGCATCTCCTGCGGGGGCGGCGGCACGCGCATGAGCAGCGGCTTGACACCCAGCGAGCGCACGGCCGCGACCTTCTCCGACGTGCTCAGGTCGTTGGTGGTGATGTTCCACATCCGGTCGAGCAGCGTGTACATGTCACCGTGGACGTCGAGGTGCCCCGAGATGTACGCCCGCGCCAGCCCCAGCTCCCCCGGGGCGTGCGCCAGGTAGGCCACCGCGATCGGGGACTTTACCTCGATCGCCAGGTCGGCGCCGTCGGGCCCGGCCTTGCTGCCGTCATACGCCATGAACGCGATGTTCGCGTCCGAGCCGACGATCTTTTCAAAGATGGTTGCCAGAGCCATCTGCTCACCTTCCCCGTACACACTTTTCGTACAGATCCAGCAGGCGACCGTTCGAGTCGTATTCCCGCTTGACCGGCCAATAGGTGTCGCCGTTGTACAGCTCCCAGAACTGCTGACGGGCGTAGAACGAGGTCGAGTAGAGCGACTTGTGGCCGTCGAGCTCGTGCACGGAACGCTCGATGAGCCGGTTGTAGTAGCCGTCGAACTGCCCCCGTGGCAGCGGCACCATGCCCCAGAATCCGAAGTTGACGTAAAGCTTGCCCGGCTCGAGCGGGTAGAGCGGCCAGCGGGATCCGGCTCGCAGCGGGCACATCCACACAGGAGTCATGCCCACCTGGTCGTGGAAGAACTCCAGGAACTCCGCCCCGCGCTCGATCGGCACCTCGACGTCCTGGATGACCGACTCGCTCACGGGCTTGCCGCGCCACCGGTCGACGCGGGCGGTCAGGCCGTGCTTGCGGTCGAGCGCGACCATGCGGCGGTAGACGTCGGAGCGCATCCAGCGGCGCGGCATGAGCGAGCGCACCACCGGCTGCTGCACGCCGAACGCCCGCGAGCACCAGAACCAGTCGGTGTCCCAGCGCCACAGGTAGTCGCGGATGGACAGCCAGTCTCGGCTGCGCTGCGTGATCGACTGGTAGTAGATCCGCATGCCGGTGTAGTCGGAGACGTAGGGAGCGCGGTCGGCGAAGCGGCCGACCGTGAGGTACATCTCGCCGGGGCCGAAGAAGACGCCGTCGATGAAGTCGACGCTCTCGCCGTCGTGCACCATGCTGTCGCAGATCTCCTGCATGGCCAGCATGCACTTGCCCGCGTCGGTGAACTTGACGTGGGTGAGGTGCACGTACGGCTGGACCTGGCGCAGCTTGATCTTGATGCGCAGCGCGTAGCCCAGCGTCCCGTAGGAGTTGGGGAAGGCGCGGAACAGGTCGCGGTGCTCGTTGTCGTCGCGGGCCACGACGATGCGCCCGTCACCGGTGAGGATCTCGAGCTCTTCGACCGACTCGTGCGGCAGCCCGTCCCTGAAGCTGGTGGACTCGATGCCGAGCCCGGTCACCGCGCCGCCCAGCGTGATCGTCTTGAGCTGCGGCACCACGTACGGCATGAGCCCGTACGGCAGCGTGGCGTCGACCAGGTGCTCGTAGGTGGTCATGCCCTGGACCTGGGCCGTCATGGTCTCGGGGTCGACGCTGATGACCTCGTCGAGATCCCTGGCCGAGAGCTTCGCCGTGGTCGCGCCGTCGCGGAACCTGAACAGGTTGGACGTGGACTTGGCCAGACGGGGCGCGGCGTCATCCGGGATCTCTGCGTACGACTGCCGGATCTGCTCTACTGCCCGTTGGTGTGTCGACATCGTCGTCGTCACGGAAGCACCCCCTTGAGCTGGTAGAGATCGTCCGTAAGACGGTATCTCCCATGACCGACTCGAACCAGACCGGGGTCGTTAAAGACACGAAAACTGTTTATCGTGCCAGGTGGATGCCCTATATGGCAGGCGATTGCGTAAATTTCCTGTTGATCATTGATGGGACGCCGTTTACCACTCCGTCCACCTCCCTGCCTTCGACCGCGGCGGCCAGGTTGTCCAGGGTGGCGGTGAGCAGGCGGCCGGTGGCCTCCGCGGTGACGCCCGCGACGTGCGGGGAGAGCAGCACGTTCGGCAGGTCGCGCAGCGGGTCGCCGGCGGGCAGCGGCTCGACGTCGAACACGTCGAGCGCGGCCCCGCCCAGCCTGCCCTCGCGCAGCGCCTCGACGAGCGCCGGTTGGTCCACCACGCCGCCCCTGGCCGCGTTGACGAGCAGGGCCCCGCGCTTCATGCGCGCCGGGTCGACCAGGCCGCGGGTCTCCTCCGACAGCGCGATCACCACCACCACGACGTCGCAGGCGGACACGAGCGTGTCCAGCTCCGCGAAGCCGGGGTCCTCGCGCGGCGTGCGGGTCCAGTAGGAGACCTGGCAGCCGAGGGCGCGGAACATCCGCGCGGCGCCCGCCCCGATCGGCCCGTAGCCGACGACGCCGACGTGCCGCCCGCGCAGCTCGTACGGCTGCAGCGCCTGCTGTGGCCACTCACCGGCGCGTACGGCGGCGTCGGCCGCGCCCAGCCGCCTGGCCAGCGACAGCGTGGCGGCCAGGCACCACTCGGCGACCGCCACGGCGCTGATGCCCGGCGTGTTGGCCAGCGGCACCCCGGCCGCCGCCAGGGCGTCGAGGTCGTGCCCGTCCACGCCCACGGACGGCTGCTGGACGAACGCCAGCAGGGGCGCCGCCCGGACCGCCTCGGCGTCCATGGCGAGCGCGCCCGTCCAGTCGCCGACCACGATCTCCGCCTCCGGCAGCGCCGCCAGGAGGGCGTCACGGTCGCGGGCCGCGGGCACGCGCACGGCGACCCGGTCGCCGAGCGGGGCCAGCAGGCCGCGCAGGACCTCTTCGGGGAGCGGCGGGAGGGCGAGCAGGTTCCAGGGGGTCATGCCCCCACAGTAAAGCTGGCGATCACCTGTCGCATCAGTGCCCGGTTGCGCTGCCACTGGTTCTCTGCGACCGTCCAGGACAGCATGTACGCGGTGTCGCCGATGGCCACGGCCCGGCGTACCTCGTGGTAGCGGGTGCCCGGCTTGGGCCAGCGGGCGTCCCCGGCGGGTCCGGCCGTCCAGGAGAACTCCCACTCCACGGCCTTGACGCCCTGGTGCTTGACCGTCCGCTGGTCGTGTTCGACCACGTCCTGGGCGTTCTGCCGGAACGTCTCCTGCGTGTCGCGCATGATCTGGTTCGGGTCGAGGGTGACGTAGACGGACTCGACGCCGAGGTGGGCCCTGCGGTCACGGCGCGTCCACTCGGCGAAAGCCTCCGCGCGCGAGCCCCGCCAGGCCGTCGGCCGCAGGATCGACCAGCCTTCCGGCGACTTCCAGACCCGGACGACGGGGACGGCCGCGCTCGGCGTCGGCGACGGGGTGGGCGTCGCGCTGGGCTGCGCCGTGGGCGTCTCGGCCGGGGTGAGCGGGCTGGTCGCGGCGGCCGGCTGGGCCGGGTGCCGCGGCGCGCCCTCGGCCGGCGAGGCCGACCTGAAGTACACCACCGTGCCGCCCGTGACGACCAGCACCACCGTAGCCGCCGCGGCGAGCAGGGCCCGGCCGGGACCCCGGCCCTTCCTGCGCTTCGGCGCGTCCATGTCGGCGGCGGCGGGCCGGGCGGCGATGATCTCCGCGAGCAGCCGGTCGGCCTCCTCGGCGCTCACCCGGTCCGCGGGCTCCTTGCGGAGCAGGCCCTTGAGCACCGGGTGCATGATCGGCGGGATCCTGCGGTAGTCGGGCTCCTCGGTGAGCAGCGCGTTGAGCGTGGCCATGGGGTCGCCCCGGTCGAACGGCGAGCGGCCGACCATGCACGCGAACAGCGTGGCGCCCAGCGACCACAGGTCGGAGGCGGGCCCGGCGTGCTCGGCGCGTACCCGTTCCGGGGCCAGGAAGCTCGGCGAGCCCGTGACCATGCCGGTCCTGGTGAGCGAGGCGTCGCCCTCGACCGTGGCGATGCCGAAGTCCATGAGCACGGCGCGGCCGTCGTCGGCGAGCAGGATGTTGCTCGGCTTGACGTCGCGGTGCAGGATGCCGGCCTCGTGGGCGGTACGCAGCGCCGACAGCACCTGCCTGCCCACGTCGGCAGCCTCGCGTACCGGCAGCGCGCCCGTGCCGAGCACCACCTGCTCGAGCGAGGGGTGGCTCACCAGCTCCATCACGATCCACGGCCGGCCACCCTCCTCGACCACGTCGTAGACGGCGACGACGGAGGGATGGTTCAGTTTGGCCGCGGTGCGCGCCTCGCGGGCGGTCCGCAGGAGCTGGCGTTCCTGGTCGCCCGGCGACAGCCCCTCAGGCAGCAGCACCTCCTTGATGGCCACCTGCCGGTTCAGCAGTGTGTCGCGGCCTTCCCAGACCACGCCCATCCCCCCGCGACCCAGTTCGCGCAGCAACTGGTAGCGCGCTGCGATGAGCCGGTTGCTCTCCGAAACCATGTCCTACCTCTGTAGCGGCGCACGCGCCTGCTGCGGACGGCCGCCGGACGCGACCATCTGTAGACCACCCGAACAGTGGGCAAGTTTCCCATACCTCCCAGCGCTTCGCGGGAAGGTCGGCAAGGCCGGGTTGCACCAGATCACCGAATGTTGTTCTACTGGGGCGGGGTCCACAGCAAGGAGAGGCCGATGCCTGAGGTTCGCCGGGGTCCGCTTTCAGGGGTGCGCGTGCTGGAGCTCGCGGGGCTCGCACCCGGCCCGTTCGCGGGGATGATGCTGGCCGACCACGGCGCGGAGGTGCTGCGGGTCGACCGGGTCAAGGCGGTCTCCGACCGGCCCCGTACGGACGTGATGGACCGCGGCAAGCACACGATCGGGCTGGACCTGAAGGCGCCCGAGGGCGTGGCGGCCTTCAAGAAACTGGTGCGCCGCGCCGACGTGGTGATCGAGGTGTTCCGGCCGGGCGTCGCGGAACGGCTCGGCATCGGGCCCGCCGACCTGCACGCCGTCAACGAACGGCTGATCTACGGCCGGATGACCGGCTGGGGTCAGGACGGCCCCCTCGCCCCGACGGCCGGGCACGACATCGACTACCTCGCGATCTCCGGCGTGCTGTCGATGCTGGGACGCGAGGGAGAGCGGCCCACGCCTCCCGTCAACATCCTGGGCGACTTCGCCGGGGGCGGGCTCATGCTGGCCTACGGGGTGCTGCTGGCCCTGTTCGAACGGGAGCGCACGGGCGCGGGACGGGTGATCGACGCGGCCATGGTGGACGGCGCGGCGATCCTGTTCTCGATGTTCTACCAGGCCGTCCAGGGCGGTCACTGGGGGCCGCGGGGCACGAACCTGCTCGACACCGGCGCCCCCCAGTACGACACGTACGAGACGGCCGACGGCCGGCACGTGGCCGTGGGCTCGCTGGAGCCGCAGTTCTGGGAGACGATGGTGCGGCTCATGGGCCTGCACGAGCTGCCCGACCTGCCCGACAGGAACGACCGGGCGCGGTGGCCCGCGCTGAAGGCCCGCCTGGCCGAGGAGTTCGCCAAGCGCACGCGGGCCGAATGGGAGGCGATCTTCGACGGCTCCGACGCGTGCGTCGCGCCCGTGCTGTCCATGACCGAGGCCGCCGCCCACCCGCACAACGTCGCACGCGACTCGTTCGTCCAGGTCGGCGGCGTCACCCACCCCGTGCCCGCGCCCCGCCTGCTCGGCGTGCCCGCCCAGGACCTCTCCCCCGCGACTCACCTGACCGACCTGTCCGGCTGGGGGCTGTCGCAGGAGGAGGCCGACAAGCTACGTGGCCAGGGGGTGCTCGCGTGAGCGCCCGGCCAGGGCCGGGTAGTCCTTCGGCTCGATCGAGTCGTGCAGCCGCATGCCCTTGCTGCCGATCTTGGACGCGGCCCTGGTCAGGGCGACCGGCAGGCGGTTGACCAGCCGCACTCCCTGGGCCATGGCCCACAGGTCGAACCGGCTGCCCGGCACCACCCGCCGCGCCGCGTTGACGGCGAACGTGCGGCTGCGGCGTACGTAGTCGCCGATCTCGGCCTCGTAGGCGGGGAAGGCCCGCGTGTGGTCACCGCCGTGCGCGGCCAGCTCCCCCGCCAGGATGTACGCCCCCACGACCGCCAGGCTCGTGCTGCCCCCGACCGCCGGGCCGGGGCAGTGGCCCGCGTCCCCCACGAGCGTCACCCTGCCGCGTGACCACGTGTCGAGGTGGAGCTGGGTGATCGAGTCGAAGTAGAACGCGGTCGCGCGCTCCAGCTCGGCCAGCAGCGTGGGCACCGCGCGGCCCATGCCGTCGAAGTGGGCGCGCAGCAGGTCCTTCTGCCGGGGGACGTCCCGGTGGTGATAGTCGAGCGGGGCCGGCGTCCTGAACAGGAACACCGCCCGCGCGTCGTCGAGGTGCGCGGCCCCGTACATGCCGGCCATCCTGCCGACGCCCGTGACGACCTCCATCCGGCCGTCCAGCCCCAGGTGGTTGGGCACCGACGCGACGGCCAGGTAACCGCCGATCCACGTGGTGAGGCCCTGCTCGGGGCCGAAGACCAGGCGGCGCACGTTGGAGTGCAGGCCGTCGGCCCCGATCACCAGGTCGAAGCGGGCCGGCTCGCCGCGCTCGAACGTGACCTCGCCGTCCTCGGAGATCGAGGTGATGGAGTCGCCGAAGACGTATTCGGCGTCGTGGCGGGTGGCGTCGTAGAAGATCTCGCTGAGGTCGTCGCGCATGATCTCGACGTGCCGGTCGGAGACCGCCCCCAGGATGCGCCGCAGCTCCACCTCGATCGGGCGCGTGCCGCCCTCCAGGTGCAGGGTGAGCCGTTCGGTGCCGGTCTTCCTGTGCAGGACCTGCTCCAGCACGCCCATCCGTTCCACGATGTCCATCGCGGGCCGGAACAGGTCGACCGCGTGGCCGCCCGTCTTGCGCAGCGCCGGGGCCCGCTCGACGAGCGTGACGGTGAAGCCGTAGCGGGTGAGCCAGTAGGCGAGCACCGGCCCCGCGATGCTGGCCCCCGAGATGAGAACCTTCATGCCGCTCCTTACCTATCGTTAAGTAAGCACGCTAGCAGACGGTCTTACTTAACGATAGGTAAGGAGTATTCTTGGGCGCATGCCCAGCGACACGAAGACCCGCATCCAGGAGGTGGCCCGCGAGCTGTTCGCGCAGCAGGGCGTCCAGAACACCAGCCTGCGGCAGATCTCCGAGCGGCTGGGCATCACCAAGCCCGCGCTCTACTACCACTTCGCCTCGCGCGACGACCTCGTACGCAGCATCGTCCGGCCGATGGTGGACGACCTGGAGCGGTTCGTCGCCGAACGCGAGCCTGGCGGCGACCCCCGCAGGCTGCTCGACGACTACTTCGAGCTGCTATGGCGGCACCGGCAGGTGATCGTCATGATCGTGCGCGAGCTGGCCACCCTGAGCCAGTTGGACCTGGGCGTACGCATGTTCGAGTGGCGGCGCAAGCTGATCGCCATGCTGCTGGGGCCCGAGGTCACGCAGGCGCAGCACATCCGGGCGACGGTGGCGCTGGGCGGCATGTCGGACTGCGCGGTGGAATACGCGCATCTGCCGCTGGAAGAGGTCCGGCCGACCGCCGTCGAAGCGGCCGCGGACGCACTGGGCCTCTGAAGCCGGACGCACTGGGCCTCTGAAGCCGGGCGTACGCGGCCGCGAACGCACTGGGCCTCTGAGGCCGGACGCGCGCGGCCGCGGACGCACCGGGACCCTGAAGCCGGGCGCGCGCCGCGCCCGGCTCGGGACTACCTCGGGACTACACGGCCACGTAAAGGTCGATCCCGTCGGGGTGGTGCACCTCGAGGTCCGTGGTGAACGCCCGCGACGGCGTACCCCCCGACTCCGTGTGCTTCCACACCTGCTGCCACGACTCGACGAGCGCCTGCGGCATCGGGCCGCGAGCCTCCAGCAGCAGCGCCTGACCGGCCGGCACGCGTACGGCCACCATGCCCTCGGGCAGACGCGGCACTGTACGCACCCCGGTGCCGACGATCTGCGTGTAGGCCCCGTGATGGTCGCTCTCGTAGTCGGTCAGCACGGCGTAGAGATTCTCGTCCACGCGGCCGGGCACATGCGCGAAGGCCCCCGGCGCTCCC
Organism: Nonomuraea sp. NPDC051298; assembly: GCF_055586305.1. Classification (NCBI taxonomy): domain Bacteria; kingdom Bacillati; phylum Actinomycetota; class Actinomycetes; order Streptosporangiales; family Streptosporangiaceae; genus Nonomuraea; species Nonomuraea sp. NPDC051298. The sequence goes on from NZ_JBVJIM010000019.1 coordinate 84,090, forward strand.
GCGCGCTGCCAGAGCGCGGGCAATCTGGCCCGCGCGGGATCCATTTCATCGGCGTTGCTGGTTCGTACGGCATAGCCGACCACGACCAGTTCGGCCCGTTCGGTGATGTTCACCGGACCTCCTCCCCCAAAAGTATCCCGGCCGATCATAAGCCCCCGGGAAAGGGGGAAAACCCTGAGAGAACGCAACTGCACATACCATGGATGAATGTGAGATTTCTCAACGACCTAGAGCCCCAATACGACCTGACCTATAGCGACGTGTTCATGGTCCCGTCGCGTTCCGCGGTCGGTTCGCGGCTCGCGGTCGACCTCTCGACGAACGACGGCACGGGCACCACCATCCCGATCGTCGTGGCGAACATGACCGCGGTCGCCGGTCGGCGCATGGCCGAGACCGTGGCACGGCGGGGCGGCATCACCGTGATCCCGCAGGACATCCCCATCGACGTCGTGACGAACGTCGTCGACTGGGTCAAGAAGCGCGACCTCGTCCATGACACGCCGCTCACGCTGACCTCGCACGACACCGTCGGCGAGGCCCTGCAACTGCTGCCCAAGCGGGCGCACGGCGCGATCATCGTGGTCGACTGGGAGAACCGTCCCGTCGGCGTCGTGACCGAGGCCGACTGCCAGGGCGTCGACATGTACACGCAGCTCTCGCAGGTGATGTCGAGCGAGCTGCTCACCCTGCCCGCCGGGCTCGACCCGCGCGGCGCCTTCGACCGGCTGCACGAGGGACGCCACCGGCTGGCGCCCATCGTGGACGAGAACGGGCGGCTGGTCGGCATCCTCACCCGTACGGGTGCGCTGCGCGCCACCCTCTACCAACCGGCCGTGGACGCCCAGGGCAGGCTGCGCGTCGCCGCCGCCGTCGGCGTGAACGGCGACGTGGCCTCCAGGGCCAAGGAACTCCTCGACGCCGGGATCGACTGCCTGGTCGTGGACACCGCGCACGGCCACCAGGAGAAGATGGTCTCCGCCCTGCACGCCGTCAAGGCCCTCGACCCGGGCGTGCCGGTCGCGGCCGGCAACGTGGTGACCGCCTCTGGCGTACGCGACCTGGCCGACGCCGGGGCCGACATCGTCAAGGTCGGGGTGGGGCCGGGCGCCATGTGCACCACCCGGATGATGACCGGCGTGGGCCGTCCGCAGTTCTCCGCCGTGCTGGAGTGCGCCGCCGAGGCCCGCCGCCTGGGCCGCCACGTGTGGGCCGACGGCGGGGTACGCCACCCCCGCGACGTGGCGCTCGCACTGGCCGCCGGGGCGTCCAACGTGATGATCGGATCCTGGTTCGCGGGCACGTACGAGTCGCCGGGAGACACGCACATCGACGCGAACGGCCGCAAGTACAAGGAGAACTTCGGCATGGCCTCCGCGCGGGCCGTACGGCTGCGGACCGCCGACGACTCCGCGTTCGAACGGGCCAGGAAGGCGCTGTTCGAGGAGGGCATCTCGACGTCCAGGATGTACCTGGACCCGAAGCGGCCCAGCGTCGAGGACCAGATCGACGCGATCGTGGCCGGGCTGCGGTCGTCGTGCACGTACGCGGGGGCCTCGAACCTGGAGGAGTTCCACGAGCAGGCGGTCGTCGGGATCCAGAGCTCGTCGGGGTACACGGAGGGCATGCCGCTGCACCAGAGCTGGTGACTCCTGCCCGTCCGCCGGACGCGGGTCGCGGGTCGAAGAAACGGTGGCCATGAACACGATGGCCATGAACACGGTGGCCATGAGCGAGGACGGCATCCCGAGCGAATAGAGTCGTCGGGTCGATTCACATCGGCCGAACACTCGAAACAACCGTTAACAGGAGCAGAATTCGTGGCACTCCAGAAGCCCGAGATCGACTTCCCTGGCGGCAACCCGCCCGCCGACCTCGAGATCGAGGACCTGACCGTGGGCGACGGCCCCGAGGCCAAGCCCGGCCAGACGGTCAGCGTGCACTACGTGGGCGTCTCGTTCTCGTCCGGGGAGGAGTTCGACGCGTCGTGGAACCGCGGCCAGGCCTTCGAGTTCCCGCTCGGCGCCGGGCGCGTCATCGGCGGCTGGGACCAGGGGGTCGCGGGGATGAAGGTCGGCGGCCGGCGCAAGCTGGTCATCCCGCCGCACCTCGGCTACGGCACGCGCGGCGCGCCCCCGCGGATCAAGCCGAACGAGACGCTCATCTTCGTCGTCGACCTGCTCGGCGTGAACTGACGCAGGCCCACCTGCTCAACGCGAGCCGACGCAGGCCCACCTGCTCAACGCGAGCCGACGCAGGCCCACCTGCTCGGCGCGAGCTGACGCAGGTTCACCTGCTCGGCGCGAGCTGACGCAGGTTCACCTGCTCGGCGCGAGCTGACGTAGATCGGCGGTGCGTTCTCCGGAACGTACGCGATCTTCCGGCCCGGGGCCGGTCTCCCTACGCGGAGGCCGGCCCCGGCCGCGAGAACCGCGGCCATTCACCGCCCGTTCACCGCCGGACGCCGTCCGCCGAAGGCGCTCCCACGGTTTGCCCCATAACCCATTCCTCGCCTCCTTGACTGACACTCTCTGCAGATATGCAGATATCAGGTGGGGAAATGTCGCCGCCGTAAGGCACCATAGGCGTGTGCTACTGATCGACGTGGTCCGGGTTTCCGAGGCGGTGACGCGCACGTCCGCCAGGCTCGGCAAGATCGGCCATCTGGCGGAGCTACTGGGGCGGGTCGGCCCGGAGGAGGCGGAGATCGCCATCTCCTACCTCTCCGGCGAGCTGCCCCAGCGGCAGGTGGGCGTGGGTTGGCGCACGCTGGAGGACATCCCCCAGCCCAAGCTGGCCGCCACCGCCACCCTGACCGTGGTCGACGAACTGCTGAGCCGCATCAAGGCCGTCTCCGGGCAGGGCTCGCAGGCGGCGCGCAAGGCCCTCGTGACCGAGTTGTTCGCGGGGCTGGCGAGTCAGGAGCAGCAGTTCATGCGGCGGCTGCTGTTCGGGGAGCTGCGGCAGGGGGCGCTCGACGGCGTCATGATCGAGGCGGTGGCCAAGGCTTCCGGCGCGCCGTCGGCCGACGTACGACGGGCGCTCACGCTGCGTGGCTGGCTGCCCGCCGTCGGGGCGGCGGCGTTGAGCGGCGGGGTCGCGGCGCTGCACGCGTTCCGGCTGGAGGTGGGGCGGGCGGTCGCGCCCATGCTGGCGAGCAGCGCGCCCAACGTGGCGGCGGCCCTGGAGAAGGCGGGCACGCCGGCGGCGCTGGAGTGGAAGCTCGACGGCATCCGCGTGCAGGCGCACCGCTCCGGGTCCGAGGTGCACGTGTTCACCCGTACGCTCGACGACATCACGCCGCAGGTGCCGGAGCTGGTCGAGGCCGTGCTGGAGATGCCGTCCGACGATCTGGTGCTCGACGGCGAGGTGATCGCCCTGCGCCCCGACGGGCGGCCGCACCCGTTCCAGGTGACCGCGGGCCGCGTGTCCAGCAAGATCAACGTCGCCCACCTGCGTGAGCAGACCCCGCTCACCGCCTTCTTCTTCGACGCCCTCCGGATCGACGGCGCCGACCTGCTCGACCTGCCCTACGCCGAGCGCCAGGAGGCCCTCACCCGCACGGTGCCGCAGGGCCTGCTGACGCCGCGGCTGGTGACGGATGAGCTGGCGGAGGCCGAACGGTTCTTCACCGACGTGGTGAAGGCGGGCCACGAGGGGCTGGTGGTCAAGTCGTCGGCCTCCCCCTACGCGGCCGGGCGGCGCGGCGCGGGCTGGATCAAGGTCAAGCCGCGGCACACGCTCGACCTGGTCGTCCTGGCCGCCGAGTGGGGCCACGGGCGCCGCGAGGGCAAACTGTCGAACCTCCACCTGGGCGCCCGCGACCCGGAGGGCGGGTTCGTGATGCTGGGCAAGACGTTCAAGGGCCTGACCGACGAGCTGCTCGCCTGGCAGACCGAGCGCTTCCTCGATCTCGCCGACGGCCCCACCGACTCGTGGACGGTCACGCTGCGGCCGGAGCTGGTGGTGGAGATCGCGTTCGACGGGGTGCAGCGCTCTCCCCGCTACCCGGGCGGCATGGCCCTGCGCTTCGCCCGCGTACTGCGCTACCGGCCCGACAAGCGCGTGGAAGACGCGGACACGGTGGACACCGTCCGGTCCCTGATGTTGTAGTGCTGCGGTTGCGGCGCTGACGTTGCGTGCACCAGCGTTTCGGCCCTGACGTTGCGGCCCTGGCGTTGCGGCGCTGCCTCGGGTCCTGGTCGGCCCGTCAGCCGGTGGCGGTGTCCGGGAGGGTGACGTAATTGCCCAGGAAGTGCCGGGCGTTCGGGGTGTCGAGCCGGTAGTCGTAGTTGGTCAGCTTGCAGGCGTCGTCCGCGCCGCTGATCGACGTCGCCACCAGCAGGTGGGAGTCGGGACCGCCCATGAAGTTCGGGCCGCCGGAGTCGCCGAAGCAGGTGCTGCCGTCGGTCTTGGCCTTCGGCATCAGGTCCAGCCACTTGCCCGACAGGCCCTTGAAGGAGATGGACGCCTGGTTGCGGGTGTCGGCGTAGTGGTAGCTGTACTCCTGGGCGTGCTTCTTCTTGCTCGTGGGCAGTGCGGTCGTGGCCAGCGAGCCGAATCCGACCGAGGTGAAGCGGGTCGCGTCCATACCGCCGCCCGCCTTGACCCGGTCGAGCAGACCGGGCTCGGGGAGCTGGGCGGGCTTGACACCCTGGACGGGCGCGGAGAAGACCACGACGGCCATGTCGTGCAGCTCTCCGGAGTCCTTGAAGCGCGGGTCTGGCACGAACCGGCCGGTGTAGAGCGTGTCCCCGGGCTTGTACTCGCCGTCGAAGGTGACCTTGGCGGTCTTCTGCCCGGGATCGCCGCAGTGGGCGGCCGTGAGGAAGACCGTGGGCGAGATCAGCGTGCCCGTGCAGTAGCTCCACGTGCCGTCGGGATTGGCCTGGTCGCCGATGAGGGCCCCTACTTCTGGGTGCGCGTTGCCATCGGCGGAACCGTTGGTGATGGCGGAGGCCGGGGTGGTGGTCACCGCGATCCATCCTGCCGAAAATATGACAAATGCGGCAAAACGCATTCACCGATGCTACGGTCTTCCCCTCGTCCGCAAAAAGGCCCTCCAGCGAAGATCTACCGACGGCCACCGCAGCTCAACGCGCATGCCCCAGCCCGCCGCACCCACCCCCGGAAGGATCTACGCGACCCACGCCCGGCAACCCACTTCAGCCCACCCGAACCCCCTCCCACTTCACACCAAACGCCCTCCCACTTCACACCGAACCCTCTCCCACTTCACACCGAACCCCTCCCGCCTCGCACTGAACGCCCTCCCGCCTCGCACGAGCGCCACCGTACGGACGACGGCCGGTTGCCGCCCAGTCGCCGGGATCGAAGACCAGGACGTGGGGTGGCGATCCACCGCGCCCCGAAACCGACCGGCAACACGACGCTGCCACAGGCGATGACCGGGCCTGACATGCCCGGTGTGGGCGCTTCAGAGGGACAGCACGTACGAGCTGCGAACGAAAGGGAAACCGAACGTATGAACGGCACCCGGACCGTTGCCGACGACAAGACCAGCCCCGTCTTCAACATCCGCGCTCTGCGTGACGCACCTGGTTGAGGAGTCCTGCAGACGAGCCCGCCGCCGAAGCCACTCAGCGTTCAGGCGAGGCGATCGGCGGAGCAACAGATCGGCAAATCGGCAGATCGACACGTCGGCAGGCGGCAGATCGACACGCTGACAAGGCGACAGGCGACAGGCCGACACGCCAGCAGGCCCGCAGATCGGCAGGCCCACGGGTCGGCAGGCCCACGGGTCGGCAGATCGGCGGATCGGCGGATCGGCAGGTTGGCAGGTCGGCAGGTCGGCAGGCGGCCATGATCGCTTATGTCTCAGCCCAGCAACGGGACACGCGGTCCCGGCAACATACCGGGCAGCCCGGCCAACGCGCCTCACGTGCAGAAAAGATCATCTCGCCTCGTCCTGCGAGAAGAGGCCACAGCCCAAGGCAACCGTCGACCGGCGGCCACCTGCCCCTGATCAAATACCCAACCCCGAACACCACCTGCAGCTACCTCCAGGCAGGAGACGGCGGACCGCTGCCCGTCTACGGGAACAACGGCGATGCCTCCACCGCCGGCATCGTGACGACGACGGGACTGGCACCATGCAGGCTCCAAAGCCGACTCTGGCCGATCGACGGCCAGCCGTACGTCCCATCCCGTACGTCCGCCCCGTCCCGTATGTCCTATCCCGTACGTCCCATCCCTGTTACGGGGTATCAACCCACATCGCTGCGTATCGCCACGTACCCGGTCAGGCCATCGGCCAGCTCGACCTGGTCTCCGTCTCTGAGCGCGGACAGGGCCTGCTGCAACGCGAAGGTGCCCCGGATGGCGGTGATACGGCGACGCAGGTCGTCATCGTCCCGCCAGCCGCCCAGCCTGAGGACCCGTTCCAGGAACCCGTCCCCGTACGAGGCTCCGAGCGCAGCCAGGTCCTCAGCGGGGTCGCCGATGGAGACCTCGTCCCAATCCACGACCCCGCTCAGCCGTGGCAGCCCGTCATCGTCCCGCTCCCACAGGACGTTCTCGGCGCCGAGATCGCCATGCACCACCGCTACGGCGAGGTCGGGCAGGTCGTCGAGGGCCGCGAGCTGCCGCTCGGCCAGTAGGCGGCCGTCTTCGGACATGAGCCCGTAAAGCTCGGCCCGAACGTCCGCCACGAACTGACGCCACCGTCCCTCCGTCGTCGTCAACACCGCCCGTGCCTCTTCACCGGCCCTGCCCACCGCCTTGCCCAGCCCGGCCAGCAGCGCGACGTACTGACTGGCCACGACTTCGGCCACCTCGGGATCCGCGACCACGCCAACTTCCAGGGGCGCCCCGGGAACCCGGCTCAGCACAAGGAACGGCACGCCATCCACGCGGTCATCGACACACTCACACGTGACCCCGTCCACGCAGCCATCACCACACGCACATCCGATCCCATCGACCAAGCCATCACCACAAGCACCCCCGACCCCACTCACCAAGCCATCGCCACACGCACACGTGGCCCTGTCCACGCAGCGATCGCCGTACTCGCACCTGACCTCATCCGCGCGGCTAACACCGTGCTCAGGCGTGACCCCGGCCGCTGCCTCAGCGCCGCCGTCGTCCCTCGCCGAGACGCTCAAGGGAGCGGAGGGAGCGAGCGGTGGGTGCTCGCGTCGGGACTCAGCCGTGTCCCCGGCTTCGTGCCTTGGCAGGCCCTTGCCCGTCTTCCGCCGACTCCGTTCTTGCAGCGGCTCCGGTATGCGGAAACCCAGGTCGAGCCCGGCCAACGCCCGCAGGGTGGCGGCGCGTTGCGGTAGGCGGGCGGCTGCCGCATCCGTACGGGCCAGGCACACGACCCGGTCGGCCCCGATCACCACCTGGTGAAACTGCCCTTCGTGGACAGTGACGTCCCCGAGGTCGGTGTCCGGCAGCAGCCGGTTCAACAGCGCGCGATTCGCCTTCAGTACTTCCATGACCGCGTTCGTACTACTCTCCGTAACCGTGAAAGCTCGAATCCGATGGCTGATCTCGCGAACGTATCAGCCGAGTGAACCGGCATGGCACAACAGGCAGGGCGCCCAGCCCACCGCACGGCGGGTGACCGACCGATGGGCTCACCGAAGCCCTGGAAGCGAGTGACTGGCCGTCCAGGCTCGCCCAAGCCTGGGAGCGAATGACTGGCCGATGGGCTCACCCAAGCCTGGAAGCGGATGACCGGCCGATGGGCTCACCCAAGCCTGGAAAGGAGAGATTTCCGCAGTTCACGGGACGGGATCGAAATTGTTGGGGCGATGACGAATCCGTCTCGGCGGCTCACTTCACCAGGCGGACAGTCATCGGATACCGGAAATTCCCCTCCGACAGCGCCGAGACGCCGGCGACGACCGACAGCACGATAGCCGCGACCCAGATGAAGGGCACCAGCACCACACCGACAATGGTCAGGCTCAGCAATACCGAGGCTCCCACCACCGTGATCTGGAAATTGAGCGCCTCCAGCGCATGCCTGCGAATGTAGGGCGAAGTCTTGCCACCGGTGAACAGCAGAAGCAGGGGCCCCAGGATCGGAAAACCGACGACGGCCAGCAGGTGGGCCAGTGCCCCACCGAGGCGCTCGTTGCTTTCCGTCATGTTCTGCGGACCGGCCGGACGCTGTGGCGGCGAAGCGGGCCGGGGCGCCACCTGGACGCCGTACAACTCGTTCATGATGGGCATCAAGTCGCCGTGGGTGCGCGCCGTCATCGCACGTTCCAGCCGCTCGTCGAACTCGAACTTGTCGAAGCGGCCCTCCGCATACGCCGCCTTGACGTGCTCGACCACATCCTCACGGTCCTGGTTGGTGACGCGCAGATGCGCCGGCGGCACCTGCCCCGGCCCGGGGGTTCTCGGTACCCCAGCCATAATCGCCATGCCTCTCCCTAGAGAATCGAGCTGTCACCCCCCATACTGCGTCCTCGTAACGTCTCGTGCCATCGGGAGAAACCCGGATCTGTCCCCTAGATCATCCCCGACGCCGGGGCTCCAGACGGTATAAAAAGGATTCATGAGATGGCGAGACCGCTACGGCATTCGTCGACTACGCGGACGTAAGATCGCGAAGTTCGACCGCGAGGCGACAGACGCCGACATCGAGGCGCTCATCGCCTTTGCTCGTTCGCGGCGTGGTGTGGAGTTTTACGTCGAACCGGAGACTTTCGCCACTGACACCACCGCCGTGGCAGTGGCCGACGACGGCGAGTGGACCCGGCGCAGGGTCGGCTCGCCCGCAGTGATCCACAAGGTCGCCCGTGATCTTGCTCTGCCGGTGTACGACGTTCAGCTCACCGGATACCCGCAGCGTATGCGCGCGTACAACGAGCGTCGCAAGAAGGAAGAGGGCAACAACGGCCTTTAGAGTCTCCCCTACCCACCCCTGATTCTTCCCTCCCTCCACCCCTTTCCTATCGGGGTATGCGGTGATCTGCCCCACCTGTTCAGGGTTGCCGGTGACAACGGGCTCCCCTCTGCCCATCGGGTCTCTTCGGTCATGACGGCTGGCCGTTCACGAGGTCTGTCCGTCATGGCGGCCTGTCCGGGTACGGCGTCCTGTCCTGGTACGGCGTCGTGGGCTCGGCCGTGGAGTCGGGTGCGTGGCGGGTGTGGGCGGGGTCGGTCGTCGGTGCCGGGTGCGGGAGTCGCTGTGATCTGATGCGCGCCTGGACGGGGCGCGGCAGTCCTGCGCGCCTCAGACTTCTGCGACCGATGTTCGGCAGACGCCGCCCTGGCCGATGGTCACTCCAGGGTGGGAGGTAGGTCGTCGTCATCGAGGACGTTGATCAAGGGGAGGAGCCAGGCGGCTGTGGTGGGGCCCATGGCGGAATCGAGCTCTGCCGGAGTCGGCAGGCGATCTCGGAGGATGGCCGGGGAGAGAAGGTTCTGGAGGGCGTGCATGAGCAGGTTGGCCATCGAGTAGCTGGGGTCGGTGGTCAGGGCGCGTTCGAGGGCTATAGTCGCCTGGACGCTGTCGCCTGCCCGCCAGGCCGCCATCGCGAGCAGGGACGCGACCGGAGGCACGAAGCGGGGCTCCAGCCTGCGGGTCAGGTCTTTCCAGAGCTGGGCATGGGACTCGTCCATGCGGGTCCATGCCTCGTCGCGGACTCGCATGACCAACAGGTCCAGCCCCAGTCTCGCCGCTTCCGCGTCGCTCAGGCGACCGCCCTCGGCATGGGTCTCCAGGGCTGATCGCACTCTTGCCAGGCCGTCGGACACGAACTGTTCGGCGAAGACTTCGAGATTGGTCGCGGACATGAGCCGGGCTCGGAAGTCTGCGATCGCCTCGAACGTGGCTCGGCGCATCGCCACTCGTACGGGACCGGCGATGGGGGCGATGGTACGTTCCAGGGCTTCGCGATCGGGAAGCGCCACCAGGCCGCGCACCGTGGCCTCGGCGGCTATCTGGGAGGTGGACAGGTCGTACGGAGTGCCTTCCGCAGGGCAGCAGGCCGCCAGATCGCAGATGTACGACCAGTAGCGGCCTTCGTGGGCGCGCAGGGCCTCGCCCACCTGGACCCCAGCCTTGGCGGCGAGGACTCTGGCCTCGTCGGTGGCCGGGGTGACCAGCTCACCTGGACCGTAGCCGACGATGACGACATCGGTGATGCCCTCGCGGCCGAAGAGGGGTGTCATGGCATCAAGGGTCCCCGGAGGAAAGGGCAGACCCCATCTGGCCACCATCTTGGCCTGGCCCCGTGCGAGGCCGATGACGATCAGGCTGGCGGAGGGGTGGAAACCGACGAGGTAGGGCACGGCGGCCAGGATGTCGGTGGGGCTGGTGAGGGTGAGACAGGGCTCTGTGGAGGGGAACGGCGAGGACGACGATGACGACGAACCGGACGACGAGGGGGAAGGAGAGGAGGGGGAGAGTGAGGCGGAGAGGGAGAGGGACGCGGATCGTGGGGGTGGTGGCGTGGGTGAGGACGTCAGGGTTTTGCGGCTCAGGGAGTCGGAACCCCCGGGGTTGGCGGTGGTGGTGGGGTGAGAGGTGGTGATGGTATGCCGATTGATGGCTGAGTGCGGGTTGTGGGTGGGATGCGGGTTGAGTGTGGAGTGCGGATCGGGGACGGAGTGCGGGTTGGGGACGGAGTGCGGAGTTGGGGTGGGTGCGGGGGCGGGAGCGGGAGCGGGAGCGGGAGCGGGTGTGCCGAAGGGATAGGGCCTGGGGGTGGGGCTGGAGGTGTAGTGGTTGGTCGTCATGGGTCCAAAGGGTGCCGGGCCAGGACTGGCACGCAGGCCGCCGAACGCGATTCTGGGGATAACCGTGGAACCAGGCTCGGCGGTTGTGGACAAGCGTGGCAACGGCTGCGGCCGGAACGGCTGCGGGGCCGCCGTCCGCAGCCGGTGCCGAGCGGCTCAGTGCGGTGTGGTGGTCAGGCTCGTGGTGAGGCGGATCGCACGACGTGATGAGGTCGATCGCACGCCGTGACGGGCACGGGCACGGGCACAGGGGCGGGGGCGGGGGCGGGGGCGGGGGCGGGGGCGATGACTGGGTGGGGCGTAGAGGGTGAGGGCCACGGATGGTCATGAGACCGAGGCCAAGGCGGGTTCGGGCGGGCCGCACCCGTACGTGTCATGCCACCGAAGCCAGGCGAGTACGTACGAGCAGGGCCGCACCCGCCACAGCGGCAGGCATGGCGATGACCGACACGAGGGGCACCAGGAACAGGACGAACACGGCCACCCCGAAGCCCAGCGCGCTCGCCTTGTTGGCGCGCAGCAGCGCGAACCGTTCCTTGCGAGCCATCCCCCGCCGCTCCATGGACAGCGTGGTCAACTCCACCGTGAGGAAGAAGCCGGACACGGCGGCCCCCAGCACCGGCACCACCGTCTGGCCCACCACCGGAATGAACCCCAGGAAGAACAGCGGAATCGTGAACAGCAGCACGTAGAAGAGCGTCACCAGGCTGTCGCGGATCGAGCGCGGCAGCGTACGCCACCACGGCTGCTCGTGCTCGTCCTCCAGGACGTCCACCGCCGCCGACAGCTTCTCGTAGAACGGCTCCCCGATGACCAGCGTGACAGCCGTGAACGTGATCACGGCCAGCGCCAGCCCTCCGAAGAACAGCGCGATGCCCACCAGGGTCCGGAACAGCTCCCGCCAGCTCCACGAATCGGCGAACGGCGTCAGGAACTCGGCCACGTCGGACGCGTTCGTACCGAGGAAGATCAGCGCCACCACGTACACGGCGAACGCGATCAGCGCAGGAATCAACCCGAACGCCCACCAGCGGCCGTTCCTGGCCACCCACCCGAACCCCTGGAGGAAGAAGCCGACACCGGCCGTGAAATCGCGCACTGATCGCATGCCCGGCAGGCTAGCGCCAGAAAGACGTCACCGCGTAGCCGAGTTCGGCGAACAGGTCACGCAGCAGCGGGAGCGAGATCCCGAGCACGTTGCCGTGGTCGCCCTCGATGCCCTCCACGAACCAGCCGCCGCGCCCCTCGATGCTGAACGCGCCCGCGAGGCCGAGCGGCTCGTCGGTGGCGGCGTAGGCGGCGATCTCCTCTTCCGACGGCTGGCCGAAGTGCACCACCGTGGTCGCGACCTCCGCCACCTGACGCCCCGCGGGCACGTCGATCACGCAGTGGCCCGTGACGAGGCGGCCCGTGCGACCCCGCATGAGGCGCCAGCGTTCCACGGTCTCTTCGCGGGTGGCGGGCTTGCCGTACGGGCGTCCGTCGAGTTCGAGGATCGAGTCGCAGCCGATGACCAGCCCCTCTTCGAGCCCGCTCGCGACCGCCTCCGCCTTCGCCTTGGCCAGCACCAGGCTGAGCGCGGCGGGCGAGTGGGCGGAGAAGGAGTCCTCGTCGACCCCGCTGACGATCACCTTCGGGTCGAGGCCGGCGGTGCGCAGGAGGGCCAGGCGGGTGGAGGAGGCTGAGGCCAGAACGATCACCGACCCAGCCTACCGGCCACCGCCCGTGGTCCGTCTGCGGCCAGGGGCGCGACGAACGAGCGTCTGACGACGGGGCCTGTGGGTTCACCGGCCGCGCCCCACCGACCGGGGCCACCGGTCAGGGCCCGATCGGGGCCCACCGCTCGGGACCCACCGCTCGGGACCCACCGCTCGGGACCCACCGCTCGGGACCCACCGCTCGGGACCCACCGGTCAAGGTCCACCGGTCAAGGTCCGCAGGTCAGGGCCCGCAGGTCAAGGTCCATCGGTCGGGGTTCGCCGGGTCACCGGTCGGGGGTCTGCCGAGGTCGGAGGCGGTGCGGGTCGGCGGTCGGAGTGCGACGTGCCGTCTGTGGGGTTCACCACTCGGAGTTCGACGTGCCGGGAGTGATCTCGCGTTCGGTGCACGGGGTGCCGATGCCGCCGGACGTCCCGGGTGTGACCTGGCGTTCGGTCCGGTACGGCTCGTACGGCAGGCCCTGGCGCGGCACGTTCCCGCCGAAGATGCCGTTGAGCAGCCTGTCGAGCAGCTCGCCCAGCCCGCCGGGGAGGGACGCCTGCTCGCGGTCGAGGAAGTCGGCCAGGGCGCCGGCGTCCATGTCGCGGTCGGCGGCCCGGTTGGCCAGCAGCGACATGATCATGGGGGCGAGCAGCGGCATGAGCTTCATGATGGTCACCGTGCCGACCCCGGCGAGCTGCGCCAGCCCGGCCGCGGCCTGCTCGGTCCCCTGCCCGCCCAGGACGTGGCCGAGGATGCTGTGCCCGTCGCGGGTGAGCGAGGCCACGTCGCCGTTGAACGGATCGGCGTCCAGGTGGTCCTCCAGCGCGTCGCGCAGGGCGTCCGCGCCGTCGGGGTGAGCGGCGTTGCGGGCCATGCCTCCGACGATGGTGCCCGACACCGCCTCGATGACCTTGCGGGCCGTGAGCGAGTCGGTGCCGAGCATCCCGGCGATCTGTTCCAGCCCCGAGTCTCCGAGTCCGGCGAGAAGCTCGTCATTCAGTGTCACGACGATCCCCCGATCCCAGTTGTCGGAGATGTTCCCTTGCCGGACCCGAAGCAACGTCCGAATTGTCCTAATTCTTGGGAAAGTGTCCGAACTTACGGACGAGGCTCGGGCTCGCCGACCTCCACCGGCGCAGGCTCTACGGCAACCGGCCCCCCGTTCGAACCAGGCGAACCATGCGAATCATGCGACCCGTTCGACGCCGCCGGACGGTGCGGGATGGCCACGGGCGCGACGCGGGTCTCGATCGGGCCGGGGAGACCGGCGGCGGTGTACGCGCCCGCCTCGTCCAGCGTCTCGTGCTCCAGCAGGGCCACCACGATCGCGTCCAGCTTGTCGCGGTTGTCGGTGAGGATCCGGACCGCGCGCTCGTAGCACTCGTCCACGATCCGCCGCGCCTCCTCGTCCACCGTGGCCAGCGTGGCGGGCGACGCCTGCGGCTGCTGGCCGTCGTTGGGCAGGATGGTCAGCGGGCCGACCTTCTCGGACATGCCCCACCGGCCGACCATGCCGCGAGCGATCATGGTGACCTGCTCCAGGTCGTTCTCGGCGCCGGTGGTGATGACGCCGTACACGACCTGCTCGGCCGCCATGCCCCCGAGCGCGCCCGTGATGCGTCCGCGCAGGTACTGCTCGTCGTAGGCGTAGCGGTCGGTGTCGGGGGTGGACAGCGTGACGCCGAGCGCCCGGCCGCGCGGGATGATCGAGATCTTCCTGACCGGGTCGGCGCCGGGCTGGAGCATGCCGAGCAGCGCGTGCCCGGCCTCGTGGAAGGCCGTGCGGGTGCGCTCCTCCTCCGGCATGACGATGCTGCGGGCCGCGCCGAGCTGCAGCTTCTCCAGCGCGTCGGCGAAGTCGGCCATCGTGACCTTGTCGCGTCCGCGCTTGGCGGCGAGCAGGGCGGCCTCGTTGACCAGGTTGGCCAGGTCGGCGCCGGTCATGCCGGGCGTGGTCTTGGCGAGCTGGTCAAGGGCGATCTCTCCGTCGAGCGGCACTCCGCGCGTGTGCACGACCAGGATCGCGGTACGCCCCGCCGCGTCGGGCAGGCCCACCTGCACCGTACGGTCGAAGCGCCCCGGACGCAGCAGCGCCGGGTCGAGGATCTCCGGCCGGTTGGTGGCCCCGATGACGATCACGCCCTCGGCGCCGGAGAAGCCGTCCATCTCGGTGAGGATCTGGTTGAGCGTCTGCTCGCGCTCGTCGTGGCCGCCGATGCCGCCCGCGCCGCCCCTGGCCCGCCCGATGGCGTCGATCTCGTCGATGAACACGATCGACGGCGCCACCTTGCGCGCCTCCTCGAACAGGTCGCGCACCCGCGAGGCGCCCACGCCGACGATCATCTCGATGAACTCGGAGGCGCTGGCCGAGAAGTAGGGCACCTTGGCCTCGCCCGCGACCGCCCTGGCCAGCAGCGTCTTGCCGGTGCCGGGAGGCCCGGCCAGCAGTACGCCCTTGGGCAGCTTCGCGCCCAGCCTGCGGTATTTGCCGGGGTCCTTGAGGTAGTCGACGATCTCGACGAGTTCGTTCTCGACCTCGTCGATGCCCGCCACGTCCTCGAACGTGACCCGCACCTGCCCCGCGTCGACCGGCTTGGCCGCCTTCGACTTGCCGAGCCCGCCCAGGCCGCCGCCCATCATGCTGGCGCCCCTGCGCATGATCCAGATCCACAGACCGGCCAGCAGCAGCACGGGCAGCAGCGACAGCAGCAGGTTGGAGAAGAACCCGCGCGTGATGGGCTGCGAGGTGATCTCGACCTGACCGGTGGCGAGCTGCTGGTCGAGCTGGTCGGTGTTGGCGAAGGCCGGGATCTCGGTGGCGAAGCGCGTGTACGTCTCGCCACCCTCGGGGTTCTTCGCCGCCTTGCGCAGATCGCCCTCGACCGACAGGCCCTGGGCGTAGATGTCCTTGACGTTCTTGGTGTTCACCTGCTTGGTGAACTCGGTGTACGAGATCGTCTCCACGGATCCGCTGTCGACGAACGACGACACCACGAAGAAGCCCGCGTACACCACGAGCAGCGTGACGACGAAACGCCACCAATTGATCTTGGGCCGCCCGCCGGGCGTGCCGGGCAGGCCCTCCGAGCGCCAGGGCGGCTTGCCCTTGCCCTTGTCCGGTGTCTGCGGCGGTCCAGAGCGTTCCACGGCGTCACTCCCCACATCGCCGCTTTCATGATCCTTCTAGCCTAGAACACGCACCCCAGAGACCACGCGGCCGATGTCGGACCACTGCTTGCGCTGCGAGTCAGGCACTGTGACGAACGCGAGTCCCGGCTTGCTCATTCCCCCATCCATGATCACGACGGCCGCTTGGGAGCTGCGCTTGCCGTACGTGACCCGGTAGACGAGCATCCAGCCGCGCTTGACCGGCTGGGAGGCCAGCCAGGTGATCCGGGAGCCCTTGGGATGGTGGTTGAGCGTCCAGCGGGCGGCCAGCAGGGCGGTGTCGCGCGGCGTGTCCTGCTCCATGGTCGGCAGCGGGGAGGTGACGAACACGCCGCGCAGGCTGGTGCCGCGCTGCTTGGGCAGCACCTGCTTGCTGGTGAACGGCGCCGCCCCCGACGTCTTCCACGGCCCGGACATCCGCGGCACGGCCAGCCCGGTACGCGGGTCCTTGACCACGCGCTTGGCCGGGGTGCGCAGGGGCATGCGCTTGACCTTGCTCGTGAGCTTGGGCACGCGCGGGTCGGCGTACAGGGCTTGCATGGCCGTGTAGCCGGGCGCGAGGGAACCTCCCGGAGCGGGCGTCTCCCGCGGTGCCGCCCCCGCGGGGCTGGGAGAAGCGGGGCCAGGGGAAGGAGACGCGGGGCTCGCGGACGTCCCGGCCATCGGTGCGGAGCCGGACGAGGACGGCGCGGCCGGCGGCGCGGTTACCGGCCCCGCCGCGACCTCGTCCGGCTCGGACGGGAGCACCATGGCCAGCGCCACGGCGACAGCCGTGACGGCGGCGGCCATGGCCAGCCCCCGATACACCACCCGCATGCGCAGATCGCCGATGCGGGAGCGTTTGGGCGGAGAAGTGGGAACGCTACGCCTTGCCGGATCTTTCACCCGGGAATCCTCGGTCTCATCTTCCCCATGGAGCACGACGGGAGCGTACGACATATCCCGGCATTGCGTCCTTGAAGCAACCGAAGTGCAATCATGGCGTGGTGGGATGGCCTCGTGGAACAGGTTGAGCTGCGATTCGATCACGCCTCGCAAGCGTCCCAGACACACACCAACCTCTCGGCGATCCGGCAGAGCTCCACCGGTCTCTGGGTGGCCGGTGACGAGACCGCGACCTTCGAGCACCTCACCTGGACCGGCGACCACTACGGCGGCCAGCGCACCTACCATCTGGCCGACCACGTCACGCTGCCCGCCGGGCCGCAGGACGAGGCCGACATCGAGGGCCTGGCACGCGCGAACGGCTACCTGTGGCTGGTCGGCTCGCACAGCCTCAAGCGCAGGAAGGTGAAGTCGAAGGACCCCGGCAAGGCGGCCGAGCGGCTGGCCACCCTGGTCAGGGAGGAGAACCGGTTCGTCCTCGCCCGCCTGCCGCTGGATCCGCAGTCCGAGACGCCCGGGGCGGGGGCGATCCTGTCGGGCTCCCGCGCCCTGACGACGCACCTCGGCGAGGACCCGCACCTGGCGCCGTTCCTGGCGCTGCCGGGCAAGGACAACGGCCTCGACGTCGAGGGCATCGCCGTCACCGAGGACCGCGTCTACCTCGGGCTGCGCGGGCCCGTGCTGCGCGGCTGGGCGGTGGTGCTGGAGCTGCGGGTCGAGGACGCGGGCAGGGGGCGGCTGCGGCTGCGGGAGCCGTACCGCAAGCACTTCCTGGACCTGGACGGGCTCGGCGTGCGGGACATGTGCCCGGACGGCGACTCGCTGCTGCTGCTCGCCGGGCCGAGCATGGACCTCGACGGGCCCGTACGCGTGGTGCGCTGGCGGCTCGGCCCCGAGCGGCGGGGGCTCGTACCGGCCGACGAGCTGGAGACCGTGCTGGAGCTGCCGTACGGGGTGCGGTGCGACCACCCGGAGGGGCTGGCCCGGCTGGCGGACGGCAGGCTCATCGTCGTGTACGACAGCCCGTCGCCCGCCCGCATCACCCCGGCGGGCGGCGTCCTGGCCGACGTGTTCAAGATCTAGGGCGGTTCGAGATCTGGGCAGGTCAGGGCCTGGTGACGCGGCCCGCCAGCCAGGGTGCGTCCGCGACGAACGTGCACGAGCCCGGCTCGATCTCCGTGAAGCCCGCGTCACGCACCACCGGCAGCCCGGCCGCCACCAGGGCGTCGAAGTCGTCCCGCGCGGCGGCCGTGCGCACCGAGACCGCGAGCCCCTGCTCCCGCCAGGCCGCCCGCTCGCCCGCGTCGCTGGCCCACCAGGCGAGCTGGGCGGCGTGCCCGGCCTGCGCCATGGCCTTGCCCGCGGACATCTCCAGCGCCGGGTTGGCCCACAGGACCGGCGGCCGCGCGGGCCCCGGCCCGGCGGTGTCGGTCAGCTCGGTGCCCGACACCTGCAACCGGGCCAGGTCGCGCGGCCAGTCGTCGAGGGGCACGGGCGGGTGGACGCGTACCTGGGCGGTGCGGTGCTCGACCGTGCGGCCGGGCAGCGCGACGGCCCGGCGCCACTCGGCGCCCCTGGCCCGGCGGACGACCTTGCGGATCTTCCCGGTGGACTGCCAGGCGTGCAGCTCGGCGGTCCACTCGCCCGGGTCGTCCAGCAGGCCCAGGACGGCCATGGCGGCGGCCTCCAGGGCGTCGGTGCGTTCGGGAGGCGCGGCCCGCTCGATCCTCACGACCAGGGGCAGCACGTACAGCTCGGCGTTCATCGCCCTCTAGCATGCCCGATGGCCAGGGACATTCCGGCGGCGAGCAGGCACAGGGCGCCGGCGGCGTACCAGGCGAGGTCGTAGGCGCCCAGGTGGTCGCGGGTGAGCCCGGCGCCGATGGCGGCGATGGCGGCCCCGACCTGGTGCGAGCCGAACACCCAGCCGAAGACGACGGCCCCGTCGGCCCCGTAGATCCGCCGGCACAGCGCCACCGTGGGAGGCACGGTGGCCACCCAGTCCAGTCCGTAGAAGATGATGAAGATCAGCATGCTGGGCTCGGTCGTGGCCGCGAACAGGCTGGGCAGCACCATGAGCGACAGCCCGCGCAGCGCGTAGTAGACGCCGAGCAGCACCTTGGGGTCGATCTTGTCGCTGAGCCAGCCGGAGGCGATCGTCCCGGCGATGTCGAAGATGCCGATGATCGCCAGCAGGCCCGCGGCGACCGGCTCGGCCATGCCGTGGTCGTGCGCGGCGGGGATGAAGTGGGTGCCGACCAGACCGTTCGTGCTGGCGCCGCAGATCGCGAAGCCACCCGCGAGCAGCCAGAACGGCCGCGTCCTGGCCGCCCGGGCGAGCACGGTGACGGCCCTGACCGCCGCGTTGACCGTGACCGGCGCCGCCGCGCGCACGGCGCCGGTCTCTGGGCCCGGCTCCGTGCCCAGAGCCGTCGTGCCCACGTCCTCAGGACGGTCGCGCAGCAGCCACCACACGAACGGCACCACGGCCAGCGCCGCCGCGGCCACGGTCAGCGAGGCCACCCGCCAGCCGGGTCCCCCGGCGAGCTGGGCGAGCACGGGCAGGAAGACGAGCTGTCCGGTGGCCCCGCCCGCGGTGAGCACGCCGGTCACCAGCCCGCGGTGCCGGACGAACCAGCGGTCCACCACGGTCGCGGCGAACACCAGCGCCATCGAACCGGTCCCGAGGCCCACCAGCACGCCCCAGCAGAGCAGGAGCTGCCAGCTCGCCGTCATCAGCACGGTGAGCCCGCTGCCCGCGGCGATGAGCAGGAGCGCGATGGCGACCACGCGGCGCATGCCGAAGCGGTCCATGAGGGCGGCGGCGAAGGGGGCGGTCAGACCGTAGAGCACCAGGTTGATCGAGACGGCCAGCGAGATGGTGCCGGTCGACCAGCCGAACTCCTCCTGCAACGGGGTGATCAGCACGCCGGGGGTGGCGCGGAAGCCGGCGGAGCCCAGGATGGCCACGAACGCGACGGCCGCGACGAACCAGGCCCGGTGCAGCCGTCGACGGGTGGGAGTGGGGGCGCTCACTGTCATGCGCCAATCCTGATTTATCTGCTCACATGGTCACGAGCGGCCGGAAAGCCAATATGTGCAAGAATCAGGCCATGCTCCATCGTGTCGCCGTCGTGGTGCTCGACCACTTCGCCCCGCTCGACCTGGGCGTGCCCGGCCAGGTGTTCTGGGCCGCGGAGAGCGCGGCGGGCGAGAAGCTGTACGAGGTGGTCACCTGCTCGGAGGGCGGCAGGCCGGTGCGGTGCGGCGCGGGCTACAGCGTGCTGCCCGACCACGACCTCGGCGTGCTCGACTCGGCCGACACCGTCGTGGTGCCCGGCGTCCACGGAGGGCGGCCGATGAGAGACGGCACGATCTCCGGCACGCTCCGCGCGGCCCTGCGCGACCGGCCGAGGGTCATGTCGATCTGCACGGGCTCGTTCGTGCTGGCGGCGGCGGGCCTGCTCGACGGCCGGCCGGCCACCACGCACTGGCGCGAGGCGGCCCGCTTCGCCCGGCTGTTCCCCGAGGTCAAGCTCGACCCCGACGTGCTGTTCGTGGACGACGGCGACGTGCTGACCTCGGCGGGCGTGGCGGCGGGCCTCGACCTGGCCCTGCACGTGGTCAGGCGCGACCACGGCAGCGAGGTGGCCAACCGGACGGCCAGGCGGTGCGTGATGCCGCCGTGGCGGGAGGGCGGCCAGGCCCAGTACATCGACCGGCCGCTCCCGTCCGGCGACGGCGGCACGGCGGCCACCCGCGCGTGGATGCTGGCCCGCCTCGACACCTCGCTCGACCTGACCTCGCTGGCCGGGCACGCCAGGATGAGCGTACGGACCTTCACCAGGCGCTTTCGCGAGGAGACCGGCCAGAGCCCGGCCAAGTGGCTCGCCGGCCAGCGCGTACGCCACGCCAGGCACCTGCTGGAGACGACCGACCTCGGGGTGGAGGAGGTCGCCAGGCGGGCGGGCTTCGGCTCGGCGGTCTCGCTGCGCCAGCACCTGCACGCGGCCGTCGGCGTCTCCCCTCTGGCCTACCGCCACACCTTCCGGCGTAGCTGATCGCCCACCCACGCAGATCCCCGACATAACCGGCCTTTTTCCCGTCTAGAATGCGGCCGAGGATGATCACAGAAGGGTTGTGCGCATGGCCGAGGCGGATCGTGTCCCAGACGGGGTCAACCCGAGCGTGCCCAACATCGCACGCATGTACGACTACTACCTCGGCGGGCGCGACAACTTCGCCTCCGACCGCGCGGCGGCCGAGCAGATGATCGAGCTGGGCCGCCGGATGGGCAACGACGCCCGGCAGATAGCCCAGCACAACCGGGCCTTCCTGGGCCGCGCGGTACGCATGCTCGCCGAGGCGGGCGTGCGGCAGTTCGTGGACATCGGCGCCGGTCTGCCCACCCAGGACAATGTGCACCAGGTGGCCCAGCGGCACGTCCCCGACTCGCGCGTGGTCTACGTGGACAACGACCCGGTCGTGCTCGTGCACGCCCGCGCGCTGCTCGCCAGGGAGCCGAACGTGGTGGCGGTCGAGGGCGACCTGCGCGACCCCGACGCGATCCTGGACGACCCGCAGGTCGTCGGGCACATCAACCCGTCCGAGCCGTACGCGGTGCTCATGGTGGCGGTGCTGCACTTCATCCCCGACGACGCCGAGGCCGCCGCCATCGCCGCCCGCGTCAGGGAACGGCTGCGGCCGGGCTGCTACCTGGTGCTCTCCCACCTGTACGAGGGCGACGTCGCCGAGGACCACGCCCGCGCCGGCCAGCAGGTCTATTCGGGCACCGCCTCGGGCGGCCTGGCCCGGCGCGGCTACGCCGACATCGCCGCCTACTTCGGAGGCATGGAGCTGCTGGGGCCCGGCGTCGTGCCGGTGGCCGACTGGCAGGCGGACGCGTCGCGGGGCGAAGGCTACGACCTGGTCAAGCCGGGCATCCTCGCTGGAGTCGGACGCGTCTGAGCCCGCCTGCGAGGGCTCCCGGCCCGCCCTCACGAACGGCCCGCCCTCACGAACGGCCCGCCCTCACGAACGAAGGCCGCCCCGGATGACCGGGAGCGGCCTTTTCACTGCTGTGGAGCTATGGGGATTCGAACCCCAGACCTCCTCCATGCCATGGAGGCGCGCTACCAACTGCGCCATAGCCCCTTTCGCTGTACGAGTGTAGCCGACTTCGGGACCGCCGGAGCACACGCGCGAATGGGGACAAGGCGGCTCAAGGGAGCGGCGGGTCAGCGCACGGCGCTGGCCTTGCCGATGAGGGTCACCAGCTCGCTCACCATCGGGTCCTCGGAGGCGTCGGCCAGCCGGGCGGCCTGATCGGCCAACATCGGCAGGTCCATGCCGAACGCCTCACGGTCGCGCATGTACACCGCGAACGCCGCCACCACCACGTCCACCTGGAGTCGCACCGGCGCCTTGTCCCACAGCGACTCGGCCAGGTCCGCGGAGCGCAGCGACTCGCTCGCCTCCGAGGCGGTCCTGGTGTCGGGGTCCTGCCAGCGCACGGTGGCCTGGGCGAGCTGGCCCTCGGCGCCGGGCTTGAGCTTGAGCGCGTACAGAGCGGTGACGGAGTGGCCTGGGCCGATCTCGCCGCCGTCGCGGCTGTCGTCGCGGAACTCCTCGGCGGCCAGCTCGCGGTTCTCGTACCCGATGAGGCGGTAGCTCTCCACCACCGACGGGTTGAAGACGACCTGGGCCTTGGCGTCGCGGGCGCGCAGCTCGATGGTGGCGGGGAGCTGCTCGGTGAAGAGCTTCGCAGCCTCCTCCTCGGTGCTGACGTACACGGCCATGCCGTCGCCGTTGTCGGCGAGTTGTTCCATCAGCTCGTCGCCGTACTCGCGGCCGACGCCGACCGTGAGCAGCGTGACCTGCTTGCCCGCGTACTCCTTGACCTGGTCGAGGAGGGCCTGCCAGGTGGTGCTGCCCTGGTTGGCCAGGCCGTCGGAGAGCACGACGACCCGGTTCGTGGCCGCCGGACGGAACGCCTGGGACGCCTCTCGGTAGCCGGTCACGAGCCCGGCCTCCAGGTTCGTGCCGCCGCTGACGGAGAGCCGGTCCACCGCCGCGCGCAGCTCGTCCCTGGCGGTCAGCGGGGTCATCGAGGCCAGGACGTCGGCGCCGTCGCTGAAGGAGACGATCGAGACCTGGTCACCGGGCGCGAGCTGGTCGAGCAGCTTGTGCAGGGACGACTTGACCAGGTCGAGCCGGCCGCTCTCGGCCATCGAGCCGGACACGTCCACCACGAACGTGAGGTTGGCCGGCCGCCGCGCAGCGCTGTCGGAGGCCCGGGTCTGCAGGCCCACCCGCATGACGGCCTCGTCGCGCTCGGGCAGCCTGGCCCCGTCGACGTGCACGGTGAACCCGTCGTCCGCCGGCTGCGCGTAGTCCTGTCGGAAGGCGTTGACCCACTCCTCGGGACGGATCTCGCCGGGGGCGGGCCAGCGGCCCTCCTGGAGGGTACGGCGGGCGTAGCCGTACGAGGCGGTGTCCACGTCGAGGGCGAACGTGGAGATCTGCGCCGTGGTCGTGTCCTGCTCGCCGTCCTCGTCGGCGGGGGACTTCTCGGGCAGCGGCGAACTCGACGGCGCGGGGGCCTGAGGCTGCCGGCCCTCGTTCGACGACTGAGGTGCCCTGGCGCCGCTCGTGCTGCTTTCGGGGCCGCCGCAGGCCGCCAGCCCGAGGAGCGCGACAAGCCCGACGCTGATCGCTAAAGGACGAATTTTCATCTCAACCACCTCCGAGTCGTACGACGGCAGGAAGGGCGAGCCGGCCGGGCCGGTGACGCAAGCGAGCGCAAACCGCGATCGTCGCGTGATCAGTTGTAACGAATGGGAGAATTGCGATAAGCCTGACGCCGTGCGCGTCTATCTAGGCATTGCGGCAAAGCGGCAGGATGTTTCCGCTCATGTCCTGAACCGGGGTCGATCCGTTATCGAAGCCGCGTTCCCCGTGCCTCCCGACGTCATCCGCGGGCGCGAATGGCACGGCCGGGGCGTCTCGCTCTTCGCCTGGACCAACGAGCCCGACGACTCCCGGCAGCCGCCGCTGATCTCCGAGCACGGCGGCCGCGTCATCGGGCTGAACGGCCACCTCGCCGACCCCGCCGACATCACCAGGCTGCCCGACGACTCCGTGGGAGGGTGCTTCTCCGGCTGGTTCGCGGGCGACGGCGAGCTGGCCGCGAGCACCGCGATCAACCGGGTCTGCCCCGTTTTCTACGCCGAGACGCCGGAGCTGCACGTCGTCGGCAGCCGGGCGCTGCTCGTGCACCTGGCGGCCCGGCCGGACGACCGGATCGAGTACGACGTGCTCGCCCTCCAGGCGATGGTCAGGCAGGGCTTCTTCCTGTCGGACGAGACGCCGTACCAGGGGGTGTCGGCGCTGCGGCCCAGCTCGCGGCTGACGGTCCGGGACGGCGTGCGCGTCATCACCGAGACCCCGCTGCCGGAGGCCGCGCCCGCGCCCACGTCGGCGCGCGACAAGCGGGCGGCGATCGGCGAGCTGGCGGACGCGCTGCTGGCCACCGTGGCCCCGCTGCGCGACCTGGGCGAGCCGGTGAACCTGGCGCTGACCGGCGGCCGTGACACCCGCATCCTGGCGGCGGTGCTGCACGCGGCACGGGTACCGTTCCGCGCGACGACGAACGGGCTCGACACCCACCCCGACGTGATCATCGCCCGGCGCATCGCCGCGAAGCTGGGCGTGGAGCACACGGTCATCGCCCCGCCGCAGACCGCCGCCAAGGACGCGGTGCTGGTGGAGCACCCGCTCAGCCGGGCCTGGGAGACGCTGCGCACGTGCGAGGGGATGACCTCGGCGTACGAGTCGATCGTGAGCTACCTCCCCTACTCCGGCAAGCCCACCATGTCGGGGCAGAGCGGCGAGACGCTGCGCGCGGGCAGCCTGAACCTGCTCCAGACCGACCTCAGCGACAAGGCCCTGCTGCGCCGCATCGACAACACCTTCCGCAAGGACGGCAAGCTGTTCACCGCCGCCGCCAACGAGCACGCCCGCGAGCTGGCCGCGCCGTGGCTGGCCCGGCCGAACCGGCTGGAGGCGCTGGACCACATCTACATCTGGTACAAGGTCGGCCGGTGGCAGGCCAGCGCACGGGCGGGCGCCCTGCGTCGCGGTGACCCCGTGCGGCCGTTCCTGGACAACCGCGTGGCGCGGGCGGCGCTGAGCCTGGATCAGGGCTGGCGGCTCTCCGAAGAGGTGATTTATGCCCTTATTTTGCGATTGGCACCGGAATTGCGGGATGTGCCGATCGAGGGGAAGCCGTGGCGGTTCGCCGAGGGGCTGACCCCGCGTAAACCCCGCTGGTTCTGGCGCGACCACGTGCCGCCCGAGCACATGCCCACGGCCAAGACCGGGGGCGGGTGGAGCTGGCGTACCAGCCCCGGGCCCGCGCTCTCCGCCGTACTGCGCGAGCAGGTGCTCGGCAGCCTCGACTCCCTGGCCCTCATCGTGAACCCGGACGAGGTGCGCGCGCTCTTCGAAGGCCCGGTGGTCACGAAGCCCGGCCCCGCCTGGCACCTCTACACGGTCAGCACGCTGCTGACCGGCCTCTACCCGGGCAAGCAGCCGGAGGGCCTGGCGGAGATCACGGTTTCCAGGCCGGATCCCGCCCGATGACCCCGAGGAACCGGTCGAACACGGACGCGTCGCCGGGCACCGCCACCTCCTCGCCGAACGCGCCCCGCTCCCGGCCCATCGGGGCCATCTGCGCGGCGAACGCGAGCATGGCCCGCGCCGTGTCCTCCTCGACCTCGTAGGACCGGCCCGTCGCCCGCGCCAGGTCCCAGCCGTGGGCGGCGAAGTCGGTCAGCGCCAGGTTCGCCACCACGGGCTTCGGCATACCCCCCATGGCCTCGCTCGTGCCCTCCCACGCCTCGGGACGCTCCCACGCGGCCAGCATGCGCTCGGCCCGCTCACGGAAGTCCCCGGTGTACTCCTCCTTCTGGGGCACGAAAGGGCCGTCGCCCGCGACGGACTCGAACAGGGCGGCGCCCCACTCCAGGTGGTTGACCAGCGCCCGCACGTCGTACTCGGAGCAGGGCGTGGGGAGCCCCAACTCGTCCTCGCCCAGGCCCTCGACCAGCGCGGAAGTGCGGCCGGTGGCGTCGCGCAACATCGTCAGCAGTTCGTTCATGGCCTACAGAGTGCCAGAGCCCGGTCCTCGACGCGGACGCGGACGGTGAGGAGGACGGCGTTGACCACGGTGAACGTCACGGCCGTCAGCCAGGCGGTGTGCACGAGCGGCAGCGCGATCCCCTCGGCGACCACGGCCACGTAGTTGGGGTGCCGCAGCCACCGGTATGGCCCCCGGCGCACGAGCGGCAGCCCTGGCACCACGACGACCCGCGTGTTCCACCGCCGCCCCAGCGTACGGACGCACCACCAGCGCAGCCCCTGGGCGAGCACGACGACGGCGAGCATGGGCCAGCCCAGCGCGGGCACGAAGGGACGGCCGAGCAGCCACACCTCCGCGGGCGCCGCGACCAGGAGCCCCACGTGGGCCGCGACAATCCACGGGTAGTGCCGCCCGCCGTACTCGACGCCGCCCTCGGCCCTGGCCCAGGCCAGGTTGCGCCGGGCCACCGCCAGTTCGGCCAGCCGTTCGAGCACGACCAGCCCGATCAGAACCGCGTACGCCGTCATCGGAACGGGGCCGTCACCAGTGCAGCAGGAGCAGTTCGGCGGAGAACCCCGGGCCCAGCGCCATCAGCACGGCGGGCGTGCCCGGCCGTCCGCGGGTCTCCTGGAGCACGTGGAGCACCGAGACCGAGGACAGGTTGCCGTACTCGCGCAGTGATCGCCAGGTCACGTCGAGTGCCTTGGGCGGCAGGCCGAGCGTCTGCACGATCTTGTCGATGACCTTCGGGCCGCCCGGGTGGCAGACCCAGGTGGCGACCTGCTCGGGGGTCAGGCCGTAGTCCGCCAGGAACGCCTTGATGTCGGCGGCCAGCACCCGCTCCACGAAGCCGGTCAGGTCGGCGTCCAGCACGATGCGGAAGCCGTGGTCGCCGACCTCCCAGCCCATGAGGTGCTCGGTGCCGGGGTAGAGCCGGCTCCGGGTGGCGACGACCTCGGGGCCCGGCCCGCGCCCGGTGGCCACGACGGCCGCCGCGCCGTCCCCGAACAGCCCGCTGGCCACCAGGTTCGCGATGGAGGTGTCGTCGCGCTGGATCGTCAGCGAGCACAGTTCCACACAGACCAGTACGGCGACGTGGTCGGGCCAGCCGCGCAGGTAGTCGTACAGCCGGGCGAGTCCGGACGCGCCCGCCGCGCAGCCCAGGCCGAACACCGGCACCCGTTTCACGTCGGGCCGCAACCCCATCCGCTGGGCCAGCTTGGCGTCCAGCGAGGGCGTCGCCAGGCCGGTGCTCGAACAGAACAGCAGGTGATCGACCTTCTCCGGCCGTACGCCCGCCTTGCGCAGCGCTCCCGCCATGGCCTGTTCGGCGTATTCGAGCGCGAGTTCGAGAAAGGCGTCGTTGGCGCGGGCGAAGGAGTCGAGCTTGGCGTAGTCGGCCAGCGGCAGCGCCAGGTTGCGACCCTCCACCCCGGTGGCCGCGTGGAATCGTCTCAGCAGGTCGTCGTCGCAGTGGGTCAGCCGGGAGAACGCCTCGGTGATCTCCGCCTGCTCGTAGCGGTGATCGGGCAAAACGGTCTGTACTCCCGAAATGTGCATATATCTCTCCTGCCGCGGAGAGGCTCCGGCTAACATGCGGATCCGCCGCTGCCGCTCCGGCCGGGCACGGGCCCGCCGACCGGCCGAGGCTGTGGCGGCTCAGCGCCTGAGCCGCCACAGCGAGGTCACCTCGGCCGCGCGGGCCGCGTGCAGCGGGTCGGCGGCGTCGCCGGGCCTGCGGTGCCGGGGTGTGACGTCGAGGCGGGCGGCCACGCGCAGCCCCGCCCGCTCGAACGCCGCCAGCAGCTCGGCCCGCGTGCGCAGGCCGAGGTGCTCGGCCAGGTCCGACAGGATGAGCCAGCCCTCCCCCTCCGGCTCCAGATGCCCGGCCAGGCCGTCGAGGAACCCGCGCAACATCCGCCCGCCCGGGTCGTAGACGGCGTGGTCGAGCGGCGTCACCGGCTTGGCAGGCAGCCAGGGCGGATTGCAGACCACCAGCGGCGCCCGGCCCGGCGGGAACAGGTCGGCGCGCACCACCTCGACCCGGTCGTCGAGGCCGAGCCGGGCGAGATTGGCGCCGGCGCACTCGACCGCCCGCGCGTCGAGGTCGGTGGCCACGACGTGCCGGACGCCGCGCCTGGCCAGCACGGCCGCCAGCACGCCCGTACCGGTGCCGACGTCGAAGGCCAGCCGGTCGCCGGGCAGCGGCGCCTCGGCCACCAGGTCCACGTATTCGCCCCTGATCGGGGAGAACACGCCGTGGTGCGGGTGGATGCGCCCGCCCAGCGCGGGGACGTGCACGCCCTTCTCGCGCCACTCGTGGGCGCCGATCAGGCCGAGCAGCTCCTGGAGCGGCCCGACGGCGGGCGGGGCGTCGGGGCCGTACACCTCGGCGCACGCCTCCCGTACGTCGGGAGCCCGGCGCAGCGGCACGACGTGCCCCTCGGCGTACGGGACCAGCAGCATGCCGAGCGTGCGGGCGCGCTGGGAGCGGGCCTGGCGGTGCCGGTGGAAGCCGCTGCCCGCGGCGGCCGGTTTGCAGCGGCGGCCCATGGCGCTCAGGAGCTGGCGGGCGTTGTTGAAGTCGCCGCGCCACAGCAGGGCGGTGCCCTCGCAGGCCAGCCGGTAGGCGGTGGCGGCGGTCATCCGGTCGTCGGCGACGAGGACGCGGCCCGGTGGCGGCGCGCCCAGCGCCGAGCGCCAGAGCGCGCTGCGCTCCTGGCCTGCCTCGGTCCACTGGATCATCGTCATCCGACCGTTTCACGTAACGCACCGTCCCGGCCACCGGTTTTACGATAGACGGCCGCGCGGCGTCAGAGCGTGTAGTCGAAGGCGTAGGAGTGGGCGCCGTCGGGGGCCACCGAGATGGCGATCTCGCCCCTGAGGCCGCGCAGCTCCCCCGTCGCGGAGTCGGGCACGACCCTGACGAGCAGCGACCGCCCGTCCTCGTCGCTCACCGCGTCGTGCTGGACGACGAAGGCGCCCGACCGGCCTTCGACGGTGCCCTCGATGTGCTCCAGCGCCACGTACGAGCGCGAGTTCTCCACCGGGGTGGAGGCGACCAGCATGGTGACGACGCTGGTGCCGGTCAGATCGCCGTGCCAGGTCTTGTCCAGGTTCACGAGCGCGAGCGTGACGCCGTCGCGGTCGTGGAAGGGCGGTTGGGGGGTCCAGTTGGCGGTGTCGAAGGTTCCCTTGGCGGTCATGGAGGTCATCGTCGCAGGCGTACCTGCCAGGTGCTGTCAGGTACCGGCGAGCCGCTCCACGACCGGCGCGAAGGCGTCCAGGAACTGGGCGTTCACCGACACGTACGAGATCCCGAGGTGGTCGCGGCGGCGCAGCAGCGTGTCGGCCATCTCCTGGGGCGTGCCGACGAGGATTCCGGTGCCGGTGCGGCCGAAGCGGCTCAGCGCCCACTCCGGCGGCTCCGCTCCCGCGCAGGCCAGGTTCATGCCGAGTTCGAGATCGTGGAAGCGGTCGCCGGCCAGCTCGTACAGCTCGTCCAGCTTGGCCGCCACCTGCTCCTCGGTGGTCTGCGGGGGCACGCCGAGCGCGACCGTGTCGGCCTTGCGCGCGGCCAGCCGCAGCAGCTTGGTGCCGGCCGCGGCCACCAGGATCCGGACGTCCTTGGCCGCGTCGAGGGTCTGGTCGATGGTCTCCGCGAGGCGCTCGATGCGCTGGCCCGGCGTGCCGAACCGGACGCCGAGCGCCGCCGCGTCCCGTTCCGCGTCCGGCCGACCGGCCCCGAGGCCCAGCTCGAACCGTCCGCCGGTGAGCCGGTGCAGGGTGACGCTCTCCCAGGCCACGGCCCTGGGCGTCCGATTGGGGGCGCTCAGCACGAACGTGCCGACGCGCAGGGTCGTCGTGGCCGTGGCGGCGACGGCCGCGGCCGTGAACGGCGACAACGTCTGCAGGGTGTCGGGCACCAGCAGGGTCGAGTAGCCCAGGCTCTCCACCCGGCGGGCCAGGCCGGTCCACGCGTCGGCGTCGGGGGCTTGTCCGGCGACCGCGCCGAACCTGAACGGGTGATCGGTCATGCCCCCCACGATCGCCGACGGGCGGGCCCGGCACATCGTCCGCCGGACCGGTGGGACGCTACACCCGAGGGCGCAAGCAGATCCGCGCCGCTACTCCCCCAGCAGTAGCCGGACGAACCCGCCGGAGAACTTGCCCGCCGGGTCGAGCCGCCGCACCAGCGAACGGAACGCGTCGGGGCACCGCGGCCGGCGGGTGAACAGCTTGCCCCAGTGCGGCCGGGGCCCGAACGGCGCCAGCGTCTCCTCCACCAGCTCCAGCACCGGCATGACGGCGGCCAGGTCCTTCTTCCAGGTGAAGTGGAGGCCCACGCTGTCACGTCCGTGGAAGGGGCTGAGCCACAGGTCGTCGGCGGCGACCGAGCGCACCTCGGAGATGAGCAGGACCGGGCGGATGCGCTCGCCGATCGCGAACAGCTCGCGCAGCGCCCGCGCCGCGTGCTCCCTGGGCAGCAGCAGCTCCGACTGCAGCTCGTCGCCCGCTCCGCTGGGCGGGGAGTCGGCGCGGAAGTGCGGCAGCCGTTCGTGCCAGGGGCCGGGCACGCCCATCTGGGCCGTGCAACTGCCGGTGGGCATGCCCGGGATGGGGTGGCGGGGGCCGTCGGCGGGGGTGGTGCCGTACCAGTCGGGGTCGGTCAGCTCGTCCTCGCGCTTCAGCCAGACGCGGGTGTCGCGGTAGTCGGTGAAGAGGCTGACGCTGTAGCCGCTGGACATGATCGCGTCGAGGTCTGCCGAGGCGGCGCCGGGTGACAGGCCCTCGCGTACGTACTGGCGCAGCTCGAAGGCGGGCACCAGGTCGAGCGTGAGCGAGGTGACGATGCCGAGCGCGCCCAGCGACACCACCGCGCCGGGGAAGTCGGCGTCGCCGCGCGAGAGCGACAGCGGCGAGCCGTCGGCGGTGACGAGGTCGATCCCGGACACGGCGGCGGCCAGGCCGGGGACGGCGACGCCGGAGCCGTGCGTGCCGGTCGCGACCGAACCGGCCACGGAGATGTGCGGCAGCGAGGCCAGGTTGGCCAGCGCGAACCCGGCCCGGTGCAGCAGCGGGGCCAGCCGCGCGTACGTCATGCTCGCGCCGACCAGGGCCGTGGCCGCCGCGGTGTCGATCTCCACCAGGTCCGGCAGGCGGTCCAGCACCACGAGGTCGCCCGTGGTGTCGGCGACGTCGTTGAAGGAGTGCCCGCTCCCCAGTGCCCGGATGTTCGCACTGGCCGCGACGAGCCGCCGCAGCTCGGCGAGCGACGCCGGATGGTGCACGGCCTTCGCGTGGAACGTGGTGTTCCCCGACCAGTTGGTGAACGTCACTGCCTCACCCTCCCACAGCGGCGGCCTGCCGTTCCCGCCGCTTCCGGACGCCGCCGACGAAGGTGGACCGGGCGGGGAACCCGTCGACCGTCCCGGACGTTCTTCCCCATGAGCGCACGATGGCGGAGGAGGGACATGGGCTGGCACTACCGCAAATCCATCAAAGTCGGGCCGTTCCGGATCAACCTATCGCGGCACGGCGTCGGACACAGCTACGGCAATCGCCGCTTCCACGTCTCCACCACCCCTGACGGTCGGCGTCACGTGTCGGTGCGCCTGCCCGGCGGCTTCCACTTCGGCAAGACGTTCGGGAGCAGGCGCTATCGGGGGCCCCACTACTGACGTTCGGCGGTCCTGCGACCGCTTGACATAGGACGGGCCGGAGGCGCGCGCCTCCGGCCCGTCCCCTTTCGCTCTCCCCTCCCTGCCTGCACAGTGGGCTGATGAGCCCTCACATGACGCCGGAAGAGTTCCGCCGCCACGGCAGGCAGGTCGTCGACTGGATCGCGGACTACCTCGCCGGGATCGAGTCGCATCCCGTGATGTCCCAGGTCGAGCCGGGTGAGATCCGGCGCTCGCTGCCCTCGGCGCCGCCCGAGCGGGGCGAGCCGTTCGAGAGCGTGCTGTCGGACCTCGAACGGCTCCTGCTGCCCGGCGTCACCCATTGGCAGCATCCGGGCTTCTTCGCCTACTTCCCGTCCAACGCCAGCGGCCCGGCCATCCTGGGCGACCTGCTGTCCAGCGGGCTGGGCGTGCAGGGCATGCTCTGGGTGACCAGCCCGGCGTGCACGGAGCTGGAGACGGTGGTGGTCGACTGGCTGGCCGAACTGCTCGGGCTGCCCGGCCACTTCCGCACCGACGCGGCGGGCGGCGGCGTCATCCAGGACTCGGCGTCGAGCGCGTGCCTGGTCGCGCTGCTGGCGGCACTGCACCGCGCCGGTGACGGCCGGGTCACGGAGGAGGGGATCACCCGCCGGTACGCGCTGTACGTCTCCTCCCAGACGCACTCGTCACTGGAACGGGCGGCGCGCATCGCGGGCCTGGGCGCGGCGGGGGTCCGTCTCGTGGACGTCGATCCCCGTACGCTGGCCATGGACCCCGCCCACCTGCGTGCACTCCTCGACCGCGACAGGGCCGACGGCATCGTGCCCGCCATGGTGTGCGCCACCGTCGGCACGACGTCCACCACGGCCATCGACCCGGTGCCCGAGATCGGCGCGGTGTGCCGGGAACGCGGCGTCTGGCTGCACGTGGACGCCGCCTACGCCGGGGTCGCGGCCGTCTGCCCCGAGCTGCGCTGGCTCAACGACGGCGTGGCCGAGTACGCCGACTCGTATGCGACCAACCCCCACAAATGGCTCCTGACGAACTTCGACTGCGGCGTCCTGTGGACCGCCGACCGGGGCCCGCTGCTGGCCGCGCTCTCGTCCCTGCCCGAATACCTGCGCAACGCCGCCACCTCGGCCGGCTCGGTCATCGACTACCGGGACTGGCAGGTGCCGCTGGGCCGCCGGTTCAGGGCGCTGAAGCTGTGGTCCGTGATCCGCTGGTACGGAGCAGAAGGACTGCGCGCCCACATCCGTCAGAGCGTCGGGCTGGCCCAGGAGCTGGCGGGGTGGATCGCCGCCGATCCCGGCTTCGAGCCGCACGAACCGCATCCGCTCGGGCTGGTGTGCTTCCGCCCGCGCTGGCCGGGGCTGGACGCGCGGGAGGCGGACCTGGCCACGATGCGGCTGCTGGAGCTGCTCAACGCGAGCGGGTCGATGTACCTGACGCACACCAGGATCGGCGACCGGGCGGTGCTGCGGATGGCCATCGGGGGCGCGGCGACGGAGCGGCGGCACGTGGAGCAGGCGTGGGAGCGCATCCGCGCGGAACACGCGTCCCTGTCAAGAACGCTGCCCGCCCACTGAGCGCGGGCCGCCGCCTGCATTTCAGGTGTCTGAGCCCCAGGCGGCGAGAGGTCACGCGCGGTAGCGGCCGACGAGTTCGGCGCCGATCCTGGCCAGCTCGGCCCTGACCGACTCCGGCTCCACGACCTCGACCCGCGTGCCCCACCCGGCGAGCTGCTCGGCGATCGTCAGCGCCATCGGGGCGGCCACCCGTACCCTGACCCGCTCGTCCTCCGCCTCCCCGAGCACCTCGCAGTGCCGCCCGAAGTGGTCGCGGACGATGGGCAGGAACCTGGCCGGGACGAGCACGGTCGCCGAGACCGTCGAGCGCCGCCGTTCCATCTCCTCGACCACGCCCTCCCAGGCCCGCGCCAGTTCGAAGTCACCGGGCCGCTCGAACTCCTCCTCCGTCACCTCGGCCGCGGCGATCCGGTCCACCCGGAAGGTGCGCTGCCCGCGTTCTGTGCCGGCCAGCAGATACCAGACGTCGTCCTTGTCCACCAGCCCCCACGGGTCGACCAGGCGCTCGGAGCGTTCGCGGCGGCGGCCCTCGTACGCGAGCCTGACCCGGCGCCGCCGCACGGTCGCGCGTTGCAGGACGCGTACCAGCTCGGGCCGTTCCCGCTCCGGCTCGCCCCAGCGGGCCGGGTCGACCACCACCGTGCCTGCGGCGGCCTCGGCCTCCGCCCTGAACGTCCGAGGCAACGCCCGCAACAGTTTGCGCAGCGCGGACCTGACCTCGGGAGCGGCGGGCGCGGCCGGCCCGGCGAGCAGGAACAGCGCCTGCGCCTCGTGGGCGGTGAGCCCGCTGAGGTCGGTACGCGCGCCGCCCACCAGCGACCAGCCGCCACCCCGCCCGGCCTGCGGGTAGACGGGGACGCCCGCCGTGGACAACGCCTCCAGGTCGCGGCGCGCGGTGGCCACGGACACCTCCAGCTCCGCGGCCAGCTCGGCGGCGGTCACCCGGCCACGCGCCTGCATGAGCAGCAGCGCGGCCACCAGTCGATCTGCTCGCATACCGTCCATTCTCCCCGGAGAAGTACGCATCCGATGAGCACTTTCGACAGCCGGTACTGCGCGGCGAACGGGTTCATCACGCGTCGGTGGTGGACCCGTTCGGGAACGTTCTCGGGATCGTGCACGACCCGCACCACCTGACCGTTCTCGGAGAGTGACGCGTCTGCCATCCTGGACGGGTGTCACGGCCGCACGTCCTGCTCACCGCCCCGCCCCGCACGGGCAAGACCACCGTCGTCCGTCGCCTCGCCGAGCTGCTCCGGGCGACGGGCCTGCCGGTGTGCGGCTTCGTCAGCGAAGAGCTGCGTGAGCACGGACAGCGGACGGGCTTCACCGTCGAAGACTTCGCCGGGCACAAGGCCGTGATGGCACACCAGTCGTGGGTCTCCGGCCCGCGGATCGGCAGGTACGGCGTCAACGTGCCCGCCTTCGAACGCATCGCGCTGCCGGCCATGCAGCGCGCGCTCACCACGAAGGGCGCGGTGGCGCTGATCGACGAGATCGGGCCCATGGAGATGCTGTCGCCCGCGTTCATGCCGCGCTGCGTGGCGCTCTTCGACTCCGACCTGCCGATCGTCGCCACGGTGCACCAGCGCACCCATCCGGCCCTGAAGGCGCGCATCGAGGCCGACCTGATCACCGTGACCCCGCACAACCGCGACGAACTCCCGGAAACCCTACGCCGCCTGCTCGCCGGCCGCGCCTGGTGACCCGATGCTCCCCACTCCCGGACGGCTCATCCTGATCTGCGGCCTGCCCGGCTCCGGCAAGACCACGCTGGCCCGCCGACTGGCCACCGACCAACCCGCCATACGGCTGTGCCCTGACGAGTGGATGGCGTACCTCGACCTCGACCCGTACGACGATCCGGCGCGCAACCGCCTGGAGAGGCAGCTCTGGCGGCACGCCCACGACCTGCTGCGGCTGGGGCAGGACGTCATCCTGGAATACGGCTTCTGGTCGCGGGCCGAACGGGACGAGCTGCGCCTGGCCGCCCGCGCGCTGGGCGCACAGGTCGAGCTGCGCTACCTCACCGCCCCCGCCGAGGAGCTGTGCCGCCGCCTGGAGGCCAGGGAGGGGTGGGGCACGGTACCGGTCACGCGCGGCCAGCTCGAGAGGTGGGCGGCTCACTTCGAGGCCCCGGACGAAGCCGAGCTGGCGCTCTTCGACGCGCGAATCCCGTGAGAACCCGATCTGTCCCATCGGGAAAAAGCAGGCATGACACCAACGCACCCGGCGACGACAGCCGAGGTGAACGACGCCGAACTCATCCGGTGGTCACGTGACGACCCGGAACAGTTCGCCGGTCTGTTCGACCGCTACATCGAGCAGATCCACCGCTTCGTCGCCAGGCGGCTCGGCCCCCAGGCCGCCGATGACGTCGCGGCCGAGACGTTCCTGACGGCCTTCCGC
Organism: Nonomuraea sp. NPDC051298; assembly: GCF_055586305.1. Classification (NCBI taxonomy): domain Bacteria; kingdom Bacillati; phylum Actinomycetota; class Actinomycetes; order Streptosporangiales; family Streptosporangiaceae; genus Nonomuraea; species Nonomuraea sp. NPDC051298. Next base: position 119,366 of record NZ_JBVJIM010000019.1, read on the forward strand.
GGTCGCGCCTCCTACGACCTGACCCGGCAGTTCGCCGGTCCCTGGCTCTACGGCATCGCCACCAACCTCATCGCCAAGCACCGGCGCGGCGAGGAGCGGTTCCTGCGTGCGCTGAGCCGTACCGGCGCCGATCCGTCGTCCCAGCCGCCGATGGCTGACGCGGTCGTCGGCCGCGTGGCCGCGCAGGAGGTCGATCGCAAGCTCGCGGGGGCGCTGGCGGGCATGTCCTCGGGCGATCGCGACGTGCTGCTGCTGGTGGCCTGGGGCGACCTGGCCTATGAGGAGGTCGCGGCGGCGCTCGGCGTACCGGTCGGAACGGTCCGTTCACGTCTGCACCGAGCGCGCAAGAAGGCAAGGGCCGCCCTGGGCGGAGACGATCCCACAAGAGAGGTCGCATGATGGACGAGATCAAGCAGTTCCTCGGAGCCACGCCGGTGATCACCAGCGAGGCGAGGGAGGCGGCACGCGCCCGGCTCTTGCGGGAGATGCACGAGCCCGCCCCCGCGCCCGCGAGGCGGCGTACCCTGCGCGTTCCGCGGCTGACCTGGCAGTTCGGGGTCGCCACCGTGGCTGCCACGGCCCTTGTCGTCGGCTTCGGCGTGCTGCGCGGTGACGACCGGTCGGCCGCGCTCGCCAGCGTCGAAGACCTCGGCGAGCGAGCCGCCCGAGCAGCCGAGCACGACCCGTACGCCGCGTACAAGGGGACTCCTGCCTCCGGCCGGTGGCTCTACGTCAAGGAGACCGTCGCCCCGCTGCTCGCCGAGCCACGACCGGAGGTGGATCGCGGCCGGCGCGAGACCCTGGAAACCTGGCACAGCCTGGACGGCAGGCAGATGGCGATCGACGACGGCGCGGGCAAGTTGGTCATCGAGGAGGTGACCACCGGCATCAACGGCGCCGACCTGGCCAAGGCCCCCGTCACGCCCGACGCGGTGCTCGCCAAGATCAGGACCTCGGTCGCCGCGACTCCCGCCTCGCCGTTCGACCAGGGCGCGTCCGAGCCGGAGCGCACCTTCAAGACGATCGGCACCCTCATGGGCGGACAGGCGCTCACCCCGGAGGTCCGTGCGGCGCTGTTCCGCGCGCTGCCGATGGTCGAAGGCGTCTCGGTCAAGCAGGACGCCGTCGACGCGGCGGGCCGGCACGGCGTCGCGTTCGCCTACACCGGGGCGGAGGAGCGCTCCGAGATCATCGTCGACGCCGAGGACTACCGGTTCCTCGGCCGCTACGGCGAGAACCTCGCCGACAGGCCGTTCCCCAGCCAGGGCGTCGTGACGCCCGCTCCGACCTTCCCCGGTGACCTGACCGGAACCGTCAAGGCCGGCGCCCCGCTGGCGTGGAGCGCGCAACTGGAGACCGCGGTCGTCGGCAAGCCAGGGGAACGCGCCCAGAAGTAGGCGCCCTCCTCGATCAGGATGGGGTGGACGACGAAACGCCTCCTGCCTACAGAGACTCGCAGGCAGGAGGCGTTGTGGTCTTGCGGACCTGATTGCTTCACCGCTGCTCACTCCCAGCACAGGCGCCATTGACCAGAGCCCGACCCGAACACGCAAAAAACGGCGATGCCCCGAAGGACACCGCCGTTGATCGAACCCGCTTGGGTGGAGCTATGGGGATTCGAACCCCAGACCTCCTCCATGCCATGGAGGCGCGCTACCAACTGCGCTATAGCCCCTTGCGATCAACAAGTGTAACGGAGTCCTGGACCCCTCGTGTCACGCCGGGACCCCGGTGATACGTCTTAGGTTCATGCCCATCTTTGAGGAGCACCGAAGCCTGCTGACCGCGGTCGCCTACCGGATCCTGGGCAGCGTCGCCGACGCAGAGGACGTCGTCCAGGAGGCGTGGCTGCGCTGGTCAGGCGTGGACGAGTCGGGTGTCGACGACCCCAGGGCGTACCTGGTCACGGTGACCTCGCGGCTGGCCGTCGACCGGTTGCGGTGGGTGAAGTCGCGGCGGGAGTCGTACGTGGGGCCGTGGCTGCCCGAGCCGATCAGCACGTCCCCCGACGTGGCGGACCGGGCGGAGCTGGCCGACTCCGTGGAGCTGGCGCTGCTGGTGGTGCTGGAGACGCTCTCGCCGCTGGAGCGGGCGGTGTTCGTGTTGCGGGAGGCGTTCGACCTGCCGTTCGCCGAGATCGCGCGGATCATCGGACGGGCCGAGCCGGCCACCCGGCAGCTCGCGCGGCGGGCGCGGGAGCACGTACGCGAGAAGCGCCCGCGCTTCGACGTGGACGGGAACGAGCGCAGGCGCATCACCGAGCGCTTCATGAGCGCCGCCGCCGGGGGCGACCTGGACGCGTTGATCGCGATGTTCTCCGACCAGGTGGCGGTGATCACCGACGGCGGCGGCAGGGCCAGGGCGGCGCTGCGGGTCATCACCGGGCCCGAGAAGGCCGGCCGCTACCTGCTGTCGATCACCAGCCCGGCGAACAGCGCCCGCTTCCTGGCCTCGATCGGCGTGTCCGGCGACGCCGACCTGTCGGTCGGGCTGACGACCCTGAACAACGCGCCCGCCGTGGTCGGCTCGGCCGGTGGGCAAGTGGTCACCGTCGTCTCGCTGGTGATCGTGGCGGGCCGGATCGAGGCCGTCTACCTGATCGTCAATCCGGAGAAACTCGCCCGCCTGGAGCCCGTCATGGTCGCCGGTGACCCGTACACGTGGTCCGCATGGTCAGGGCCGCGTCGTCGAGAGCGAGAGTGACGGTGACCTCGCCCAGCTCCGCCGTCCCGCGTACGTGGGTGCCACCGCACGGGATGGACGCCTGCCCGTCGGGCAGCGAGCAGTGCCAGGTGCGCCGGGCGGTCAGCTCGGGCCCCGGCACCTCCAGACCGACCGGGGCGTCGGCGGCCACCCAGGCCGCCAGCCGCTCGTTCACCTCCCGCGCGGCCTTCGCCGGGTCCAGGTCGTCGGCGGAGAAGCCCTTCTTGCGCAACGACTTGCCCAGGCGGTAGACGTCCACGCTGCCGTGCGGCTCGATGCGCGAGGAGGCGATCGCGACCTGGTCGAAGTCGGGACGCCCGAGCGAGTCGGGCCTGGTCTCCTTGCGCCAGTGCCCGGCGAGCGCGGCGTTGAGCGCCAGCGCGGCCAGGTGGCAGGCCGTGTGCCCGGCCGAGAGCGCCGCCCGGTGGACCGGGTCCACCTCGAGGTCCACCTCGGCGCCCACGGGCAGCGGCGTCTCGGTCACGTGGACGACCAGCCACTGCCGGTCCTCGGCGCCACGCCGCACCGGGACGTCCTCGCCGAGCAGGACCTGGCCGTCGTTCGACTGCGCCCCCGTGACGCAGTCGACGACGGCCAGGCCGCCGATCGTGCCCCGGTCGGCGGGCTGGTCCGGCCAGGTGTGGTCGAGGGGATGGAACGGCGTCTCGGCGACGACGAGGCCGTGCCGGTCCCCCACCGGCACGACCCCGACGATCTCTGAGCGGCCGCTGGTCAGGCCGTGGGGAAAGGTGACAAGGGTGGAATTCACGCGGTCATTCTGGCAGGGTTCCGCTCGTCCTCCAGATAACGGTCGCGGCCGGCGTACAGGCCGGTGACGAGCTGGGCGGCGAGCACCACGAAGATCAGCGCGTACGGCACCGCCCAGCCGCCCGTGGCCTCCCGCAGCACCCCCACCAGCAGCGGCCCCGCGCCCGCGATGAGATATCCGGCGCTCTGCCCGAACGCCGCCAGCGCGGCCGTGGACTCCGGCGTACGGGTGCGCAGCGCCAGCATCATCAGCGCCAGCGGGAACGACCCCATCCCCACGGCCACGAACACCACCCACACCAGCGCCGTCGAGGGCGGCGCGAACCACAGCCCGAGGAAGCCGACCACGTAGAACGAGACGAGCCCGATCACGGTGGGGCGCTGGTCGCGGTGGCGGGAGGCGACCACGGGCACGAGGATCGAGACGGGGATGCTCAGCGCGGTGAACACGGCGAGCACGAACCCCGCCTCCGACGTGCTGTATCCCGTGTCGGTGAGGATCGTGGCGAGCCAGCCGAACATGATGTAGGCGATCATCGACTGGGTGCCGAAGTAGATCGCGACCATCCAGGCCAGCTTGCTCCTGAGCAGGCTGCGCAGGCCCGCGCCCCGGCCGCCGCTGTCCCGTTCCGGCTCACTGCGCAGCAGCGCGAGCCACGGAAGGACGGCGACGGCGGCCAGGGCCGCCCACACGCCGAGCGCGATGTGCCAGTCTCCCGACGCGCGTTCGATCGGCACGGTCGCGGCGGCGGCCAGCATGGTGCCCACCGCGAGGGCCGTGGTGTAGACGGTGGTCATGATCCCGGTACGGGCCGGGAAGTGACGCTTGATCAGCGTCGGGATGAGCACGTTGCCGACGGCGCCGCCGGACAGGGCGACCGCGCTGCTCAGCAGGAACACGGGCGCCGAGTCGACCAGCGACCTGACCAGCAGCCCCACGCCCAGCGTGACCAGGGCGAGCAGCAGCAGCCGGTGCTCACCGGCCCGCCGGGCGAGCGTGGGCGTGACCGCTCCCACGCCGGCGAAGGCCAGGACGGGCAGGGTGGTCAGCAGCCCCGTGCCGACGCTCGACATGCCGAGCCCGGCGGCGAGGTGGTCGAGCAGCGGGCCCACGCTGGTGACGGCGGTGCGCAGGTTCAGCGCGGCGAGGACGATTCCCAGCACGAGGAGCCAGGCCAGGGGTGCGGTTCTGCCTCGGGTCTCTTGGACGAGCACGCTCATGCCGCGAATATCCTCCACTCATCAAGTCATGGGATGAATCACCACCTTTAACTGGACCGTAATATCCGTTTATTCCTGGCTGCCGGTCTTGTTACCGCACGATTCGATGAACGTCTTGAAACGCCTGAGGTCACCGACGACCCGCATGCGGACGAGATGCAGCCAGTCACCGGCGGCCTCGACGAAGCCCTCGGGGTCGTACTCCATCCTGAGCGTGACCCTGGTCCTGTCGTCGTCGACCCGGTGGAAGGTCACCGTGCCCGCGTGGTGCGGCCCCCCGACGCTGCGCCAGGCGACGCACTCGCCGGGCCGCCGCTCGGTGATCTCCGCCTCGAACTCACGTCTGACGCCCGCGACCTCCGCCACCCACGCCGTACGCGTACCGCCGAGCCGCTCGACCGACTCCACGCCCTCCATGAACCGGGGGAAGCTCTCGAACCGCGTCCACTGGTCGTAGGCCACCCGGAGGGGAACCTTGACCTCTTCCGTGTGTTCGATCGTGCTCATGGACTGCGGCTGCCCCGGGGCCTGGGGCGTTAACGCCTGCGCCGCAGCCAGTAGAGGCCCACGAGGGGCAGCACGAGGGGGATGAACAGATAGCCCCTGCCGTACGCGGACCACACGGTCTCGTCGGGGAAGGCCGCCGCGTCGAGCAGGCTGAGCGTACCGATGACCAGCACCCCGGCCAGCTCGATGCCGAGCGCCGCCAGCGCCAGACGGCGCTCGCCGCGCCACAGCGCGACAGTGAGCAGCAGGTAGACCAGCGCCGCGAACGCCGACAGCGAGTACGCCAGCGGCGCCTCACCGAACCTGCTCGCGATCTGCACGCCCGCCCGCGCCCCCGCGGCCAGGGAGAACAGCCCGTAGACGGCGATCAGCGCCCGCCCTGGCCCCGCGCCGATGGGCGTGGTCACGCCACGCCCTGCCAGATCTGCAGCAACCGGCCGGTCATCACCGCGATCGCGAACCCGGCCACCACCAGGATCGCCGACCCCCACCTGCTCCGCTCGGCCAGCGCCAGGAAGACCCCGGCGGGCGGGATCAGCACCTGACCCCCGACATAGCCGAACAGCGTGACCTTGTCGCCCGGCCCTCCGCCGCCCGCCACCGCCGCGATCACGAACCCCGCCTGCACCAGGACGGCCACCTCGAGCAGGGCGAAGCCGACCAGCAGCACCATGCCCATCGGCCGGTTGCGGATCGCGACGATCAGGCTCATCAGCATCAGCAGCAGCGCGCCGCCGATGACGACAGCGGAGACGACGGTGTTCATCGGGGGTAAGGCTATCGCCCGGCCACCCCGCCCCCTCCCGCGACCGCCGCCCGCGAGGTGCTCATAGGATCGAGGGCGTGGAGAGGATCCTCGTCAGCGCCTGCCTGATGGGCCGCAAGGTGCGCTACGACGGCCGGGCGAAGACCAGCGACGCCGCCCGGCTGGCCGAGTGGCGCGAGGAGGGGCGGCTGGTGACCTTCTGCCCCGAGGTGGCGGGCGGCCTGCCCGTCCCCCGTCCCGCCGCCGAGATCGAGGGCGGTGCGGGCGGCGCGGCCGTCCTGTCCGGCGCGGCCCGCGTGGTGGCGTCCGACGGGTCCGACGTGACGGCGGAGTTCCTGGCGGGTGCGCGGGCGGCGCTCGCGACCGCGCGTTCCGAGGGGATCCGGATGGCGGTGCTCAAGGAGGGCAGCCCCTCGTGCGGGGCGCTGTCGGTCTACGACGGCAGCTTCCAGGGGCGGCGTGCCCCCGGGCGGGGCGTCACCACGGCGCTGCTGGAGCTGAACGGCATCCGGGTGTTCGACGAGGGCCGCCTCGCCGAGGCCGCCGCCTACCTGCGCACCCTGGAGACGTAGAACGCGCCCGTCAGCCCGGCGGTGAGCACGACCGCCATGGCGCTGTGATACCAGGTGAGCAGCGCCGTCCCGGCGACCGGGCCGAAGGCCAGCGCCAGGATCCCCAGCAACACCCCGCCCAGTGCGCACGCGTGGGCGTAGATCAGGCCGTCCCAGGCCCACCGCCTCCCGGACAGCGCGCCGTACGCGCCGGCCGCCATCGCCCCGGCGCACAACGTCTCGACGACGGCGGCCGGCACGATCACGGGCTCGCGCAGCGGGCCGACCCCGATCCCGGCGTGCAGCAGCCCGAAGGTCAGGAAGACCAGCGCGTACAGCAGCGACAGGCCGCCCAGGGCTCTGCGGAGTGCGTTCATGCGTCCACGCTGCCATCCCGCGCGGAGGGCGGAATCGCCCTCGGGGAGGCGGCTCCGGTACGCCTTCGGTCGTAGGCGGGCCGCTCGCTCGGGAAATCAGGCTTGCCACTTTCCCGGAAACTTTCCCGGCACTTCGGGAGTCGTACTGGTGGGGCGCGCAGAACGCCGGGGGACTCGCGGGGAAACAGTCCCCCGGCGGCGCGTAGGGGGTCCGATTCTCATCGGAAACGGGGAAAGGGACACGGCAATGCCTGTCGACCTGCACAACGAAAGACCTCTGGCCTGGGACTCGGCCACGCTCGACGCCGACACAAAGGCGATGCTCGACAACCTGCAGCCGAACATCCTGCGCGCCCACGTGCGCGAGCACCTGTCCGTGCTGTTCGTCCGGTTCAACGACGTGGCCGAGGGGCGGGCGTTCCTGCGCGGCATCGCCACCACGAAGATGAAGTCGGCGCGCAGGCACCTGGAGGAGGTGCGCGACTTCGCCACCGGCCGCCGGCGCGGCACACCGTACGTGGGCATCGGCATCAGCAAGGCCGGCTACCGCGACCTCGGCCACTCGGTCGAGGACGTGCGCAAGTTCGGCGACCCGGTCTTCCGCGACGGCATGAAGCGGCGCGTCGGGGTGGTCGCCGACCCGCCGGTGGAGCAGTGGGAGCGCGCCTACCAGCGGGAGATCCACGCCGTCATCCTGATCGGCGACGCCGACCCAGGGCCGGTCGAGCGGCTGCGCGAGGAGATCCTCGGCGACCTGCCCGAGAGCGCCAGGCTGCTCGGCGAGGAACGCGGCCAGGGCATGCGCAACCCGGCCGGCGACGGCATCGAGCACTTCGGCTACGTGGACGGCCGCAGCCAGCCGCTGTTCCTGAAGGACGAGGTGGACAGGGAGCCGAAGAAGCACTGGGACCCGGCGTTCCCGCTGGCGAGCGTCCTGGTGCCCGACCCGTTCGCGCCGAACCCGGTCCGCCATCACGGCAGCTACCTGGTGTTCAGGAAGCTGGAGCAGAACGTGCGGGCCTTCAAGGAGATCGAGCGCGACCTGGCCGACGCTCTAGGCCTCGCCGGGGCCGACCGTCCCCGCGCGGGCGCCATGCTCGTCGGCCGCTTCAAGGACGGCACCCCGCTGACCGTCAAGCCCAAGGCGGGCGGCGGGCCGGTGAGCAACGACTTCACCTTCGACGGCGACGACGGCTCCAGGTGCCCGTTCTCGGGGCACGTCAGGAAGACCAACCCGCGCTCGTTCGGGCGTGAGGTGCTCATGGCCAGGCGCGGGCAGACGTACGGCGAGCGCACCGACGACCCGTCGGACGACTCCCCGCCGGAGCACCGCCCGAGCGGCGAGGTGGGGCTGCTGTTCATGGCGTTCAACGGCAGCCTGCTCGGCCAGTTCGAGTTCACCCAGCAGACCTGGGCCGACAACCCCGACTTCGAGGTGCCGGCCACCGGCCACGACCCGGTCATCGGGCAGGGTGACCGCGACGTCAAGGTGACCTTCCCCAGGGTGTGGGGCGAGCCCGAGCAGTCCGTCCCGCAGGCCCAGGTGGCTCAGACCGTCACCATGAAGGGCGGCGAATACTTCTTCGCGCCGTCCCTGGCCTACCTGCGCAACCTGTGAGACCCGCCGGGAGCCCCGCCCGGCTCCCGGCGGCACCTCACCGCCCGGCCGCGGGTGAGCAGAAGGATGTACGCCCGGTTCAGCCCGCCGGAGGAGGCAGGAACGGGCCCCGGTTCAGCATGATTTCCCCATGACGATCGCACTGCTGCTCGCCCTCGCGGCCCTCGCGGTGGTCGACAGCACCAGCTTCGGCACCCTCGGCATCCCCGTCTACCTGCTGCTGTCCTCCGACCGGTCGCGGGCGTCACGGCTGCTGATCTACCTGGCCACCGTGGCCGGCTTCTACTTCCTCGTCGGGGTGGCCCTCATGCTGGGCCTGACGGCGGCCATGGACGCGTTCGGCGACGCGTTGAACAGCCGGCCCGCGTACATCGTGCAGCTCGCCCTCGGCGTGGGGCTGTTCGCGCTGAGCTTCCGGTTCGACCCGAAGCGGCGGGCCAAGCGGGGCAGGCCGGAGCGGACGTTCGAGCCGCGCGTGGGCGGGCCCCGGGCCATGGTGCTGCTGGGGCTGACGGCCGGGGTGCTGGAGGTGGCCACGATGGTGCCGTACCTGGCCGCGATCGGGATGATGACCAGCTCGGGGCTGGTGGCGGCGCAGTGGGTGCCGGTGCTGGCGGGGTACGTACTGATCATGATTCTGCCGCCGCTGGCGCTCATGGGGCTGCGCGGGGTGGCCGGGGCCTGGCTGGAGCCGAAGCTGGAGCGGCTGCGGGCCTGGCTGACCAAGCACTCGGCGTCGATGGTGAGCTGGGCGCTGGCCATCGTCGGGTTTCTGCTGGCCAGGGACGCCGCCGTCTATCTGTTCCTTTGACGGCCGAACGGTCTGCCCCCGGCGGGCCCACGGGTGAGTGACGCCTAGTATCGGGTCTCCGGGGGGAGATCGGTGATGTTGCGGGCGTTCCTGAGGACCGAGGCCGGAAGCACCAGCGTGCTGCTCGGCGCCACTGTGCTGGCCCTGCTCTGGGCGAACTCACCGTGGGCGGACACCTACGAGACGTTCTGGCGCACCACGATGGGCATCTCCTTCGGCGACGCCCACTTCTCGCTCGACCTGCGGCACTGGGTCAACGACGGCATCATGACCGTCTTCTTCTTCCTCATCGGGCTCGAGGTCTCCTACGAGGTACGGCTCGGTCAGCTCAGGGACCGGCGGCTGATCGCCGTGCCCGCCGTGGCGGCCCTCGGCGGCATGCTGGTGCCCGCCGGGCTCTACCTGCTGCTCAACCACGGCGGGCCGGGGGCCGCCGGGTGGGGCGTGCCGATCGCCACCGACACCGCCTTCGTGCTGGGCGTGCTGGCCGTGGTGGGGGCCCGGTGCCCCGATCCGCTGCGGGCGTTCCTGCTGACGCTGGCCATCGTGGACGACGTGCTCGCGATCATGATCATCGCGCTCTTCTACACCTCCGCGCTGTCCGTGCCCGCGCTCGTCTGCGCGGCGGTGCTGCTGGCGGCCATCGTGACGCTGCGGTGGCTGAAGATCTGGCGGGCGCCGGCGTACATCGTGCTGGGGTTCGCGCTCTGGGTGGCCACGCTGGAGAGCGGCATCCACCCCACGCTGGTCGGCATCGCGCTCGGCATCCTCGTCTTCGTGTACGCCCCCACCGACCACAAGCTGCTCCTGGCCGGGGAGGCCGTGCACGAGTTCACCAGCGAGCCCAGCGCGCAGGCCGCCAGGGAGGCCGCGCGGCGCGTGCAGCGGGCCGTGTCGGTCAACGAGCGGCTGCAACTACGGCTGCAACCGTGGAGCAGCTACGTCGTCGTGCCCGTCTTCGCCCTGGCCAACGCCGGGGTACGGCTCGACGGCGAGACCCTGCGGGCCGCCGCCACCTCCCCGGTGGCCATCGGCGTGGCGCTGGGGCTCGTGGTGGGCAAGTTCGCCGGGATCGCGCTGGGCACGTGGCTGCCGCTGCGGTTCGGGTGGGGGGTGCTGCCGGGCAACCTGGTGTGGGGGCAGGTGCTGGGCGGCGCGGCAGTGTCGGGCATCGGGTTCACCGTGGCGCTGTTCATCGTGGACCTGGCCTTCCACGACCAGGCGCTGCACGACCAGGCGAAGATCGGCATCCTGGCGGGCTCGCTGGTGGCGGCGGTGCTGGGATGGGTGATCTTCCGGCTGGCCTGGGACCGGGGCGGGGTGTGCGCGCCGCCCGAGGCCGAGCCCGCCGACGAGCTGCCCACCGCCCTCGCCGTGCCGGTCGGGCCGGACGACCACGTACGCGGCCCGGCCGGCGCACGGGTGACGATCGTCGAGTACGCCGACTTCGAGTGCCCGTACTGCGGCCGGCTGCACCCGATCCTGGAGGAGATCCGCCGCGCGAACCCCGACGTGCGCCTGGTCTTCCGGCACTTCCCGCTGCGTACCCTGCACCCGCGGGCCTCCTCGGCCGCGATCGTGTCGGAGGCCGCCGCCGACCACGGCCGGTTCTGGGAGATGCACGACATCCTCTACGACAACCAGCGGTTCCTCACCCACGAGGACCTGGAGCACTACGCCGCCGAGCTGGGCATCGCCCCCTGGCCGGACGTGGACCGCCACGTCGCCAGGATCGCGGTGGACGAGGAGTCGGGCCGCGACAGCGGCGTGCGCGGCACCCCCACTCTCTTCCTGAACGGCCGCCGGTACGAGGGCGGCCACGACCTGGCCTCGATCAGCCGCGCGGTGGAAGAAGCCCGCGCGTCCACGTAGCGTTCTCTGTTCGTCCCCTACCGGCTGGAGATGAGATGTCGTTGAGTTCCATTTCGCTGTCCACCATTCTCAGTATCGTCTCGCTGATCGTGATGACCGTGTTGCTGCTGGGCGGCGCCGTCCTCATGGCGACGCGCCGGCGGGAGCACGGCCGGGGCGCCATGCTGGGCATGGTGGGCTGTGTCGTGCTGCTCGTGGGGGTGGCGCTCAATGCCTTGATCGTCTTCCTGCTCCCCGCGCTGGTCGACTCGTGGAGTCCGGGCGAGATCGAGATCATTCTCGCCATCCACGCCCTCGTCAGCCTGATCGTCCAGGTCGCCGGCACGGTGCTGCTGATCTTCGCCGTGATCGCCCGCAGGAACCCCCCGCAACCCGCCCAGCCTGGGCACCCGGGCGGGCAGCCCTGGCCGCAGCAGCCCGGTTGGCAGCCGCCGCCGGTCCAGCAGCAGCCCGGTTGGCAGCCGCCGGCCCGGCCGCCGTTCGGCGAGGGTCAGGGCTGAGCGCCGCTCAGGTAGCCGTCCCACGTGATCTCACCCGCGGACCGGGCCCCGGTGGTGAGATGTCCGGCCCTGAAGGCGCGGCCCAGCCTGCCCGGTCACGCCCGCGTGAGGTCCATCGTCCAGTTCGTCTCCCAGGTCCGCCCGCCGTCGCCGGAGAACGCCTGCTCCCAGCGGGCCGTGCCGGCGTCGATGACCGTCCAGACGAACCGGCAGGGCACCCGCCTGCCCGCGCAGACCTCCTCACCGCGGAACTCGCCCCGGTTCCCATCGAACGCGCCCACCATGGGCGAGGTGTCGAGCGCCCCTGTGGCGCTGCTGGCCCAGTAGATGGACCACTGCCGGGTCTCCTCGTTGAAGACGCGCACGGTCAGCCCGTTGAAGCCCCTGGTCGGGAACTCGATCTCGTCGAAACTCGCCGCGCCGCCGAAATGCCTGGTGGCGACGGAGAAGCCGGGGAACTCCTCCCACGCGGTGCTCCCTGACAGGGGTTCGATCAGCCGGCGGTTGGTGACGTTCCAGCGGCCGGCGAGGAAGTCGAAGTCGTTCATGCCCCGCAAGATAGGCCCTGGTCGCTGACAGGTAGTGTCAGTGAATATGCGTGCTTCCCGCCTGGTCACGATCCTCCTGCTGTTGCAGACCCGTGGCCGGATGACCGCCCACGAGCTGGCCGAGCGGCTGGAGGTCTCGGTCCGTACGATCTACCGCGACGTCGAGTCCCTGCACTCCGCCGGCATCCCGCTCTACGGCGACGCCGGCCCGAGGGGCGGATACCAGCTCCTCGACGGCTACCGCACCAGGCTCACCGGGCTGACCACGGACGAGGCCGAGTCGCTGTTCCTGTCGGGGCTGCCCGGCCCGGCCGCCGAGCTGGGGCTGGGCGCGGTGGTGACGGCCGCGCAGCTCAAGCTCATGGCCGCGCTCCCGGTCGAGCTGCGCGACCGCGCGGGCCGCATCCAGGAACGGTTCCACCTCGACGCGCCCACGTGGTACCGCGACCGGGAGCCGGTGACCCACCTGCCGGCCGTGGCCGACGCCGTCTGGAACGAGCGGTGCGTCCAGGTCCGCTACCGGCGGTGGAGGGCGCCGCAGGAGGTGGAGCGGCGGCTGGAGCCGTACGGGCTGGTGGTCAAGGCGGGGCGGTGGTATCTGGTCGCGCGGACGGGCGAAGACGTACGCACCTACCGCGTCTCGCAGATCCTCGGCCTGCACGTCCTGCCCGAGGGGTTCACCCGGCCCGAGGGGTTCGACCTGGCCGCCTACTGGCGCGACTACCTGGCCGAGTTCGAGACCCGGTTGCGGTGGGGCGAGGCGGAGGTGCGCCTGTCGCCGCGCGGCGTCGAGCGCCTGGCCGACCTCATGACGCCCGGCGTGGTGGCGGCGGCCAGGGAGAGCGCGCAGCCGCCCGACGACGAGGGCTGGACGCGCGTCACGGTGCCGATCGAGTCGATCGAGCACGCGGTGGGCGAGCTGCTCAGGCTGGGCACTGACGCCGAGGTGCTCGCCCCCGCCGAACTGCGCGATCGGCTGGCGGCGACCACGTACGCGCTGGCCGAACGCTACCGCGCCTCCTGACCGGGCCCGGCGACCGTGGCGTCGGCGTCCCAGCAGTGGGTCCAGTGGCCGCCGCCCAGTTCCGTGCGCCCAGGCGCCTGGCCGGAGCAGACCGGCAGCGCCACCGGGCAGCGCGGATGGAAACGGCACCCGCCCGGCGGGTGGATCAGGCTGGGCGGCTCACCGTGCCGCCCGGCCCCCGGCGGCGTCACCCGGTCAGGATCGGGCGCCGACTCCAGCAGCAGCCGCGTGTACGGGTGCCGCGCCGCCTGGGTCAGCTCCTCGCTCGGCCCGCTCTCGATCAGCCGCCCGGCGTACATGACCGTGATGTCCTCGGCGAAGTAGCGCGCGCTCGCGATGTCGTGGGTGATGTACAGCAGCGCCAGCCCGCTGTCCCTGGCCAGCCCCTCCAGCAGCCGCAGCACACCGAGCCGGATCGAGACGTCCAGCATCGACACGGGTTCGTCGGCGATCAGCGCCACGGGCCGCACCGCCAGCGCCCGCGCGATCGCCACCCGCTGCCGCTGCCCGCCGGACAGCTCGTGCGGCAGCTTGTCCATGAACTGCTCGACCGGGGTGAGGCTGACGCGTTCGAGCAGTTCGGCGACCAGCTCGCGTTCGTGCTCGGCCGAGCGGGCGTGGCCGTGCAGGCGCAGGGGCCTGGCCAGGTGGTAGCGCACGCGGTGGAAGGGGTTCAGAGACGCGAACGGGTCCTGGAAGATGAGCTGGACCTGCCGCCGGTAGTCGCGGAACGCGCCGCCGCGGTGGGCGCGTACGGGCTCGCCGCGCAGCAGCACCTCACCCGACGTGGCCGGGTACACCTGGGCGAGCAGCCGCGCCACCGTGCTCTTGCCGCAGCCGCTCTCCCCCACCAGCGCCGACACGGTGCCTGCCCGCAGTGCGATCGACACGTCCTCCACGGCCCGTACGGGCGGCCGGCGGCCGAACCGGCCCCGGGGCCCGCGCGCGGCGGTGAAGTGCTTGGTGAGGTTCCGGCCCTCCAGGATGATCATGACACTCCCGTCCCGTCGTTCAGCAGGCACGCGACCTCTCCGTCGCCCCCGGACGTGAGCACGGGCAGGGAGACGGCGCAGTCGTCCACCGCCAGCCCGCACCGGGGGTGGAAGGCACAGCCCGGAGGTGGTGAGCGCAGGTCGGGCGGGGTGCCGGGGATGCCGAGCAGTTCCTCGCGCGGCCCGCGCAGGCGGGGGAACGAGCGGAGCAGCCCCATCGTGTACGGATGCCGCGGCGCCCGGTGCAACCCCTTGGCGGTGCCGCTCTCCACGACCCGGCCCGCGTACATGATGGCGATCCTGTCGGAGATCTCCATGAGCAGCGACAGGTCGTGCGTGATGAAGACGACCGCGAAGCCGTACTCCTCGCGCAGCGCCCTGATCTCGCCGAGGATGTCGCGCTGCACCACCACGTCGAGGGCGGTCGTCGGCTCGTCCATGATGATGATCTCGGGGTTGAGCGCCAGCGCGATGGCGATGGCGGCCCGCTGCCGCATGCCGCCGGACAGCTCGTGCGGGTAGGAGCGGCGCCGGTCGGCGCTGATCCCGACGCGCTGCAGCAGCTCCACCGACCGTTCGGCCCGCTCGGCGCGCGACATGCGGGGCGCGTGCGCGCGCAGCACGTCGTCGATCTGGGCGCCCACGGTGCTGACCGGGTTGAGGGCGTTCATGGCGCTCTGGAAGACGACGGCCAGCTCCTTCCAGCGGAAGGCGCGCAGCTCGTTCCCGCGCAGGGCGAGCACGTCCACGGCGGTGCCGTCCTGGCGGTGGTAGACGACCGAGCCCGACGTGATCGCGGCGGGTGGGCGCAGCAGCCGGGAGACGGCGTTCGCCAGCGTGGACTTGCCGCTGCCGCTCTCCCCCGCCAGGCCCAGGATCTCGCCCCTGCGCAGGTCGAGCGAGACGCCGGAGACGGCGTGCACGGTTCCGGAGCCGGACAGGTAGTCGACGCTCAGGTCGCGGATCTCCAGGACGTTCATGCGCGCGCCTTCCGGGGGGCCTTGATCGTACGCAGCCGGGGGTTGGCGATCTCGTCGATGCCGAAGTTCACCAGCGCCAGCCCGGTGCCGATGAGCGCGATGCACAGCCCCGGCGGGATGAACCACCACCACGCGCCGATGAGCAGCGCCTGCCCGTTCTGGGCGAAGTAGAGCATGCTGCCCCAGCTCACCGTGGACAGGTCGGCCAGCCCGAGGAACGACAGCCCGGCCTCGGCCAGGATCGCCGCGACCACGGTGGCCAGGAAACTGGTGGCGATGACGGGCAGCAGCACCGGCAGGATCTCGAAGAACACGATCCGCAGCGGCCCCTCGCCGCTCGCCCGCGCGGCCTGGATGAAGTCGCGCCGCCGTACGGACAGGGTCTGGGCGCGCAGCACCCGGGCGCCCCAGGCCCAGCCGGTCACCGCGATCACCACCGCGACCGAGCCCACGCCGCGCTGCGGCAGGTAGCCGGCCAGCACGATGATCAGCGGGAGGGCGGGCAGCACCAGGAAGATGTTGGTCAGCACGGACAGCACCTCGTCCACGGCGCCGCCGACGTATCCGCCGACCAGGCCGACCACGACCGCGAGCACGGTGGCGATGAGCGCCGACAGCAGGCCGACGCCGAGTGAGACGCGCGCGCCGTACACGATCTGGACGAGGATGTCCTGGCCGGTCTGCGTGGTGCCGAGCCAGTGCTCGGCGGAGGGCCCCTGCAGGCCCGCCTCGCTGGTGGCGGCGGGGTCGGCGCCGATGAGCGGCGGCCCGAGCAGCGCCATCAGCGCGAAGAAGACGAGGATCCCGGCCCCGATCTTGATCTTCATTCGGACTCCTGCCTGGTCCGGGGGTCGAGCACCACGTACGCCAGGTCCGCCAGGAAGTTGGCGACCAGCACGGCCAGCGAGATGACGAGGAAGATGCCCTGCATGAGCGGGAAGTCCTCGTTCTCCACCCCCTTGAGGAGCATCGACCCGATCCCCGGGTACGAGAAGACGATCTCGGTCAGCACCGAGCCGCCCACCACGAAGCCGAGCGAGAGGGCGAAGCTGGTGATGTTCGGCAGGATCGCGTTGCGGGCCGCGTACGTCCACATGACCCGCCGCGAGGTCAGCCCCTTGGCCTCGGCCATCACCACGTAGTCCTCGCCGAGCGTGGTCACCATGACGTTGCGCATGCCGAGGATCCGGTCGGCCATCGACGCCGCCACGATGGTGATCGCCGGCAGCGCCGCGTGGTAGGCCACGCTGCCCGCGAACTCGGGGGTCAGGCCGGGCATCACGTCCAGCCCGTACGCCCGGCTGACCGGGAACCAGCGCAGCGTCACCCCGAAGACGAACACCAGCGCCAGCGCCACCCAGAAGTACGGCACCGCGTGCATGAACGTGGCCGCCGGCAGCACCCCGTCGAGCCAGGTGCCGCGCCGCCAGGCCAGCAGCGCGCCGAGCGAGGTGCCCACCAGGTAGCTGATCAGCGTGGCGACCCCGACCAGCCCGATCGTCCAGGGCAGGCTGTCGGCGATGACCGTGGACACCTCGGTCGGGAAGAACGTGATCGACCGGCCCAGCTCCCCGCGCGCCAGATTGCCCAGATAGTCGAGGTACTGCTGCCACAGGCTCGCGTCACTGATGCCGAACGCCCGCCGCATCGCGTCGATGGCGGCCGGGTCGACGTTGCCCTTCATCCGGGCCACCAGCAGCTCCACCGGGTCCCCCGGCATGAGCCGGGGGACGAGGAAGTTGAGCGTGATGGCGGCCCAGGCCGTGAGCAGGTAGAAGCCGAGCCGCCGGGCGAGGAACCTCACCTGGGGGCCGGCTTCAGTCGCAGCAGCACCACGGCCGCGTCGGGCGAGGTGTAGGGCGACGGCATCGCGTACGGGTCCTGCTCGGTGGGCCAGCCCACGTACTTGTCGGTGCGGTACTGGGCCCACGAGGGGCTGTAGAACAGCGGCAGCGCGGGCATCTGCTCCACCATGATCTTGCTCAGGCCCTGCGTGGCCTGCTGGTGCTCGGCCTCGTCCTCGGTGGCGGCGTACGCGTCGATCAGCCGGTCGGTCTCGGCGTCCTTCCAGCGCTGGTAGTTGCCGGTGGCCGCCTCCCCCACCGGCTCGGCCAGCCCGCCGAAGAGCAGCGAGCGCATCTGGAAGTAGGGAGTCGGGCCCGCCTGGGTGGCCCTGATCGACAGGTCGTAGTTGCCCTTGCCGACCTTGGACACCCAGTCCTGGAAGGCCACGCCCCTGGTCTCGACCGTGATGCCGACCTTGGCCAGGTCTTCGCGGATGAGCTGGGCGGCGTTCACCCAGTCCGTGAACGGCGAGGGCACCAGCAGCTCGAACGTGAGCTGCGCCGGGTCGACGCCCTTGAGCAGCTCCTTGGCCTTCGCTATGTCCACCTTGTAGGCCGCGTCCCGGTACTCGGGCGCCACGTACGCCTCCCCGCCCGGCATCGGCACGCCGGTCGGATGGGCGACCTTGGTGTATCCGCGCTCGGCCACCCGTACGATCTTGTCCCGGTCGATGGCGAGGCTGATGGCCTGGCGCACCTCGGGCTTGGCCAGCACCGGGTTCGTCAGGTTGGGCAGCAGCGTCACGATGCCCTCGGGCGGGTAGTAGTACTTGTTCTGCTCGGGCTTGCCCTGCACGTAGATCTTCTGGATGTCCGGCACGAACGCGCCCGCCCAGTCCACCTCACCCTGCTGCAACGCCGTCTGCAGGGCGTTGGCCGTGTACGCCGGGAACCGCAGCAGCGGCACCTCCGGCTTGCCCGGCTGCCAGTAGGACGGGTTCTTGGCCAGCTCGTAGAGCTGCGCCGAGAACTTCGACAGCGTGTAGGGCCCGGTGCCGACCGGCTTGGGGTTGGTGAAGGTGACCGGGTCCTGCTGCTTCTCCCACACGTGCTTGGGCACGATGGGCGAGTTGCCGGCGATGTTGAACAGCTTGGCGTACGAGGTGTTCTTGAAGTCGACGCGCACCTTGTCCGGCGCCTCCGCCTCGGCGCCCTCGATCTCCAGCGCGTTCCTGTTGAGCTGGGGGTGGTCCTTCAGCATCTGGAACGTGAACGCCACGTCGTCGGCGGTGAACGGCTGCCCGTCCGACCACTTCACGCCCTGCCGCAGCGTGAACGTGACCGACTTGCCGTCGTTCGACCATTCGTGCTTCAGCGCCAGCCAGGGCGTGGTCTCGCCTGGCTTGAGCCGGTTGAAGTACATCAGCGTCTCGTGGATCATCCCGCTGGTGCCGAAGTTCACGCCTTCGAGGTGGTAGGGGTTGAAGTCCTCCTGGAAGGTGCCCGCGTCCACGGCGTGGATCACCAGGGGCGGCGCGCTCGTCCCGCCCGCAGCGGCGCCGCCGCCGCCACCACCGCTCGAACAACCGGCCAGGGTCAGTGCGGCGAGTACGGCCAGAATGCGTTTCATCGGGGGGCCTTTCCGAAGTACTTGGTACGCAGGTCACGCGAGCCCTTCGGGGCGGCGAACGCCTGGGCGCGGGCGAATCCCGCCGGTGCGCCGCGCACGACGGTCAGCGCGCGGTAGTAGTCCACGTACGGGAAGCCGTAGGTCTCGCCTCTGGCGTAGGCGTAGCCGGTGATCGCCTCCGACCAGATCTCGTACGCCTCCTCGCCGATCTCCACGAACACGTCAGGGGCGAAACCCTCGGCGTCCTCCCAGTTGTCGGCGTAGTACAGCTCGCCCGCCCAGCAGGCCGGGTGCTCGCGCTCCAGCGTCTTCAGCCCGCCGAAGAAGCGGGCGTCCTGGACGATCCGGTGCGTACGCGCGTGGTCCTTGTGGATCGAGGCGCTCCAGTGCGTCAGGAGGACGTCCGGCCGCAGCTCCCTGATGAGGTCGCCGACCCGCATCTTGACCTCGTCGTCCTCGGGCAGCAGGCCGTCCTCGTGGTCGAGGAACTTGACGCCCGCCCCGATCCGGTCCGCGAACGTCTCGGCCTCCTCGCGCTTCTGCTTCGCGTAGTCGGCGACGGACATGCGGGGGTGGCCGCGCTCGCCGAGCGTGAGGTGCAGGAGCGTGGCCCGGTCGCCGCGCAGGACGTGCTGGGCGAGCACGGCGCCCGCCGTCAGGTCGAGGTCGCCCGCGTGCGCCCCGATGGCCAGGACGTGTGTCATGCCGCTCGCCTCATCACGTGGAACCGCCTGGTGATCTCGTAGCCCGCCTTGGTGTAGAGGTGACCGGCGGGGCTGTTCTCGCCGGTCCAGAGGAACCACGACGAGTGCAGTCCTTCGGCCCGCATGCGCATCATGGTGAGGTGGAGGAGGATCTTGCCCAGGCCGGTGCCGCGTTGCCCTGGGTCGACGCCGAAGGGGCCGAACCGCTCGGGGATGCCGCGGTAGGCGGCGTACAGGGCGAAGCCCACGATGGCGCCCCTGTCCGCGGGGCCTTGTTTCGCGATGATGATGCGTTCGGGATCGCGGTGCTGCCGGATGGCCTCGCCCCAGTCGGGGTTGAAGCCCTCGGCCGCGAAGCGGATCAGCTCGGGCAGCTCGCCGTCGGAGGGGGCGCGGAAGGCGTACCCCTCGCTCTCGCGCGCGCGGCGCAGCTCGTGCACCTCGGGCGGGGTCCGGTAGCCGACGAGCGTACGGTCCATGGCGACCGGGGAGTAGAGGGTCAGGAAGCCGAGCCCCTCCAGCAGCCGGTAGCCGTCCGGGTACAGCTCGGCGTCGGCGCCGGGCAGCACGTAGTTGGGGGTGTAGGAGGAGAAGTCCACCTTGGTGCGGCCCTTGTCCTTGAGGAAGGCCAGCGCCTCCTCGACCAGGCGCCGCCCGAGCCCGCCGCGGCGGTGCTCGGGGACGACGAAGAAGAACGGGATCCAGCCGGTGTCGGGCTCCAGGTCGGTCCCGGGGGCCAGGGGGGTCAGCCTGCGCACGGCGTACGCGCAGCCCGCCACCCGACCGTCGACCACGGCCACGCGCAGGCCCTCGGGGTCGAAGTTCGGGTCGAGCAGCACGCAGTCGCGGAACCAGCCGGCCGTCGTGGGATCGGCCGGCATGCTGCGGTTCCAGGCATCGACTAGGGGGATCTCATCGCCTGACGCGAAGGAGCGGACGGTGACCATGAGGGGTGGTCCTTTCACCTGCGGCACTCCTGCCACAGCTTCGCCACTGCCAACCGCCCAGGTCAAGAAGATTTGGGAAGAAATTTTCTCCCTAGTCGGACGTCTAGAAAATTTCCTTCGTGTGCGGTATCTATGGAATGTTGCCCCCGCCGAAGTGTGCCGAATGTCACATCCAGGAGGGGAATCGCCGCACGTCACAGGGGGTTACCGCCGAACGACTGACCAACAGGCCAGCCGAGCACACACGCCGATGGCGGAGGTTCTCATGAAGGCATGGTCACGCTGGCAGGACTGGGTCACCCTGGTCGCCGGCATCTACGCGCTGCTCTCCCCGATCTGGCTCATCGGCGCGTCGGGCGCCACCCCCACGCTGATCGTGATGGGCATCCTCATCACGCTCACCTCCCTCGTGGCACTCGCCAGGCCGGGGATCATGGCGACGGAATGGCTCAACGTCCTGTGGGGCGTGCTGCTGTTCATCGCCCCCTGGGTCATCACGTACACCCACTCGACGGGGGCGTCCTGGACGTCCTGGGTCGTCGGGGTCGTCACGGTGGTCCTCAGCCTGACTGCCCTGCCCGCCATCCGCGCGGCACACGGGCAGGCGATACAACACTGACCCACCACAGCCGAGGCCGGGCCATCCCCACGGATGCCCGGCCTCGCGCCTGCCCGAACCCTTTTCACGTACGACCTGGCAAAACCCCACGCCGCCCGACGGCCTCCACCCGCGCTTTCCGCCACGCAGGCGCGTAACCGCCTGTGAGCCGTCGATCCGCGACGGATGCCGTGCCGACGGCCCGAGGCACCCTCACCCCCCCCACCACCGTTACCGGCACCGTCCACAGGACAACCAGACAGCTTTCACCCTCATCCACAGAACCCAATTCGGGTCCCCGCCGCCCCGCCCTCGCAGAGCATCCTCGATCCCACATCAACCCAGCCACCGACTCTCACAGGGAGCCACAGGATGCCCGGCGGCCCGCCCACACTAGGCTTCAGCCTGATCATCTACGCCACGGTCGGCCTCACAGCACTGATCGCCCTCAAGCTCAGGGGGCGACGCAAGTGACCCCACCCCAGCCCCCACCCCAGACCGCGCCCTCGACCACAGCGCCCTTCACCCTCACGGTGATCATCCCCGCCCACAACGAGGAGCACGGCCTTCCCGCCACCCTGCAGTCCATCCAGTCGCAGTCCGTCCCCGCCGACAAGGTCATCGTGGTCGACGACGGCTCGACCGACCGCACCGGCGAGGTGGCGGCCTCCTACGGCGTCACCGTGCTCCGCCCACCGCGCAACCTCGGCAGCAAGGCCAAGGCCCAGAACCACGCGCTCCCCCACTGTGACACCGACCTGGTCCTGGCCGTGGACGCCGACACCGTCCTGGCCCCCGACTACATCGAGCGCATCAAGCCGGCCTTCTCCGATCCTGCGGTCAACGTGGCGGCCGGCAACGTACAGACGAGGTTCGCCCGCACCCCCTGGGAGCGCGGCAGATCCACCGAATACCTCTTCGGCTTCCACTGGCACCGCCCGATCCAGCAACTGGCCGACAGCCCGATGGTCTGCTCGGGCTGCTGCTCGGCCTTCCGTCGCACGGTCCTGACCGAGTCGGGCGGCTTCCCCGAACGCACGATCGTCGAGGACATGGACTACACCTGGACCCAGCAACTCCAGGGCCACCGGGCGGTCTACGTCTCAGCCGCCGTCGCGTGGGCCGCCGACCCCGAGACCCTCACCTACCTCCGCAAACAGGTGTGGCGCTGGATGGCGGGCTTCATGCAGAACGTCCGCCTCCATCTCCCCCGCCTGCTCACCCGCAAGCCCATGCTGGCGACCTGGATCATCGTGGCGCTGCTGGAGATCCTGCTGGCACCCCTGTGGTGGGCGACGCCCGTGGTCCTCACCCTGGGCCTGGACCAACCGGTGGCCCGCACGATGGCGTGGTGGCTGGGCGGCGAACTCCTCCTCACCGTCCCCGCCCTCCTCTACGCCGCCAGACGCCGCAGACTCCCCGTGGCCCAGGTCCTGCTCAATCTCCCCTTCGTCTACCTGAACAAGGCCGTGAACCTCTACTACGCCTGGAAAGCCCTCCTGGTCGAGCTCATCCTCGTCCCCCTACACCTCTCCCGCGGCCTGGTCGTCTACGAAAAGGGCCGCTGACACAAGCCTCCATCGCCCCCACCCCTCGCCCCTCAATCCCCCACACACCCAACGGGCCCAGACCACTCACCCCTTTACTCGTTCAGTAGTCGATCAACAACTCTCGGTAGTCGTAGGATGTGGTGTCGACCGCAGCTTCGATCAAGTTTTCACCACAACCGAGAGGACCCACATCACCATGACAGCCCGCGCTAGCACCACCATCACCGCCCGCACCACGCTCACCGCGCTCGCCGCCTCATCCCTGGCGCTGGCCATGGCGCTGTGCACCAGCACCCCCGCTCACGCGGCCACCGGCACCTTCACCTACAAGTACGCCACCACCGAAGGCGCAGCCACCGGCGAACTGACCAACCCGAGGAGCGGCACCTGCATCGACATTCCGGAGGTCCGCGACACCGACCGGAGCGCCCACACGCCGGTGAACCGCACGACCTCCACGGTCACGATGTTCACCGGTCCCGACTGCACGGGCGACTACTTCTCACTGCGCCCCGGCGGCCGCGCCTCCAGCAGGCTGCTGCTCAAGTCGGTCGTCTTCTCCTGACCCCGCCCCGCCAGATCCGCCCCCGTCCAGGGCCGCCCAGAGGCCCCCCCACCCCATAGCGAGCAGTCAGGCGGGACCCCAGCGAACGCAGACACCCCCAACCCGCCGCTGCCGCTCCTCCGAAAGTCCCAGACATGTCCCACCAAGAAGGACATACGACCCAAAAAGTCTCACAACGCGAAAGGGCATCACAGCGCCCGAGGGACCATTCCCTCAAAGCGCGTCTCTCGGGGAGCCATCCAAACAACTAACGAACATGCCGACAAAGGGCGAGAAGGAAAAAGGGTGGAGCTATGGGGATTCGAACCCCAGACCTCCTCCATGCCATGGAGGCGCGCTACCAACTGCGCCATAGCCCCTGATCGCCGCTCCGAGTCCCCCCATTGCGGCGCTCCGAGAGCATATAGCCATTCGCCTCCATTCGCCTAATCACGCGGC
The DNA here is from genome assembly GCF_055586305.1 of Nonomuraea sp. NPDC051298. NCBI lineage: Bacteria > Bacillati > Actinomycetota > Actinomycetes > Streptosporangiales > Streptosporangiaceae > Nonomuraea > Nonomuraea sp. NPDC051298. The sequence goes on from NZ_JBVJIM010000019.1 coordinate 142,820, forward strand.
CATCCACGCGCCCGGCCATCGCGAACGACCCACGGCCATCCCCCGAGCAATGCACCAGTCCGCGACCCCAACCACACCACTCCCGAGCAGGAGACCCCAGCCATACCGCCCCCAGCCATACCGCCCTCAGCCATAGAACCCTCAGCAGCACAGCCATCACGCCGAAACCCCGGGCGTAGGCCCCGAGCATGGACCTGGACGTAGGCCCCGAACACGGACCCGGACATGGACCCGGACGTAGGCCCGGACGTAGGTCCTGGACGTAGGCCCGGACAGCGCAGGCCCCGCCGTACGGCCCCCGAGCCGTACGAACGGTCTACGCCTCAGCCTCGGGCTTGTCGTCGCTGCGTACCGGCTCGGGCAAGGTGCCGGCGTTGTGCTCGAGCAGCCGCCACCCCTTACGCCCTTCCTGCAGTACGGACCAGGAGCAGTTGCCCAGCCCGCCCAGCGCCGGCCACAACGGCTCGGGCAGGCCGAGCAACTCGCAGATGCCCAGCCGCAGCGCCGCGCCGTGGGACACCACGACCAGCAGCCCGTCGTCGTCCACCCGGGTCGCCCACAGGCGCATCGCCGTCGCGACCCTGGCGGCCACGTCGGTGACGAGTTCGCCGTCCGGTGCCTCCCAGGCCGCGTACTCGTCGGGCCAGCGCGCCGCGATCTCCTCACGCGTCAGCCCTTCCCACTGTCCGCCGCCGCGCTCGCGGAAGGACTTGTCGACCGCCACATCGAGCCCGACGACCCGCCCCAGCGCCAGGGCGGTGTCGTTGGCCCGCTGGAGATCGGAGGAGACGATCATGGTGGGGCGCAGCGACGCCAGCAGGGACGCCGCCCGCGCGGCCTGCGCGGCACCGGTCTCGTCGAGAGGAATGTCAGAATGCCCCTGGAAGCGCTGCTCGACGTTCCAGAGGGTCTGCCCGTGACGCAGACAGACGATCCGCCTGCTCATGCCGATTCCGCATCGAACGCGAAACCGTCGGAACCCGCACGAGAGCGGTCGCTTCTGATGGTCGGTACGCTCCGTTCGCTCACGCTCGCGCCCGCTGGAGGTTGGCCTGCATGACGCTCTCCGGCAAGGCGATGGCCGGGCAGTCTTTCCACAGGCGCTCGAGCGCGTAGAAGGTACGGTCCTCCTCGTGCTGGACGTGCACGACGATGTCGATGTAGTCGAGCAGCACCCAGCGGCCCTCGCGCTCGCCCTCGCGGCGCACGGGCTTGGCGTCGGCCTCGGTACGCAGCCGATCCTCGATCTCGTCGACGATGGCGCGCACCTGGCGGTCGTTGGTGGCGGAGCAGAGCAGGAAGGCGTCGGTGATGACGAGCTGTTCGCTTACGTCGTAGGCGAGGATGTCATCGGCCAGCTTGTCGGCCGCGGCCTCCGCGGCGATGCGCACGAGCTGGACGGATCTGTCAGATGCGGTCACGATGCGGGTCTGTCCTCCTGTGTCGGCAGCATGCCCTTAAGTTGAGGGTACCCTTCCACCCCGAAACCCCTCACCTACGCCACGAGGACGTCACAAGGACGCCGTGAAGACTCCGCGTGCCCACCCCCTTGACCTGCACGGATACCCTCCGGAGCCGACCCGGCCCGCGCGCGGCCACCACCGCCACCACGTCGGCCACCGGGCGAAAGCCTCAACCGGCCCCCTGGTACAGCCCCCGCTTGTTGATGTACTGGACGATCCCGTCGGGCACCAGGTACCAAATCGGCTCCCCCTTTGCCACCCTCTGACGGCATTCGGAGGAGGAAATGGCCAGTGCGGGAATCTCCAACAGCGTGACCCTGCCCTCCGGCAGGCCGGGGTCGTGCAGGGTGTGCCCCGGACGCGTACAACCGACGAAATGCGCCAACTCGAACAACTCGTCCGCCTGCTGCCAGTCGAGTATCGCGCCGAGGGCGTCGGCGCCGGTGATGAAATACAGCTCAGTATCAGGACCGTAAACTTCAGAAATATCGCGCAAGGTATCGATCGTGAACGTCGGCCCTGGCCGATCCACGTCCACCCGGCTGACGGAGAAGCGCGGGTTCGACGCGGTGGCGATGACCGTCATGAGATAGCGGTCCTCCGCCGCCGAAACCTCGCGCCCCGACTTCTGGTACGGCCGCCCGGTCGGCACGAAGACCACCTCGTCGAGCTGGAAATGGTGGGCCACCTCGCTGGCCGCCACGAGGTGGCCGTGATGAATGGGATCAAACGTCCCACCCATCACACCCACTCGCCGCTTCCCCTGCACACCAGGCGCGTTCATCATGAATCGGACCTTACGCGGGCACTCTGCCGCAACATGATGGCACCCCCCTGCGTGATGACCGCGCATCACTTCCGTTGCGGACGTAGCATGCCGGGCATGACGACCACCCCGGACCGCAACCGCGTCCAACTGCCCGGCATCTCGTCCCGAGCCTACGAACACCCCGCAGACCGGTCCGCCCTGGTCGCTCTGCGTAAGTTGAGTGGGTTCGACACCGTTCTTAAGCAGATGTCCGGTCTCATCAGCGAGCGTCGGCTGCGCCTGATGTACCTGGCGTCGGCCGTACGCGTGAGCGAGACCCAGTTCCGCTCCGTCTACGACATGGGCCGCGACGCCGCCTACACTCTCGACCTGCACCGGATCCCGGAGATCTACATCCAGCAGGACCCGGCGGTCCAGGCCAAGGCCATCGGCTTCGACGACCCGTTCATCGTCGTGACCACCGGTCTGCTCAACCTCATGAACGAGGAGGAGCAGCGCTTCGTCATCGGCCACGAGACCTCACACATCCTGTCGGGGCACGCGGTCTACCGGACGATGCTCGACATCCTCACCCGCCTGGCCACCCGCGTCGCCTGGATCCCGCTCGGCTACATCGGCCTGCGGGCGATCGTCGCGGGCCTGGAGGAGTGGTACCGCAAGTCCGAGCTGTCCTCCGACCGCGGCGGCCTGCTCGTCGGCCAGGACCCCGAGGCGGCCAAGCGCGCGCTGATGAAGCTGGCCGGGGGCGACTACACGCACGAGATGAACATCGAGGCGTTCCTGGAGCAGTACCAGGAGTACGACACGGCGGGCGACCTTCGCGACGGCTTCCTCAAGGTTCTCAACCTGCTCGGCACCACCCACCCGTTCGCGGTGGTACGCGTGGCGGAGCTGGACAAGTGGCAGCGCAGCGGCGAGTACGAGCGGATCCTCGGCGGCGACTACCCGCGCCGGGAGGACGACCCGAACGCGAGGGTGACCGACGAGATCAAGGCCGCGGCCGAGTCGTACCGCGCGTCGTGGCAGCAGTCGCAGGACCCGTTCATCGGCGTCCTCCGCGACGTGGCCGAGGGCGCGGTCAACGCGGGCGAGCGCATCTTCAACCGCTTCTCCCGCCGCGACGGCGGCCAGGGCTGAAGCCTGGCCCCGGCACCAAGCCGGGCCAGGCCCAAACGAGCACCCGCCCACGCCAACGGCGACACCAGCCCAGGCATCCAGCCCAGACAATGGGCCCAGACAATGGGCTCGAACCAGCGCCACGCCGACAGCCCAAGCAAGCCACAGGGCGAGGGCTTGAATCGGCACCAAACCAAGGCCCAAACCGGCCCAGACCCAGGCTCGAAGCGACCCAGGCCCAGGCCCGAACCGGCCCCAGGCCCAGGCCCTGGCCCGAACCAGCCGCAGGACCAGGCCCTGGCCCTGGCCCGAACCGGCCGTAGGACCAGATCCAAACCGGTGCCAGACCACGGGCCGGACCGGCACCAGGGCACCAGGCCCGAACCAGAACGGCACCAGCACAGAGCCCAGGCCAAAGCCAGGTCGGCACCAAAGCAGGCCCAGGCCGAAATCTGAGCCACGCCAGGTTCGCCACAAACGCGGCAGTTCCGCTTGATCAGCCGCGCCGGCCCGCCGCGCACACGGGCGGCGGGCCGCCCTCATCCGCCCCACACCACCCCGCCCCGCAAGCCCGACTCCCCTCACAAACCCCAACCACCTCACAAATACCAACCCGCACCACCTCAACCCCGCACCACCTCAACCCCGCACCACCGCACATCGCGCCACTGCACATAGCCACCCCTGCACCACCGCACTTCGCACCACCGCATATCGCCACCCTGCATCACCACACGCGCCACCCCTCCACCACCGTGCATCGCACCACCGCGTTTCGCCACCGCCACGCATCGTCATCGCCACTCATCGCCACCGGTGCACGTCACCCCTCTGGCCCCGGCCCCCCGGCCGCCCGCTCGGCCGCCCAATCTCGCTCGCCCGCTCACAGCAGCAGAGCGATGGCACGCACGGCCGCCGCGCACAAGGCAACAAACCCACCCAGTACGGCCAGCGCCCGCAGCCCTTCTCTGCGCAGTTCGGGCAACCGATGCCCGATCCGCTCGATCTCGCGCCCGGTGATACCACCACACAACATCCCGAAGACCACGCCCGCCACCGTGACAGGCGCGGCCTGCTGCCACCAGTCGGAGGCGATCTCACCGCCACCGGTGGCCCAGAGCGCCCCGCCCGCCGTGACGGCGACGGGCACCCCCGGCCAGACGACGGCGGTCGCGGCCGACCCCACCAGCGCGACGGGGAAGAGCAGCACGCGCAGCGCCACCCGCGTACGCCGCGAGCTGCGCTTCCAGACCATCCAGTGCCCCATCCACAACGTCCTGGTCAGCACCACGAACACGGCCGTGATCGCGATCGAGGCGATCGGCCAGATCACCGACACCACCACGCACGGCACGGCCAGCACCGCGAGCAGCAGCAGCGCGCCGTTGCCCGCGGGCAGCGTGGTGGCCGACTCGGCCCGCAGCCCGGCGGTCCTGCGCCGGTCCTGCGACTTGGCCGCCGTCCTGCCGCCGAGTGCCGCCGCCGTACGCTGCCGCGACGCCGTCATCTTGTCCCGCGGCCCCGTGTTCTTCCCGTCGCCCCCGGCACGGCCGCGCGGCGCCGGCACCTTCCCCTCGGCCCGGCTACGCGCCAACGCCGCACCCTTGCCATCGGACGCCGCCCGGCTCCCGGCCCGCCCGCCATCCGACCCGGCCCGATTCCCGGCACGCCCGCCATCCGACCCAGCCCGATTCCCGGCACGCCCGCCATCCGACCCAGCCCGGCTCCCGGCACGCCCGCCATCCGACCCAGCCCGATTCCCCGAACGCCCACCATCCGACCCAGCCCGGCTCCCCGAACGCCCACCGTCCGACGCCGCCCGGTTCCCGGCACGCCCAGGATCCGTCCCAGCCCGATTCCCCGAACGCCCACCATCCGCCCCCGCCCGATTCCCGGTACGCGCGCGCGGCGCGGGCACCTTCCCCTCCGTCGGCACCGCGTTGGGACGGCTGCGCGCCTTGGCCTCGCCACGCCCCGGAGCGGCCTCCTCGGCGGTCCGACTGCGTACGGCGGTGCCCTTGCCCGCCTCCTCGACGGCGTCGGCCGCCCGCCCCGCGCCGGAGACGGCCCCGCCCTCGGTCTCTCCCGTGGTCGTGGCCGCGCTGGTCGCCCTGGCCAGCCTGGACAGCCGGTCGGCGAGCAGCGCCGCCGTGGGCCGCTTGCCCGGCTCCCGGTTGAGCGCCGCGCGCACCAGCGGCAACAGCTCGACCGGCACCCCCTTGAGGTCGGCCTGCCCGTTGAGCACCGCGTACATCTGCGCCTCGGCCGTCCCCCGCCCGAACGTCGGCCGCCCCGTCGCCGCGAACGCCACCGTGGCCGCCCAGGCGTGTACGTCGGCCGGCGAGTCCACCTGCTCGTCGGCGAAGATCTCCGGCGCGGTGTAGCCGGGCGTGCCGAGGAAGGTGCCGGTCATGGTGAGCCTGGTCGCGTCGAGCACCTGGGCGATGCCGAAGTCGATCAGCACGGGCCCCCGGGTGGCCATGATGATGTTGCCCGGCTTGAGGTCGCGGTGCACGACCCCGGCCGCGTGGATGATCGCGAGCGCGGCGGCGATGCCCTGGGCCAGGTCGACGAGCCCGGCGACGTCGAGAGAGCCGCTCTGACGTACGCGGTCGAGCAGCGTGGCGCCCTCGATGTGCTCCATGACCAGGTAGGGACGGGCACAGCTCAGGTCGGCGTCGAGCACCTTGGCGACGTACGGGCTCTCGACCCTGCGCAGCGCGCGAACCTCACGCTCCAGCCTGACGCGCGAGGTCTCGTCCTCGGCCAGGTCGTGCAGGACCTTCAGCGCGACATGCTCGCCTCGGCGGGTTGCCGCGAGGTAGACCTCGCCCATACCGCCTCGGCCGAGCCGCTCGACCAGGGTGTACGGCCCGACCTTGCCGAGCTTGCTCACCGTCCCTCCCCGCCGGGCGTGCCCATAAGGGACACAACCCTAGCGCCGGTACGCGAGTTGCCGCTTGAGGCACGCCGAAGGTTTATCGGCGTGTGTGATCGGAGAGCATGCTGTCGAGCCCGGCGGTGGGCTCGTCCGAGAGCTGCCTGCGGCCTTTCCTGCGCCAGTTGACGTGGCCGCGGCTCTCCAGCCAGAGCAGCAGCCGGTCCGCGCCGAACAGCACCGCGGCGGCGAAGACGAGGGCGACGACAATGTCCATGCCCCCAAGTCAATCTGCGGCACCGGGCGCCGGTCAGGCCGACACGCCGACTAACCGGCCACCACCGTACCCTCTGACGTGCGCAAATGCCCCTCACCCGTATAGATCCACTTGGTCGAGGTGAGTTCGGTCAGCCCCATCGGGCCACGCGCGTGCAGCTTCTGCGTGGAGATGCCGATCTCGGCGCCGAACCCGAACTCCCCGCCGTCGGTGAACCTGGTCGAGGCGTTGACCGCCACGGCCGCCGAGTCAACCAGCGCGACGAACCTGCGCGCGGCCCCCTGCGAGCGGGTGACGATGGCGTCGGTGTGGCCGGAGCCGTAGCGCCTGATGTGCGCCACCGCCTCCTCCAGCGAGCCGACGACGGCGGCGGCGATGTCGAGCGAGAGGTATTCGGTATAGAAGTCGTCCTCGGTGACGGGCACGACGCCGGTGCCGTGGGCGGCGATGCGCTCGTCGCCGTGCACGGTCACGCCCGCCTCGCGCAGCGCCTCCAGCGCCTTGGGCACGAACGCGGCGGCGACGGCCTCGTGCACGAGGAACGTCTCGGCCGCGTTGCACACCGACGGCCGCTGCGCCTTGGCGTTGAGCAGGATCTGCACGGCCAGGTCGACGTCGGCCTCGGCGTCGACGTAGACGTGGCAGTTGCCCACGCCGGTCTCGATCACCGGCACGCTCGACTCCTCGACCACCGAGTTGATCAGGGACGCGCCGCCGCGCGGGATCAGCACGTCGACCAGGCCCCGGGCCCGCATGAGGTCCTTGACCGAGTCGCGGCTCTGCCCCGGCACGAGCTGGACGGCCCCCGACGGCACCTCGGTGCCCTCCAGCGCCCCTTGCATGATCTTCACCAGCGCGGTGTTGGAGGAGTAGGCGCTGGACGAGCCGCGCAGCAGCACCGCGTTGCCGCTCTTGAGGCAGAGCGCGGCGGCGTCGACCGTGACGTTGGGACGGCCCTCGTAGATGATGCCGATCACGCCCAGCGGCACCCTGAGCTGGCGCAGCTCCAGGCCGTTGGGCAGCGTGGCGCCCCGGACGACCTCGCCGACCGGGTCGGGCAGGTCGGCCACCTCGCGTACGGCCTCGGCGATGGCCGCGACCCGCGCCTCGTCGAGCCGCAGCCGGTCGATCATCGCCTCGGACGTGCCGCCCGACCTGGCCCGTTCGACGTCTTGGGCGTTGGCCTCGACGATCTCCGCCGCGTGGGCCACCAGGGCGTCGGCGATCGCGCGCAACGCCCGGTCCTTGGGCACCCGCGGCAGCGGGGCCAGCTCGGCGGCGGCCTCTCGTGCCGCGCGGGCGACCTTCAGGAACTCTTCGGACATCGCGTGCTCCTCATCAAGTCTCGGCCATCGGATTTCAGCTATGGGCTTCCAGTATGACGATGTCGTCGCGGTGGATCAGCTCGCGTTCGTATTCCGGACCGAGCGCGCTCGCCAGTTCCTTCGTGGAGCGCCCAAGCAGGCCGGGGATCTCGGCGGCGTCGAAGTTCACCAGCCCGCGGGCCACCACGAGCCCCTGCGGGCCGCACAGGTCAACCGGGTCACCCGCCGCGAACTCACCCTCCACCGACGTCACCCCGGCCGGCAGCAGCGACTTGCGGCGGCCCACGATGGCCTCCACGGCGCCCTGGTCGAGGTGGAGCCGGCCGCGCCCGGTGGTGGCGTGGGCGAGCCACAGCAGGCGCGTGCCGGGGTGCCGGCCGCCCGGGTGGAAGTAGGTGCCGACGTCGGCTCCGGCGAGCGCCTGGGCGGCGTGGGCGGCGGCGGTGAGCACCACGGGCACGCCCGCGCCGGTGGCGATCCTGGCCGCCTGCACCTTGGTCACCATGCCGCCGGTGCCGACCGCCGCGCCGTTTCTGCCCAGCTCGACGCCGACCAGGTCTTCCTGGCCGCGGATCTCCGTCAGCCGCCGCGAGCCGCTGCGGCTGGGCGGGCCGTCGTAGAGGGCGTCGACGTCGGACAGCAGCACCAGCGCGTCGGCGTGGATCAGGTGCGCCACCAGCGCCGCCAGCCGGTCGTTGTCGCCGAAGCGGATCTCGTCGGTGGCCACGGTGTCGTTCTCGTTGACGATGGGCACGATGCCCAGCTCCAGCAGCCGCGTGAGGGTGCGCTGGGCGTTGGCGTGGTGGGCGCGGCGCATCATGTCGTCGGCGGTCAGCAGCACCTGCCCCACGCGCAGCGAGTAGCGGGCGAAGGAGGAGGTGTAGCGGGCGACGAGCACGCCCTGCCCGACCGAGGCGGCGGCCTGCTGGGTCGCGAGGTCACGCGGTCGTGCGCTCAGCCCGAGTGGGCCGAGGCCCGCCGCGATCGCCCCGGAGGAGACCAGGACGATCTGCGTCCCCGTACGGCGCCGCGCCGCCAGCACGTCCACCAGTGCGTCGACGCGGTCGACGTCGATCATGCCCTGGGGGGTGGTGAGCGAGGAGGAGCCGACCTTGACAACGACCTTCGACGCTGAGCTGATCTGTTCCCGCACGTCTGGCAGCCTATCCGCTCGACGTCCGGCAAATTGCTGCATTGACTGCAATACTGCTATGAGTGTAGTTATTTGCCCATGGATACCCGTACCTATGTCGTCACCGGAGCCGCCTCGGGCATCGGCGCCGCCACCGCCGACCACCTGGCCGAGAGTGGGGCGGAGGTGATCCGCTGCGACGTACGCGACGCCGACGTCATCGCCGACCTGACCACCGTGGAAGGACGCGAGCGGCTCGTGTCCGAAGTCACGGCGCTCTCGAAGGGCAGGGTCGACGGCCTGGTCGCCGTCGCCGGCCTGGCCGTCCCCTCGGAGCCGACCGTACGTCTCAACTTCTTCGGCACGATCGCCACCATGGAGGGCCTGCGCCCGCTCCTGGCCGCCGCCGAGCAGCCCAGGGCCGTGGCCGTCTCGTCCCTGAGCGCCATCGTGGCCACCGACGAGAGCCTCGTGGCCGCCTGCCTGTCCATGGACGAGGAGGCCGCCGCAGAGGCCGTCCGCCAGGCCGTCGAGTCCGGCCGGGGGCGCATCGTCTACCCGTCGAGCAAGCTGGCGCTCAACCAGTGGCTCCGCCGCACGGCCGTCACCCCCGACTGGGCCGGCTCCGGCATCCCGCTCAACGCGGTGGCGCCGGGCGTCGTGGACACGCAGACGGCCAGGACGGCATTCCTCGACGACCCGGTCACCCGCGACCTCGTCGCCTCCGCGATGCCCCAGCCCCTGGGCTTCCCCGGCCCGGTGGCCGCGATCGCGTCCCTGCTCGCGTGGACGGTCGGCGCGGCCAACTCGTTCATGACCGGCCAGATCCTGTACGCCGACGGCGGCGCGGAAGCCACCCTCCGCCAGACCCCCTAGCGCCCCTCGAGCCCCACGTCCACCAGCACCGGGACCCCGCCGAGAAGGCCGAACCCCACCCCCCTCAACCCACCCTGAGAGCCTCTCAGCGGGCCCCAGACGTCACCGGTCACCGCCCCCGGGGCACTACCAGCGAGCCTCGGACACCACAGTCCTCAGGCCCGCACACAGCCGCACCGCCACACCGCCCACCCGTCCGCCACCCGCCCACCCGCCTGCCGCCCGCCTGAGCCGGGAACCGGCCGCTAACCCAGGCGGGTGTCGGTCCCCCGCGGCCCCTGCCGCACCGACTCCGCGCTCAACGTCGGCTGCCAGTCGAAGACGTAGCCGCCCTCCATCGGCCCGATCACCACCTCGGCCCCGGCCGTGGCGCCCGCCTTGGCCAGCTCCTCCTCGACCCCCAGCCGCTCCAGCCGGTCGGCGAGATAGCCCACGGCCTCGTCGTTGCTGAAGTCGGTCTGCCTGATCCACCGCTCCGGCTTCTCACCGGTGATCTGGAACAGGTTCTCGTTGACCTTCCGCACCCGGAACCCGACGTCCCCGAACTGCTTGGGCCTGATCACCAGCCGCGTCGGCTCCTCGATCGGCTTGTTCGCCCTGGCCGCCGCGACCCACTCGCCCATCGCGTACGTCAGGTCCCGCAGCCCGTCACGCGTGGCCGCCGAGATCGTGAACACCCGCAGCCCGCGCTCCTCGAACTCGGGCGTGACCAGCTCGGCCAGCTCTCGCGCGTCGGGCACGTCGGCCTTGTTCAGCACGACCATCCGCGGCCGGTCCTCGAGCCTCCCGTACGCCCGCAGCTCCGCCTCGATCACCTCGTAGTCGGTGATCGGGTCGCGCCCCGGCTCCATGGTGGCGCAGTCGATGACGTGCACGAGCATGTCGCACCGCTCGACGTGCCGCAGGAACTCGTGCCCGAGCCCCTTGCCCTGCGACGCCCCAGGGATCAGGCCGGGCACGTCGGCGACGGTGAACACGTTCTCGCCCGCCGTCACCACGCCCAGGTTGGGGATCAGGGTGGTGAACGGATAGTCGGCGATCTTCGGCTTGGCCGCGCTCAGCGCCGCGATCAGCGAACTCTTCCCCGCGCTGGGGAACCCGACCAGCGCCACGTCGGCGACGCTCTTGAGCTCCAGCATCGCGTCGAGCACGTCTCCCGGCTCGCCGAGCAGCGCGAACCCGGGCGCCTTGCGCTTGGTGCTGGCCAGCGCGGCGTTGCCGAGCCCGCCGTGCCCGCCCTGCGCGATCACGTAGCGGGTGCCGGCGCCCACGAGGTCGACCAGCACCTCGCCCGTGTCGGCGTTCTTGACCACGGTCCCGTTGGGCACGGGGAGGATCACGTCACCCCCGTTAGCGCCGTCGCGGTTGGAACCCTGGCCCTGCTTGCCGTTGTCGGCCTTGCGGTGCGGCCTGTGGTGGTAGTCGAGCAGGGTCGCCGTGTTCGGATCGACCTCCAGGACGACGTCACCGCCCCGCCCCCCGTTGCCCCCGTCGGGGCCGCCCAGCGGCTTGAACTTCTCCCGGTGGATGGAGGCACACCCGTTCCCCCCGTCACCGGCCTTGATGTGCAGGACCACCTGGTCCACAAAGTCCGGCATCCCGTATCCCTCCATCGCCCCGGCCGGGGCATCTCATCCGAAGCACTACCCGGCGATCACCACGGAACGCCGGGCAGCGAGAAAACGCCAAAGGGGTGGATCGACACCAGATCTGTCGATCCACCCCTCAAGCCACACCCAAAGGTCGGGAGAAGGAGGAAACCCTACTCCGCGACGGGAACGATGCTCACGGCCCGACGGCCGCGCTTGACACCGAACTGCACGTGACCGGCGGCCAGCGCGAACAGCGTGTCGTCGCCACCACGGCCCACGTTGTCACCGGGGTGGAAGTGGGTGCCACGCTGGCGGACGATGATCTCGCCCGCGTTGACCAACTGACCACCGAAGCGCTTGACGCCCAGGCGCTGGGCGTTGGAGTCACGACCGTTCCGGGTGGACGACGCGCCCTTCTTGTGTGCCATCTCTCAAACTCCCGTTCAGGCCTGCTCGATACCGGTGATCTTCACCTGGGTGTACCGCTGGCGGTGGCCCTGGCGCTTCTTGTAACCGGTCTTGTTCTTGTACTTGAGAATGCGGATCTTCGGGCCCTTGGTCTCGCCGAGGATCTCGGCGCTGACCGTGAACTTGCCCGCCTCGGTGGTCACGTCGCCATCGTTGACGACGAGCACCGTCGGCAGCGAAACCGAAGAGCCGACCTCGCCGGCGACCTTGTCCACCTCGAGGACGTCACCGACGGAGACCTTCTGCTGCCTGCCGCCGCAACGAACGATCGCGTACACCGCGGAACCCTTCTACTGACTCACTGTTGCTCTCGAACATCAGCCACCCCAGGGAAGAGGTGGCCGCCGAATGCTGCGCCTGTCATTCGGCCTGTCTCAAACCGACGAACCGAGCAAGCGCGCCAACAGGGCGCGTCACCTGACGCACCGGTTCACCAGGGTACCGGATTAACGGTGCCCTAGGCGAACCGGGCGGATCATCGGAAGTCTGCCGAGAAACTACTCGGCCGACTTGGCTCGGCGGGAGCGTCGCCGCCCCCTGCCGGAAGTCTGGCTTGCCTGGTCGTCCTCGGCCGGGACGTCATCAAGCGCACCGGTCACGGTATCACGGCCGGAGGAGTCCTTGGCCGCGGAAACCTTGTCGGAGACCGCCTTCTCCACGGCCATCTTCCCCTGCGTGCCGCGCGCCTCCGGCTTGGACTCGACCGGCTCCGTGGAGACCAGCAGCCCACGCCCGTTGCAGCACTCGCACGGCGTCGAGAACGCCTCGAGCAGCCCCTGGCCGACCCGCTTACGCGTCATCTGGACCAGCCCCAGCGAGGTCACCTCGGCCACCTGGTGCTTGGTCCTGTCGCGGGCCAGGCACTCCAGCAGCCGCCGCAGCACCAGGTCGCGATTGGACTCCAGCACCATGTCGATGAAGTCGATGACGATGATGCCGCCGATGTCGCGCAGCCTGAGCTGGCGGACGATCTCCTCGGCCGCCTCCAGGTTGTTCCTGGTGACGGTCTCCTCGAGGTTGCCGCCCTGCCCGGTGAACTTGCCGGTGTTGACGTCGACGACGGTCATCGCCTCGGTACGGTCGATCACCAGCGAGCCGCCGCTCGGCAGCCACACCTTGCGTTCGAGCGCCTTGGCGAGCTGCTCGTCGATCCGGTACGACCCGAACACGTCGCCCTGGTCGCCGTCCCACTTCGACAGGCGCTCGGCCAGGTGCGGGGCGACGTACTTGACGTAGTCGTCGACCGTGTCCCACGCGTCGCCGCCCTGGACGACCAGGTTCGTGAAGTCCTCGTTGAAGACGTCGCGGACGACCCGGATGGTCAGGTCGGGCTCGGCCGACAGCAGCTCGGGCGGGCTGGCCGACTTGGCCTTCTTCTGGATGTTCTCCCACTGCGCCGACAGCCGGGCCACGTCGCGGGCCAGCTCGTCCTCCGAGGCGCCCTCGGCCGCGGTGCGGACGATCACGCCGGCGTTCTCGGGCATGACCTTCTTCAGGATGCTCTTGAGCCGCGTGCGCTCCTTGTCGGGCAGCTTGCGGCTGATGCCGGTCATCGACCCGTCCGGCACGTACACCAGGTATCGCCCGGGAAGGCTGATCTGCGAGGTGAGCCGGGCGCCCTTGTGACCGATCGGGTCCTTCGTGACCTGCACGAGCACCGACTGGCCGGACTTCAGCGCCGCCTCGATCCGCTTCGGCTGACCTTCCAGGCCGGCGGTGTCGAAGTTCACCTCACCGGCGTACAGGACGGCGTTCCTGCCCTTGCCGATGTCCACGAACGCCGCCTCCATCGACGGCAGCACGTTCTGGACCTTGCCCAGGTAGACGTTGCCGACGTAGGACTGGCTGGCCTCGCGGTTGACGTAGTGCTCGACGAGGACGCCGTCCTCCAGCACCGCGATCTGCGTACGGTCGCCGTGGCGGCGCACCACCATCATGCGGTCGACCGACTCGCGACGGGCCAGGAACTCCGACTCGGTGATGATCGGCGGACGCCTGCGGCCCAGCTCGCGCCCCTCGCGGCGGCGCTGCTTCTTGGCCTCCAGCCGGGTGGAGCCGCGCACGCTCTGCACGCCGTCGGTGGCGGTGTCGAGCGTCGCCGTACGGCCCGAGCGCGGCGCGCGGATGCGTACCACGGTGTTCGGCGGGTCGTCGCCGGCCGGCTCGGCGCCATCGTCGGTGCCCCGGCGGCGGCGCCTGCGGCGGCGGCGTGAGGACGAGGCGTCCTCGTCGCCGGCCTCCTCGGCCGGCTCTTCCTCGGCCTCTTCCTCGGACTCCTCGCCGTCGTCGGACTCGTCGCGGTCGCGGGCCTTGCCCCGGCCCCTGCCGCCCCTGCGACGGCGACGACGACGGCCGCCGCCCTCCTCTTCTTCTTCCTGCTCGTCGCCGGTGTCGAGGTCGGTCTCGTCCTCGGCCGCCGCCTCGTCGACCGGCTCCTCGGCCTCCTCGGGCGCTTCGGGCTCGGCGACGGGCTCCGGCTCGGCCTTCCTGGTGACGGCGGGCTTGCCCTGGGTGGGGTCGGGCGCCTGGAACAGCGGCGCGAAGATGGCCGCCGGCCGCTGGAACGCGGTGCCCTGCTCGTCCTGCCTGCGCGCGGTCAGCCCGAAGGGGTCGGCCAGCAGGCTGGGCCGCATGGCGTCCTCGTCGAGGTCCTCGCCGGCGGGCTCGTCGTCGAGCGGCTCGTCCTCGGGCAGGCTCTCCAGGATGTCCTCGTCCTCGGCACCCGCCTCGGCGGCCCACGCCTGCGTACCGGCCTCCACGGCCCGTCCGGCCACAGCGGGCTCTTCGGCCCTGGTCGCCCGTCCGGCCTCGGCGGTCTCACCGGCCTCGGCGCCGAACGGCGCACCGGCCTCGGCACCGCCCGAGGGCGCCGCGACCTCGGCCCTCTCGGCGGGGGCCGCCGCCACCGCACCGGCCCGCGCCGCGGAATCCTCCACGGAGCGCACCTCTGCGGCCGGCGCCTCTTCCTGCTCGGTCTTCTTACGCGTCCTGCGCCGCCTCGCGGGCTCCTCCGCGACGGCCTCGGCGGTCTCGGCGGGCGTCGTGCCCTCCGGGAGCGCTCCCGCGGCCTCCGGCTGGGCCTCGGCCTCGGCGGCCTTCTTCGTCGTACGCCGACGGGTGGTCGTCGCGGTGGACCGCGTCCGGGTGGCCCTCTTGGGCTTCTCGGACACGGCCTCGGCGACGTCCTCGGAACCGGTTCCCGCCGCGCTCTCGGCGACGGCCTCGGCCACGGCCACCTCGACCGGGCTCTCCGCGACGCCGCCCTCGGGCCTGCTCACGGCAGCGCCGTTCCCGAGCGTCGTGCCGACGCCGCTCTCCGCGGCGGCCTGGCCGCCACGGCCCGCCGCCGTCAGCAGCTCGGCGGCCGGCTCTCCGGCCGCGCGCTGCACGGCGTGGCTCTGCACGGACTGCACATCGGCCACGGACGGCGCCGTCTGCGCCGCCACGACGGTGACCGGGACGGAGGCAGGCTCCTCGGGCTCCGGCGGAGGACCCGCGGGCCGGCTGGAGCGGCGACGCCTGGTCACCGTGGGCTGTTCAATTGTCTCCCCGTCAGGGCCATTGGCCCCGGCGTTGGGCTCGTTGTCGAGCATGCGGGCGCTCTCCCGTCAGCTCCCGGGCGCGTCGCCGCGCCGCGCAGGAGCCCTCGTGTCTCGTTGTCCGCCGGCGCTCTCGCGGAGAGCGCGCCGGCGCCAAGTCCTGTCAGCGGTCGTGCTCGACTCTTGCCGGGCACTTCCTTAACCGGCGACGTGCTCACCCGCCGGTTCCGCCTCGTCGCCGCCGCGCGTGATGTCGCGGTCAAGGCCGAGCGGATCGGCAAGTGCACCGGTGCTCGCGTCGAGTGGCCCCTGCGCCAGCCTGGTCACCTCGGGGGGAACCGGCGGCGCGAAGTCGGCCACAAGGCGCAGCCCTGTGAGCACATCGTCGGGTCGAACGGCAGGCGTCAGGTGCCGAACGACCATGCGCAGTATGACACACGGCCCTCCAACCACCTGAGCTGCGGTTCTGTCTGTTCCCTCGGACACCGTGAGCCTCAGGACGGCCTGCCGCGCGTCGAAGCGGCGGGGACCCTTCTTGGTCAGGCGCTCGACTTCCACCATGTCTGCCGCGAGAAACTTCTGCGCCGCCACCTCGGCGAGTTCGCGATCGGCACCGGGCAGCCGTACCTCCCAGTCGGAGACCTCCAAGCGATCGGCCAGCCCACCCGGACCCGCCTCCACAACGTCGAGCACATCGAGCCCAGGCGGCAACGACTCGTCCAGGCTCAGTCTGACCTGGCCGGGGTCGCACGGCGCGGTAACACCGATCTCGAGGTATTCGGCTTCGCTGGCGACGCCGGTCGGCGCCGCGCCCGCGTAGGAGATCTTCGGGTGGGGCGAGAAACCCGCGCTGTAAGCCACCGGAATGCCGGCACGGCGGACCGCCCTCTCGACGGCCCGCGAGATGTCGCGGTGGCTGGTGAAGCGCAGGCGGCCGCGCTTGGCGTAACGCACACGCAGGCGCTGCACCGTGGGCGCGGGCGGAGGCCCTTCGGGAACAGGTTTCAGAGCTTGTCGTCCTTCCCTTGTAAGAGTTCCTCGTCCCAGGATAAGCCGCCTCGGCGCATGGACGTGTACGCCGAGGCACGGCTCGCCCACTGAGCGCGCTAGACCACCGTAAGAGGAAGGAGTTTTCGCCCTGTTGGGCCGATTTGAATTTCGGTGCCCATGGTCGGGCAGACACCGCAGTCGTAGCACGGGGTCCAGCGGCAGTCTTCGACCTCACCGCCGGAGACGGCCTCCTGCCAGTCCTGCCACAGCCATTCGCGGTCGAGACCGGCGTCGAGGTGGTCCCACGGCAGGACCTCGTTCTCCTCCCGCTCGCGGGTGGTGTACCAGTCGACGTCGACGCCCGCCTTCTCGGCGGCGGCCATCCAGCGTTCGTACGAGAAGTGCTCGCTCCACCCGTCGAACCGGCCGCCGTCCTCCCACACGGCCCTGATCACGGCCCCGACCCTGCGGTCGCCCCGCGACAGCAGGCCCTCCACGATGGACGGCTTGCCGTCGTGATAGCGGAAGCCGACGGCCCGCCCGAACTCCCTGTCGCCCCTGAGCGAGTCGCGCAGCGCCTTGAGCCGCCGGTCGACGGTCTCGTGGTCGGCCTGCCCCGCCCACTGGAACGGGGTGTGCGGCTTGGGCACGAACCCCCCGATGGAGACCGTGCACCGGATGTCGCGGCTGCCGGTCGTCTCGCGGCCGGCCCTGATGACCTTCTTGGCCAGGTCGGCGATGGCCAGCACGTCTTCGTCCTGCTCGGTGGGCAGCCCGCACATGAAGTAGAGCTTGACCTGCCGCCAGCCCTGCGAATAGGCCGTGGTGACGGTGCGGATCAGGTCTTCCTCGGTGACCATCTTGTTGATCACCTTGCGCATGCGCTCCGAGCCGCCCTCGGGCGCGAACGTCAGGCCCGAACGCCTGCCGTTCCTGGAGAACTCGTTGGCCAGGTCGATGTTGAACGCGTCGACCCTGGTGGAAGGCAGCGACAGGGAGGTGTTGGTGCCCTCGTAGCGGTCGGCCAGTCCCTTGGCGACGTCGCCGATCTCGGAGTGGTCGGCGGACGACAGCGACAGCAGGCCGACCTCGTTGAACCCGGACTGCTTGATGCCGTTCTCGACCATCGCCCCGATCGTGGTGATCGACCGCTCCCGCACCGGACGCGTGATCATGCCCGCCTGGCAGAACCGGCAGCCCCGCGTGCAGCCGCGGAAGATCTCCACGCTGAACCGCTCGTGCACCGTCTCGGCCAGCGGCACCAGCGGCTTCTTCGGATAGGGCCACTCGTCGAGGTCCATCACCGTGTGCTTGTGCACGCGCCACGGCACCTCGGGCCGGTTGGGCGCGACGCGCTTGATGCGGCCGTCGGCGTGGTAGTCGACGTCGTAGAACTTCGGCACGTAGACCCCGCCGGACTCGGCCAGCCGCATCAGCAGCTCGTCACGCCCGCCGGGTCTGCCCTCGGCCTTCCACTCCCGGATGACCTCGGTGATGGCGATGGCGATCTGCTCCCCGTCGCCGAGCACGGCCGCGTCGAGGAAGTCGGCGATCGGCTCGGGATTGAACGCCGCGTGGCCGCCCGCGAGCACGATCGGGTCGTCGTCGCCGCGGTCGACGGCCGACAGCGGGATGCCGGCCAGGTCGAGCGCGGTCAGCATGTTGGTGTAGCCCAGCTCGGTCGAGAACGACACCCCGAGCACGTCGAAGGCGCGCACCGGCCGATGCGCGTCGACGGTGAACTGCGGGACGCCCTCGCTCCGCATGAGCTTCTCCAGGTCGGGCCAGACCGCGTACGTGCGCTCGGCCAGGGTGCCGGGAAGCTCGTTGAGGATCTCGTAGAGGATCGCCACGCCCTGGTTGGGCAGCCCGACCTCATAGGCGTCGGGGTACATCAGCGCCCACCGCACGTCGGCGGAGTCCCACTCCTTGACGGTCGAGTTGAGCTCACCCCCGACGTACTGGATGGGCTTCTGCACCTTGGGCAGCAGCGCTTCCAGGCGGGGGAATATCGACTCGACAGACATACCGCCAAGCGTAGCGGCGCTCAGGCGGTGGCGGGCCCGGGGATGTCCATGCCGTTCCCGCTGAGCACCAGCACGTGATGACCCTCGTAGCAGGTCGGTTCGACGGCGATCACCCCGCTCTCCAGGTCGTGAACGGCTACGACATGACTCGCGACCAGCAGGCGGCGCTCCTCGCGGTGAGCCGGGAACCCGCTTCTAACTGAACGACTGTCTTCGTACCCTGATGGCCTGAAGAAGCCCGACCGCGATCAGGTTCGCGAACGTGGCGGTACCGCCGTACGACACGAACGGCAGCGGCAGCCCGGTGATCGGCATGATGCCGATCGTCATCCCCACATTGATGAACGTCTGGAACGTGAACCAGCACACGATCGTGCCCGCGACCAGCGTCCCGAACCTGTCCTCGCACTGCCGGGCGATCTTCAGCCCGCGGAGCAGCACGACCCCGAGCAGCACCACCACCGTGACCGACCCGAGGAAGCCGAACTCCTCCCCGGCCACCGTGAAGATGAAGTCGGTGTGCTGCTCGGGCACGAACCGCCCGGTCGTCTGCCCGCCGCCCAGCAGCCCCTTTCCGAAGAGCTGCCCCGACCCAATCGCGATCATCGACTGCGTGCTGTTGTAGCCCACGCCGCGCGGGTCCACGCTCGGATCGACGAACGCGGTGAACCGCGCCACCTGGTACGGCTCCAGCATCTGGAAGTAGAACACCGCGAACACCCCGATGCCCGCGATCAGCGACAGCAGCGCGAGCCAGCGTTTACGCACGCCCGAGATGACCAGCCCGGCAGCCGTGATCACCGCCAGCACCAGCGCGGTGCCCAGGTCCGGCTGGAGCATCACCAGCCCCATCGTGAGCACCGCCGCGAACAACGCCAGCATCACGTCCAGCCCGCGCGGCCGATCGGTCCCCTCGGCCGGCTGCGCCAGCAGCATCGCGATGATCAGCAGCAACCCCACCTTGGCGAACTCCGACGGCTGCACCGCGAAGCCCCCGCCGAGCAGGATCCACGAGTGCGACCCGTTGATCGTCGCCCCCAGCGGCGTGATCACCAGCCCCAGCCCGACCAGCGACAACAGGAACACCAGCGGCGCGTACGCCCGCATCGCCCGATGGTCCACCATGGCCACGAGCCCGCACAACACCACGCCGATGGCCTCGTTGAGCAGGTGCTTCTTCACCAGCCCCGTGGACCCGGGCGCCCAGGTCCTGGTGGACGACCACACCAGCAGCGTGCCGATCACGCACAGCCCGGCCACCGCGACCAGCATGAGCCCGTCGAGCCGACGCACGGTCGAGTTCTCGCGCGCCATCCGCCGCAACAGCGAAGGCCGCCGAATCGCCACAGCCCGCATGCTCATCACCCACCCCCCGTCCCACCGCCACCACACACCCGCAAAGGTCCTCTGACACCCAAAGAACCACCACCCCCACGACGGACCGCCCAGACCTCACACCCCACCCACCGCACCCACACAACTCGCCCCCCAAAAACCCCACACCCCCACGCCCTCACACCTCGCCTCCCAACAGCCACACTCCCCCGCCCCACACCGCTCACCCCACAAGCCACCACACCACCCCGCCGCACACCGCTCACAACACAAGCCACATTCCGCCCCACACCCGTCACCTCAGCCACTGGCACCCGCCCCACGCCCCTCACGCCAGCCGTTGACGCCCGCCCCACACCCCTCATCCCGGCCGCCGACGCCCGCCTCACATCCCTCACCCCAACCGCAGACGCCCGCCCCACACCCGCCACCCCACCCGCAGACGCCCGCCCCACACCCCTCTTCCCAGCCCTTGACGCCCGCTTCACATCCCCTATCCCAACAGCCGCTCCCCGCTCCTTACCTCTCATCCCGCAAGCCACCTGACCCCGCCCCACACCCCTCACCACAGCCGTAGACGCCCGCCCCACCACGCCAACGCCATCCACGCATCCCCACACCGCAGACCGCGTTCCCGATGCCGCGCGACCACGCACCCCAGACACCGCCCCAGAGGCCCCACAACCCCGCCTCAGAGCCGCCGACCCCCGGCAGCCCGCATCAGACCCACCCCCCACCCCTCCGACGGCCGCTGGAGGCCCACCGGCGCGCCCCAGAGCCCTCGCCCCAGCCTCAGCACAACCCCGGTGCCGCCCGCGCAGGCCCGGCACGGGAAGCGACGCCGCCGCACAAGCCCCCACCCCGGCGTCCCTCATCCCAGCGGCCCCCGCCCCGGCCCGCGTCGGCACCCGCGCCCCCCGGCTCATCCCCCGGCTCATCCTCCGGCCACCGTTCCGTCAGGGGCGAACCGGGGCAGCCGCGTCGTCAGCCGCCCACCGGGCACAGCCGGCTTCCGCTTGATCCCGTAGATGCCCTCGTAGATCTCCCGGACCGCCGGAGCCGCCGTCTGCGCCCCCATCCCACCCTGGGAGACCATCGCGACCACCACGTACTGCGGATTCTTGGTAGGCGCGAACGAGGCGAACCACGAGGTGTCCTTCTTCCCCCAGACCTCGGCGGTACCGGTCTTGCCCCCCACCCGCACCTTGTCCATCGGGAACCCGGCGAAGGCCCCCGCGGCCGTGCCGTCCTGGGCCACCTGGCTCAGCGCGTTCTTGATGTAGAGCCGCTCCTTCTCGGTCAGCGGCAGCTTGCCCACCACCGGCACCGGAATCGTACGCACCACCGTGCCGTCGGGCCGCACCTGCGCCCACCCGATCCGCGGGCTGCGCACCTTGCCGTCGCTCACCAGCGCCATGTACGCCCTGGCCAGTTGCATCGGCGTCACCAGCACATCGCCCTGCCCGATGGAGAAGTTGGCCGAGTCACCTGGCCGCAGCAGGAACCCCTCGGTGCAGTTCTCCAGCGCCAGCCGCTTGAGGAAGTCGGCCCGCGCCCTGTCCTTCACCTCCGGATAGCCCTTGCGGGAGCGTTCGCAGTTGATCGCGTTGGTCCTGTTCCACAGGTCCTTCTTCCAGGCCCGGTCGGGGATGCGGCCCCCCGACTCGCCGGGCAGGTCGACCCCGGTCGGCCGGCCGAAGCCGAACGACCTGGCGATGTTCGCGAAGACCTCCTTCGGCTTGCGCTTCGGATAGCGCCCGCCGTCTTTGAGGTACTGCTCGTAGGCGGCCTTGTAGAAGATCGTGTCGCACGACTTGACCAGCGCCGTGTGCAGGGTGAGCGTGCCCAGCCCGATGCCGCGGAAGTTGTTGAAGGCCCGGCCGCCCACCGCGTAGGAGCCGGGGCAGCCGTATTGGCCGTTCAGCGGATAACCCGCCCGCAACATGGACGCCACCGACGTGATCTTGAACGTCGAACCCGGCGCGAACTGCCCGTTGATCGCCCGTGACACGAGCGGCTTGCCCGACTTGTCCGACAGCAGCCATTGGTAGCCGCGCGCCGAGATGCCGCCGCCCCAGATCTCCGGGTCGTACCCGGGCGCGCTGGCGAGCGCCACCACCCGCCCCGTACGGGCGTCGAGCACCACGGCGGCCCCGCCGTCGGCCCCGGGCGCGGACTTCATCGCGTTGCTCAGCGCCTTCTCCGTCACGGCCTGCACCCGCGAGTCGATGCTGGTCACCAGGTGGTCTCCGGGAACGGGCGTGATCTGCTCCTCGAGCCCGAGCGCCTTGCCCATCCGGTCGACCTGGACCCTGCGCAGCCCCGACTTGCCCCGCAACGCCTCGTCGTAGACGTATTCGAGCCCGTCGCGCCCAGCCAGGTCGACCCCCGAGAAGCTGGCCTTCAGCCCCTCCCGCTCCTCCAGCTCGGCCTCGGTCACCGGCTGGAGGTAGCCGAGCATCTGCGCCGCGGCCCGGCCCCCCGGATATTGCCGGACGGAGTGGATCTCCGCCGTCACCCCGGGGAACTCCTCCTGGCGCTCGAGGATCTGCAGCGCCTCACGGGTGTCGACCTTCTCGTCCAGCGGAACCGGCTGGTAAGGCGACCCTGTCCAGCACGGCTTGCCCACGCCGGGCCCGCAGGGCGTGATGCGCTGCTGCAGGTCGGCGACCGGCCGCCCGAGCACCGCCGACAGCTTGCCCAGCACCTTGACGCCGCCGTCCTTCATCCGCGACAGCCGGGTCCGGTCGACGGAGACGACCAGCGCGGTCTTGTTGCGCACCAGGGGCCGCCCCGACGAGTCGAGGATCTGCCCGCGCACCGCCGGTACGAGCACCGCCCGCGTCCGGGTCTCGGTGGCCCGGGTCACGAACTCCTGCCCGCGCACCACCTGCACCTGCCACAGGCGTACGGCCAGCACGACGAGCAGGGTCAGCACGAGCAGGTGCAACACCAGCAGCCGGGCGCGCATCCTGGTCATGTCGAGAACCTCGCCGCTCTGCCCCGTGTGGTCAGCCAGATCACGATCGGCGAGACCAGCAGCGTGTAGACGATCGTGACGGGCACCTGCTGGGTCAGCGTGGACATCGACACCCGCGGATCGGAGATCAGGCCGCCCACGGCCGCGGCCAGCAGCGGCGCGATCAGCACGCACAACACGACGGTGGTGGCCGGCCCGCCCGCGCCCCGCCCGGCGACGTAGCCGACCAGCGCCAGCACGAACGCGTATTGGCCGACGAGATGGGCGGACGGCGGCATGAGGTCGACCAGCAGCCCGGCACAGAACCCCAGAACGGCGCCGGGCCCGGCCCCCCTGGTCAGCGCCACCCCGATGACGGTGAGCAGCACCAGGTCGGGCGAACCCCCGGCAGGCAGCGGCAACCGGTTGACGAACATCACCTGCACCAGCAACGCCAGCACCACGAAGACCCCGCCGATCACCGTGCACCCTCCTTGGCGGGCAGCACGGCGTCACGGGGGTCGCGCTTGGGCGCCTCGACCACCACGCCCACGACGTCGAGGGCCGTCAGATCCGCGTACGGCCGCGCGTAGGCGATCCGCGTCAGCTCCCCCGGCGTCGACTCCACCCGCTCGATGACCCCGATCGGCACCCCAGGCACGTACGGCCGCCCGTGCTGCGACCCGAAGCTCACGATGCGCCCGCCCCTGCTGAGCGGCGCCGTGGAGTCGAGCAGCCGGAACTGCACGAGCCGCCCGTACTCCCCCACGCCGTGCACGACGCCGATCTCCTTGCCGCCCTCCAGCCGCGCCCCGGTGGCCGAGGCGGGATCGCTGATCAGCACCACCGTCGAGGTGCGCGACGTGGCCTGCAGAACCCGCCCCACCAGCCCGTCTCCGTTGAGCACGGTCATCTCGGGCCGCACCCCGTCAGCGGTGCCGAGGTCGATCTGCACGGCGTCCTCGAAACCCGGCTGCCCCCGCCGGGCCACCACGTTGCCCGGCACGACCTTGTAGCCGCCGGTCCCGGCCAGCCCGAGCAGTTGCTTCAGCTCCTTGGCGCGGTCGGCGTTGAGCTTGTCGGCCAGCAGGCCGGACCGGAGCTTGGCGTTCTCCGCCTTGAGCGCCTCGATGCGCTCCTGGGCGCTCGGCGCGGTCACGATCGCGTGCAGGAACCCGCCCACGGGCCGCAGCACCCCGCCGCCGAACGTCTCCGCCGTGCCGAGCACGTAGGCCCCGGCCGCCCGCAGCGGGCGCAGCGGTGAGCTGTCGCCGGTGCGGTGATCGACGGTCAGGACGACCAGCGCCACCGCCAGCAGCGCTCCCAGGATCAGCCGGGCACGGCGAGAGTCTCTCATCAGTGCCGCGACTCCGGCACCAGGACCTGCTGGAGGGCCTCGAACTCCTCGGCGCACTTGCCCGACCCGATCGCGACCGAGTCGAGCGCGTTGTCGACCATGTGCACGGGCATGCCCGTCTCGGCCTTGACCCGCTCGTCGAGGCCCTTGAGCAGCGCGCCTCCGCCGGTGAGGGCGATGCCGCGGTCCATGATGTCGCCGGACAGCTCGGGCGGGCACTTGTCGAGCGTGGTCTTGACCGCGTCGACGATCGCGTTGACCGGCTCTTCGATGGCCTTCCTGATCTCCTCGCTCGACACGATGATGGTCTTGGGCAACCCGCTGACCAGGTCACGCCCGCGCACCTCCGCGTGCGACTCCTCGCCGTACGGACACGCCGAGCCGATGGCGATCTTGATCTCCTCGGCGGTGCGCTCGCCGAGCATCAGCGAGAACTCCTTCTTGGCGAACGCGATCACCGCCTGGTCGAGCTCGTCGCCGCCGATCCTGATCGACTGGCTGGTGACCACGCCGCCCATCGAGATGATCGCCACCTCGGTGGTGCCGCCGCCGATGTCGACCACCATGTTCCCGGTCGGCTCGTGCACCGGCAGCCCCGCCCCGATGGCGGCGGCCATCGGCTCTTCGACGATGTAGACCTTCCTGGCGCCCGCCTGGTAACCGGCCTCCTTCACCGCCCGCTGCTCAACGCTGGTGATGCCGCTGGGCACCGCGATGATGATG
This sequence comes from Nonomuraea sp. NPDC051298, assembly GCF_055586305.1. NCBI lineage: Bacteria > Bacillati > Actinomycetota > Actinomycetes > Streptosporangiales > Streptosporangiaceae > Nonomuraea > Nonomuraea sp. NPDC051298. Next base: position 167,646 of record NZ_JBVJIM010000019.1, read on the forward strand.
CGCGGCTTGGCGAAATGCCGTCGTCTGTGCACCCGTTGGATGAAATATCGCAACATTCGTTCGGTGACATCGAAGTCCGCGATCACGCCGTCCTTGAGCGGGCGAACCGCGATGATGTTGCCAGGCGTACGACCGATCATGCGCTTGGCCTCGATGCCGACCGCCACGATCTTGCCGGTCGCGGTGTTGATCGCGACGACTGACGGCTCGTTGAGCACGATGCCGCGACCACGCACGTAGACCAACGTGTTGGCGGTGCCCAGGTCGACCGCCATGTCACGGCCGAGGAACGCGAGCTTGCTGCCCATGGGGAACGGAGCCCTCCGTAACGTCGTTCGCGAGTGACTACGGATTGAATTCGAATCGTAACGTGACGTACCCACCGATGCGCGCAATGAGCCGTCGCGCCTGTCAAAAATCTCCAACCTCTACCTCAACCGCAATTTTGCCCGGATTGCACCACAACATCCGATCAGAGGCTGGAACGGTCCATCACTCAACTGCGAGAAACCCTACGGCAACCGTCCGACAAAATTCCGCCCGCTGACACCAGCCCGGCCCATCGCCGGTGACACCGGAACCTTACGCAAGCCCACCGACAGAAAAGCGAACGCGCCCGCGCAGCCGGGGCTGCACGGGCGCGCGGAGCTGAGTGGGCTAGAAGCGGTCCGGGAAGAAGATCTTGATCTCCCTCGCGGCCGACTCGGGCGAGTCGGAGCCGTGGACGACGTTCTCACCGATCTCGAGGGCGTGGTCACCGCGGATCGTGCCGGGCGCCGACTTCACCGGGTCGGTGGCGCCGGCCAGCGCGCGGAAGGCCTCGACGGCGCGCGGCCCCTCGAGCACCAGGGCGACGAGCGGCCCCGAGGTGATGAACTCGACCAGCTCGCCGAAGAACGGCCGCTCGGCGTGCTCGGCGTAGTGCGCCTTGGCGGTGTCGGCGTCGAGGGTGCGCAGGTCCATCGCCACGACCTGGAGGCCCTTGCGCTCCACGCGCGAGATCACGTCACCGATGAGGCCGCGCTTAACCCCGTCGGGCTTGATCAGGACAAGAGTGCGCTCGGACACTTGGAGTTCTCCTTCGTACATGAGTGGGGTCGCGGCCGCGGGCCACCGGCCGGGCCGCGAGACGCGTCGCGGGGCACGCGCCCACGCGTCGCCGTAGCAGGGCCCTCAGCTTACCGTCCCCCGGCCGCCACCCTCGTTTCCGTAGGTGAACCCGGCGAACACCACCGGCGACGAGAGCGGCACGGCGACCCTACGAGGAGGCGTCGTCCTCGGGCGACTGCGCCTGGGAGGGGACCGCGGGCACCGGATCCCGCCTTTCCGCGTCGTCGCCCGTCAGGAGGCCCGCTCTGGCCGACACGGACGCCACCGCCTCACCGGCACGCGGCTCCTCCGCCGGGGCCCGTACGAGCAGCACGTCCGCGGGAGCGAGCACCCCTGCGCACGGAACGGACGCCTCCCCTGCCTCCACCTTCCCCGGCCGCCTGGCCATCACGGAGGCCAGCACGATCACCGCCACCACCAGGAACCCGCCGATCAACGCCCACCAGTGCAGCGCCCCCACGAAGCCGTCGACCAGCTCCTGAGCCGTCCGCACCCCGTCGAGCATGGTCATCTGCACACCGGTGCCCAGCAGGAACCCGGTCAGCACCCCCGTACAGCACAACGACAGCCCGAAGACCGCCGCCCCGATCCCGGACTCCCGCAGCGCCGCCGTCACCGCCACCGCCGCCCCCGCCGCGAGCAGGCTGAACGGCACCGCCAGCACCAGCCCGTCGGCCGACGGCACGACGAGCCGCACCAAGCACAGCCCTGCCACCACGGCCAGCAGACCCAAGGGCGCGAGCCACCGCGCACCCCGTGCGAACAACCGCACCGCCACCGCCGCCGCGATCGCGACCACCCCGGCCACCGCGTACGGCAGCCACAGCCCGCGCAGCCCCGGCCCGCCGAGGCCGCCCATCTCCACCAGCGTCACCTGGGCCGCGCTCGGCAGCAGCACCACGCCGACCGCCACCATCGTGTACGCCGGCGTACGGCCCTCCACGCTCCCGATCGAGGCCAGCACCAGCAGCCCCGCCACGGCCACCGCGGCCAGCCCCAGCACCGGCACGGCACGCCACCCCTCGCTCGCCGTGCCGATCGCGAGGGCGGCGATCGCGGCCGCCGGCGCCGCGGCCCAGAGCAAGCGTCGGCGATCCTGCTCGCCGGGCACCGCCGTCGCCGGCCGTCCTGCCGCCGTCCAGACCGCCAGGTGCACGGCGGCCAGCGCGAGCGCCACCCCCGTCACCATCGGGTACGGCTGCAGCGTGACCTTCCAGCTCGTCACCTCGTCGAGCGGCCACAGCGCCAGGGCCTGCGCCGTGAGCAGGCTCAGCCCGAACACGCCCACCCACAGGCCGCGCAGCACCGGCGCGCGGTCCCACACGGCGGCGAGCGTGACGGGCAGCACGACCCCCGCACCCACGCCGCGCAGCACGCGTACGACGCCGACGACGAACTCCGAGCCCGCGTAACCGCCCGCGACGTCGGACAACGCCACCAGCACCAGCCCGCCCAGCAGCAGATGGGCCGCCGGCAGCCGCCGCAGGGCCACCGCCGCGAGCGGGACGGTCAGCATCAGCGCGGGCAGGGCGAGCCCGTGCGTACGCATGAGCCCGGCCTGGTCGAGGTCGCCCGGCAGCAGCCCGGCGACGACGGAGAGCGTGTTGGGAACGGCGACCACCGCCAGGGGCAGCGCCGCCACGACGAGCAGCCCGAGCAACGTGTCGAGCAGCCACGGAGAGCTGAGGCGCGCCTGATACGGCGGCCGTTCTATCGGGGGGACGGCCATGTAGGCCGACTTTAGCGGGTTGTAGCGCCCTCGACACGGCGAGCGACGATAATCGCCGTGATCCACAGGGCGGCGAAGATCGTCCCGAGGAAGAACATGGTCGGCACGACGAAGCCCGTACCGATCGCCAGCACCTGTACGACGCTGCCAGCAATGTATCCGAAGGGCCTCTTGAGCAGGCCCGCGACGACCACGCACAGCACGGCCAGGCCGACGCCGACCGCCACGGCCAGCCCGGGCGCGACCCCGCCCACCCTGATCGCCACGGGCGTAACCAGCCCGGCCACGATGGCCTCCATGCCGAGCACCGTGGCGCCCAGCCTGCGCATGCCTGGTGTGACCTGGAAGTTCATCGGGCCCCGTCCGCCTTGAGCAGCAACCGCGCGTCGCCCGCCGTGACGACGGACCCGGTGATGAGCACGCCCGTGCCGCTGAACTCGCCCTCGGCGTCGGCGATGCCGATCCCCCTGTCGATGGCGTCGTCGAGGCGATCGACGACGTGCACGCGGTCTTCGCCGAAGAGCGGCTCGGCCAGCGACGCCAGCTCCTGGGCCGTCATGGCCCTGGGCGAGGAGTTACGCGTGACGACGATCTCGTCGAGAATCGGCTCGAGCAGCTCCAGCAGACCCTCGACATCCTTGTCGCGCATGACCGCGACCACGCCGATCACCTTGGCGAAGTCGAACGCCTCGTGCAGCCCTTCGAGCGTCGCCTGCATGCCGCCGGGGTTGTGGGCCGCGTCGAGCACCACCGTCGGCGTGCGCCGCACGACCTCCATCCGCCCGGGAGAGGACGCCTGCGCGAACGCCTGGCGCACGAGCTCCACGTCGAGCGGATCGTCTCCCCCGGTCAGCGCCTCGACGGCGGCCAGCGCGCAGGCGGCGTTCCCGGCCTGGTGCGCGCCGTAGAGCGGCAGGTAGACCTCGTCGTAGACGCCCTTGAGCCCGCGCAGCGTGAGCAGTTGCCCGCCGAGCGCCACCTCGCGGGCCAGCACCCCGAACTCCAGGCCCTCGCGTGCGACCACGGCGCCCACCTCCGACGCACGCCTCATCAGCACCTCGGCGGCGGCCAGCTCCTGCTGCGCCAACACGGCGGTGGCGCCGGGCTTGATGATGCCCGCCTTCTCCGTGGCGATGCTCGGGATGTCGGGCCCCAGCCGGTCGGTGTGGTCGAGTGAGATGGGGGTGACGACCGCGACCGTGCCGTCCGCGACGTTCGTCGCGTCCCACGACCCGCCCATCCCGGCCTCGATCACGCCGACGTCGACAGGGGTGTCGGCGAAGGCCGCGAACGCCATCGCCGTCAGCAGCTCGAAGAATTGGATGCGCCGCCCCTGCGTGTCGGTCAGCTCGACGTAGGGGATGATCTCCTCATAGACCTGGGCGAAGCGCTCCTCGCTCAGCGGCTCGCCGTCCACGGTGATCCGTTCGCGCATCGACACCAGATGCGGGCTGGTGAAGCGCCCCACCCGCAGGTTGCGCTCCTTCAGCAGCGCCTCGATCAGCCGCGCCGTGCTCGTCTTGCCGTTGGTGCCGGCGATGTGTATGACCGGGTACGCCCGCTGCGGCGAGCCGAGCAGGTCAAGAAGGGCCGCGATCCGATCGAGCGTCGGCTCGAAGTCCCACTCGACGCCACGATCCAGGATCGCGCGTTCTACCGCACGATAATCCACCCCTCAACCCTACTGACCACGGCCGACAGTCCGTACGCGGGGCGAACATATTGCGGACCATATAGAAAAATGGAGGGTACTCACCACGACGGCCAGGGTGCCACCTTGGGAAACAGCCTGCCCCACCCCCCGGCGGGCCGCTCAAGAGGAGGCCATCGTGGAAGGCGAGCACACTCGCACCGGAAAGCAAGCCGGCATCAGCAGAAAGACGCTGTTCAAGGCGGCCCTCATAGCGACGCCGGTGCCCTTACTGATCGGGCAGGTACCGGCTCTCGCTAGAAATGCCGCAGAAATCGGCGAACCACTCACTCCGACCCCCTACTGCGACGACGGCGACGACCCCACTCCCCCGCAGACAGAGGGCCCGTACTTCAAGCCGAACTCGCCGCAACGCACGGTCCTGCCCGGCACGGGCACACCGCTGACGGTCAGCGGCTACGTCTTCGGCCTCGCCTGCCAGCCCCTCGCCAACGTGCTGCTCGACTTCTGGCAGGCCGACAGGAACGGCGCGTACGACAACGTCACGTACAACTTCCGTGGCCACCAGTACACAGACGCCCAGGGCGCCTTCAAGCTGACCACGATCCTCCCCGGCCTCTATCCGGGACGTACGCGGCACATCCACGTCAAGGCCCAGGCCCCCGGCCGGCCGATCCTCACGACCCAGCTCTACTTCCCGGGCGAACCCCGCAACAACACCGACACCATCTTCGACCCCCGCCTCCTCATGACCGTCCGCACCGTCGGATCGGGCAGGGAGGCCACGTTCGACTTCGTGCTCAACGTCCCGGGCGTACCGCCCACGAACCCACCGACAAGTCCGCCTCCGGGCGGCGGCACCTGGCAGGTTGGGGTGACCTACCAGGCGGGTGACCAGGTCACGTATGGAGGCGCGTCTTACCGGTGTCTGCAGGGGCACCTGGCACAGGCAGGCTGGGAACCACCCAACGTGCCCGCCCTGTGGCAACGCGCCTGACCACAAGGTCCCCGAACGCAAGAGAGGGCCACCCCGGCTGCTGGGGGTGGCCCTCGTTGCACTTCAACCAACCACTCAGAACCACCGGAAAGAACCCCGGAAACAAGTCCAGAAACACAGCAGAAAAGACCCGAGAAATGCAGGAAGGGCCCGACACAAACCGTGTCAGACCCTACCCTGAATGATTGTCCGGCGGTGACCTACTCTCCCACACCCTCCCGAGTGCAGTACCATCGGCGCAGAGAAGCTTAACTTCCGGGTTCGGAATGTAACCG
>NZ_JBVJIM010000020.1:0-160647 GCF_055586305.1 Nonomuraea sp. NPDC051298
GGATCGCGGATTTCTACAACGTCAAGCGCAGGCACAGTGCCAACGACGGGCTGCCGCCTGTCACATTCGAGCGCCTGATGATCGAGAAGCGGCAAGCATCAACGGCCCTGCTAAGGACCGCTGTGGCATAGAACCGTCTCCACGGTTTGGGGGGATTGACATCTGTCTCACTTGAGCTTGGCACAGAGGGCAACGCCGCCTCCATTCACCCCGGCAGCAGCCAGGACGAAGACAACGACGACTACTGCCACACCGTTCATGATCAGGACAGGAACCATCAGATCATGAACCGGGGCCACCAATCCGAGTTAACCAGCAGAGTCCTTCGGGAGCCACCGCCGTCATGATCACACTCTTCATCTTGCCTCGTACGTGAAACATCGCAGTGTCCGCGCTCGCGGGGACACTGCGATGTCAAATTCTCGTTCAGATGAATGGCGCGACCCTAGCCGTGCATGCGCATCGCCCAGTTCTGGTCCTGGTTCTGGCTGGCATGCCACTGGATGACCGGCGTACCGTTCGCCTGGCTGCTGTTGGGCACAGCCAGCCACTTGTTGCTGTTGTAATTCTGGAAGCCCCAGCCTTCGCCGGCGCCCATCGAAACCTTCCGCCAACGCTGCTCCGCGCCATCCCCGCACTCCCACTGGATCGCGGCTGCACCGGCGACCTTGCTGGCGTTACCGATGGCCAGGCACTTACCGCTATTGGCGTTGACGAGCCTTGTGCCGCTCCAGTACCAACGCTGCTCGTTGCCCCCATTGCACCCCCACTGGATGGCGCGTGCGCCATTGGCCTTGCTGGCGCCCGCGATGGCCAGGCACAGTTCGGGCGCCCAACCGTTGTAGTTGAGCAGTTCGAACGTGGCGGCGCTGGCCGATGCCGTGCCAGTGAGCGACGTCACCGACGCGACCACACCAACCGCCATGGCGATGGAGGTCTTCCGGAAAATCTTGTTCACAGGACGCCCTTCCGATCAATTGAATGGCTTGACTTCTGCGGATAAACTTTGGGTGAAGAGAAAATGTCGTCCCGGCGACGGCCCGGTGTCATCCTCAGCCGAATGTCGGCGAAGGTGGGCACGGGGCTGTACGGCGAGCTCTTCGCCTCAGAAGCTGTAGCGGTCGAAGTAGATCACCCTCACCGCTCGTCGTCCAATATCGGTAGGAGCCGATCCTCGATAGCGAATCGGATATCATGCCAGCCCAGCCTGCCCGCCATCGAGCTCAAGCCACTCGACGCCGCCGCCATCCGTGACTATCTGACCATCACCACGAAACCCGGATGACGGGGACGGGGTTGGCTTGCTCACGGGTGGACAGACAAGCTAGGGCGAAGCGCATCACCAGCGAAGTTTTGCCGGCGCCGGGTTCGCCGAGCACGACCAGGCGTGTCCGGGGGAGTTTGCTGCGAACTGTGTGATAAAGATCGTCCAGGCTGCCGTTGAGATCGATGGGCAGATCATTACCGCCGATGACCCGCCAGTGGTCGCTGACCGGCGGACCGACCGTACGCCAGGAGACGGGCAGAGGCTCCGGGTCCAAGAGGCGCTGCCGCAGCTCCTCCGACTTCCAAGTCTGCTCCAACGTAGTGGCCAGCCGCTCGGCACGCGCTGCTACCGTGTCCGCCCCGGGCTCGGCCACCTCCAACATACCGAGATCGCCCCTGCGCTTGGCCCCCTGCCTTAACCAGCCGATCACCGCCGCCGAGGCGACGAGGGCGGTGACGACGAAGCTGAAAATGCTGGCCCACTGGTCGGCGTACTCGCGACCTTGAGAGACGAAGAATACGACCACGGCGATGGCCACGAACGGCACAAGGATGGACGTGGCGATGAATGCCCACCAGTACCAACCGCTAACATCCGAGTTTGAGCGCGCCACGCCAGCCGACACTACTAGGAGAGGCGCGGGAAGTGGTCTCGCGGTGCAGACCCGGTTACATCACACTGGTCGCAGACACAGGTGCAGCTCATATCGTCGGCTGCGGTCCTTTTGGAGCCGCTGCCTGCGTGCAAAGGGCCCCGTCCTGTAGGGAGCAGGGGCACCGTCGTGTTCAAGTCAGCAGGTGGAGAGCATTTCGAGGAGCGCTTCCTTCTCGCTCGGCTGCATGGACAGGCCCCAGTCGTATTTGACGTCGATCCAGGGGCTGGCGTACTCGCAGTAGAAGAAGTCCAGCGGAGGCTTCCATAAGGAGGGGTCCTCGTCACCCTTGGACTGAAGCGCGCGGGTTCTCGGATTCCTCGTCCTGTAGTTGATGGAACCCGTGCGTGGTGCAAGCGCAGGTCCCCGAAAACCGGTCGGAGACGGGAAACCGATGGCTGTCGGCAAACGGCGCCGCCCGAGCCTTCCGAGACTGCCGGAGTGGGGCGCGCTCGTCGTCCGAGCGTTCCTGATCGCGGTGGACTGGTTGGTGAACGGCAACGGGTCCAAGTAGGCGAATGCCCACTTGGACTCGTGAGTCCAGCAAGCTGCCCTCGGCGTAGGTTGGCCACCGGTCGAGGGCATCTTGTTGTCTTCCCACTGTAGAAGCCGCTCGGCGTCGCCGCCGCTCAGGTCGATCCCGTACGGCGGGACGTCAGGCCAAGCCCGAGGAGGAAGGGCCACGGCTCACCGGTCCCCCCGTGGCGCTGGGCGACCGGCACGCCGTCGCTGTGACCGCCGTCACCATTCCCAGGTGCGCTGCTGCCAGTTCTGCTCCGGGTTCGTATTGCTGTGCCACTGGATGACCGGCGCACCGTTGCTGTGACTACCGTTGCCAATGGCCAGGTACATGTTGCTGTTCTCATTCCGAATGCCCCAGCCTCTTCCGGAGCCCGCGGAAATCCTTTCCCAGTTCTGCTCCGGGTTGTAGTAGCCGCCGCCCGGACAGGTCCACTGGATTGCGGGCGCGCCGGCGGCCAGGCTGCCGTTTCCAATGGCGAGACACTTGCCGCTGTTGATGTTCCGCAGCATCGTGCCCTCCCAAATCCAGATCTGCTCCCGTCCGCCGTTGCAGGGCCACTGGATGGCGCGCGCGCCATTGGCCGTGCTGCCGTTCTCGATGGCCAGGCACTTTCCCAATTCGCCATTGAAGGAGCGCAGGGTGAACCAGACGGCGTCGGCGTTGGCCGGTGCGGCGCCGACAACCGACGTCGCCACGACGACCGCGCCGGCCCCCATGGCCATCGCGACCTTACGGGAAATCTTGCTCACGATTTACTCCCGATGAATGAATTGAAGCCGATGAAAAATCCACTTGACCTGCGAAACGAACGCGGAATTCGCGCCGACCGCAATGGATGCGCAGCCTCTCCTGCTGGCGATCTGGAGCGTACTGCAGTCACGGCTGCCGTAGATCGCTCGATTCTGTGGGAAAGATCACATGATGGAGACCCAACCTTTTCCCATCGCCGATGGCCAGGCCACTCGTAAGCATTCAGAGGTTCAGTGACGCTGGGTGATACGTGCTGATCAGGCGTCGAGTGCGACCGGCGGCATCCAGAGGTTGCCGGTAAAGGCGCGGTGGATCGCCTCGAAGGCGCTCAGGCGGTGCTTGCGGGCGCAGTGCGCGGCACCATCTTCGGATTGATGGCAGCCGGAGATCTTCACCTGCGTCTTGACCGGGCGCAGCGCGCGCTCCCCGGTGTTGTTCGTGAACGGCACCCAGCCGGGGAAGTCGGCGAAGCGCAGCACATCATCAGCCCGGTCCCGCAGCCGTTCCAGCAGGTTACGGGCCGGGGACTGTTTCCGCCCGGGGGCGCGGGGATGCAGCGACAGCCCGACCACGATCCCGTGATGGAAGGATTCGAGGTAGATCCGCGCCCGCTCGGGCGGGATCTCGGCCAGGCCCTTCTCGCGGGCCTTGATGGCCTGCTTGTTCAACTCGGCCAGCGCCCACCGGATCTGCGCCGGCCACCGCTGACCGGGATGATCCTCGGCCGCCGCAGTCAGCTCCCTGACCAGATGTGCCCCGCACAGTTGGTGACGAGCATGCGGCTAGCCATTGTAGAGCGACAGCGAATCATGCACCAGCACCCCGCGGAACTCGGGCAGGATGCCGAGGGAGTTGGCGCCCTGCCGGGAGCGTTCGCCCAGGCCAAGCAGGGTCAGGGTGGTGGTGCAGGCCACGTGCAGCCAGCGGCGCGCCGCTCCGATCCGGGTGGTGGTCTCATCGACGTGCAGCACATACGTGAGTGTCAGCAGCGCGCGGATCACCTTGATGCTGCCGGCGACCAGCGTGGCGGCCTCGGCCAGGATCGACGACACCCAGCCGGGCGAGACAGAAGTAGCGCGCCACATGGGTGCCGCCCACACCGACCGCTGGCTTCATTTCACGGCTGAGACGGGCCCGGCCGAGTTCGGTGATCCGGCGACGAGCGACGGTGACGGCGTCCGCGCGGGCCCGCGCGTCCGGCGCGTCGTCTCTCGGCCAGCCGATGCGGGCACACTGGAGGGTCTCCAAGTCGCCGTGCCCGGTGCGCAGGTAGGCGCGGCCCGGCCGAGCAGTACGCCGTGGGCACGGCGTACCTCGCCGGATTTTTTCCGGCTCGTCCAGGGCGGCGAGCGGCAACCGCAGCGCGGCGAAGGTGTTGGTAATGGTGAGCCAGACCAGGCGGAGGAGCACGAACGATCATCCTGCCGTACGCGGTTCCGTCCCCCGCCCAGGTCCTGACTCTGCGACGGATTCACGTGGCGTACGCGAGTTCCAGTCGCCCGGGGATGTGATTATCGGCAGGCGCACAGCCCCAACGGCCGAGTTCCGGGCACCTATTGCACTGCGTCGCAAGCCTCTGGACCGGGACTAGCGCATACGCTGTGCCCAGTCCTGGTTGAGGGTCTCGGCTCTCCGCACCTGGATGGCCGGAGCGCCATTCCTGTTGTCATCGCCGATGGCCAGCCACAGCTCGCTGTTCACGTTCTGGATGCCCCAGCCGTCCTCGGGGCCGTCTGAAACCCTTCGCCAACGCTGCTCCGAGCCACCGTCACACGACCATTGGACCGCGGCTACGCCGATGGCCTTGCTGGCGTGAGGGATGGCAAGACACTTGTCGCTGCCATAGTTGACGAGCAGCCCGTTGCTCCAATACCAAAGCTGCTCGAAGCCGCCGTTGCAAGTCCATTGGATCGCGGCCGCGCCGTTGGACTTGCTACCATTCGCAATGGCCAGGCACCTGTCGATGTCGCCGATACGGTTGAAGCTCACCAGCTCGAACAAGGCCAGCTTCGTGGTCTTGGCCGATGCCGTACCGCTGGAAAGCGGCGTTACCATGGCCGTCACGACCATCACGGCGATCATTACCCGCCGTAGAAACCCGTTCACAGATTAACCCTTCGTTGTACGTCTGGCTACCGAGGGGGTGATGGCCGACCAAGATTCTCTCGTCCGAGATGCCGTCTGGTCCACACGGCGGGCATGATCTTATCGTTAACAGTAGGTAGCGCCTACACGTGGCTGCGCACCGTCCGCACCCCCTGCCGTCGCGCGCCCCGTACGGGAGGTCCGCCTCACCGGCGGCATCTACATCGGTGACCTGGCGTACTCCGACGCCCGCGTCGGCAAGGCCGAACAGGTCTCCGTCCAGGGCCTCACCCGCCTCGTCGTCACCGACGACGAAGCAGCCTGAGCGCGGCCTCCAACGACGAGCCCGGCACGGCGGTGAACACCACCAGCCGCTGCCTCTCGTCCTCGGGGAGCCGCATCAGCTCATCCGCGAGCGTCATCGCACCGGCCACCGGATGCCGATACTCCCGCGAATGATGAGCACCCGACCGCACCGGATGCGCCGCCCACAAGGCGTCGAACTCCCGGCTCCGCACCGCCAACTCACCCACCAACTCGGCCAGCGCCGCATCATCCGGATACCTCCCCGAGATCAGGCGAAGGTCCGCCACCGTGTCACGCGCCTTCCCCCACCAGTCGGAGAACAACTCACGCGTACGCCCGTCGAGAAAGAACAACCGCGCCCAGTTCGGCCGAGTAGCCGGACACTCCGGCGCCCGAAAATCAACATGCCCCGCCAGCAACGCATGCGCCATCCGATCCAAACCAGCACATCGGTCCGCCGCCCCAACACCAGCGCAGGCACATCCCCAAACGCCTCCACCATCACCCGCACAGCGTCCCGCACCCGTTCCGGCCTCGTCCCGTGCTCTGGTCTCGTCCCGGGCCTCGGGTGCGCGAGGGCGCGCAGATGCGCCCGCTCGTCGGCGTCCAGCCGCGACACCCGCGCGACCGCGTCGAGCATCGCGTCGGTCGCGTCCGAGATGCGGTGTAAAAGGGAACGAGCGTAGGTTGCCGTGCTGAACCGTCCAAAGTTCGCACAACGCAAGGACCTACGCTCGTGGCACGCACACTACCGCCCGTTCAGGCCATCCGCGCCGAGATCGACGCCCTGTTCACCGAAGGTCGTGACCTGGTCGAGGTCATCGAGGACGTCGCCCGTCTCGGTGCCCGCCTGATCATCCAGACCGCCGTCGAAGCTGAGGTGGACGCCTTCCTCGGCCGCGTGCGCTACCAACGTGCCAACGCCGCCACCAGCAGCAGCAGCGACGAGGCGCACGCCGTACGGCCCGGCCACCGCAACGGGCACTGCCCGACCACGATCAAGACCACCACCGGGCCGGTCACCATCGCCCGGCCCAAGCTGCGCGGCACCACCGAGAAGTTCGCCTCCCGCCTGTTCGGTGCCGGCGTGACCCGCACCAACGCCCTGCAGACCCTGGTCATCGCCTCCTTCGTGCGCGGCCTGTCGGTACGCGACGTCGAAGGCGCCCTGGCTGATGCTCTCGGCCCCGAGGCCGCCCTGAGCAAGTCGACCGTCTCGACCATCTGCCAGGCCATCGTCGCCGAGTACGACGCCTGGAGCCGTCGCGACCTGACGAACGTCGAGCTGGACTACCTGTTCCTGGACGCCAGTCACTTCAAGATGCACCATGGGCAGCGCGCCGAGCCGGTGCTGGCCGCCTGGGGCATCACCACCGAGGGGAAACCCGTCTTCATCGGCCTGTCGGCCGCCGCGGCCGAGTCGACCGACGCCTGGCACGACTTCCTGACCGATCTGGCCGCCCGCGGGCTGCGTCCGCCGCTCCTGGTCGTCTCCGACGGCGCGCCCGGTCTCATCGCCGCTGCTGAGCAGGTCTTTCCCCGCTCGCTGCGTCAGCGCTGTGTGATCCATAAATGCCGCAACGTCCTGTCGAAGATCAGTGCCGGCGACCAGGCCGAGGTCAAAGCCGCCTTCTGGAACATCTTCGACACCAGCAGCCTGGAGAACGACGACAAGGAGATCGAGCCCGGCCCGGGCCTGGTGGCGTGGGCGCAGGCCCGCATCGACGCCTTCTCCGAGACGTCGGCTGGACGCTACCCGGCCGCGGTCAAGAGCCTGCTGACCGACCGCCAGAGCCTGACCACCTACCTGCGCTTCCCACCCGAGCACCACAAGCGCATCCGCCATTCCAACTTCATCGAGCGCACCTTCGGCGAGACCCGCCGCCGGGTCAAGGTCATCGGCCGCTTCCCCGGCGAGACCAGCTGTGTCTCGCTGGTCTGGGCGGTGCTGGACCGCGCCGCCCGCGGCTGGCGCGGCTTCGCCATGACCAGCAAGGGACTGCGCACCCTGCAGGACCTGCGCCGCGCCCTGCTGTCCCCACCCACCCCGCTACACCCGGCGGCCACCGCATCGTCCGACTCGACACCCGAGACGACTGCCGCCTAAGATCAGCCCACGGCACCTGCCTCGTTGAGCCTTTTACACCGCTCCGAGGACGCGACCGCCGCACCTTGGCCCCACCGGCTCGATCACGCTGCTCGGTGCGATCACCGCCCGTTCCGGCATGTCCGGCACCGCCGGCATCGCGGCGATCAACGGAGCGGTCGAAGCCCTCGTTAAGCCCCTCGCGGTGGAACTTGCACCCATCCGGGTCAACGGTGTCTCACCCGGCCTCGTCGACACGCCCTGGTGGAGCGGCCTGCCGGACGACGCCCGGCAGGCTTACTTCGCCCAGGCCGCCCAGGCGCTACCCGCCCGGCACATCGCAACCGCCGACGACGTCGCCGACGTCGTGGTCGTCGCAGCGACGAACGCCAACATCACCGGCACGATCATCGAGACCGATGGCGGAGCCCGCCTGGCGTCCCTGGGCTGAACGAGCCCGCAACCGGCCCCCGACCGCACCGGACAGACGTGATCGGCAAAGAGCCCATGGCCAGGTGTCGTCCGGTGCGATCGAGGACCGCCCTTCCAGCGATCTTAGCCCGGCGTTTCATGGGCTCTAGCTATTTCCAGGACACACCAATGCTCAGGCGTAAAGGATGCCGAGGCGTTCATTCAGGCTCGCGATGAAGGCCGCGAGCCTTTCATGATCGGGCGCCTGGCCCCGGCACACGTAGATCCGTTCCCGGAAGCCGCGACGCCAGTCGAGGTCCGAACCGGGGGAGACCTGGAGATCGAACCGGTTCACCTCCGGCAGTTTCCTGACCTCGGCCACGCGTGGCGCTTCCAGCAGGATTTTGGCGTCGATCGGCGCCAGCCCGAAGTACTGGTAGACGACCTCGCCGCAGGGGACGAGCGCCACGGGTACCGGATCGCCCAGCGCGACCCGGGCGGCGAGCGCGATCATGTCGAGGCCGTGCGCTCGCTGGAACAGGTCGTGGATGTGGCCCCCCATGCGGCCATTGACCTCAATGATCTGGGGGCCGTCCGCAGTGAGCATCACCTCGGTGTGGCAGATCGAGTCCCCCACGCCGAGAGCATGCAACGCACGTGTCGTCACGTCCAAGACGGCGGGCTCGTCCACGATGCCGCCGAGCGGGGGCAGGTAGCCGCCGCGCTCACGAAATGGCGGCATGAAGCCGAACTTGCCGGTGATCCCCACATGTGTCACTTCGCCTTGGAGGATCAGCGACTCGACGGAGACGAAGCCGCCCCATGGCGGCCGAACGTCGGCGGGTGCCAACCGGGCCTCCAGCACGTAACCGTCGTCGGGTGGGACGCGGCTGGACACGAGGGCGGCGGCCAAGTCGAGCAGTTCGGCTCGGTCGGCCACGGGGTAAGTGTGCGTTCCCCCGACCCCGCGGTTCGGCTTCAGCACGGCGGGAAAACCGACCTGTTCGGCGGCAAGCTCGGCGGAGCGCAGGTCCGTGATGAGTGCCGATGGCGTGTGCCCGACGCCTCGCTCATTGAGTACGGCCCGCTGCCGGTGCTTGCGGGTCAGCGTACGGGCCACGTCGACCGGGTGGAACGCCAGGTCCAGCTGTTCGGCCAGTACGGCGGCGGCCTCAAGCTGGAAGTCACTGAACGTCAGGACACCGGCGACCTTGGCGTCGGCGGCGGAGTTGAGGTCGCGCACCTCGGCCACGTCCTCGATCATGTCCCGGATGCCGGTGTTGTGCTCGGACTCGGGCAGAACGAAGACGGGCTCCGCCACCCCTTCGAGGCTGGTGATGATGTCGACTGGCGACGCCGCGCCGATGTCGTAGAGGACTGCGATCCGTTGCATGGCAACCTCTCAGGTGGACGGGCCCTCTTGCACCAGGTTCAGCAGCTCCGACAGGGTGCGGCTCGGTTTGCTTGACATTTTCGGCGCGGCGGTGGGTGAGGTGACGCGGGCCGCGATCCACCGCGCTATCGTCGCCACGCTGGCGTTGTCGGCAAGCGTGGCGTAGTCGAAAAGTACGCCGAACCGCTCCCTGATCCGGCTGATGAGCCGCAGCCCCATGAGCGAGTGCCCGCCGAGCGCGAAGAAGTTCTCGTGCGGGTGGCTCGGGGCGGCGCCGAGGACGTCCCTCCACAGCTCGGCCACCTCGGGTTCGAGCTCACCGGAGAAGACCTGCGGCGACCCGGCCGGTTCCTGCGGCTCCGGCCGCTCGACGGCGGTGACGCGCGCGACCCAGTCCTCGTGGCGTTCCCGCACGTCCGCTTTGGAGACGATGGTCAGGGCGGTGTCCGCGTGGCGGACGATGGTCTCGACCATGCGCACGGCCTCGTCGCCAGCTAGCGCGAAGCGGTCCAGTGGACTCGTCACGGTTCGCTCCGGCTCGCCGTCCAGCCGCCAGCCGTCCCAAGCCGCTGCCAGCCAGCGGTCATCCCCTTGGCGCCACTGTTCCTCGGCGAACGTCTCCATGGCGGTGTTCGCGGCCGCGTACGCCGCCAGCCCGGGACCGCCGAACCGGGAGGCGTTGGAGGAGAACAGCAGGCAGAAATCGTGTTCTCGGCCGCGCAGCGCGCGGTCGAGCGCGACCGCGCCGTGCAGTTTCGGCCGCAGTTGCGTCTCGAAATCGGCGTCGGACAGGGCGGCGCCGAGCGTGCGCATTGATGGTCCCGTGGTCACCGCCGCGCCGTGGAACACGCCGTGAACCGCGCCCAGACGGTCGAACAGGCTGGTGAGCGCCTCTTCGTCCTCGGCGTCGCAGCGCACGATCTCAAGCTGGCCGGCGAGCTCGGCCAGCAACCGGTCCAGCGCGGCGGCGGTGAGCGGCGGCAGGCTCGAGGTGGCGTCCTCGCGTTCTCGCCTGCTGGTCAGGACGACGCGGGCGCCGTAGGCCCGGCGCAGATGCCGGGCAATGTGGAGGCTGAACCGGCCGAGACCTCCGGTGAACACGTAGGTGCCCGCGTCCCTGAAGTCTCGGATCGGGCGGCGGTGCCCGTCGGCGCCGGCGGGCACCAGCGCCGCGCCCCACCTGCCGCTGGGACGCACGGCACGCAGTGACTGGTCGGGAGCCTCCGCGATCTCGCGCAGAACGGTTTCGGCCGGCACCCAGGGAGGCAGATCGACGGCCTGCCAGCGCAGCCCCGGGTGCTCTTGCCCCAGCACCCTCAGAGCGCTGATGGTCCCTGCGCGTTCCGGGTGGACCATGTCGCCGTCGTCCACGACTGCGGCCTGAGTGGTCAGCAGGACCACGTCGAGCCGCTCCGGGCCGAGCACTTCGAGCGCGGTGCTGACTAGGTGGACGGCCTGCGCGGTGCCGGTGTCCAGGCCGATCACCAGGCGTGTGTGGGCGTCGTCACTGCCCAGTACGGTCCGCAGCTCGTCCGGGCCGGAAACCTGGGCGGTGCCCGGAAGGTCGTCTCCGGTGTGCACCATGCGCAGCCCCGGGAGGGTACGGGCCTGGCGAAGCCGGGGCAGCCGGGTCCAGCTTGGTGTGGTCAGCCAGGAGACCGGGTCGGTGAGCAGGCTGCTCCGCGCCGGGCGGCTGTTTGTGGGCCAGTGCCGGGTGCGGGCGAATCGGTAGCCGGACAGCGGTGTCTTGCGGAATGTGGCCCCGCCGTACAGGGCGCGCGGGTCCAGCGGCACCCCGGCGCAGTGGAGTTGTGCGAACGCCTGGGCCAGCACCTCGCCGTCGTCAGTCTCTTCCCGCGCGGATCGCATCGACCGGATCGTGGTCACCGTACGATGACCACCCTCGGCGCCGTTCTGTGCGACGGCGCGGGCGAAGCCGCTCAGCGTCTGACCGGGTCCCACCTCCAGGAAGGTCGCGGCGCCCGCGTCCAGCAGGGTGCGTACCCCGTCGGCGAAGCGGACGGTGCGCAACAGATGGTGGACCCAGTAGTCCGGATCGGCCAGGTCGCCTTCCGTGATCGGCAGGCCGGTGACGTTGGAGATCCATGGGATCGCCGGAGCGGCGAACGTGGTCCCGCGCAGCTCCGCCCGGAAGCGATCGACGATGGGCTCCAGCAGCGTCGAGTGCGCGGGGACGCCGATGGCTACCCGCCGGTTCTCTATCCCCGCTGCGGTCAAGCGGGCGGCGAGCGTGGCGATTGCGGCTTCACCGCCGGAGACCGTGCACAGGTCGGAGGCGTTGACCGCAGCGAGCGACACCTCATCGAGGTGCCCGCCCGCGCGCAGCATGTCCGGGCTAGCCTGGACGCTGAGCATGGCGCCCGGTATCTCGGCCATGAGCTGCGAGCGACGCGTCACGAGCCGCAGCCCGTCGGCCGGGGACAGGGCCCCGCCGATGACCGCCGCGGCGTACTCGCCGAGGCTGTGCCCGATCTGCCAGGAGGGGCGCACGCCCCGCTCGATGATCGATCGCGCCAGCGCGACCTGGACCACGTGGATGGTGCACAGGCCGGTGATCGTGTCGTCGAGCGGCGCGCCGCCCTCCAGCACATCGGTGATCAGGTCGGCGCCCGTCAACTCCGTGAAGGAGCCCCGGAACGCCGAGACGTGCTCGGCGAAGACAGGGTCGGTGGCCAGTAACCGGCGCGCCATGCCCTGGTACTGGGAGCCGCCGCCGGTGTACATGAACGTGACGGGCGGATCCGTCTCCTCGCTCGTTCCGGTGACGAGATGGCGGGTGGACCTCGTACGTGCCGAGGCCGCGATCCCCTCAAGATCGGGACCGATCACGACGGCCCGATACGGCCGCAACGAGCGGCCATTCAGCAACGTGGCCGACACGTCCGCGGCGGTCAGGGACTCCGCGGGCAGGGCCTCGAGGTCATCGGGCAAGGCGTCCAGCATGGCCGTGAGCGACTCCGCCGAGGAGGCGCTGAGCGGCGCGAGGAAATGGCCGCCGATAGGGCGGCGCTCCCCGGCCGGAGCGCCGGGAACCGGCGGCGCCTCCAGGACAGCGTGGGCGTTGGTGCCGCCCAGCCCGAGCGCGGTCACCGCGGCGACTCGGCGGCCGGGACGCGAGGGCCAGGGCAGGGCCGTGCCGGTGAGGTACAACGGGCCGCCGAACAGGCGCGGGTTCGCGGCGTCCGGCTGCGGTGGGATGAGGGCGTGTCGCACGGCCAGCGCCGCCTTGATCAGCCCGGTCACACCGGCCGCCGCGTCGAGGTGCCCGACGTTGCTCTTCACCGAGCCCAGGGCGCAGCTTCGCTCACCGTCGTCCGCACCGTCATAGACGGCGCGCAGGGCGGCGATCTCGATGCTGTCCCCGAGCGGGGTGCCCGTGCCGTGTCCTTCCACGTACGCGACCTCGGCCGAGCTGACCCCGGCTAACTCCAGAGCCGAACGCATCGCCGACGCCTGCCCCGCCTCGCTGGGCGCGGTGTAACCGATCTTGTCGCGCCCGTCGTTGTTGACCGCGGTCGCCTTGATGACAGCCTGGATCCAGTCGCCCGCGGCGACCGCGTCGCCGAGCCGCTTCAGCACGACCGCGGCGGCGCCGTTGCCGCTGAAGACCCCGCGCGCGTCCGCGGTGTAGGGGCGGCACCGGCCGTCGGGCGAATAGATCCCGCCTTCGGTGTAGAGCTGGCCGCCCACCTGCGGGAACCGCACAGCTACGCCGCCGGCCAACGCTACGTCGCATTCGCCGGCCAGCAGGCTCTGACAGGCCAGGTGCACGGCGACCAGGGAGCTCGAGCAGGCGGTCTGCACCGTCATGCTCGGGCCGGTCAGGTTCAGCTTGTAGGAGATCCGGGTGCTCAGGAAGTCGATCTGGTTGCCGAGGCCGACGAGCATGCCTTCCTTCCAGTCGCTGTCGTCCCGCCCGGCGCGCAGGACGACCTCCCGATAGGTGTTGGTGCTGCAACTGGCGAACACGCCCACGGGCTCGGTGAATCGGTCGGGCGCGTATCCGGCGTTCTCGACGGCGTTCCAAGCCACCTGGAGGAAGATCCGCTGCTGCGGATCGATGTACTGCGCCTCCAGGGGCGAGTAGCCGAAGAAGGCCGCGTCGAACCGGTCCGCGTCGGACAGGACACCGCGCACGCCGACGAAATCCTGGTGGCCGATCATGTCCGGTGGGAGCCCGGCGGCCAGCAGCTCGTCCCGGCTGAAGCCGGTCGCGCACTCCTTCGCCGTCAAGACGTTGCGCCAGAACGCGGTGACGTCATCCGCGCCGGGGAAGCGCCCGGCCATGCCGATGATCGCGATGTCCAGATCACTCATTGCCTTGCCTTCTCCTGCGTAGGTTCGCGAGTGCGCCCGCGCGGGACGGGCGGACGGCCGAGACGGTCGATTCCTGAGGCCCGCGGCCGTCCAAGACTGCGGCCAAGGCGGCGATGGACGGGCTGCGGAACAGCTCCAGCAGCTCCATGCCCGCGCCGAACTCCGCGGTGATCCGCGCGTGCAGGTCCACCATCAGGAGCGAGTGCCCGCCCGCGTCGAAGAAGTTCTCCGTCCGGCCGATGCGGGCACGGCCGAGGACCTCCGCCCACAGCCGGTGCAGCCGCTGCTCGGTCTCGCCCGCCACCGCTGGGGAGCGGGCGCCCTCTTGCGCGGCGGGCAGATCGCGCAGAAGAGCGGCCCGGTCGAGCTTGCCGTTGGGGGTGAGCGGCAACTGGGCGCGCACGCTGATCCGGTCGGGGATCATGTACGCGGGCAGGGTCTCGTGCAGCGCGGCACGGACGGCGTGCGGGGTGACACTCTGGCCCGCCACGTGGGCGACGAGGCCGTCGAAGCCGGGTTGCTTGACGCGGAGCACGCAGGCGTCGCCGACGCCGGGGATCTGCTTGATCACCGCTTCGATCTCGCCCAGCTCCACGCGATACCCGCGGATCTTGACCTGTCCATCGTCCCGGCCGCGGTACTCCAGCACCCCGTCACGCCGCCGTACGGCGAGGTCGCCGGTGCGGTATAGGCGTGCGCCCGGCTCGTACGGATGGGGCACGAACCGCTCGTCGGTGAGCTCGGGCCGGTTCAGGTAGCCGTGCGCGAGGCCGAGGCCCCCGATGAACAGCTCGCCCATGACTCCGGCGGGGACCGGCTGCAACCGCTCATCGAGCACGTACGCGGTGGTGTTGGCTATCGGCCGCCCGATGGGGACGTCGCGGCACGTGGGATCCTCTGCCACGTCGAAGAAGGTGCAGCCCACCGTGGCCTCCGTCGGCCCATACTCGTTGATCACGCGGCTGTGCGCCAGCCACGGCCGTACCGCGTCGAGCGTCAGCGCCTCGCCCCCGACAACCAGGCATCTGGCCGGCGCGCGGCGAGGCAGGACGTCGGCGAGCGCGGTGTTGAGTAGCCGCAGGTGCGCGGGCGTCACCTTGACGACCTGGTACGGCTGCGCGGCCCCGGCCAGCGCCGTCAGCAGGTCGGCCACCTCGTCTCCGGCGGTGAACTCGACGCGGGCGCCCGCGACGAGAGGGGCAAGCATAGTCGTCACCGTCAGGTCGAAGGTGATGGGGGAGTGCAGCAGCACGGGCGACCCCGCGACGATCCCGTACTCGACGCACGCCCACGTCACGTAGTTGACGACGCCTCGATGCGGCACGAGAACGCCCTTGGGACGGCCGGTGGATCCGGAGGTGTACAGGACGTAGCAGAGCCAGTCGCCTCCCGGGGCTGGCGCGGAGGGGAGAAGGCTGGAGGAGGCGGGGCCGGAGGGAGCGGGGTCACGGATGTCGACCAGGCGCACGGCACTGCCCTCGATCGCGTCACCGAGGTTGCCCGGCGCGACCGGCCCGGCCACGAGGATCTCCCGCAGCCCGGCATCGGTGATGATCTGCCGCAGCCGGACGCTCGGCAACTGCGGGTCGAGCGGCACGTAGGCCCCGCCTGAGCGCATGACACCGACGATCGCGATGACCGACTCCGGGATCCGCTGCGCCCACACGCCCGTCAGCCCGCCGCCGAGCCGCGCGGCGACGGCGGCCGACCACGTGTCCAGCTCGCCGTAGGTGACGACGCGCTCGCCCTGCCGCAGGGCCTCGGCGTCCGGGTCCCTGCGCGCGTGGCCGAGGATCAGCTCGTGCACTCCGCGTTCGAGGTCGGGATCCCGCACGGCGGTCTGGCCGGAGGTGGCGAGCAAGGCATCGAGCTCGTCCGCGCGGAGCATCGGCGCGGTGGCGACCGTCAGGGATGCGTTCGCAGCGAACGAGGCGGCGAGCCGGACGAAGCGCTCCGCCATCGCCGCGATCGTCTCGCGGTCGAACAGCGCGGCGTCGTAGTGCCACCACCCCGTGAACGAGCCGTCCGCCTGGTCGTCGAAATCGACCGACATATCGTATTTGGACAGCGAGTACGGCAGCGCGAGCGGTTCGGCCTCAAGACCGCCGGCCGACCACGCGACGGCGCGGGAACCGGGCACCCCGGCCCCGAACGCCACCTGGAACAGCGGCGAATAGCTGAGGTCCCGCACCGGATTGACGGCCTCCACGACCTTCTCGAACGGCGCATCCTGGTGCGCCAGCGCATCCAGCACCGCCTGCCGCACCCGGTCGAGCAGTTCCCCGAACGACGGGTCCCCACCCAGATCGGCCCGCAGTACCACGGTATTGACCAGCGGCCCCACGACGTCATCGAACTCGGGGCGATCCCGCCCTGCCACGACGGTGCCCACGCTCAGGTCGCTCTGCCCGGTGTGCCGGCGCAACAGCACGAAGAACACCGAGAGCAGGACCATGAAGGAGGTGGCGCCGTGCCGCTCGGCAACCTGGCGCAGGGCGGCGCCGTTGGCGGCGTCCACCTCGAACCGGACGCACGCGCCGCGGTGGGCCTGTTCGACCGGGCGCGGCCGGTCGAGCGGCAGCTCCAGTGGCCGCGCGCCGCCGAGCCGGTCGCGCCACCAGTCCAGGAGCTCGCTCAGCCGCTCGCCGGTGAGGTGGTCGCGCTGCCAGCGGGCGAAGTCGAGGTACTGGACCGGGGACGCCGGGCCGGACAGGCCCTGATAGGCGGCGTGCAGGTGGCGGCTCAGCACACCCACTGACCAGCCGTCGATGGCGATGTGGTGCACGCAGGCCATGAGCAGGTGGTCGTCGTCGGCCAGCCGGATCAGCTCGGCGCGAACCGGCGGGCCGGCGGCCAGGTCGAACGGTAAAGCGGCCAGCGATGAGGCCATCTCGAGTGCGGTGCCCTCGTCGGGCGCCGCACGTACCGGGACATCGAGGAAGCGGCCGTCCGGATGCGCGACCACCTGGCGGCAGCCGTCGGGCGCGGACTCGTAGCGGGTGCGCAACACCTCATGACGGGTCACAACGGCACGCACGGCGGAGGTGAGAGCCGCGCAGTCGAGCGGGCCGCGCAGCCGCACGGCGATCGGGACGTTGTAGGCGGCGCTGTCCGGGGTGAGCCGCTGGAGGAACCACAACCGCTTCTGCACGAACGACACCGGATGCCGCTCACCCGGCGCCCGTGCCGTACGAGGGATGCTCGCCTCGGCCGCCGCGCCGGTGCGCTCCAGCTCTGCCGCGAGCGTGCGTACGGTTGGATGCGTGAAGCACTGGCGTACCGAGGCTTCGAGACCCAGTTCCGCACGGATCCGCCCCACTAGTCGGATCAGCAGCAGCGAGTGGCCGCCTACGGCGAAGAAGTCCTGGTCGACCGCTTCGACCGAACGCCCCAGGAGTTGCGTCCACGCCTCCAACAGCCAGATTTCCATGGGGGTGGTGGGTGCGGAGCGCTGGGGCGAGGCCGGTTCGGACGCCCGCAGCCGGGCGAAATCGATCTTCCCGTTGAGGTTGCGCGGCAGCTCGGGCACGAGCGTGATCGATGACGGCACCATGTAAGTGGGAAGGGAGCCGCGCAGTTGCGCCGTCAGCGCTTCGGTGTCGACCGGTTCGGTCGCGACGAGGTAGGCGGACAGACCGGTGGACGCGGCGGACACCACTGCCTGCGACACCGAGGGGTGCGACGCGAGCGTCGCCTCCACCTCTGACAGCTCGACTCGGTGACCCCGGACCTTCACCTGCGTGTCACGGCGCCCGACGAACTCGATGTTCCCGTCGGCGAGTGTCCTGGCGAGATCGCCGGTGCGGTAGTGGCGCCTGCTCGTCCCGGACGCGCCGCGCACCTCGACGAACCGTTCGGCGGTCAGCTCGGGACGGTGCAGATAACCCCGCGCCACGCCGGGACCCGCGATGTACAGCTCGCCCGTCACCCCCTGGGGCACCGGAAGGCCCTGCTCGTCCAGGATCGCGATGGTGGTGGCGCCGAGAGGGCGGCCGATCGGCAGCGGCCGGGACGAGTCGTCGGCACCGGGCCGTACGGGGTGGATGAGCGAGCCGACGCACGTCTCTGTGGGGCCGTAGTGGTTGAAGAGCCTGCACGCGGCACCTTCGGCGAGGACATCCGCGACGAGTGTTCGCGACGCCGCCTCGCCGCCCAGGATCAGCGCCCGCCGGGGCAGGCGGGGCTGCGCCGCGCCCCGGTACAGCGCCTCGAAATGAGACGGCACGATCTTGAGCACGTCGATGCCGTGCTCCTCGAGGTAGGAGCTGAACCGGTCCGGGTCGGTCGCGGTCTCGTAGTCGACCACGTGGACGCAGCCGCCGCCGACCAGCGCGGCGAAGATGCTCGTGTTGCCCAAGTCCGCCCCCAGGGTGGAGACGGTGGCGAAGTTCAGGCCCTCCAACGCGCCGCCCAGCTCGCGGCGCAGCACGGACAGGATCGATGTGGTGTAGTGCGTCAGCGCCCGGTGCTCCAGCACCACCCCTTTGGGGCTGCCGGTCGTGCCCGAGGTGTAAATGACGTAACAGGGGCGAGAACCGCCGGGCACGCGTTCTATCAGGCGTTGCGCGCGGCATGTGCCAAGATCGAGGACGCGCGGAGGGTCGGTGAGCTCCGCCAGGGCCGCCCCCAGGCTCTCCGGCACGGCGCCGTGGACTAGCACGGTCCGCACGCCAGCGTCCTCGATAGCGTAGCGCAGCCGTGCGGGTGGGAGTTCGGGATCGAGGGGCAGGTACGCCCGGCCGGCGACGAGTACCCCCAGCAGTGCGACGACGCCGGCGACCTCGCGCGGGACGCAGATCCCGACCAGGTCCGCACCGTCGTCGGCCAGCTCGGCCGCGATGGCGCCCGACCAGCGGGCGACCTCCCGATAGGTCAAGACGCGCGCGCCCTGCCGCACCGCAGGTGCGTCGGGTGTCCGCGCCGCCTGGCGAAGGAACAGCTCGTGCACGCCGACGTCGTCGAGGCGGACGTCCGCCGCCGGTACCGGGGGATCGTTCCAGGCTGTGGCCAGCTCGCGTAGCTCCGGCTCAGGGAGCATGGCGGCGCGGTCCACCGGGCCGTCCTGCGACAGCTCCGTGGCCAGCCGTACGAAGTGCGCGGCCATCCGCCGGGCGGTCGGCTCGTCGAAGAGCGCGGGGTCGAACTGCCACGAGCCGCGCAGCGAACCGTCTGCCCGCACCTCCAGGTGAACCGATAGGTCCACCTTGGTCAGCCCGTGCGACAGCCGTTGCGGCAGGGCCCGCAGCTCTGGAACGCCCCAGCCGAGGTCGTCCGGCGGCGCGGACCCAGTGCTGAACAGGACCTGGAACAGCGGGTGGCGGCCAGGTAACCGGTCCGGGTTGACCGCCTCGACGACCTTCTCGAACGGGGCCTGCCGGTGAGCGAGCGCGTCGAGCACGGCGTCGCGGACACGCCGTATCAGCTCGCTGAACGACGGATTGCCGGACAGGTCCGCGCGCAGGACAAGCGTGTTGATGTACAGGCCGACCGCGTCGTCGAGCTCGTCGGAGTCGCGGACGGTCACAGGGGTGCCCACGCTGATGTCGCTCTGCCCGCTGTGGCGCCGCAGCAGCACCATGAACACCGCGAGCAGGACCGCGAACGCGCTGGTGCCCTGCTCGCGTGCGAGCTCACGGAGTGCGTCGGCGGCAGCAGCGGGCACGGTGAAGCTGACCAGGCCGCCGCCGTTCGCGCGCGCCTCGGGACGCGCCCGGTCGAGGGGCAGGTCGAGGGCGGGCGCGCCGGCGAGCCGGACACGCCACCAGTCGATCTGGCGGTCGAGCCCACCGTTCAGCCGTTGCGCCGCCGCGTAGTCCACGTACTGCACCGGGTCTGCGGCACGGGCGCCGCCCTGGCCCAGAGCGGCCCGGTAGTCCGCGCCGAGCTCGTCGAGCAGCACGTCGGCGGAGTCGCCGTCGAACGCGATGTGGTGCACGCAGGCCACGAGGAGGTGGTCGTCGTCGGCCAGCCGGAGCAGCTCCGCCCGTACGGGCGGCTGCGAGGTCAGGTCGAACGGCCGGCGCAGGAGGTCGACGGCGGCGGCGTGCGCGGCCTGCTCTCCCGCGCAGTCGCGGACCGCCAGCTCGAAGAATCTGGCGTCCTGCCAGGCCACGATCTGGCGACAGCCCTCGGGAGTGGTCTCGTACACCGTGCGCATGATCTCGTGTCGGCCGATGAAGGAACGCAACGCCTGCTGGAGCGCGGCGACGCGGAGCCGGCCACGCAGGCGCAGGCCCACCGGCACGTTGTAGGAGGCATCCGCGGGATCTGCCTGGGTGACGAACCAGAAGCGTTCCTGCCCGTACGACACCACATGACGAGCGCCTTGCGCCCGTGGGACCGGCCGGATGCCCCGCTCTTGGCCGCGGGTTCGTTCGCGTAATTGTGCCAGTCGCCCGGAGCTCTGATCGCTCACGTCGAGACCTCCACCGATGGTTGGGCACCCGCTCGCGGCCTGCGCAGGAGAGGGTGCCGGGAGTGCACGGCCGGCAGCAGCAGGGCTCCCAGCACTGACGCCCCGACGAGGACGCTCAGCCAGCGCAGGTCGAGGTCCTGCGCTGAGAACACGAGCATCGCGCCGACACAGGACACGGCCTGGAAGACACCGAGCCAGCGCAGGACGATGACGTTGAAGCCGACCAAGTGCTCTGCGGGGATGGAGTTGCGGATGGTGGCGTCCGCCGGGCTGAACACCCCGACGTTGAGTCCGCCGAGCAGCAGCAGCGCGTAGACCGACCACGCGTTGGGTACGGCGAGATAGCTGGCCGCCGCCACCACGTACGCCGTGGGCAGGGCGACCGCCCACACCCTGGGCGCCACCCATTTCCTGATCCGGTCGAAGAACAGACCAAGCAACATCCCCGGCGCCCGCAGCACGGCCAGCAGCGTCAGGCTCGTGGTCGCGGCCATGACGCTGAGCTGCTCATTGACCAGCGGGAGATAGTTGACGAACGCGGCATTCACTCCGTGAAAGAGCGGGACGGCCACGAGGATGGAGAGCAGGGCCGGCCGCAATGCATTGACACGTGAGGAGGCGGTCGGCGAATGGTCTTTCACAGGCGCGGCAGGACTCGGATCGCGGCCCAGGCGCAGAATCGTCAGCGACAACACCACGAACGTCAGCGCGTCGAACAGCAGAACGTAACGCCAGGTGCCCGAGGCCACCACAGCCGATGCGGTCAGCACTGCGCCCAGAGCCGCCACGATGTCCAGTGCCGCCTTGCGGCCGGCC
The DNA here is from genome assembly GCF_055586305.1 of Nonomuraea sp. NPDC051298. NCBI lineage: Bacteria > Bacillati > Actinomycetota > Actinomycetes > Streptosporangiales > Streptosporangiaceae > Nonomuraea > Nonomuraea sp. NPDC051298. The sequence continues at coordinate 21,043 of NZ_JBVJIM010000020.1, forward strand.
AATTTTGAGTACTCTTCCGCCTCGACGAAATACCGGTACACCGCGACCTGATAGAGGATGCGCGGAATTCCTTCCTTCGCGAACGCGTAGAGCGCGACGAAGAGGATGCAGATCAGCAGGGTCGCCGATCGGTCGCGGAACTGTACGGACAACAGCGAGATCGCGATCTCCATGACGGCGATGGCCATCAGCAGTCGCGCGTAATCCACTCGCGCGCTCCCCGTGCGCCTGCCGATCCGTTTCCCGAAAAGGCTCGCGGCGAGCACGGCCAGTGCCGGAACGAGCCAGAATATGATGCTGAATTCTATTCTGCCGGTCTCCACGCCAACCCCGAACGGGATGGCCGTCACGGCGAGAATGTCACCGAACGTGGACAGGAAAGTGGCGGCCAGAAAGACGTGAGAACGTCCGATCACGTTTTCCGCCTCGACGATTTAAACACACAGCCTCCCGCGATCAAGCATCAAGGTAGCCCTGCACGTGCTACGAGTGTCAACCCCTTCCGAGCTAAACATTCCGGCGCAGTCAATAAGTGTGACATGCCTCACATTGAACGCTTCGCGGTGGTGCGTAAACTACCGCTGTCAGCCGTCGGTAAATGAAATGTCCCCTGTTGAAACCAGGCTTGGAGAGGCGGCCGCGTGGCGTATCCCGCGGCCCGGGCGGCAATGGAGATGAACTGTGGGAAATCCCGAGCAAATAGCGTCCCCGGTGGTCGCGTCCACCTTGACAGAACTCTTCGGCGCGACAACGCGCCGTCATCCCGACCGAATCGCCGTCCGGGATGACGCGCAGGCGCTGACCTACGAGCAACTCAACGAACGCTCCGACGCCGTGGCGGCGGCACTGCGCAGGCGCGGGGTCGAGGTGGAGGACCGCGTAGGCGTCCACCTCCGTAGATCAGCCGACCTGATAGCCGTCGTCCTCGGCGTGCTCAAGGCGGGCGCCGCATATGTCGCTGTGGACACCCGCTATCCCGACGCCCGTCGTGACCTGATGCTGCGCGCAGGGGGCGTGCGGGTGGCAGTCACGGAGAACGCCTTCGCAGAGCCGTTGCGTGACGTGGTGCCCGAGGTCCTGCGCCTGGACCACCTCCATCCCGCCGGCGCGGTGCAGGCCCCGGTGGTGGCGCCGTCCAACGCGGCATCGGTGCTGTTCACGTCCGGATCGTCCGGAATGCCGAAGGCGATCGTGCTGGAGCATCGCAACATCCTCTCCTTCGCGACCAACCCATCGCTGCCGCGTCTGACCGCGCAGGACCGGGTGGGCCAGATCTCCAGCGTGTCCTTCGACGCCTTCCACTTCGAGCTGTGGTCCGCCATCGCAGCGGGCGCGCAGATCGTGACCCTGCCGGCCGTACCAGATCTGCTCGCCGCCGACTTCCAGCGTCAGATGCGGCGCTTTCGCATCTCAGCGATGCTGGTGCCGACCATGGTGGTCAACCATGTGGTCAGAGAGGATCGTGACGCCTTCGCCCCGTTGCGTGTCCTGCAGGCCGGCGGCGACGTCCTGCTGCCCTCGACCTGCCGCGATCTGCTCGCAGGGGCTTTCACCGGCGAGCTGTACAACCTCTACGGCCCGGCCGAGATCACCACGGCGTGCACCGCGCATCTCGTGACGGCGGAGGACACCACGGGAGACAGCATCCCCATCGGCCGCCCGCTGGACGGCGTGACCTTACGCATCGTCCGCCCTGATCTGTCACCGGTCGCCTCAGGTGAAGTCGGCGAACTCCTGGTCGGTGGCCCGGGTGTGGCCCGCGGCTATCTCGGCGCGCCGCTGGAGACCAGCGAACGCTTCGTCACGATGCCTGGAGCTGGCCGTCTCTACCGGACCGGAGACCTCGTCCGGCAACGCGGCGACGGCGTCCTGCTGTTCATGGGCAGAGCGGACGACCAGGTGAAGGTGCGCGGCTACCGGGTCGAACCCGGCGAGGCCGAGCGCGCCCTGCGCCGCCATCCCGAGGTCAGCGACGCCGTCGTCCTGCCCGAGGGAGAGGGCGAAGACCGCCGCCTGATCGCCTTCGTCGTGCTCGACGGCGCACTGCCGCTGCGCGAACTGCGTGTCCATGCCGAAGCCGAACTGCCCGATTACCTGGTGCCCAGCGACATGGTCGCCCTGCCCAGCATCCCCGCGACCGACCACGGCAAGCGCGACCTGGACGCGCTGCGGGTCCTGCTGGCCACGCAGCGCGAACGCGACGACGACTTCCGGCCGCCACAGAGCGAGACCGCCCAGTACCTGGCGCGGTTGTGGCAGGACCTGCTCGGGGTCGAACGCGTCGGCCTCGACGACGACTTCTTCGCCCTGGGAGGACACTCGCTGCAGGCATTCCGCGCCCAGCGCCGCATCAGCCGCGACCTCGGCATCGAGCTCGAGCATCAGGTGCTGCTGCGCAACACGGTTCTGGCGGACCTTGTCCGTGTCATGGACGAGCTGATCGACGACGCCCTCGCCGGTGACGCGCGGTGAGCCGCACGACCACCATCGACCTGACCGACGTCGACGTCTTCGTCCGCAATGAGCATCCCAAGCTGTTCGCCCGGCTACGCGTGCAGCACCCCGTGTACGAGAACATCGCCCCTGACGGCAGCCGCTTCTACGCGCTGACCACCTACGAGAATGTCCTGTGGGCCTACCGCAACCACGAGATCTTCGGCTCGACCCGGGGAGCGATCCTCGGCGGCTCCTTCGGCAGCACGGAGGACTCGGCGGCGGGCCAGATGATGGTGGCCACCGATCTGCCCCGGCACCGCATGCTCAAGCAGGCCATTCAGCCGGCGATGTCCGCTGCCGTGGCCGCACGCGTACGAGAGCAGGTCCACCGGCTCCTCGATCACGCCGTCGAGCGTGCGGTGGCCGCCGGCGGCTGCGACTTCGCCACCGAGATCGCCACCGAACTGCCCGCAGGCGCGCTGATGGTGATCATGGGGATCGGTCACGGCGAGGCGCACGAACTCATCGGCCTCACCCGCAAGATGGTGGGCTTCCGCGACGAAGTGTTCGTCGACACCGGCGGGGACGTCCGGCTGCGGCTGGCCTGGCTGCAGGCCGAGATCTTCGAGTTCCTCGCCGACGTCCTGGCCGAGCGCAGGCGCAGCCCCCGCGACGACCTGGCCAGCATGCTGCTGACCGCCGAGATCAACGGCCGCCGCATGCGCGAGGAGGAAATCCTCTACAACTGCATGAACGTCGCCGTCGGCGGCAACGAAACCTCCTCCTACACGGCGTGCACCGGCTTGCTGGACCTCATGGACAATCCGGCGCAGTACGACCTGCTGCTGCGCACGCCCGCGGCGCTGGACACCGCGCTGAACGAGATACTGCGCTACAGCTCGACCAACGCCTATGTGCAGCGGATGGCCCGCCGGGACGTGGAGGTACAGGGCACGCTGATCCGCGCGGGCGAGTCGGTGACCCTGTGGAACTTCTCCGCCAACCGAGATGAGACACAGTTCCCCGACGCGGCCCGATTCGATGTGACGCGAACCCCGAACCGGCATCTCGCTTACGGAGCCGGCCTGCACCGATGCATCGGGGCACCGATCGCCCAGGCCGAGCTGTCGCTGCTGTTCGAGCGGCTGCTCGCGATGGGCGTCGCGTTCAGGCCCGCAGGCAGCGCACGCCGGTTGCGGTCCAACTTCATCCTGGGGATCACCCATCTGCCCGTGGAGATCGGATGACCTACGTCGACAACGCGCTGGCGCGCCTCAGCGACAGCCAGCTCGATCTGCTGGTACGGCATCTGGAGCCGATCGCCCCCAACCAGCTTCGGTTATGGATCGACCAGGAGCTCGACCCCGGCTCGAACGCCTACAACGTGTCACGCTGCCTGCATGTGCGGGGACGGCTGGACACCGCCGCGCTGATCGAGGCGGTCAACGCGCTGGTGCAGAGGCACGAGGCTCTGCGCACCGTCTTCCTCGAACACGCCGACGCCGTGTACCAGCTCGTCCTGGATCCCGATCCCATCCTGTCCCGTGTCGAGCACGCGAGCGGGGACGTCGCGGCCCTGGCACGGGAGTTCACGCTCGCGCCCTTCGACCTACGGCGCGAGCGGCCGATGCGGGCACGCCTGCTGCGCGTCTCGGACGACGAACACGTCCTGCTCCTTGCCTTCCACCACATCGCCGTCGACGGCTGGTCCCTGGACATCGTGGAGCGCGAACTTGCGCAGGCGTACGAGTCGATCTCCCGTACAGGAGGCTGGACGGCCTCGGCCCCAGCCGCCCAATTCGGCGACTTCACCCGCTGGCAGCGACAGACGCTGACCCCGGAACTGGTCGAAGCTCAACTCAGCTACTGGCGGACGGCGCTGCCCGCCGACCCGGCGCAGAGATCGTCGCTGGCCACGCCCCCCATGGGCGGGGCGGGAGCGGGCCTGGCGGCAACAGCCGACTTCGAGCCGCCCTCCTCGTGCGTCGCCGCCATCGACGCACTGTCCAGCCGATTCGACGTGTCCACGTTCGCCGTCCTGCAGGCGGCCGTGCAGATCCTCCTCTGGCGCTACTCGGGTGACGCCGATGTCGTGCTGGGAACCACGACGCTCAACCGCAAACGGCCGGAGTTCGAATCCGCCGTCGGGTTCTTCGTCAACACCGTCGCCCTGCACACCGATCTGGCCGACAACCCTTCGTTCGGCGTCGCCCTCGCACGGGCTCGCGAGACGGTGAACGGCGCGTTGTCGCACGACGACGTGCCGTTCGACCGCGTAGTGGCCCAGCAGCGTGCGGGCCGCCGCGGCGTGCTGTTCGACGTCGCCGTGGAGCTGCAATCGTCACCCTCCGCGCACCGCCGGTGGGGCGGCGTGACAGTCGAGGCCAAGAGCCTGGCGGACAAGCAGGCGAAGTTCGGCCTGACGTGGTTCTTCCTGCGCACCGCGGACCAGTTGCGCCTGGTGGTCGAGTACGACACCGCGCTGTTTGACCGGGACTGGGTAAGGGGGGCTGCGGACGCCTTGTTCACCCTGATCAGCGCCGGGGAACGGGTGCCGGGCGCACCCGTCGCCGATCTCGACCTGCTCGGTGACCGGCGTGCCGCGACTATGACAGGGTCGTCGCCCCAGGATGCCCGGCCGCCCACAAGCGACCTGATCAGGGCACTGCCAGGGTACGGCGAGCGCATCGCGGTGCGCACGGCGGACGACGCGATCACCTTCACCGAGCTGAGCCGCCTGGCCGAGGCGTGTGCGGGCACGCTCGTCGAGCGGGGCCTGCCCGCCGGCTCCCTCATCGGCCTCGTGGCGGACCGGTCCGTCCACTCCATCGCTGCTCTCCTTGGCATCTGGCTCGCCCGATGCGCGTATGTGCCGATCGATCCCGTCCTGCCCAAGGAACGCAACCGCCATGTGCTTGCCGACGCAGGCGTCGACGTCGTGCTCGGTCCAGCGGACTTCGGCGCCTGCGGCGCACACGTGATCGACTTCACGAAGACCGACGGCTTCGGTGGCGAGCCCCGGCGGACCCATCCGCAGGACGTCGCCTATGTGATCTATACCTCGGGCACGACGGGCGCGCCCAAGGGGACGCTCATCACACACGCGAACGTGCTCGGCTTCATGGCCGGGCTGCGAGAGACCTACGGCGTGCGGGACTGGAGCGACGAAGTGGTCTCGCTCAACGCCCCGCTCATCTTCGACGTCACCGTCCAGCAAGTGCTGGCGCTGCTCAACGGCGCCACCCTCGCCATCGTGCCCGCCTCGGCGCGGCTGGACCCGGACGCAATGATCGACTATCTCGCCGAAACGGGAACCACCTTTCTGGAATGCATCCCCTCGCACCTGCAGGTGCTGGTGGATGCAGGCCTGCTCACCCGCCGTGACCTGAAACTGCGCCGGCTCGTCCCCGGCGGGGAGGCCCTGCCGCCCGCGCTCTGGCAGGCCCTGACCGAAGCGCGGCACTTGGGCGTCTTCAACGCCTACGGCCCAACCGAATGCACGATCAACGCGACCTGCCAGCCCGTCAACGCGATCGCACGGCGCCCGTCCATCGGCAGGCCGCTTCCGGGCGTCTCGCTATACGTCGCCGACGACAAACGACGACTGGTGCCGCGCGGCGCGATCGGTGAGTTGTACATCGGCGGCGGGGGAGTCGCTCTGGGCTATTTGAGGCGCCCAGACCTGACCGCGGAACGTTTCCTGGATGTGCCCTGGGGCCCGTCCGACGAGACCGTCCGGGTGTATCGGTCAGGCGACAAGGTACGGATCGCCGAAGGTGGCGTCGTCGAGTACCTGGGCCGGCTCGACGACCAGGTGAAAATCCGCGGGAACCGCGTCGAGCTGGGCGAGATCACTGCGCGGCTGGAAGCCCATCCGGCGGTGACCAGGGCCGTGACGATTCTCGACGCCGAAGACCCGCAAGGGCCGTCCCTGCACGCGTTCGTGGTGCCCTCCCGGGAGGCTGACGCCGCGGAACTGATCGGACATCTGCGCCGGTTCCTGCCCGAGCACATGATCCCCGCCCGGATTTCCCACCTGGCCACCATCCCCGCGACTGTCATCGGCAAGGTGGATCATCGGGCGCTGCTGGACCTGTGCGCCCGCGAGCGGCTGTCCCTGCCGGGAACCACCCTCGTCGCGCCCGAACCGCCCGCCGATGACGTGGAACGACGACTGGTCGAAATCTGGTGCGACGTCCTCGGACTGCCCCAGGCGCATGCGCGATCTCACTTCTTCGAACTAGGCGGCCACTCGCTGCTCGCGGCCCGGCTGATCGCCCGGCTCCGGCGCGAGTTCGGCACGGCCGCGACGTTCGCGTCGCTCGACCGCGGCCCGACACCACGCCAGCTCGCCGCCGAACTACGCGGCACCCCGATGGCACCTCGAACACCGACGGCGGGCGGACACGTCATCGAACTGGCCACCGCGGCCCACGATCAGACGCCGCTGTTTTGCCTGCATCCGCTAGGAGGCGATGTACATGCCTATCGGGAACTGGTGGATGCGCTGCCCGCGGCCAAGACGGTCTACGGCGTGTTCGACGGGCTCACCAACGCGCGCACGCGGACGACCTGGCCGACACCAGAGGCGATGGTGCGGACCTATGCAGAGGACATCCGGCCACTCGTCGGCGGCCGCGGCTGCCATCTGATCGGCTGGTCACTCGGCGGACTCCTGGCCCACGCCGTGGCCCGGGAACTGGAGGAGATAGGCGTGCCGGTCCGTTCAGTGTCCATCTGGGACACCGGGGTGGCCCCCAAGGCTCGCCGTCCGGCGGCACCTGACTTCTCCACTGGTGCACTGTCCGTCCTGAGCTCACTGGCACCACGCAGAGCCGCACTGTCGAAGCAGGTACGCGATCGGCTGCGCGCCGAGTACCGTACCGATGGTGATGCCTGCACAGGCCGCGACGCCGGCTCCTGGGCGCTCGACACAGCTGCGGCTTTGTGGGGAGTGCGCCCCGACATGGAGCGCCAGGCCCTGGCCGACCGCGCCGTGGTGGCCAGCCTGCACAACTGGCTGTTCGCCGGCTGGCGCCCGGGCATCGTCGAAGCGCCCCTGTGGGTGGTGTGGGCAGGAGATTCGTTGGACCAGCAACTCATCACGAAAACCGACTGGAACAGGCACACCCGCGCCACGGTGCGCGAGGACCGCATCGAAGGCGGGCACTACGACATCATCCGCCAGCCCATCGTCACCGGGCTGGCGCGCGATCTGGCCGGCCTCGTCCTCAGTCCCGGAAGGTTCGGCTGACCGGGGCAGTCCAACGCCACGAGCGGATATGGCACCCCCTCGGTGCGTTGCCCTTGATGAGGCGGGCGATGCTGGGCACGTTCTTGATCTCGCGGGTTGTCTTCTTGTGCGTGGCGCGTTCGCGGGGGCGTTGTCCTCGATGTTGATGATGGCAGCCACAGTGGTTTGACTACGGCGTCGTCTCCGGGGAAGTGCCTGCGGGCCTTGGCGGCCTTGCGTGGCTGGTAGTTCAGGGACTCGATGCCGTTGGTGGTGTAGAACAGCCAGCGAGCTTCGGGAGTGAAGGCGAAGAGCGGGTGAAGCGGTCCCAGGTCGTCTCGAACACGCGGGCCGCCTGCGGATACCTTTGGCCCCAGGTGGAGGTGCTGAAGTCGGCCAGGGCGTCGAAGGCGGCTTCGGCGCTGGGCGCGGTGCCGATCTTCTTAAAGTTCGGCGGCCACCGCGGCCCCCGACGGCTTCCGTGATCACAGAGGGTGAAGCCTACGGCACACCGGCGAGGAATACAGATCAGTGGATCGATGAAGCCTGCCAGTGCCAGTGCCCCCTCGTTGGCCGGATACCACTCGGGCGGGGGTGGTGGCGCACAGCGCGTTCGGTGTCGGGGCGACATCGAACGGGCCGTCGCCGCGAGGGCTGCCGAGGTGCGGCCCGGTGAGCGGCTTGGTGAACGGGGGAACGTGGTCGATGGTCCCGGGCAGGTCGATGGCGTTGCGGTGCGCCAGCCGCAGGGTGCTGCGCTCCAGGCTGCCGAAGTGTTGCAGGTGCAGTTCCGCAGGGAAGTTCCTGCCGGCAGGATCTACCGGACCTGGCCGGTGTTGGGCAGGAACGGGCTGGTCAGCACCTGGGTGCGGTTCTCACGTTCGTAGCTGAACCCCGTGACCACGTGAGGGGCGAGACGATGAGCGACGTGACGGGCAGCGCTGCGGGCGGGGACCTGCCCGAGCAGGCCATCGGCGACGACGGCAACGACGACGGCGAGGAGGCCCTCGGCGCCGACATCGCCCAGTTCGCCACCCTGGAGCGCAAAGGCCCGTGGCTGATGGCCTATCTGGTCGCCAGACGAGTCGAACCCGGCGACGGCAACGGTGTCCGACTCGAACATCAGTCCAGGTGTTTCGACCGAAACACCTTCCGCCGCATCAGCGCCCGGGAGTTCGCCCGCCGGGCCGGCACCAGCGCCAAGCGCGTCATGGCCTATTGGGAGGCATGGAACCGGCTTGCCACCGACGGCGTCGTTCCGCCCGCCACCGACCTGCAGCCGGGCACGGACATCGAACTTCCCGACACCGAGCAGTGTCCGTTCTTCGGCCAGGACGGCTACTACCGCAGCTTGGATGCCAGACGCCTCTCGGCCGAGCGGCGCGAGGCGATCGAGCGGGAGGCGGAGAAGTCCGGCACCCGCCCGTCGGCCATCACCTACGTCATCGGCCATCCGACAGCGGTCAAGACCGCGCTGCTGGCCGATGAGGGCACCCGAGCGGCGGCGCGGGAGGCTCTGCAGGAGTTCGAGGCCCGCCAGTCGGCCGCTGACGCGGCCGACCGCGCCGCGGCCACCGACGTCACCAGCCGGCGGCAACGCGAGTACGACGAGGCCCTGCGCCGCGAGCGGGAGGCGATCGCCGCCCAGGCCCGGGCGGCCGGCGACGGAACCGAGGCGGATGCGTCCATGGACGTCTTCCACGCCATGGCCGAGATCCGCATGGCCGCCTCGCGGGCGCTGTCGCTGCTGCACAAGCAGCAGATCCGCTTCACCACCGACCGCGCCCAGGCCATCGCCGAGCTCTGCGACGGCGCCGAGGCGACCATCACCGCCGTCCGGGACCTGGCCACCGGCTCCGCCCTGGACGACGCGGCGCTGGCGGCGTTCCTGGACGAGAGCGGCGGGCTGCTGTGAGCGGACGGCGGGCATCCCCACGGGCATCAGGGCGCGACGCGCTGGACTGGACACAGGCCGAGAACGACGTCGCCGACGTGATGATCTGGCTGCGCGGCAACCACGGGCGCGAGGTCAGCTACGCCGACATCGCCACCGGCGTCGGGATCCCCGACGGTCACCGGCTGCGGCAGGCCGTCCGGATCGTCCGGGTGATCGCGGCCAACCGGGGCGACCGCCTGGAAAGGTTCCAGCCCTCAGCCGACCCCGCCCGGCGCGGCCCTGACCGGCGCCGGGTCTGGGTCACCCGCTACATGCGCTCAGGGCACGGCGACGAGTTCAGCGCCCGCGACGCCATGTCCGCCGCCCACGCGGCGATGACGTCGGTCAAGGACATGCACCGCGCCACCACCTTCGAGGCCGCCAACCCCTGCTCCATCGCCTCGCCGGCATCGACAAGCTCGGCCCGCAGGCGGTCCGGCGCGAGAACACCAGCCTGCTCGCACAGATGATCGCAGATCTCGAAGCCCGGCTCACCGAGCCGGCAACGGGCTGAGCGGGACCATCATCGCGGGCAGCCGCCCCCGGGCACGCCGCACACCCACGACCAACCAAGGAACCCCCGTCATGACCCCGCTCGAACGCACCCTCGCCAAAGCCCTCACCGAGGTCGTCATCAGACTGGACCTCAGCGACGACGACGCCATCGCGCCCGAGGCCACGATGCAGGTGATCGAGCCGGTGGCCGTCCTCCTGCAGGAGTTGTCCGAGCAGGACCGGCAAGCTCTCGCCGACGTGATCAACCAGTTCGCGCAGCAGGAAACTGACCCTGAGCGGCATGTGACGGCCTGGGAAGCGCCCGAAACCCTGGGTCTCCTGGTCTGAGGGCTGCTGTGTTGATGCTGTGATCAGATTTCTGCCCGCGCTGCGCATCGGCCGCAAAATCCTGGTGCCCACCGCGCCGAGGGCCGCCCCGGACCGCCCTGGCTCAGGCCAGTGCGTCCATCAGGGCGGTGACATAGGCATCCAGCCGCTCCTCCACGGCACGCGTCGTCAGCTCTGTCCTCCCTGCCTCCCTCCATGGCTGCGACACCAACTGCACTTCTTCTGAGAACGCCAGCCCGTCCCGCACCTGCCAGTACAGCCGCTCGCTCGCGGCCGCGGCCAGCACACCGCCGGCCTCCTGATACGCCTCAGCGAACCGCAGACCCCACGCCGGGCCGTGCAGCAGGGCGAGATTGGTGGAGCAGTGCGCCACGTCGAGATCTGCCGGGCCCCAACAGGTCGCTGCCCAGTCGACGACGCCGGTGATCCGCGGACCTGCCGGGCTTGGGGGCGACATGTCGAACAGCACGTTGCCGGGGTGGAAGTCCCGGTGCAGGAATCGTCCTTCATAGGGCGGCGCCGGCTTGCGGATCACGTCGATTGCCGCGGCCCATGCCGCCGCGTCGGCGCCCTTCGGAACCACGACGGTGTCGGCGGTCGTCAGCGTCACATACTTCCGGGGCCGCTCGGCGGGCCGCAGCGCATGGATCGCCGCGAGTTGACGGGCCAGCAGAGGGACGCGTGTCTCCAATCCCTCATCGTCGAGGACCGTCCGGCCCGCCAGATGTGTCATGAGGAGCGAGGGATACTCGCAATGCGCGGCGGTCGGGTCAACCGCGACCAGTCCAGGAGCCGGCACGTCGGTCCCCGTGAGCAGGGCCAGGGCGCTGGCCTCCCTGTTCAGCGAGGCCTCGGCCCACCCCCCATGGAACGGGTCGACGAAGCTCCGCAGCACCAGGTCACGGGTGCCTCCGTGCCGCGTGCCGATGGTCAGCCTCCGCATCTCGGCAGTGATGCCGCCGTGCAGCGCCGCGGTTTCGACGATCCGTTCGCCGACCTCCAGGTGCCGGCTCACCCAAGCCAGTGTCAACGGTCGGACAGCCGCCGCCTCATCGTGGTTTGTCACCGTGCCACCTCATCATCCGGACGGAGGGCGAAGAACCGGAACAGCTCCTCGCGCCCGATCTCGGGAGCTGGCGCAGTGCCCCAAGTTAGAAGCCGCAACTCACCATCGATAGCCGCTTGCACGGCACGCTCGTTTTCGTCCGTCATGCACGGATCCTACGAACACGCATCACCCCGGGCACAGCGAATATTAAGCCGAAGCCATCAGCACCGTCCGGGGATCGAGCCCCGCAGGGAGGAACCCGCATCACGGTTCCTGCGGGCCACGCGCGACAGCCATGGCCAACCTACTTGCCTTACGTGCCTGACAGACCTTCAAGCAGCTGACCAGCTATTTCGCTCAGGCAAGTAGGCAGGCCGCGCGGCTGCCGTGCCTGGCCGCAGAAACGTGAAGCTGGTCCCACCTGCAGAGCTCGCCGGTGAGGAGACGGCGGGCCCATGCGCCCCCGATGTTCGTTGCTCAGCGAAAAACCGATTGCTGGCTGGTGAACGCGCCAGCAAGATCGGGCCATGACCACCATGCATGAGCTATCCGGATGCATCATCGTGTCGGGAATGCCGGGGGCAGGGAAGTCGACGGTAACCGGGCTGGCCTCTCGACTCCTGCCTCGGGCCGCTCGCCTTAAGGCCGACGACATGAGCGAGCTGATCCTCAGCGGCGGTGTCTGGGCCCTGGGTGAGCCTAAGGAGGAGGCCGCCCGACAGGTGGAACTACGCAACCGCAACCTGGCATCGTTGGCAGCCAACTTCGTCGATTTCGGCTTCAGCGTGCTGATCGACAACCTTGTCGTGGACCGGGCGGAGCTGGACTTCCTGGTCGGCCTGTTGGCCCCGCGCCGGGTGCGGCTGATCACCCTCGCGCCGGGGGTGGAAGCATGCCGCAAACGCAACGCAACACGGGATCCGGAGGAGTCGTGGGAGTTTGACGGCTATCACCAACTTGAGGCCGATCTGCAGCGGGAACTCGGCGACGTCGGCTGGTGGTTCGACACCTCCGCGCTCAGTCCCGAGGAGACCGCCGAACGGCTTCTCCGTGAGGCGTCTCAGCTCCCGCCGCTGAGATGACGGTGGAAGAGAGTGTCGTCATGGCCGCTCCTTGATGCGGTGAGAGGGCTTAACTCGTTGCCGGCCCTGTGAGCCGGGCTCCGAGGTCAAAGACCATCTGTGCGAGCAGGCTGGCGGTCTCGCGCCGGACCGCCTGCGGGCCGACCTTATCGATACCGGCAATCTTGGTGATGCAATCGTCGGCGGCCTGGGCCATGGTGGCGAACTCCGTGCGGGCGATCGAGCGTGGGTTGCTCGCCTCGAACGTGGTGGCGCGGCGCATGTCCTTGACCGACACCATCGCCGCGTGCGGCCGACATGGCATCGCGGAAGCTGAACTCGTCGCCGTGGCCGGAGCGCATGTAGCGGGTGGTCACGTGAGCACATCTACATGCACCACGGCTTCACCGGGACCAGCATGTGGATCTCGCCCAAGCAGAACCGCTTCGCCATCCTGCTCACCAACAAGCTCCACTACACCGCGGACCGCCAGCCTCTGATCCCCGTCCGTGAAAGTTTCCGCGAGGCAGCGTTCGACTGACGCGGCCACCTTGTGCGGCCTGGAGGTTCCTTTGCTACCACGAGCGATGCACGGCAGCCACGGGCTCGCACCGACATAGAGCGAGCAGATCACGCCAGAGGTACCGAAGCGGAAACCGCAGGCGCCGACCGGTGTGAGGATATTGCGCTCTCGGCCGTTCCGGGATCTGCGGAATCACCCGCCGTGGCGGAGTGATGGCCTGGGCAGTACCCGTTGGCGACAATCAGCCGTCCACGGGCAGCGGTGTAGGCAGCCGGGTGCGTGGCGGGGATCACGCCTTGGCACGTCGGGCAGATGTCCAGTTGGCTGTCTGTCATGAACGCCCTTTCACGGACGTGGAGCGAACGGTGAGAGACACCCTCTGGATCCACGGCTTTTGTCCAAGAAACCATAGCCGGATCTCCCGTCCGGACAACGCGCCGGGTCGTCAACGGGGACACCGTGGACAACCGTCGTTCGGCGCGACCGCCCGGGCAGCTCTCTGATTTGGGTGACGTACGGGCGCAGCCCGTGCCTCTGTGACCTCCTCGGTGAAGTCTTATCCTAACCCACAGTCCTTTACTTAGTAGATTTCTTCCGCGCCCTATGGTGGGGGCGCGGGCTTCCGGAGGGCGCTCCTCGGGTTGGGAGAGGGGCGTACGGGCGAAGCCCGTGCCGTGGGGAGCTCGAGCCGTACACGGCGCACAGAACGCTTCCACAAGCACCTACTACAGCGACGAGTGTCGGTGGGCCATTCACCGCACCCGTGACCAGCGCTGGCGGCCCGTCCACCACACAGCCCGTGCTGGACAAGCCGTCAGTGCGTTGCCAGGTCATCTCCCCGGCTCACCGTGGAGATGATCAAAGTCAACGACTGAGCAGGTAGCGCCGGGGTGTGGTGCCGACGGTGCGGCGGAAGGCGGCCAGGAAGGCGCTCGCCGTGGCGTACCCCACGTCGTGTGCTACCCGCGACACCGGCTGCCCCTCGGCCAGCAGCGGGAGGGCGGCGCGCAGCCGTACCTGCGTGCGCCAATGATCGAAGCTCATGCCCGTGTCGCGCACGAACAACCGCGTCAACGTCCGCCTGCTCACGCCCGCCGCGCGGGCGTGAGCCTCCAGGCTGCGTGGGTCGGCGGGGTTGGCCAGAAGGGCGGCCGCCACCACCCGGACGCGCTCGTCGGCGGGCTTGGGCACGTCGATGGGCCGGGTGGGCAGGGGGCGTAGCAGGTCGGGCACCACCGCCTCGGCGCGCAGTCGCGCGTCGTCGGTGAGGTCGGTGCGTGCCAGGTACCCGATCAGCTCGGCCAGCAGCCCGTCGACGCCGACCGCCGTGGGCTCGAGCCAGTCCAGCGGGCAGCGCTCTGGAGCCAGGTACAGGCTACAGAGCACGGCGTCGCGGGTCGCGCCGGTGGCGTGGGTGACACCTGCGGGCAGCCACAGCGCCCTGGTGGGCGGCAGGACCCAGTACACCTCGCCCACGCCGACGCTCAGGACGCCGCGCCGGGTCCAGGCGATTTGGTGGTGGGTGTGGCTGTGCGGGGGGATCCAGTCACCCGAGGCGAGCGGGAAGTGGCCGACGATGATCGCGTTCATGTCCTCCATGCGACATAGTCTGGCCTCATCGCGGATTGTGGCCAAATGCGGCGGATCATAGCGTCGTCGGGTGCCGATGATTGTGTTGTGTCTTGTCCAGTTCATGCTCGTGCTCGATGACACCGTCGTGAACGTTGCCCTGCCCAGCATCCGCGATGAGCTGGGCTTCAGCGCGTCCGGCTTGCCCTGGGTCGTCAACGCCTATTTCCTGGCCTTCGGCGGTTTGCTGCTGCTGTGCGGCCGGATGGCGGATCTGCTGGGCCGCCGTCGCGTCTTCCTCATCGGAGTGGCGTTGTTCGGGGTGGCCAGCCTGGCCTGCGGGCTGGCGCAGGAGCCGTGGCAGCTCGTGATCGGGCGGTTCGTGCAGGGGGCGGGTTCTGCGATGGCCAGCCCGGCGGCGATGTCGATGATCACGTTGCTGTATCCGGGGCCGCAGGAGCGGGCCAAGGCGCTGGGCATCTGGGGCGGCATCGCGGCCATGGGCGGAACCTCGGGCCTGGTGCTGTCCGGAGCGCTGACCGACCTGGTGTCCTGGCGCGGCATCTTCCTGATCAACCTGCCCATCGTCGCCGTGGCCCTGGCGCTGCTCCCCCGTCTGGTCCCCGAATCCCGCGCTCCTGGCCGGCGCCGCCTCGACGTTCCCGGCGCGGTCCTGGTCACCGGCGCTGCGGTGACGCTGGTGTACGGGCTGCTCCAGGCCGGAGAGACCGGCTGGAGCGATCCGATCGCCGTCGGCGCCGTCGTGCTCTCCGCCGCCTTGGGGGCGGCGTTCCTGGTGGCGGAATCGCGGGCGGCGGCGCCGCTGGTGCCCGCATCGTTCCTGGCCTCGCGGACGCGGGCGGTGGCCAACGGCGCGACCCTGCTGTTCTCGATGGCGATGTACGCGATGTCGTTTCTGCTGATGATCCAAGTGCAGACCGTTCTGGGCTACAGCCCACTCCTGGCCGGCATCGCCTACCTGCCCTACGGCGCCGGCATCCTGGCGGGCATGTGGCTGTCCTCCCGCATCTCGCTCCGGATCGGGACGCGCTGGGCGCTCCTGCTGGCGTTCTTGGTCAACATCGCCGGCCTGCTGCTGCTGTCCGGCGTGGCGGCGGGCGACTCCTATATCGCCCACGTCATGCCCGGCATGCTCATCCTGAGTGTGGGTAACGGGCTGAGCCTGCCCGTGATGGCGGTGGCCGCGGTCGACGGCACCACCGAGGAGGACGCCGGTCTCGGCTCGGCTCTATTCACCTCCGTCCAGCAGATCGGCGGCGCGATCGGGGTGGCCGCGCTGACCATCATGGGCTACTCAGGCGGGCTCACGGCGGGCGCGGTCTGCGTGGCGCTCGGCGCTGTGATCATCGTCGTGCTGCTGCCGTCGCGGGCCAGCGGCCCGCGACGGACCGGTGGGCATGGAGCCGATGGCCGAAGCAAGCCGACAACCGCTCCCCGGCTCTGAGCAGTCGCAGCTCCGCCTGAATCCGAAGGGACACGCCCGCTTGGAGAGAGAGCGACTCGGGCGCTGTCACAAAGGCAGGCTCCCTGTCACCGCAGCCCTATCCTTGCCCGATGATCAACCTTCAGATCCGTGGCGACGGGCCCGAGGTCATGGCGAGGACCAAACACGGCCTGCCTTGGAGCGATGCGTTGGCCAACCTCGACCAGGCTCAGTTTCCGATGTTTGGCCATCTGATCCCATATGGCGACACGATCTTCAACCATCGGCAGATCGATACCCTGCTGGACGAACTACCACGACTCCCCGCAGGGCTGATCACCGACGCCTTCGCCGAAGCGCTCCGCGCGCTGTGCGGCTTCGCCCAAGAGGCACCACACCGCTATCTGTGGTTCGTCGGAGACTGACACGCCCCGCACCAGCGGTGACAGCCGATCGAGCTTCGGCTCACGTGGCTGGCTGTTGGCGCTAGTGACAAGTAGCGCGCCGACTTGGTGACAGCTACCGCTGCGACCCCCAGCTATTGATGGCGGCTGGGGAGAGCCCGACCCGCGGAGTAGACCGGTTTCCCAGGTTTGGTTGGCGGGGAGTCCCAGGTCATCTTGGCGGCTCCGTGTCAACGACGGCCGAATTCACGCGTCGTCGACACTCCGTACATGATCCCGATTCGGGATCGACGTCGGGAAGTTGTGATCGGGTCGTGCCGCTGGGTGATGTGGTTGTTGGGTGACTGTTCGCGATGGTTCGGCGGTGTGGTCGGATCGGTCGCTGAGCAGGACAATCGACACATCCGAACCGATCGCTCAGGCGAAGAGCCGCGAACCCACCTGAGAAACTCCACACATGTTCGACCTGACCAACGAGTTCCTCCAGCCCCTCACCGGCGTGATCCGCTACTACCAAGCGGATCTCGGCCACCCTGTCGCCGGCACCGGAACCGCCACCTATAGCTGGTGGTCGCAACCGCGCCTCGATGCGTGCGGAGGCCCAGGCCAGCAGCCGCCTGAGGTGACAACTAGCGCGCTTTTCGGCACAACAACACCTCAAGATAGGGGAGCGGGCTTCGCCCGCACGATTACTCAACCGAACCCCCGCCGAGTAATCAATCGACGTGGACATCCTCCTGAACCCGCTGTCGCGACACAGCCACCGTTCACCGCAGCCGGTCCCGGCCCGCAGCACCTAGTGATGGCCTCCGCGGGCCTAGGTAGCTTGAGAGGCTCCTGGCGATCCGCCTAGATCCGGCGTTGATCAGGTCGCTAGACTGGCCCCCTCAATGGACACACGTACGAACCCGTGGCTCCTGCATTTCACCCATGCCGACAACGTCGAAGGCATCGTCAGGACCGGTCTCCTGGCCGATACTCAGCGACCGGACACCACTGTGGAATGCGCCGAGCCCGGCATCAAGGAGCGCCGCCGCCTGTTGCCGGTCACCGTCGAGCCCGGCGGAATGGTGGCCGACTATGTGCCCTTCTATTTCGCGCCCCGCTCGCCCATGCTCCACCGGATTCACAGCGGCGGGGTCACGGGGTACAGCCAGGGCCAGCAGCCCTTGGTATATCTCGTGACACGGCTTCAGACGGTGATCTCATCTGGGCGGCCGTGGGTGGCCACGGACCGCAACGCGGCAGTGGCCACCGCGCGCTTCACGGCCCGAGCCGAGGATCTGGCCACGCACATCGACTGGCAAATCATGTCGGCGCACTATTGGGCCAACACTCCCGAGGACGGCTTTCGCATGCAGCGCCGCATGGCCGAAGTCCTGGTCCATGAGCACGTCGCGTGGGAAACGGTCTCGCATGTCTACACGTGCGATCCCGCGATGGCCGATCGCGTCCGGCAATCCATCGCCGACGAGCCCCACCAGCCGGTCGTCGCGGTCCGAGACCATTGGTACTTCTGATCATGTATCCGAAAATGTGTACTATATCTATCCGGGGTGGAGCGTGAGAGGGGAGGCAACCGTGATCACAGAGACCAGCGGGAATTTGCTGCGTGATCCAGCTCAGGCCCTCGTGAACACCGTCAATACGGTGGGCGTGATGGGCAAGGGAATCGCCTTGCAGTTCAAGCGCGCCTTCCCGGAGGTGTTCGACGCGTACGCGCAGGCATGCGCCAAGGGTGAGGTCCAGCCCGGTCACGTCTTCCCGGTGCAGCTTGCCGGCGGGCAACGGTGGGTGCTGAACTTTCCGACGAAACGGCACTGGCGTCAGCCCTCACGCCTGGACGACATCCGCGACGGCCTTGACGACCTGGCCCGTCTCCTGGTGCGACTGCACATCACCAGCGTCGCCGTGCCTCCGCTGGGCTGCGGTAACGGAGGGCTGCAATGGTCGGTCGTGCGGCCGCTCATCCATGAGAAACTCGGCAGCCTGGACATCGACATACGGCTGTACCAACCTGGCACTCCGGCCGCCTGGGACATGATCACCCGGACCTCGCCGCCCGTCTTGACCGCGCAGCTGCGCTACCTACTCGCGGGCCTGTCCCGGTATATTGCCGCCGCGTTCGACTCCGGCGTCACACACACGCCGCGGCTGTCGCTCCTGGAAGCGCACAAGGTGAGCTACCTGCTGCAAAGCCGCGGCGTCGACCTCCACCTGCGTTTCGACCCACACCTGTACGGACCGTTCTCCGCCGACCTGAACCGGATCCTGGCCGCCCTCGAAGGCCACCATGTGATGGGATACGGCGATGGCACCGGGGGAGCTCGCGCCGACCTGGAGATATCCCCGACCACGATGCGTGAGGTTGCCGAGGCTACAGCCGACGACATGGCGTTCAACCAAGCATGGGACAGCGTCCAGCAGGCGATCATCGGATTCGAGTACCCCGAAGGCATGGAACTCCTGGCCACTGTCCATTACCTGGCCACGCGCCCCGGCGGCACCACCGACGTCGATGCCATCGCCGCCCGAATAGCCAACTGGAACGAGCGCAAGCGCCACCTGTTCCGGCGAACCGACGTCAGCACTGCCCTCGGCCGACTCCACAACGCCGACCTCGTCAAAGCACACTGACCAAGCGGTCCTGCCGACCAGCACGGTGGAGACCATGCGCTCAGACCTGGCCACAGTCATGTCCTGCATGTCCCCGCCATGCACCGATGCCAGGGACACGTCCCGGGAACCGAATGCCGATGGTTGTCGACAAGCTGGTCCCCGCGGATCAGCTCGCACGTGATGCCGTAGGCGATTACGTCGAGGGCGGCACGCTGGCTGTAGCAGGAGAGCCGGCCACGCCAAGAGAGGAGGCGGCGTGGGCAATCGTTACCTTGGGTCTTTGAGAGTTCTGGCTGGTCAGCGGGTTGTGGATCAGTAAGGGTCGGGTAGCCGGGGCGCACTGCTGCGCCCCGGCCCCCTCATAACCGTGCGTGCTGCTCCTCACAGCACACGGCTCAAGCAAGCCCCGCGGACGCTCGAGAGGGCTTGGCCGTCCTCATGCGTTCCCGGGACATAAGGCTCCGGTGGCATGAGGTGTGCACAAGGTGTGATCGGACGTCACCCTTCGGGCCGCGGCTTCCGTGGTAGAGGAGGAGGTCTTGTGAGATCGCCTTTCGTGCTACCTGAAGCAATCGGTCTCTCCCATTCATCCGGTCCTTGCGGGGGTTGTTCGGGAGACAAGAGGTGTTCTCCGCAGAGCACGCAGCGCGCGTCTTGCTGGTCGAGCACCCTGATGGTGTAGGTGTCGAGCGGGGGTCTCACCCGTCGGCGCCGCGCAGTCCAGTAGTCGTCCAGGGTGGGGTCGTCTGGGGACGCCCGCTCTCTGACCATGGTGTGTCGTTCGATCTTTGTCCAAGAGACTTTCAGCAGGTAGGCACCCGTTTCCGGGTTGCCGAACACCGGTCTGCCAGTCGGTCCCGACCAGGGTTCGCCAGCCGGTGCCGGTCCACACGATCAGGGATGAGTTCGGCGGGTTGCCCTCGCGCTGGTACCAGGCGGGTTCGGGGATGTCGGACCGGTGCGGGGATGCCGGGCGCGGGCTGGGTGCGGTGGCGGGGCGGGGGCGCTCGGGAGCGTCCGGGTCCACCAGGCAGCGCTTCGGCGCGGTGCAGCGTAGTTTCCGCGCTTCGGCCCTCTCTGCTGAGATCCGATGGTTACCGGTGCTCCGTACGATCGTGTGATATGCATCCGCGGCCTCGCGCGTCCCGAGTGGGTTCCCTTCTCCGATTTGTTGGCACGGCTTGGCGTGGGGCATCACCGGAGGTTCGGTCCGGCGTCTGGTTGAGCTTCGCGCTCGGGGCAGGGCTGCTCATGGCGGGCATCGTCGTGGACGAGGTGACGGACTGGCTCGCCGAGCGCGGATTCGTGACGAACGTCCTCTCGTCGTTGACAGGCTTCTTCTTTGCCGTGCCACTCGCCGTCCTCGTGCTGAGCGAGGTGAACGCCCGTCAGGAGGAGCGGCGAGCCGTGCGGACTTTGCTGGCGCGGGCTGCGGCCACAACCGAATCGATCCTGAGCGAGGCGAGAGGGCTCGTCCAGCCCGAACCAGAGGATCTATGCCGACGAGCGGAGGCCGTCCGGCGCCATGTCTCGGCAGTCAGCACGGCCAGCGTCCCGAATGCCGACGACCGGCTGGTCAGAGCGTCTGCGGCGCTGACGGGCTTTCTCGATGGGTGGACGAGATGTTGGCCCGATCCCAGTCCGGTGGCGGCGTCGCTGCTCGCCCTGGATCGGTACGGAAAGAGGTTCACCCTGATCAGCAGTCAGCTCCTGGAGCTCTCCCGCCCGCTCCACGGCCACCCACTTTCGGTGACGTCGCTGACCGACGAGGCCGCGGCATGGCAGACCACGGACCTCATGCTCCACGAGGAGATCCAATCGGCCCTCGCCGTCCTCCGTCAACTCCGAGGCGAGTGGGCCGAACGACCTGCTGGCCTCGACCAGACGACTCTGGCAGCCCTCGTGACGACCACCCGCGGCCAAGACTTCACCTCCGTTCTCTCTGCGGTCGATGAGGCGCAGGCCCTCGCGGCTCGACTTACCGAGCTCGTCGCGTACTCCCTCGAAAGCGTCCCCTTCTTCGAAGGCCGCCCGATCCACGATCACCTGGTCGATTGACACACTGAGGGAGAGTCCGAGGCCCGGCCCGGGGGGCCACAGCTGGCCAACGTCTCGCTCGCTTCCGGCGGGACGCATCCGAGCGGAAAGTCACGGTAGGGCGCATATCCCCCCTCATACCGATCCGCGCCGCCCTCAACCCGCGGCTGGGCCGGATCAGCTCCGGCATCGGCCGCACCAGCACCGGCCCGGCCGGCGCGGTCCTCGCCGCTCTCCGGCACGCGCTGGGAGACACTGACGGCACGGCCGAACTGTGCCGGCCGTGGGACCAGCACCAGCGGGTTTGGCTCGGCCAGCCCATCCGGTTCCGAGCTGGCCACCCAGAACCCTGCTTACCTGACCTGTCCATGGAGGAGACGACTCAACTGCACGCCGCAGCGGCCCAAACTCGCCGCCGCCTTCACCAACCTGACCACCAACGCCAAGGAGCCCACCCATGACGCCGCAAGCTGACGCCACCGCCGTCCACGTTCGGATCGCCGACGCCGCGATCCGCATCACCGGCCCAGCCGCCACCACCGGCTGGGCCCGCCGCTACTACGCGCCGTCGTGGGACGTCGCCACCAGCCCCGCCGGCCAGGCGCACGACATGCCCGGCGTCACCGCCGTCATCGACGACGGCGAGTACAACGCTCTCGCCGACCGCATCACCCGTGCACCGCACCAGGACGTCGCCTACGCCCGCAAACCCCTACTGCTGGCAGACCTCGACGGGGCGATCGCCGCGGTGTGCCCGTCAGAGCGGCTCGCCTACCGCTCACACCCCGAGACCGGGAAGCTCCACATCACCGGGTGCGACTCCGAAACCCTGGCCACCGCCGTCGCCCGCCTGGCCCGCGAGATGGTCCGCGGCCAGCTCATCCGCGACGGGTGGTCGCTGCTGCACGCCTCGGCGATCTCCCGCAAAGGCCGCGTGATGCTGGCGTTCGGAGGCAAGGGCTCCGGTAAGACAACCACCGCGCTCACGCTCACCCGGGCCGGCGCGTGGGAGCTGCTGGCCAACGACAGGGTGTTCGTCCGCGCCGAGGACGGCCGGGTGCGCGTCCTGCCGTGGCCCTCGGCCGCCGCCGTCGGGCTGGGCCTGCTGGACGCGCTCGGCTGGTACGACATCGTCCGCTCCCGGCTCCTCGCTGGCGAAGCCCTGCACCCGACACAGGATGCGCGGGTCACGGACGCCCTCCTGCAGGGGCGCCGCGAACCGTTGCGGGAGGGCGGCCGGGAGCTCAAGGCGCAGGTCTGGCCGACGCAGTTCACTGAGTGGTTCGGTGTCGGCCTGGCGCTGGACGGTGACGCGGCCGCCTTGTTGTTCCCGCAGGTCGACGCGGCGGCCGATCAGCCGCGCGTGACCGATTCCGCGCGCGGCCTGTCCGACGACGACTTCATGGCCAAGGCCGAGGACCGCTACCCCGACATCTTCCAACTTGTCCAAGCTCCGATCGGCGGCTACGGCTCCTCCCGCGCCCGAGCCAACGCGCACCTGCAGGCGCTCCCGCACCACGGACTAACGCTCACCCACGACGTCGAGGCAAATGGTGTGCTCCTCGACGGCCTCCTGAAGCCCTGACTTGGCCCGAGATCCCCTCCCGCGTCAGTGCCCGCGTCAGTGCGGCACGCCGGAGCGGGAGAGGACACACGGCCCTACTGGTTACTCCTGCCCGGCGCTGATAGCTGGGCACCCTGTCGAGGGCCTCACCGGCGCGAACAGAACTCAGCCCGTTCGAGATCGCTGCCCCGCCTCCGCCGTTCGGCAGCCCACCCAGCCGTGTGCCCAAGGCGGGCGACACGCTGAACTTCTGGAAGTCTGACCGTGGGGCCGCTCAGCGGGGCACGTGCTGACCACGGTCAACGAGCTGCGCGGCTGCGGCATCATCGTGGTGTCGCTGACGGAGGATTTTGCCCTCCACCGCCGGTAACGGTTATCACGGGTGGCTGCCGGGGAACGCCGGACTGCGTGATCACTGTGAGCGGCTGGGGCGACTGCTGCGCCGCTCCTGCCTTCAGGGCATCCCACCTGGGCGGGGGAACCGGCGCCGGATCATTCAGCCGCGGCGTACGGCTCACGCCGCCGCGGCCCGGAACCGACGTCAAATGAAACCCCTGCGGTACCCCATCATCGTCCTGGACCATGGCGGCACCCTGACCAACCCTCACACCCCTGTCGATGCCGCGCTCAGGCAGCGGCCCGTGGACCGCCGCGCGGCTGACACACTCCACGAACTGCGCAGGCTGGGGTATCGGCTGATACTCGCCTCGAACAACCACATGGACCAGCCCCGCGACGAGGCGCTGCGTGAGGGTGGCGTCCTGGGCCTGTTCTACGCACTCGTGACATCGGCCGATGAGGGAGTCGGCAAACCCGACCAGGAGTTCTTCCGCAGAGTGATCGCCAGATCCGGCCATGCGGCCGGCCAACTGCTGTCGGTCGGCAACAACGTCCTCAACGACATCATGGCTCCCCTCCCGCACGGATTCGCAGGGGCCGTGCTCGTCCGCCGCGACGAAACACTGCGCGCGGGCGAGGTCCTGGCCGAAAGGGCCAGCCTGATCAGTCACGTCGGCCAACTTTCCCGCCCTGCTCAGGAGGCAGTCATGACACGAATCCGGGTCGGTACCTACAACCTGGACGAGGGCGGGGTCGACAACGGGGACGACGCCCGGCTGCGGCAGCAGCTCGACATGCTGGCCGAGCTCAACCTGGACGCGCTGGCGCTGCAAGAGCTGAAACACTACGACAGGGGAGGCTGGCGCCGGCTCCGGCACGTCGACAAGGCGCTGGGCATGCGGAGCTATCCCGTGGAGAGCAACCACCACGGCTGCCACTTGGCGTGGCTCGTCCGCGAGCCCATCCACGTCATTGAGGAGCGCCACGACCGGGCATCGCCCTGGTGGCACGCACTGTGCCACCTGCTGGTGGAGATCGCAGGGGTGAAGGTGCACCTGGCCAACGTGCACTTCGCTCCGTCGTCGCCGAGCCTGCGGCAGGTGGAGGCCGAGTGTGCAGCCTGATCCCGCAGCATGGCCCGGCGATCTTGGCGGGCGATATGAACGCCCTGTCCATCAGCGATCCGCCGCTTCCCGCCCACACGAAGCTGCCGTTGAAAGAGCGGAAGAAACACGAGCGCGGACCGGCGATGGAGCTGGAAGAGGCTGGTTTGCGGGACGTGGGTGCCTTCTTCGGGAACACGGAGCCGACCGTGGGGCATCGCAGCGGACTGGCGTACCGCTGCGACCGGATTCACGCCAGCCTGCCCGGCGAGGCGCTGAAGGGCTACCGCGTGGTGATCGAAGATCAGCCGAAGTCGAATCACCGTCCGGTGGTTGCTGAGCTGGAGATTCGCGCCTCCCTGAGCTGAGGACCCTCTTCAACGCGACGCCGCGCATCGACAACTCGGCGTGGATCCGCTCCCACGGCGCCCCAGCTCCACAAGCGTCGGCAGCGTGGGCCGCCGTCGCATGTCGAGCGCCAGCGGGCGGAGCGCTGGTTCGGCGAAGTACCGGCGGTCCGCCTTGCGGTGCGCGGTCGGAACGCTCCCCTCCCCAGCTACCTTGCCGAGCACCTGCTCCCGCATGCGCTGCTCGATCCGCTCGGGGGACCGATTTGGTCCTCCCGCGTCTGGCGGTGCAGGTTCGACGGCGGTTGCCGCGTGGGGGGCATGCATGGCATCGTTGAGGCTCGTTCCGATCGCACCACGCCTCGCATGCCGGGGGTGGTGCGTCAGGGCCGGCGGTCGAAAGGCCGCTCGTCTGCCCCGCAGTGGCGGGGATGCTCCCCACGGGCGTGGGGGTGATGCCTTCTGTGGCGGAAGGCTCTCGTCGGCGTCTCCTCGACCCTGCAAGGACGGGCCTATGTTCGACCCCCCGATCGATCTCAGCGCCCTGCCCGGCTACCATGCCGCGGTCAGGACGCGACCGCCCAGGACAGCGTTCCTCGGCCGCTGTTCCACCAAGGACCTCCAGGATCCCGGTTCCTCGATCGCCGGGCAGCTCGCCGAGGCATCCTCGCTCCTGACGCCCGGCGAAGCGTTCATCGCCTACTTCTGGGACGTGGAATCAGGCATGCTCGGCCTGGACGAGCGCAGCCAGGCAACAGCTGAGGAGTGCGCGCGGCTCGGCGTTCCCGTGCCGCGCGACGGCGGCCTGCGCGAGCTGCTGGAGTGGGCCGAGCGCGGCGACATCGAGCGGGTGGTGTGCGAACGCATCACCCGCGTCGCCCGCGACATGCTGTCCAGCCTCCAGGCCGAGTACCACCTCAACTCCCGCGGGGTCCAGGTGGAGTGCGCCAATGAGCCTCGCGGCGGCATGACGAGCGGCCAACTGGAACTCCGCCGCACCTCGCAGGTACGCGCCGAGATCTTCCGGCACGAACTGATGGAACAGTCCATGCGTGGGCAGCGCCAGCACGCCGCCAACGGGTACCGGCACGGCCAGCCCTGTTACGGTTACGTCGCTGTGGAGGACCCGGATGCCCCTCGCGCCGCAGGCAGGTTCGGCGTCCACCCCAAGATGCGTCTGGCGCTGCATCCCGACCAGCGCCGCGCCGACACCGTGGCGGAAGTGTTCCGGCTCCGCCGAGACGACGGGCTCTCGAACGGCGACATCGCCCGCCTGCTGATCACCGACCTTGACCGGCATCCGCTGGCGGAAGGGCAAAGGCTGTGGGCTGCGCGCCGGATCGGCAGAATGCTGACCCAACCGAAATACACGGGATTTCAGGTGTTCAATAGGCGAGCGGCTCGCACGAACCACGGCCGGGCCAACCCCATGACCGACTGGGTGTGGTCGCGGGAGCAGGCCCATCCCGAGATCGTGCCCCTTCAGCTGTGGTATGAGACTCAACTGGTGACCGCGCAGATGCTCGAGCGGCTGGCGAGCGGATGGGATCGGGTGAACGCGGCCGCCGCCCAGCGCGGAATCCACCTCAATCAGGTGCGGACGAGCGACACCCACATCGTGTACGAGGCCGCCGGCCGCCAGTTCGTCCTGCCACAGGGAGAACTGCCCGCCGCGGTGGCCGACGAGGTCATCGCGATCCTTCAGGCGAGCGCGTGACCGCCATCGAGCCCGCACCCGAACTGCCGGCCGACGGGAGCGCCATCGTGGTGCCAGCTCGTCGGCTGCATCGCAGGTGGATCACCTTGGCCAACCCGCAGGGTGTCCTCGTCCACGGCCGCACGCTGCGTGAACTTCAGGCCAGCGCGCAACAGGCGCTGGCCCTGCAGTTGGATACCCCGACAGCTCCGCCTGTGCGGCTACGCCCGCAATCGGCCGAACTCGACGCACTCGCCGAGGCGCGTCAACGCTATGACGCAGCCTTGCGCCTTGCCGTGCAGACCCTTCGCGACGAGGGAACGCCGTGGACCGACATCGCCCAGGCATGCAACGTCAGCATCGCCGACGCGCAGGCTGCGCTGGAGCAGGATCTGGCCTGATGCATGCGCGGTCCGCCTGCGGACGGGCGCGGCGCTGGGTGGGCAGCCTTCACGTCGTCCCAGGAAGTCGGCCCGCCACGCGCGCTGACCGACGATGCTGTCGTTCGGCCGTCGGCTTGTCGTCGAGGTCGGCCAGGGCTGACGAAGGTTCCGTCCCTGTATCCGGTGGGCAAGAGGTGGCGCTGGTGGGATGACCATCGCGATGGTGATCTACCGGCACGATCACGGCTTTCAGCCACCACCAGGAGCGTGGCTCGGCAGTACAGGCGATCCAAAGCATGTTCACACGTCAGCGGTTGGTGTCGCCGAGCGGGTGCCCACGTACAGGGGGCGCACGTCACGGACGCAGAACGCGGCGGCCGCCCCTGCCACGACGAGCGCCGCGCAGCCCGCGAGCACCGTCCGGACGCCGATCGCGTCGGCCAGCGGACCGGCCAGCACGCTTCCCGCGACGGCCGACGTGGCGATGACCCGGCCGAGGTGTTTGTCCGGGAGCTCGCGTTGCTGGGCGCTGGAGAACGCGACGAGCCGAAGCCGATCGCGCCGCCCTCCCAAGGGCGCACCGCCACGATCGGGCCCAGAACCGTGTTCCTCCCGGCGCCCCAGCAGGCCGGCGTCAACGCCTACAGCAAGATCTCCGGGTCGGCGGCCACGGCGCGGGCGATGCCCAGTCGCTGGGCCTGCCCAGCCAGGCAGGGCCGTGATGGGGCGGGAACGCCCACGGCTGCGACGTGCGCCGCGAGCTGATCCGGGCGCTGCGCCTGTCTTGGGGTCGGTTGCCGCCGCCGAGCCGACCCGAAAGGGCGCGTTGTGAAGGCTGCTGAGGGGAGGTTCTCCTCCTGGTAGCGGAAGGTTGATAAGGGGTGGTACACAACATCAACTGAACGGGGGAGTACCCACAACGAGTAGCTGCGCCATGCCCTAGGGTCACCTGTGGGTAGGGCGGCACCTCTCATCCTCCCGGCCACGCGCGGGCGTCCCCTCGGATCCGGCGGACGGCCTCAAGGCCGACGACCGGGGAGAGGAGGTGCGCTCCATGACGGAGCTCTACCCTGCTGACGATCGGCGTGAGCCCCATCGCTGGCACCGCTGGCTACGGACCGTCCTCGCGGTGGTCCGGTTCATCGGCTGGCTGGCCTGGTTGATGTGGACCATGTCCGATCGTTCCGCTCAATAGGGCGGAGCGGGCCTCCTACCCGGCCGGTTGATCCCTCGCCGGTAGGAGGCCCGCCTGAAAGCCAGGGTACGGTGTGGCGGGCTACGGCACCTCTCCGTGGTGGTATACATGCACGCCGCAGGGTGGCCGTTTGTGGCACCTGGTAGAACGCATCACCCTCCCATGATCACGCGGTGCACATAGAACAGGCGCTGGAACCCGGGTTGGCGCGACCGTAATCGGAGCAGTGCGACGAGCGCGGCGACGGGGTAGCGCTAGGCCGCCGCAGGGTCAGTGGCCAAAGACGTGTCAGGGCAGGTGGCAGCAAGGTCTATGAGGGCAGCCTTCTCCTTGGCGTCGACGGTCAACTGCCAGCGCCGCTTGACCGAAACCCACTCCGCGGTGTATCGGCAGCGCGCCGGTTCGTAGGGCGGCAGCCAGGTGGCGACGTCCTGGTCGGCCTTCTGCCGGTTGCTGCGCGCGGTGACGGCGACCAGGTGGCGGGCGTCCTCAAGATCGTTGGCGTATGCTTGCCGCTTCGCCGCGTTCCAGGCCGATGCTCCGGAGTCCCACGCCTCCGCCAGCGGCACGAGGTGGTCGATGTCGAGCGCTCTCGCATCGGTGACGGTCACGTCGTCGTAGTAGGACAACCACGCTCCCCCGGTCAGAGTGCAGTCCGGGCCGACCTGTGGCGGGTCGACGGCTTCGGCGATGAGCACCTCGTAGCGGGTCGTGCAGCCATCGTGGTCGGCGTCGATCCAGTGGCGGAAGCTGGCGCGTTGGTATCCGGACCTGCTCTCCTCGCTCACGAGTAGTTCGGCGACGGCCTCGGACAGGAGCGGAGGGGGTGCTGCGGCGGCGCCAGTCGTGGGGGAGAGTGCCGTTCCGGCTAGGGTGCCGGCGAGCAGGGCGGCGGTGGTTTTGCGTACGGGGGAACGCATGACCCTCAACAATCGTCACGTTGAGCCATCGACAGATTGCTGAAGGTAATCATTGCTGGTTGTGGCGGGTCTCTAGCGCGAAGGTGAGACCGGTGTAACCACGGCTCACTCTGCAGCACTGTCCTCAGGCAGCGCGCACTGGCTGTTCGCGCGGGCACGGGAACCGAAGACAGCGCCAGGCGAAGTGTGGTGCCGCGTTACCGCGCACGGGCAGGCGGTCGGCTTCCCCGGCTACTACCAGTTGCACGAACTCCAGGAAATCGTGGACCTGGCCAACCTGCGCGAGGCCGACGAAGGTCACGGAGAAGGGACCGCATAGCGGCCATCGCCGCAGGACTGGCCCCAGCACCGCAGGGCCTGCCATGCTCGCGATCATGACGACACGAGTGAGCTGCACAGACGATTGGACGCTGTCGAGGGTGGGCGACGGCTTCCGCAATCGCACGGGAGGCATGCAGCGCGTGGGCGGCTGGTAGGAGGCCAGCGAGGGGCCGAACGCGTCGCGCGGGCCCGGGCGGCTACAAGTGGTGGCGCACTGGCCGACAGAGCCACGCCAGCGCGCCGTTATCCTCGCTCGCCGTGGAGACCTGCGTGCGAGCCCTGTTGATGCTGTCGAGCGTGATCTGATCTTGTCCTTGTGTGCCTTGCACGGCCCTAGGGGGCCGCGATCGCTGAATCGTCCCTGGCCGGCATCCATCGCCGACCGTTTCAACCTCGGATGCAGCAGCAAACGGCGAAGTAGTAATACGACAGAAGCCCGCATGTGTTCTACGAGAACGTAATCGAAATACGAACTAGAGACATCGACAACAATAGGTGGAACTATTACGCAAAATCAGATTTCTTCCAGTCCACACAAGTCGGAAGCTGTCCACCGGAGAGTAGAAATTCCCTGAAAGCCTGACGTACGAGGTCGATCGGAATTTCCGACTCGGCAGGAAACTCCGTCGGGTGCCCCTGGATATAATAGATCGGCTCACCTCGCGTATCCAACGATCCCGAAGTGACGAGGTTGCCATCATCCATGAACGCGAGAATGCCAATATGGAGGTTCCTGTCTATCCCTACAAGAAGCTCGTGATCGGGATATCCAGAAGGTAGCAGCTGTCGCTCCAAGGAATGAACTTGAGCCAGATTGTGGTAAATCGGTCCCGTCAGCAGTGCGTCGATTACTGCATCAACATCTGCCGGTGCAGTGAGTAGTACCGGCTTCCTGTCATGTTCTGACAGGAAGCGTGCTTCAGCGCGAGCGCTCATCAGCGACGTCCTCCATAGGTCCTTCCGTTCGCCGGGCCTCCTGGCCATCGCAATGTAAGCTCGTTCTCGCCGAGCAGTCCGTCCAAGACATCGTCACAACCCAGCCTAACGGTACAGGGCCCTCCCGGATGGTTAATGTCCAGCGTGGCCTTCCCGATTCCGTCTCTATCCATAATCGCAGCGAACTTTTGCTCCACGTCACTCGCGCGCCAGGATGTCGACCTCCCCTTCAGCACGCCGTTTCCGCGCAACTTTTCATTTACCCAATCTACCAAATCAGCGTCCTCCTTCCTGTTGCCACTCGTCAAATCATATGTTCTGCCGTCGGCAGCCGTGCCACGACCGTGAGTCGCGCCTCCCGTATAGGGCGGGAGATCACTGCAATCCGGATCAGTATTATGGACCAGAACTGATGTGCTACCTGCAAGAACGTGGTAGGTATGCAGTTCATCAACCGTCAGGTTGTAGACACCCTGGACAGCCGTCCATGCCTGTACAGCGGTGACCTGGACGTGCGTGCCCGCCGAGGTCTGTAGCCACATGCCGGGCTGGAGCTGTCCGGCATCGATCCATTGGCGCAGGACGGGCGCCCAGAAGGGGTGGTTGTCTGTGGCGGTGACGGTGTCGGTGGCGGTTCCGGCGCTTCCGTCGACGCCTACGGTGATCTTGACGAGGTTTTTGGGGCCTTGGCCCTCGATCAGTGCGGTGACCGGTTCGGCGCTGCTACGGCCAGTCGCAGGGTCGGCCGCGAGGACCTGGTCGCCGATCTTGATGACTTCGATGGCTTTGGTGGTGCCGTCGGCCATGAGCACTCGGGTGCCGGCGACGAAGCTGTTGGGTGCGCCGTCACAGGAGTAGATGGTGGGAGGGGGCGGTTCGCTGTAGTAGGTGTCAGGGGTGTCGGCCGGTTCTCCCGCAGGGTCGACTACGGCCGCGCTGTCGATGCACTGTCCCGCGGAACTCCAACTGTCGTCGCAGTGGATGATGGTGCCGGTGCCGGTGCTGTCGGCGGGGACGCCGACAGGGTCGGCGATGGAGACGTCGTCCAGCTCGATGGCATCTTCATTCGCGCATGGAGCCCCGATGATGTCCGGGCACGGGTCCTCGCTGAGGGGGAGATTGCCTTCCTCGAAGCAGGTTTTGCATTCTGTTGTTATCGTCCGCCCCCAGCGGAAATCCGGCTCCTTCTCTTTCTCCTTCACTTTCTCGTTCTGGCACCTGGAGGCTGGCACGCATTTTTGGGGAGTCCTCCTTGCGGAAGGCGGAGGGGCCTGAGCTTTGCATCTACTGGCGGGCTGGCATCTCTTAGGCGGTGGCGGCCCTTTTTTATCCCAGGCCCCGTCATAGTAGCGGCTCGTAGCAGGCTGACGCTTAGGGTCAAAGTTTTTAACTCTATAATTAGGTGTTTGTGCCAGGCCGACAACGAAGAGGGCAGCACCATAGCGGGAGAAGGGTTTGATCCCGTACTTGTTCCACAACCCACTCTTCGCCCCAGATGACTTGGAGGTGGTGGTCTTCTTGGGAGCTACCGTCGGCTGCAGTGTTACGGCACGGCCAGCATCAAACTTATTCAAATGGCCTGAGGGATCTGTATTTCCGAGTGGGCTTCCGTTGCCGTAGGTGTAACGGTTGGCCTGGATCGATGGGGTGGGCTCCAGGGTCCAGGTGTCGCGGCTGGTGAAGGTGCCGGTGCCGGGTTGGTACCAGCGGGCGTGCATGTTGATGTTGCCGGTGTCGGGGTCGGTGTATTCGCTTTGGTAGCCGAGCGTGGGTTTGGTGCCGGTCTGGGCGATGGCTTCGCCGAAGGGGTTGTAGGTGGTGGTGCTGGCGAGGGCGGTGCCGGTGAAGGTTCCGACGAGGTCGTGGTGGAGGTCGGTGAGGGCGCCGGTGGCGGGGGCGGTGCCTTCCTTGATGCTGGTCAGGCCGCCGAAGGGGTCGCGGCCGTAGCTGGCTTGCCGGGTGCCGGTCTGGTCGGTGATGGCGATGATGTCGTTGTCGAGTCCGGCGTAGACGAAGCGTTGCTGGGCGCTGCCTGCCTTCTGGCGGGTGGCCATGCGGTCGAAGGCGTCGTAGGTGTAGGTGGCTTCGCCGTCGTTGATCAGCCGGTCGAAGGCGTCGAAGGTGAGGTGGCGGGTGGTGCCGTTCTTGGTCTGGGAGGCGAGGGTGCCGCGCGGGGTGTAGGTGTAGGTGCTGCCGTCACCTGAGGTGAGGCGGTTGCGTTCGTCGTAGGTGTAGGTTTTGTCGCCGGCTTTGGTGCGGTTGCCGGAGGCGTCCCACTCGTAGGGGGTGGTGGTGCCGTCGGGGCCGGTCCAGGAGGTGAGGCGGCCAGCGTGGTCGTAGCCGTAGGTGTTGCGGCCGGCTCCGGCCAGGCCTTCGGTGGTTTTGCTGGTGAGGTTGTCGTCCTTGTCCCACCCGTAGGTGATCTTGGCGAGTTGGCCGCCGGTGCTGTTCTTCAGGGTGTGGGTTTCGGGCCGGTCGAGGGCGTCGTAGGTGAAGGATTGGGTGTTGACGGGGTTGGCCGAGGTAATGGTGGTGAGCCGGTCGGCCTTGTCGTAGTCGTAGGTGTTGGTGCGTCCGCTGACCGGGTCAGTGACAGTTCTGAGGCGGTTGTCGGCGTCCCAGGTGTAGGTGGTGGTGCCGGTGACGTCGACGCGCTGGGTGGGGTTGCCGAGCGCGTCGTAGGCGTAGGCGGTGCTGGTGCCGGTGGGCGCGGTGACCTTGGTGAGCAGGCTGCGGTCGTTGTACTCGAGTGTCTGGTCGCTGACCGTGGTGGGGCGGTCGGCCAGGTCGTAGCCGTAGGTCTTGTCCTCGGCGACGATGCCCGCGCCGGAGCCGCTGACCTTGGTGAGGCGGCCCAGGTTGTCGTACTCCTTGTCGTGGCGGACGCCGCCCGGCTGCAGGAGCGCGCTCTCGTTGCCCGCGATGTCGTAGACGTGGGTCCAGGTGCGGTCGGCCGCGCCGGGGTGGGCGGCGGTGGCCGGTTCGGTGAGCGTCTCGATCAGGCCGAGGCTGTTGTAGCCGGTCCAGGTGGCGTTGCCGCGGCCGTCGGTGAGGCGGGTGCGGGCGCCGGTGGCGTCGTAGCCGAAGCTCGTGGTGATCGACTCACTCGATGAGACCGGCTCGACCTGCTCGGTGAGGAGGTTGGTGGCGTCGTAGCTGTGGCGGGTGACACGTCCCTCGCCCGAGGTGAAGCGGGTTTGGTTGCCGGCCGGGTCGTAGCCCAGGCCGACCGTGCGCACCGTCGCCCCGGTACTGTCCAGGCTCTTGACCCCGGTGAGGCGCCCGGCCAGGTCATAGTCACCGACCATCGCGTTGCCCAGCGCGTTGGTGGTCTTGGCCGGCCGGCCTGCCAGGTCGTAGGCGAAGGCGGTGGTGTCGCGGGCCGGGTCGGTGACGGATTTGACCTCTCCGGCCGCGTTCGGCGTGAAGTCGGTGGTCTGGTCGCCCGGCAGGACCTCTTTGGTGAGGTAGCCGGCGTCGTTATAGTGCAGCGTGGTGGTGTAGGCGGCGCTGGCGGGTTTGCGTTCGATCTCGGTGACGGTGATCTGCCGGCCCAGGTCGTCGTAGGTGGCCTGAATACGCGCGCCGGTCGGATCGATCGCGGTCAGTTCCTCCCCGGCCAAGGTGTACTCCGACACCCACTGCCCGGCCGGTTGCCCGGACGCTGCGGGCGGGTCGGTGACCCGGACCGGGTTGCCGAGCGCGTCGTACTCGGTGATGGTGGACTGCCCGCGCGGGTCCGTGACCGTAGTCAGCCGCCCTGCCTTGTCATAGCCATACAACATCTTCGGGATCACCTGGGCGCCGCCGGGCGGCGTGTACGGCATGGCGGTCAGCGACGTAAGGCGGCCCATCCGGTCGAAACCGCTGGTGGACAGGCGGCCCTCCGGATCAATCACCTGGGTCTGCCAGCCCGCGCTGTTGTAGCCGATCCGCGTGGTCGGACGGCCCTGCGCCGCGGTCCCGGCCTTCTCGATCTTCACACTGGGAGACTCGATCTCGACCAGGCGGCCGAGCGCGTCGTAGCTGCCGGTGGTGGTGTAGTCGGCGGCGCTCGCACTCTCGACGTTGCCACGCGGATCGGTGACAGCAGTGGTCAGACCCCGGTCGTCGACGCTCCAGGTGGTGGTCAGGTCCTCGGCACCGTTCTCGACCGTCTGCCGGGTCAGGATCCCGGCGGCGTCGTAGGTGTAGGAGACGATCTCTTCACGGGTGCCGCCCGCTGCGCCGGTACGGGTCTCCTTGATCGTCTGATCGTTGGCGTCGTAGCCGAAGACGGTCTTGCGCTTGAGGTCCACTGGGTCAAGCGTGGCCGAGGTGAGCCGGCTGGCGGCGTCGTAGCCGAAGTCGGTGGTGATTCCGCCGCCGGTGACCTGCTTGGTGAGGTTGCCCGCCGCGTCGTAGGTGTTGTTCTCGAGAGTGACGTCCTTGGTGGTGGTGGCGCCGTTGAGCTTGACGTCATCGGCGATCACCTGCGACAGCAGGTCGTCGCCGAAGTAGGTGTAGGAGGTCTTACGGCCCATCGCGTCGGCGTGGGCGGCCAAGCGGCCGCCACCGTCGTAGGCGTACGACTCCAGCACGATCTCTTTGGCCGGCTGAGGGTTGACCGGGCTGCCGGTCCAGTTCTTCAACGTCTGCGTGGCCAGTTCGCCGCGCGCCGTGTAGGTGTAGCCGAACACCGAGCCCAACTGGTCGGTGACGGTGTCCTGCGAGCCGAACTTGTCCCAGGTGGTGCGGACCACGCCGCCTTCGGGATCGGTGACCGTCTCTTCGTGGCCGTAGGCGTCGTAGGTGTACGTGGTGGTCCGGGCCGGATCACCACCGGTCAGGTCTTTGACGGAGGCGGTGAGCGTCCTGCCGTCCGGGTCATAGGTGTAGCCGGTCTGCGCGGTGTGGGTGACGCCGGTGATCTCGTTCTTGACGCCGGGTGCCGTCTGAGTGGCGAGCCGGCCGACGGGATCGTAGGTGAAGGTAGTCGTCACCCCATCCGGATGCGCGGTGGAGATCTGAGTCTGCGTGGTCAGGCGGCCCAGCGCGTCGTATCCGAACCTGGTGACCAGCCCGGACGGGTCCGTCTGCTCGGCCAGGTCACCGCTGCTGGTGTAGCGCAGTTCGGTGGCGTTGCCCTTGGCGTCGGTGCGCGTCTTGACCAGCCCGGGCGGCGTGAGGCCGCCGCCGATGGCGGGTTCGCTGCCGTCGGTGTAGGCGACGGTGGTTGAGCGGCCGTTGGGGAAGTCATTCGTGGCCGGAACGGAATGCTTGGTCTGCTGGCCGTAGGTGTTGTACTCCCATGTGGTGGCGAATGTGTTACTGCTCGCATCTGGAGAGCGGGCGTCGCGGAAGGCCAGCAGCTTGCCGTTGCGCGGGTCGAGGTCGTCGGCCTCGTTGACGTGGTGGCGGTAGTAGCTGTACTGGCAGTCGTCGGCCTTGCGGCATGACTTGGTCGTGATGAGGTTGCCGCGTTTGTCGTTCCACCAGCGCCACACGTTGCCGTTCGGGTCGGTCTGCTTGATGGAGAACCCGCCGGTGTCGTACTCGAAGCTGGTCTTGGCCGCGACCTGGTCGGTCACCGATACCGGTCGCGCGTTGCGCATCGCGTCGTAGGCGTAGTTCAGCGTGCCGCCGCGCGGGTCGGTCAGGGAGATCTTGTAGAGCCGCTCCAGCCAGTCGATGCTGAACGTGCCGAGCTTCCAGGTGCCGCCGTGCTGATCGGTGTGCGACACGAGCCGGTCGGTGGCCTGGTGGTAGGTGTTCTTGGCCCAGATCCGGCCCGACGGCAGCGTGACCTGGGACAGCTTGTGGCCGATCTTGGCCCGGGCCGCCCAGTGGGATTGCACCTCGGCGTCCGTCAGCGGCTTGCGGTAGAGCGCGAACTCGTCGATCGTCCCCTTGAACGCGAAGGCGCCCGATGCGCTCTGACCGCCGGGCACGTCGGACCAGGAGCTGCCGCGGTCGCCGCTGCCCACATAGGCGTACTGACGGTAATCATCCACCAGCGCGCCGTTCAGCTCCCCGACCACCTGCCCGTCGAGGTAGAGCTTCTGCTTGTCGCCCGCCACGGTGAGCGCCACATGGTGCCACTGGTCGTCGTTGACCGGGCCAGCCGACGTGATCGGCGCATAGCCGACGCCGCTCACCTGCCCCAGCTGACCCCGCAGTTTGCCGTCCGTCCCCACATACAAGACGGGCTGCGTGGCGCCGAACTCGTACCCGAACGCGCCGGCGGAGAAGATCACGCCGTTCTGCGCGGTCTTGATCCAGCCCTCGATCGTGACCTGATCACGGGCCCGGTCCAGCATGTTCCACGGCACCATCATCGTGGACTTGGTGAAGCCCGCCGCGGTGTCGGCGGTGCCTTCCAGCGCGCCCGGCTGGCCGACGGTGATGTTGTTGTAGATGGCGGCGCCGCCCTCGCTGCCCAGGTTGGCGGCCGGCTCGTACTGGGCGTCGCTCAGCCGCCAGTAGCCCACCGGTTCGGAGTCGAGCACCAGGCCCTTGTACCGGGAACCGTCACCGTAGCTGTAGGTGGTGCAGTTCGGCGCGGCCGCCGGCGTGCACACCGACGTCAGGTTGTCGCCCGTGTAGGTGTAGGTCCACGTCTGGGCGTTGCCGTCCACCGGGTCGGTCGACACCGTGGCCACCCGCGGGCCGTTCCAGGTGAAATGCAGCTTCCTGCCGCCCGTGCCGGTCACCGTATCGAAGGTGCCGTCGGCGTTGTAATCCAGCGTCTGCGCCCGGCCCCGGTTGTCCTCCAGCCTGAGCAGGCGGCCCGCCGCGCTGAAGACATAGGTGACCGAGGAGGTGTCCTTCAGCCGCCACCCGCCGCCCTCCACATCCGCCAGCACGTCCTTCATCCCCGGCGGCGCCTGATAGCCACCATCACCCTTGGCCGCGAACCGCACCCGGCGACCGCTCGCATAGGTGACCAGCAACCCGGTCACACTCGCCCCGGCCCGCTCGGCGGTCACGTTCATGTCCCAGGCAGTCGACCAGCCCGCGCCGAAGATCCCGGTAGTGCGCGCGTCCATACTGTTGTACGTGCGCACCACCGACAGGGCCGGGCCCGCCACCTGCACCCGCGCGTCCATCACCGTCGTGGTGTAGTTACCGGTGACCAGCGAGAACTCCTCCTCGTCACCGAGTCGCTCGCCCAGATGCGCGCTGTTGACCGGCTGACGCCCCCCGGTCGCGATCACCTGCTTGTCACTCGTGGCCACGACACTGGTGTCAGGGTCCACGACCCGCACCCACCACTCGTACTGCTTGCCCCACTGCATCGTGCCCGCCGGCACCCGCCAGGTCGTCTGCCCCAGCTTCGCGCCGGAGTCCCAGCACGGCGGCGGAGGCGGAGGCGGAATAATGACGACGTCCGTCGGCTCCGGCTTTTCGCAGATGTTGAACGTGAATCGCAGGTTGGCCCACGTACCGCCACCCGTTTTCGTGGCGCGCACCATCAGCAGCGGAGTCACGCTACCCACCAGCGACCCCGAGTCGGGATACACATCGTTGATCAGCGCGCCCGCGATCAACGTCTCACGATCCGCCTGCTCAGCACGCCGAACACCGGCAGGCAACCCCTCCTCGGCCGGCTCCGGCTCCAGCCCATCCCGCGGCCAGCCACCACCGTCCCGCGGCAACGCCCCATCCACCGGAGCATCCAGCGACGCCTGCGGCTCCGCTGCAACAGCCGACGCCGGCTGCAGACCGGATAAGACACCCGCAGAACCACGCTGCTGCCTCGGCGTGACCACAGCCCCCTGCTCGAAGACCACACCGCCGACCTGCACCGCTTGGGCAGAAGCCGGCATCACCGCCACCGAAACAAGCCCCGGCAGACCGGCAACCAGAACAACCCCGGCCGCCCGAGAGAAAAGGGCACGCGAAAAGAACCGGCGCATCAAGCATCACGCTCCGAACCACAACGAGGGACACCCGCAGGGATGCCAAACGTCGCTCCACCCCACCCGGCAGGCCAATCCCGACTCGTGCGGCTCTGGAGCACTGATCAAACGGACAGAGCGTAACTTTCGTAAGATCACACGACAAGAGCGACTTCAGTGATCAAAGAAGCGCAGAGTGCAACATAATGCAGCAGCTTGGCCATCGCCCTCTCGACCACCCCCTGCATACCGGGACCTGCTCGAAACTCAGCCCCTGGCAGGACGGAAGACCCCCAGACCCCAGAAGATGAAACGCCGACCCGGTCGCCGCAGCGCTGGCCGAGTTGGTCGCCCGCAGGCCCGCCCACCTCGCGGGCAGAGGGGTGAAGCTGCCTGAGGGTCTGGGTTGCGAAGATCGTCCACTGGTGGCCGACGCTACCGCCGGTGAGTCTGCGACACCGGTTGGCCCGCCAGCCCCGGTGTCGCAGAGCGCGGAGACGGCGCCGGAACGCCGCTGGGTCACGGTCGGGCCTCGGGCTGCTGGGCGAGGACGACGAGCCAGCTCGTGACTGTCGGTGCGTCGGGGCTGGTCTGGGCATACGCCTTGGCGAGGATGTCCATGCGCTGGGCGTGGGTGAAGTCGCCGTCCGGGCGGGCGAATACAGGGATGGACAGCCACGCCTTCTTCTCGGCCATTGTGCTGTGCTGGGCCGTGACCTCAGTGTCGAGCATGGTCAGCCCGGCGGCGGCCAGCTGCTCCGTGATGGTCTCCAGCGACAGCTTGCGGCCGTCCCGGTCGGCCGCCCGAGGCGGGGTGTAGCCGTAATCGCGTGCGGCGACCTGGCGGATCAGCGTGTTCAGCGAGGGGCCGATGCGGCCGGTCTGCTCGTCGGGGTGGGTCACGCCGGCGAAGCCGCCGCCGACGTTGAAGACGAACCGGCCGCCGGGTCGCAGGACGCGGTGCACCGCGGCGAACACCGCC
The DNA here is from genome assembly GCF_055586305.1 of Nonomuraea sp. NPDC051298. Lineage (NCBI taxonomy): Bacteria > Bacillati > Actinomycetota > Actinomycetes > Streptosporangiales > Streptosporangiaceae > Nonomuraea > Nonomuraea sp. NPDC051298. The sequence goes on from NZ_JBVJIM010000020.1 coordinate 59,862, forward strand.
GGGGTGTTCGTCTTCCAGATCGCCGAGTTGCACACCACCGCGTCGACACCGCCGGCCCGATGGGCGGCTGTCGCCGCGCTCGATCAACACCATCGTCGGCGAGATCGGCGCCATCCACGAACTGCAGGTCCAAGACGCCGACCGCCAGCTCGTCGTGCGCCGCCCGCACGCCGTGCGCCATACCTTCGCCTACCTGCTCTCCCAAGCCTCCGTTCACAACTGAGCCAAACTGGAACGACGCCGTGGCCACGCCAACGAGCGGTATTGCCAGAGCAGATTGAGGGCTTTGTCACCAACACGATGGAGTACGTGCGCAGGGAGAGCGAGCTGCTCATCGATGATCGGAAGGCAAACGGCCCGGCATCGCGTCATCGCCAAGATCTGTGTCGTCCACGAACACCAGCAGGTCGATGTCGATCCAGCCGTCAGCCCGGCCAGCCGAGCACCTCGGCCAGAGCGGTGCCACCTGTGCGGCCGCTGGTGGGGGGTCATGGCTCGCTGCCGCGCTGCTCGCCCGTGGCCGCCGGGTCCTGGACGCCGTGACGCTGGTGGGGGTGTGCGGTGTGGGGGGATGATGGGGATGGCGGCTCGTCGTGCTCGTCGCGCCGGAGATGCGGTGCCGTCGGTGACCCGGCCGGTGACCTGGCCGCAGGCGTACGGGGAGGGCACGGGGGCGGCGTGTTGCCGCATGGTGGACGTGTCGGCCGGTGGGTTTGCGGAACAGTCGCGCCTTCAACGGCTTGACGGGAACGTTCCAAAGCTTGCGGAGGCGAGCCACGAGTTCCACCACTGCGGACACAGTGAACAGTGTCCAGAGCGCCGACCCCCATCCTTGGGACTGCATCACCTGGTTCAGCGCGGCCACCATGAGCGGGATGAGCAGCCCCCAGGTGCGCACCTGGGAACTCAGCACCCAGACTGCCACTCGCCTGGCCATAGCGGCCAGGTCGGCCAGCCGCATACGTAGGCTCGCACCCACCAGCGACCACGCATACTCCAGAGGTGACGCGCATTCGCGCAGGTCGGCCAGCCACTCTGCGGCGCGGAACTGCCGGGCCGGGCCAGCGATCAGGACGGCCAGCTCACACAGCCCGAAGGCGAACACGTGCCGCGGCGGGAACCGTTGCAGCAGCGGCTGCGCGCCGATGCGGCCGGTGCGCGCGGGCCGGAGCTGGGCGTCTGCGTGGATCAGGGCCAGCACCGCGACGGCCGCCGTGATGACACCGCTCGTGGTGGCCAGCTTGGCCCGCGACGAACCACGGCGTCGCCGCAGAGTTGACGAGTAGCAGGGTGGCGCCGCCAGCCGATAGAGCGGCGGCCGAGCACAGCACTGCGACGGCCTTCCGGCGCTGCCGATGCAGTTGCTCGGCGAACGCAGAAGAGCTGACAGAAGAGCTGGTGGTCACTCATCCTCATCAGGGGGAGCCCGCCGGGCCGAGCCAGGCGGGACGGATCGGGGCACCGTGGCGTGGGCTGTGCGCCTGCGCCTCGGCGTACATCTGCTGCCCGCCGGGAGTGATGGTGTACAGCCGGCGGGCGGGGCGTGCCTGTGGTGTGCCCGGCTCCCACTGACCGATGATCCAGCCGGCCTGTTCCAGGCGTTCCAGGATCGGGTACACGGTGCCGGGCCCTAGCTCGGTCTCGGCGCAGATGCGGTAGCCCCACGGCGGATCCTCCGCGGGGGCGGCCAGCAGCGCGTCGAGCACGAGCCGTACCGGCATGGTCAGTCGGATGGGGCGCACTGGTGCGGTCACACCGGGTCGCCTCCCTGTCATCGAGGCCTATATCGAGCACAATAGTGACCGAACGTGGCGCCAAGCAACCCAGCGTGACGCTTTGAGGTGATAGCACCGAACATCACCTCTGCCCGATATCGAGGGAGGCCCTTCGCTCAGGTCCGCGCGAGCAACACGGTAGAAGGTCACCCCGGTCAGCCTCCGGGAAGGAGGATCACCCGGCAGTTCGCCGCCACCGGCCCCGAACACGGGGAGAAGGATCGCGCTGCGTGTCATCGCCATCTCGCCCTTCGCCCTGGCCACTCACAAACCGCCAACGCCGTACGGGGCCCTGCTCAAGGTCGGCGAGACCAAGCATCGTCAGGCGCAATGGGCGCCGCGCGTGCTCCTCGGCTGTACGGTCGATCCAGCGCCCGTGCTGCCCGTGAGCAGCGGGCTCCCGATCGGAGTCGACGCCGGCGGCGAGGGCCGCGTCGAACTCATCGAGCGCCATCGCGAGGAACTGAGCGCCCGCCGCACGCTCAATCGGGTACGGCTCGCGAGAGTCGTCGGCTTCTGCAGCGAGATTGAGCGCAAGGTTGCCGAGGTTTGCGCGTGCCACCAACAGCCGTGAATAGGGCGAGGTGCCGCGTCGGGTGTCAGGTCGGGGAGCGTCATCACCAGCACGGCCGCGCGGTCCGCCAGGGGAAGCTCGTCGGAGATCTGGACAGGATCCTGAACCCGGATCTCGAACGTGCTCGTGACGCTCTCGGACAGGCGCCCTCGCTGTCAGACTGCTGTGTTACATGGTCGGCTTCAGGTATCCGGCGGCGGCCAGCCCAGCGAAGGCGATGTCGGTGTCGGTCATCTGCCCGCCGAGAACATGCTGGACGAACTCGCCGACCGGCATGAGCACGGTCTCGACGAACTCGTCGTCGTCCAGGGCCGGCTCAGCGACCTTCCGGCACCCGCGGGCCACGACCGCGTGGCGGCGGTGCGAGGCGTACGACGCCAGATACGTCTGCATGACCACCTCGAGGCTCGCCGCCTCGTAGCCGGTCTCCTCCAGCAATTCCCGGGCCGCCGCGACCTCTACCGGCTCGTCCCGGCGAGCGTTTCCGCCGGGCAACTCGAGCAGAACCCGTCCCGGCCCCGGCCGGTACTGGCGGGCCAGCACCACCTGCTGGCCCTCGGTCAGGGCGACGACCGCGACGGTTGCGCCGCCTTCGAGGATGTCCCACACGCCTTCGCCGCCGCCGTCCGGATAGCGGTACCGGCGGCCACGGACTTTTAAGAACCCCGCCGGCCCATCCATCTCACTGAGCTGCATCCACTCGCCGACGCTCACATCACCCACAGCGGCAGCTTACGGATCAGCAGGCCCTCAGCCCTGGCACACCGCCCAACGATGGATGCGGGCCGCCCAGCAGCAGGTCGCACCAACGGCTCTGCGCACCCGCCGTCTCCACTTCGGCGCCGACCGGTAGCCCCGCCGACCCCGCGTGACCGGCTCGCTCTTTGCCGTCGTCCGCCCAAGCTGCCGGGCGGACGACGGCAGCCTGGACCAAGCGCCTGCCACTGGATGGCCGCACTGAGGCTGTGCGGGCTATTCCGCGGCCTCGCTCATGACCTGCAGCCAGAAGGCCATCGCGGCGGCGCCGTTGTAGGTGCGGTGATAGGCCGGACTGCCGCCGCGATGCACGGTCAGGGCGAGATAGATGACCGTGGGGCCGTCCAGGCGGGCGTCGAGCTCGACCTGGTCGTCCGGCTCGGGTGTCCAATCGGGAAAGGCGAGTCGGGCCGCGCGCTTGCGGTAGGGCTGCAGCCAGTGTTCGGGGTCGGCCGGGTGGTCCACGTGCCCACGGTGGCAGGACGGCTGGCAAGGGGGAGCAAAGAGCAGGACCGTGGCCGCCACAACCGCTCGCGGTCCCGCCGTCGCCGGGCCCTCGAGAGCGCATCATCGCGTCAGATCGAGGCCCCGAGGTTCGCGATCTGCGCGTTCTCCCTGCGCAGCGCCCACACCGGCAAGGTCAGCGTGTCCGCCCACGTGCGCACCTCCGGCACGAACCGGACAACAAACCTCTGCAGTTCGGCCTCGCATTCGCTCAGCGGCCGCAGGCTGATGCCCTGGAGGCGTGCACCTGGCCTGTCCGCCCGGCGAGGCTCGACCTCCACGCCAAGCTCTTGCAGGTGATGGGCGAGGTCGAAGCGACGACAGACCGCGCCGACGGCCTCGGCGAGCCGCGCGAAAGTCGCCTCTACCTGGCCGAGGTCGGCCCAGCGGCCGCTGCCCCGACGGCAGCAACGCTCCAGAAAGAGCTTCACGAAATCGTGATCGCCCAAGGGGCCCTGCAGAAGGCACCCTGACCTCGGGGTGAACTCCAACGTGGCGTAGAGCCAGCGTCGGTCCCAGGTACCTGAGGCGGCCGCATCGGCGAGAGCCGCCAGCAGGTCGGCCGCGGGATCGAGCACGCCGGCGATCGCCTGTGCCTGGTCGACGACGCCGGTTCGACAGTCCAGAGCGGTCTTCAGCGGCCGCCAGCGTCGGCGCAGGAGCGCCCCGCGCACGCAGTGGCTGAGCATCTCGCCATGGCGATCGGCTTCTGCCGGTTCGCTGGACGTGGGAGCGTCCGGGTCGAACCCGCCGAGTTCGACGGCGCGTCTCCAGGAGGGCAGCGCCTCCCACGACCTGCCATGACGCTCCCGCTCTGGCCCCAGCGGCCTCAGATGCCGGACGAGCTGATAGCCCCGAAATCGCAGGAACTCCTCACCGCTCAACCGCGGTCCGCCCCACTCGACAACCAGCCCGCCGAACCGCGCGGCGGTCGCTTTCTCTCGAACCTCCGCTTGTTGTAGATGCGAGGTCATGCCCTCACCCGATTCGCCTTGTTCCGCCATCGCAGAGCTAGAGACCGCAATCGCGATCGCGCCCTGCCCATCACCACGCTAGGCGTTCGCGTGATTCCGTTCCGCAGGTTTCAGCTTTTCAGTCCGGTATAGGAGTCGGCGTGGGCACCTGCGAGAAGCCGCACCGCGGCTTGGCTCGACAGCGCGGCAGCCAGGGTCCCCGCAGGCATTCTCAAGTCTTCTGCGGGTTCCTGAGCCAACCTCGATTGGTGTCAACATCTGGGTGCCGATCTTGGGCCAGGGACACATAGCCGGCGGGGGGTGTTGAAGCGCTCAAAGCCAGGCCCTTTACATTGTGGGGGGTGGGTAGCGGCAGCCACTGGCGGCGCCTACTGGCGAAAAGGCGAAAGCACGGTGGGCAGGCGACAGCGGGATTCGGCTCTAACACGGCGCGTTAGGGCTTCCCACCTGTTCACGAACGCGCCGACCGATAGCTCTCCAGCAGAAGCGGGACCTCCGACAGCGCCAGATCGAGCAGGCCGAAGAGGCCGCCAGCCCCGGGGCGCAGTTCGGCGTGGGCCAGCCGCCAGGCGATCTCACACCCCATGCGCGCGGTCTCCTGGTCGCCGACGGTGATGAACCAATCGACAAACTCAGGCTCGATGCTCTGGAGGCGGGCGTCCACGTGACCGCCGAGGCTGATCATCATGGTCAGCGCCGGTCGATTCTGCATGCACCAGTTGTAGAACTCGGCGGCCTGGAGGAATCGCTGCTCCTCGACGGTGGGCTTGACCCCCCTGATCCGCTCGGCAAGAGCCACGCCGTGGTGCGTGCTGATTTCCTTGGCCGCCCCCCATGCCCTGTCGTGTACGCCCCTGGTGGTGAGTTCCTTGCGGCTGAGGCGTGTAAGGTAGTCGGCCCAGGCCGTCGCCCCAGGGTTACCGAAGTCGTCGGTTGAGCGCCCGCTCGCGATGGCGAGGCCTCGCTGCACGCTCTCCAGGACGCCGGCGTTCACGAGAGACACCCAGGTGCCCGGCGTGCCCAGATCATGATCACGAAAGAAGGCGATCACGCCTTCGAGATTCCGCCAGCACTCGCTAGCGCCGAGCTGCGCGGCGGCCGGCCCCTTCCTCATGGACGTAAGCAATTCGAGGCGATCACTCATGATCATCTGATCAATGATGTCGGCAGTGGCGTCCAGAGTCGTTGCATACGCAGCTGGGTGGTTGGCGGTAATCGCTGGACCGCTCATTTTGCTGGCCTCCTAGTGAGTTCGTCTTCGAGGTGGGGCGTGGGGTTGGCTGCTGCAGGTGCGGCAGCGTCTCATCCCCGTCGGCGCCGGTCCGCTGCCCGGCCGCAATCGCAGTCAGCCGGGGCGCACGGCTGAGTTCTGCCTGAACCTGCGCAGATTGCGTCACACGTCCAAGGGGGCAAGTGCCGCAAATGGTGCTGTTGGCCCAGAATTCCACATGACAAACTCTTCTGACAATAAGTCATGGCTGTTGTCAGGAATCTTGTCGGGCCAGTCACGGCCAGCCGGCTTCTCGCTCCGGATCGCCGGGGGTTGACGTTTCCCAACCAGTTGGCGGCTTCATCGTCCTGAGCGGGCGCGGGCGTGGAGGGCGGTGAGCGCGTTCCGGTAAGCGCCGTCCGGGTCGTCGCTGGGAAGGGCGATGAGCTGCCAGTCATGGCCGGCGGCGGCGAAGGGGTACCACCTGCCGTCATGTCCGTGACGGATCTCAATGTCGGCGGTGGAGTCGGTGACGCGGTTGTCGGCGCTGGTCAGCGGAACGGTCGAGTCCGGACGCAGCGGATTAATGGCCGCGGCGGCCTGCTGGAGGACCTGGGGGTCATCTGGGAAGAAGTGGAGGGCAGCGCGGACGCCGGGCGCGCCGGCCAGCGCAAAGGCTTTCAGGAGCCGGCGGAACGCCTGCGGCTCCATGTCGAGCCGGTGGGCCACGATCTCGGCATCCGCCCCGGACGGCAGGGACGCGGTCAGGCGCACCGCGTCGGCGACCGGGTCCGTCTCGAGCAGGGTCCCCTCGGCCAGGAGCTTTTGGGCCTGGCGGGCGGCTTCGGACGCGAGGTGGCGAAGCATCTGCAGCGAGGGCGCGGGTGCCGGTGGCTCGGGCAGCTCCATCCCCGCGAAGCTCGCCGTGGACGCGTCACCGCCGACGGCGGCCTCGCGCGAGAGAACGGACAGTGTGCCGTTGTCCCAGTTTTGGTAGGCCTGGTGGGCGGCGATGTAGGACCCTGCCGGGCGTGACGGTGTGCGGGGGCGGTCGTGCTTTTCGGGCGCTGCCGCGGCGGCGGGGTCCGGCGCCTGAAGGAGGCTGGTCAGGTGACGGTGGGGAAGGCCCCGCAGGGTCGTCATCAGGGAGGGATTCGCTCGCAGGCGCTGGGCGACGGCGTGTCCGAGGGCGGCGGTGTGCCGGCACGGTGCTTGCTGGCAGTCGCAGGCGAAAGTCACCTGGGCGGCGCCGGGGGCGATGGGAACGTCGCCGGTGTGGGCGGGGTCGGCGAGTGCGGCAGGTAGTTGGCCCTTCAACACAGCGTCCTTATGGCGGCTGCGGGTCAGGGCTGCGGCGAGTGCCTGCTGTTCCTGTCGGCTGAGCGGGGCGATGCGGATGGTGGCGCGGGCGGGTTCGCCGTGGCGGGGGGTGATGACGGCACTGATCTGCCCGGGCTGGGAGTCCAGGCCGGTGGGGACGCCGCCGGCGAGGTAGATGTTGTAGCCCGCAAGGAGGGTGGCGGGGCTGCCGGTGGCCTGCTTGTGGGCCATCTCCCAGGCCAGGGCCCACGGTGAGGTGGTGTCGGTCATCGACGCGCTCCCAGGGCGATGAGTTCGGCGAGTTCGGTGTCCGACAGGTCGGCGAGCGCGGTCTCTCCGCTGGCCAGGACGGCGTCGGCCAAGGCGCGCTTGCGTTCCAGGAGGGCGTCGATGCGGTCCTCGATCGTCAACTCGGTCTGCATCAGGTGAACGTTCAGGGTGCGAGCTTGACCGATGCGGTGGGCGCGGTCGATGGCCTGGGACTCCACGGCGGGGTTCAAGGGCCGATCAAACATGATGACGTGGCTGGCTTGGGTCAGGGTCAGACCGGTGCCGCCCGCCTTCACTGTGAGGATCATGACCGGGTTGCGGCGGGCCTGGAAGGCGTCGACGAGGTCCTGGCGGGCCTGCCCGGGCGGGATCTGGCCGTGCAGGAACGACGGCTCGATGCCCTGGGCGCGCAGGTGGGTCACCAGCAGCCGGCCCATGACCGTGTAGTTGGTGAACACCAGCGCCGACTCGCCCGCCGGGGTGGTCTGAGCGAGAAGCTCGTCGAGCGCGGTGAGCTTGCCCGAGCGCCGCCGCTCGGCGTCCGGGTCGTAGTGATGCGGGTCCGGAGTCTCGCGCAGGTAGTGGGCGGGGGTGTTGCAGATCTGGCGCAGTCGCGTGAGCAGGGTGAGGACCAGGGCGCGGCGCTCGCCGGGCTTGGCAGCGCAGATCTGTTCCATGGTGTCGCCTGCTACCGCCTCGTAAAGGGCGACCTGCTCGCCGGTGAGGGCCACGTGGCGGCGGGTGGTGACCTTCGCGGGCAGTTCCTTGAGGATGTGCGGGTCGCTCTTGCGGCGCCGGAGCATGAAGGGGGCGAAGACGCGGGCCAGGCGACGGGCGGCTTCGCCTTCGGGGTCTTGCTCGATGGGGCGGGCGTAGCCGTCTTTGAAGGTGCGGTGGGTACCGAACAGGCCGGGGTTCGTCCAGTCCAGCACCGACCATGCCTCCATGACGTCGTTCTCGACGGGAGTGCCGGTCAGCGCGACACGGGCCTTGGTGGTCAGCTGGCGTAGTTGCTGGGCGGTCAGCGAGCGGTGGTTCTTGGCCTGCTGTGCTTCGTCGGCGATGATGAGGTCGTACGGCAGCGCGGCAAGGGTGTCGGCGTCGCGTCGCAGGGTGCCGTAGGTGGTGATGACGACCTCGTCAGCGCTCAGGCCGTCGAGGGCGCGGCCTTCGCCGTGGTAGCGGCGGGTGGGGGTGGCCGGGGCGAAGCGGGCGAACTCGCGTTCCCAGGTGGCGAGCATGGATGCCGGGCAGATGATCAGAGTCGGTGCGGCGCGTTCGGCCTGCTCGCGGCGGTGCAGGTGCAGAGCGATGGCGGTGATGGTCTTGCCGGTGCCCATGTCGTCGGCCAGGCAGGCGCCGAAGCCGAGGCGGGTAAGGTTGGCAAGCCAGGTCAGTCCCCGGCTCTGGTAATCGCGTAGCGTCGCCTTCAGCGCGGCGGGCGAGGGAATGGGCTGGTGGGTGCCGACGCGCAGGAACTCCACCAGGTCGGCCAGCGCGTCGGTCGGCTCGCAGGCCACCAGGTCGCCGTCGATGGTGAGGCTGCCGGCCAAGGCTGCGGTCAGCGCCTGGGCCGCGGACAGCGTGCCAAGGTCGCGGTCCGCTGCGCGGCGGGCGGTTTGCGCGGTGACCAGCAGCCAGCGGCCTCGCAGGTGGACAAGAGCGCGGCCGGCGGTGGCGAGGGCGTCCGTCTCGGCCTCCGTCAGGCCGTCACCGTCGACGGTCAACTGCCATCGGAAGTCCAGGACGTTGTCCAGGCCGAAGGCGGGCTCGCGGGTGCCGGGGGTGGAGCGGGTGCCGATCAGCGCCCGCACGCCCAGGGCGCGGGCCCACTGCTCGGGCCAGGTGATCTCGATGCCGGACCGGGCCAGGTCCTGGCCCATCTCGCCGAGCAGCAGCGCGGCTTCGGAGGCGCGCACCGTGAACCTGGCCGGGCGGTCGGACTCCAGGAGCCGCTGCAGCGGCGGCCACAGGCGGGCGGCGGCGCGCAGAGACCGGCGGACCCGCTCCAGCTCGCGCGGGTCGGCGCCGTGCTCGGGTAGGTACTCGGCGGCGTCGACGAGCCGGAACTGGCCGCCGGGCGAGGCGGTCTTGATCCGCAGCACCGCCCACAGCAACTCGGTGTCGCCGGGGCTGTTGGCGGGTGGCGGCTTGATCGTCACGACCAGGCCGAGCGGCGGGCGGGGGTCGAGGATCGTGTTGATCTGGTCCGTCCACGCCACCAGGTCCGGGCTCTGCGGGCGCCGGGAGGGGGCTGTGTAGGGGGCTGAGCCGAGCGCGTGCGCGGTTCCCGGGCCGCGCACGACCGCGTCGGCCAGAGCGTCCAGGACGCGACGCACCACGATGTGCGGCGCCCACAAGCGGTAGGGGTTGCGGGCGGCCGGGACGCAGTGCGCGTATGGGGGCATCGCCTCAGCGAGCTCGGCGGCGGTGGCCTGCTGCCCTGAGGTGAGGGGCCCCAGGTGCCAGGCGTCGTGGCCGGTGGAGTCGGTGCCCGGGTACACGCGCTCGTTGGCGATGGCCGTAATGCCGAGGCGGATGACGGCTCGCCAGGTCTGCGCACTGGGGTGCAGGCCGTCACCGGCCAGTCGGGCCAGCACCCCGGACAGGAGCCTCAGCGGCACCGGCCACACCGGGACTGCTTGGGCGCGCACCCCGACGCCCATCCCGGGCAGCACCAGCTCGACGCTTTCGGCTCGCAGCGGCGCGGGCGGATCAGTGTCCGGCGTGCCTGGCAGGGGGCTGCCGTCCGGGTGGTAGACCACCATTCGGGCGGCGCTGCCGCTTAGGTCCGCACTCACCGCGGCGCCCGCCCGAAGGACGGTCTCCAGCAGGCGCGCGGCCAGCAGCGTCTGGGCGGGTGTTCCCGCAGCGGGCGCGGTGCGATGGTGCGGCGCGAACGCGGGCTTGGCCGGTTGCGGCGCTGCGTCCTCGGCTTGCGCGGCAGGGCCGGCGGGTATCAGCGCGAGGCGGGCGAGCAGCGCCCGCGCGGCGTCCTGATAGGAGCCGCGCTTGCTCGGCGCGCGTCCCTGGGCCGCAACCGTCTGGTCCTGGTAGCGGCACGACAGGGTGCACAGGAACCTCAGCCGATTCGCCGGGCCTGTGGTCGAGTAGTCCGGCTCGACCTCGGTGATGACGCCGGTCTGCCGTAAGGAGTTCAGCGCGGCGAGAGGGTCCTTACCCGGAGCCAGTGGCTTGATGGCGGGCACCGCCTGGACCGGTGCGGCCGGCCGGGGCTCATCGTCGGCGACGATGCGAGCCAGCAGCGCGCGGGCCGCCTGCTCGCGGGCCGCGCCCTTGCTCAACCCCTCGCCCGCCGTCTCCAGATCCCGGCCCTTGGAGCGGCAGGTGGCCTGGCAGGTGAACAGCGGCTGTTTGCCGCTGAACCCGGGCGAGACCTCGAAGGCCACGTCGGTGATCAACTCGATCTGCGCGAGCTCGTTCAACGCGCTGATCGGACTTTGATCGGGCGCAAGCGGCCCCACCGAGGTCCCCGGCTCTGGTACGCGCGAGGGCTCCGGCAGCGGCAGCCCGGCCAACTGGGCCAGAACGGCGGTAGCGGCCGAGCGCCGGGAGCGCCTCTTCGAACGCTCCGGCCCGCTGTCGGCGAGCAGGAGACCGGTGCCGGGGTCGTAGGTCACGCGCGTCTGGAACCGCGTCGCCTCCTGGGTGGCTCCAGGGATGACGGTGTCGGCGTAGACAGGGGTGGGCTGCCCGGCACCGGTTGCGTGGAGGTTGAGGATCGCCGGCGCGGCCCCCCGGCCAGCGGCGATCGCGTCCATCATGGCCCGGCGGGCCGGTTCCCACTGCGGTGCCGGCGCCTGGAAGAGCACCAGGTACAGATCACGCGCCTCCAGAAGGCCAGCCCTGGCCCGGGCCGCGATTTCCGCCACCAGGGCCGGCGCTACGGCGGCCTGCGCGCACGCCTGCTCCAGCTGCGCGTGGAAGCCGTCCACCAGCCGCACGGCCGAAGCCGCCACGGATGCGGTGTCGTCGGCTCCGACTGGTTCCCATTCCGCGCCATCGCCCGACTCCTGAACCACCGGCTGAACCGCGCACAGATGCCCGAGCAGGCTCACCGCGGCTCGATGCTGGGCCGTCCTGCGCTGGTCGGCGTAGGCGGCGATGCCGTGGGCGAACCCGCCGGGCGTACGCCACCCGGCTTGCGCCCCGAAGCGGCCCAATCCGTCCCTGGCCGGCAACTTGCGCAGCACGAACACCGCCTGGACCGCCTGGGCCTGCGAGGTGAGAACAGCGGTGGCACGCTCCGGAGCCGAGGCCAGCGCCGTCCACGCGGCCGACCGGGCCGACTGCACCTGCGCGTGCTCGATCGTGCTGTCCAGCAGCAGAGCCCGCAGGTCCCGCGTCCGCAACCGGCCCGCCCCGGCCCGCCGGGTGACCTCGGCGGCGAACACCCCGGGCCACAGGCCGTCCGCGCACGCCCTGGACAACAAGCGGCTGAACTCCCGGTCCTCCAGCCGCCGAAACGCGGCCGCGTCACCGCCGTGAAGCTCCCGGCGTTCCTTGTCCTGGGCGCGCTTCTTGAGGAAATCACCGGTCGTCAGCGGAGTGGGCCGGGTCGTCACTTCTGGCGAAACCTCCGGGTAGCTGGATGGGCCGCACAGGCCGTCAACGGTCAACCGAGCCAGGGCGGCGCACCACCAGGTCCGGCAGCGCCGGTCAGATCACACACGTGCTCGTGCGGGTGGGCGGCGCACCTCAAAGCACCGTAACCGAGGTGACGCCCGGAGCGCACGCCGTTCACCCAAGCGCTGGACGAGCACGGCTTCGCGGGCTATCTGACGGTCGTCGCCTCCCGCATCGGCAAACAAGAACTGGTCGATGAGATTCGTCCCGGTCATCTGCCGCAGTCCGGCTCCACTTCGAGGATGGATCCAGCATCGGCATGTGCACGCACCGTCGTCGACGGAGACCCGGGCACGTGGCAGCGCTACCCGGGCCGTAGGTTCGCGTCGAAGAGGAAGAATCGAGCCACACGGCTCAAAGCGACGGCGCGTAGCTGGGAGTTCCGCCAGGCCCACCGCGACCTCGCCGTGACCACCGAACATCGGGCCCGCACCGCCTGAGTCGAACGCGAGATAGCTGCGCCAGAGGCTGCCGGTCAGCCCGAGCCCCCTGGCTCACGGTGGGCGGTCGATGGCGTCGGCGATGACTGCCTTGTGGTGGCGATGGCTGGCCATGCCGCTCAACGCCTCCATGGTCCCGTGCCGCTGCGGGCGCCGAACGCTCTGTCGTGCATGATGATCGGCGAGCGCCTGTCCACCTTGATGCGCTAGCCGTGGTGTTCCACCTCGTTGGTGACATGGATGCCAGGCGTTCGGGGCATGCTTTAATTTAGTCATTCACGGATTGTATGAGTGACTTTTTCTCCGCAAAACACTTATTGCCTAGGCGCCTATCAAGACGCATTACGTTAAGATATTAATGGTTGCCAATTGCCGTTGGATGGCGCTATTCTTATTTATGGGACAGCTGTGCTGACCAGGCAGTGCGCCAGAGAGTCCGCGCTCGCCGGTCATGTCGCAGGCAGCCGCCAAGACCTCAAGTTCGCGCCCCCCTGCGACAGGGAGAGATTGTCATGACCACGTATCGACTCGGGCTGCCATCTGAGCTGAAACGCGTACTGGAGTACGCGTTGCCTCGACAGAACGGGACCTACTCGCCGACTGTTCGTGTGATGCCGCGCGACCGCACCGGGCGTAAGTGTGCCGCGTGGGCGGCCGACCACTACGAGGTGCGCGCGTTCTACGTCACGACCGACCTCGCCGCGCTGGACCAGTTGGAGAAAGCGCTCAGAGAAAGGCCGGGGGTCTATGCGACGACCCAAGTGCTGCGCGACCGAGGCCGTAACGAGGTAACGAATCCCGAATGGCCAGCCGCGGCGGGCACCGGCAGGCGCGGCTTCCACGAACTGCGTCCGCAGGTTCTCGCCCTCATCAGAGATTGAGCCCCCGGGGTGCCCGGACATCCCAACGCGCCCCTCACCCGCTCGGGCCGCCGCCCACTGTGCGAGCGCATCGACGCCGGCCGCCCGATCGCCCATGTCGCGGCCGAAGTCGGCGTCTCGCGGCGCTGCCTGGCCAAGTGGTGCACCCGCTGGCTGGCCGACGGCCCCGCCGGGCTGGAAGGCCGCCATCGACGCCAGAGCACTCGTCGAGCCGGGCCCCGGACGAGGTCGCCGACCTGATCGAGGAGATACGCCGGGCCACGAAGTTCGGCGTGGCCCGCCTCGCGGCCACCTTTCAGGCCGAGCACGCGCACCGTGGCCCCGGTCACCGTGCACAGGATCCGCGCGTAGGGGCATCAGCCGAGCGACCCGTCCTGGGTGCGTAGCCGCGCAAGCGCTCAGCTGCCACGGCTGCGACGTGCCACCGATGGATCTAACTGACCTCACCGACCGAGCGGGGTTGGCGACAACTTTTGCTCAACAGCCCTCAGAGCTCAATCCGGTCGTACAGCCTGACCGCCATCTCGTGTGCCAGCCGGCCAAGCGGTTCGCCGTCGAATCGCGCGGCAAGTTCATCCAGCAGCGAGGCGACTGTGTGTGCCTCGCCGTAGTCCAGAACGCCAAGCCGCTCGCCGCGCCGCTCCTCCATCATCGTCCGAAGGAGAGTCTCACCGTCGTCTCGGCTGATCGCATTTCCTGACGGTTGCGTCATCGATGCCATGACCGGCGCCGGATCGACGAACAATTCCTCGAGGGCGACGCCCAGTGCCCGAGCAATCGCGGTCAGCTTGTCCAGGGACACATTGCGCCGGCCCGTCTCCACCCCGCTGTAGAAAGGGCGAGCGATGCCCGCGCGGGAGGCCAAGTCCACCTGGGAGATACGGCGCTCTTCGCGGAGAGACCGGATGCGGGCACCCACCAGCCTCCGCACCTCAGCGACCGGCGAATCGACTTGTGAGGGCACGCTCGCACCCTATCCGAGTGCAAATCCCGCCCGTAGAAGCCCTATGATGTTCACTATAGTGAACATTAATGATCTATAGCGGCAGAGGCCGACTCCACCCGGTCGCCAGCCCAACAGCTAAGAAGTGATCAGCGCTGCGCACGAAGCCCTGCCCAACACGCGGCTCATCGGCTCCCTAGCGCGCACCCCCGCATACCCGACAGCCCGCTCGGACGGACGCGTCGGCCCCGACGCGAAGCAGTCACCGAGGCCAGCTCCGTCCATCAGAGAAAGGCTCCCGATGCCCGAGTTTCTGCAAGCCCAGGTCCTGGTGCACCCCGCACTGCCTCCCGACACCTCTCATGATCCACGGCTGCTCCTGACCCCGTACCACGACGGGACCCAGATCACCCCGGCCGACGGCGACGGCGTGCTGAGCACCTACTCCAGCCTGCTGCAGCCCATCGTCACCGCCCATCCGCACCACAGGTGGGAGTGGTGGACCATCGTCGACGACGACCTGCACCGCGCGCTCACCTTGGACGCCGCGCTGCGCGGCGAGGTGCTGCACAACCGCAAGCGCCCTGCCATCGACCAAGATGGCCTGCTCACCTGCACCTGCCACAACACCAGCTACCAGCAGGGCTACACGACCTGTGCCCCCACTGGAATGGCCTGCCCGCCCACCACCGAATGGAGCGGCCATTGCCGATGCACTCGCTGCGGGCGCGTGATCGACACCTCCCTGAGATACCGGCGCGGAGTGATCGCCCGCCTGCTGCGCCGCCCGGATGTGCGCACCATCGACCACGTGCCCGTCAACGCTTTGACCTGCGCCGTGACCTGGTCTCTGTTGACGGTGGTGTACCCCCACGACGCCAACAGCCTCGCCCAATCAACGGGCTGGAGCGGCGAGGCGGTCGGCCACGTGCTGGCTCTGCTGGAGCGGCGAGGCTGGCTGGAGCCGGTCGAGGAGCGCGGGACCGCCCAGGTACGTTTGTCCGCCCGCGGGGCGCAGCGCACCCAACAACTGAGCGACGCCGCCCGCCAGCGCGACCGCGCACCCGCCCGAGCCAGGTAAGCATCTCCCCCGCTCACCACGTCCGCCTCCTCCCAGCGTGATCACGGAGAAGATCATGACAATGCGCCCGCTTCCCCGCCCCACCGACGTCGTCGTCGCTCAGCCGTGGTGGACGTACCGCGCGCCCAGCATGCCAATGGGTCGAGGGATTGCCCACCTCACCCTGTGGGAGGCCCTGCACGTCGGCAACATCCCTGGCCACCTTGCCATCGTGTCCGAGACCGACACGGGCCTGAGCATCGTCAACGGCGCCGAGCACATCTGGGCCGAGCTCACCAGCAGATACGGCTCCCCTCTGACCCTGATCGAGCACGTTCTGCCCGGGACCACCCACGACGGTGCCGAGCACCTGCACGAATGCTGGGTCGATCAGGGAATCCTATGCTGGCGGGCCATCTGGCCCACATCACCCCGCAACGCGCACCACCACCGCTTCGAGGCATGGATCGGCGAGCATGGTCGCGACCTCCTTAACCTGGCACGAACCACCCGATAGGCCCTGCTATCGCTGATCACGCGCGTCTTGTCGCTGCGATCCACGCCACACTCTCCAGCAATCACCTCCCTTCTTCCTGAGCAGAAGGAGCCATATCCCTTGCGCCACGACATCGACCTCGACGACCTGCGGGCCCGGGTGGCCGTCCACATCGGAGCAGCTGAGCTGTTGCCGGACGGGCGGATGCGCTGCCCGGCGTGCGGCGGTGACGACTTCGGCCCAACCTCTTCCATCTACGCATTAAGCGTGTACGAAGAGGGCTATCTGCCCGGTGCGCCACTGCTCGCGGGCGTGTGCCTGAACGGTCATTGCGGTCACGTGACCGAGCCTCGCAGCACTCCCGTCGTGCTGGAGTGGCTGCCCTGCCCGAGCCAGGTTGCGGGGACTTGCCGCGAGAAGTTCCCGATCGAGGACGATCCTCGGCCGGAGATCGCCGCGGCGATCGTGGAGCACCTGATGATCCACCATCCAACCCTGCCGACGCTGTGGATGATCGACCGTATGCGCACCGCAGCTTACAGAGCACAGATCGCTTAAGACCACCCGCGGTGGCGGGGGAGAGGCGGAAAGACGATGGAGGGAGACCGGCGCCACCCCGCCGAGGTGACCAGCGCACGACTCCTGGACCACTTGGAGAAGTGGCCGGCTGACTTCGGTCCTGCGGATCGCAACTTGGTCAGCAGGATCCGCTTCATCCTGCAGGAGATCGCCGAGGGCAACCGGGGCGGTCACGGCGATCGGTACCCGACCACCTCCACCTACGAATGGCCATCGGACTCGCCCAGCCCACTGCCACCGATGTCGTGACCCAAAGGGCTTCGGGGATGGCCACCATGCGTGGGCGGCGCAGGAATGTGCCGAGATGGCACGATTTCGCCCTCAATCCGTCTTCCCGCTCGTGGGCCGCACTTGACAACCTTGTTCAGGTTGAACCTGACACGGAGCGGCCACACCCGCGTAGCGTCTCGGTGAACGCACCGTCCGTTTGGGCCTGCTCGACAAGCGTAAGAGCGCGAGCCAGACGGACGAGGCGCGGCCCCTCCTCGCGGTAGACGTCGAGCCCCGCCTCGACAGCATGCGGCGGCAGGAGACTCTACCGCGGCGCGCCCGGTAGCCCCGCCCTCGCGGCCTCGATGAGACCTGGGCGCGGAAGCAGTCGCCGCCGTCCAGAAATCCGGGGCGCACCAACCTCACCCACCACAAACCAGGAGTTGATCATGAGCAACACGTCTCCCCACCTGGCCATCACCATCACCATCCCCGGTTACCGAGGGCTGCACACCGGCCCGTTCAACCATGCGAGCACCCGCGACGCCTGGCGGTCGTCTCTGCGGGACCAGATGCGCAATGCCGCCCACGTGCCCAACACCACTGTGGAACCCGCCGACTACATCCCCACGTCGCTCCCGAGCGAACTAGAGCTCGTCGTGCTGCCCCTGGGCCCGGAAGCAGGCCGCCAGGGGCGAGAGGCCAGCCAACGCGCATTCGTCGTGAGCAACGCGTCCGTGGCGCTCACGCCCTGGTGCCCCGCTGCCGACCATGATCCACCGAAGCGCCGCGCACCGTACCGACTCTCGTCAACCAAGGCGAGCACCCCACACCTGCCACGTGCGTTCCCTACTGAAAGGACAACATCGTCATGCCCCTGATTGCCGCGGACCTCAAGGTCCAGCCCCAGCTCTACCCCCGCCACATGGACCATCCCACCGATACCGTCGGGTTCATCGAGGCCACTTACAACGCCATCCGCGAGGTCCTGGGCGAGGCCGTCCTGGCGGTAACGGGAGGCGGTGCCGAATGGGTGATCGATACACCCGCAGGACAGGCGATTCTGTTCGACCGGGAAAGCCCCTTCGACCCGCAACGCGAGCGCAACACGTCAGTGGACTGGCACGTGTGGGCACACCACAACGCCGTGATGCCGTGGATCCACCAGGCGATCGCAGGCGACCGCCGAGGCTTCCCCTTCGATCACGCACCAGCGATCACGCTGCACGAGCTGATCATCGGCTACGTCTACTACCTGCACCATCGCGCGCTCGCCCTGCCCGGCGACGTGCTGGCGACTCAACTCATCCTGCAGCGCAACGACCTGGTGGACGTCCTGGTCCGTTACGAACGCGGCACGGGCATCCTCAGCGAGCTCCCGGAACCATCCGCGACAGCCGACCCGAGGGTCCACCGCGCCACCGCGGCCCTGCAGCAGATGCTGCACGCCACCAGGCGCCACCAGGACGGCGTCAGGCACTACGGTGAGCCGCCGCTCGCCGACTTCGCCGCCGCCAGGGCCGCCCTCGTCGACAAGGCCGACAACCCCATGGGGCCGGCCGCCATGAGGGAAGTCGGCCTCCAGCCCGACCACGACGAGAGCGCTGCACACAGGGCGACCATCCAGGCCATCGCCGCCACGCTCACTCAGCTTTCGCACGAGTACTGACCACGGCCCGGACGCCGACCAGCAGGCTCCAGAACCGCGACGCCGACGCCGTCGAACTCGTCGACGGGAGCGAGTCGCAACCGTGATCCCCATCCGGCGTGCCGCAGTGGGCCCGCCCCAGCGGCACGCCGGCCTGTCGCCTGCCCCGCCGCGCTTCACCTGAACGCCCGCCACGAGCCCGGCGGCGCAAGCTCGACCGACCAATCAGTCGACACCCATTCCCGCGCAAGCGCGTAGCCCGCCTTGCTCCAATCCCCGCGCTCAGGAGGCCCCAGTGAAGACTGCCATGTCCGAAACCGACGACCGCTTTCTCGTTCCTCGTCGTGTTCTGCTGCCCTACACCACGCGCCCGCGCAAGGGTGAGGTCTTCATCCTCGCCAGTGACGAGCTCTACTGCGGCTGCGGTAACGGCCCTGGCCGCGACGTTCACTTCGCCACCGCCGATCGCCGCACCGGCGTCATGCTCCTCGACGGCCCCAACCCGGAATGGGATGGCACCTGGGCGTGCGCCTACTGCGACCTGCGCATCGACTGCCGCCCCTCGCACCATCTGGTCGCCACAGTCCTGAGGGGCGAGCGCGACACGATCACCACCTGGGCTCGCACGCCCGACCAGATGGAGGATCTGCCGCCGATCATGATCGCCTGGATCGCCGCTCACACACCGGCCCCGGGCGAAGCCGACATCTGGGTCGCCATCACGCCGGGCACGGTGGAGACCGGCGCCCGCGCACCGCTCGCACAGGCCGAGTTCGATCTGCCGGCCGGGTGGGACTGGACGATCTGGTACGAGACGATCACGCCGATCCGTGTGGACGATGCCACCGAGGAGCCCCGCGCGGCCCGGCTGGATCGAGGTGAGCGGCTGATCTGCAGATGCGGGAACACCGCCGACGCCGAAGGCTTCATGCCTGTCCTGGCTGATCGAAACGCGGACTGGGTGGTCGAACCGGATGAGGACCTGTGGCAGGAATCCCTCTTCGGCTGCGTGTGCGGGGTCCGGATCGCCACTCCTGCCGTCAGGCTCACTCTGACGATCCTCAAGGGCCAAAGGGAGAAGGTGGGGGCTGCGCGCCTCTTGCCCTTGGCCGCTATCCCGAACGTCGACCGAGACGTGCTCGACTGGTGTCGCCAGCACAATCCCACCGGTGACGGCGAGATCTGGACCGCCGTAACGCTGGAGGGCGATGAGCTCGGATCCGTCGTTCCCATCGCCCGGCGGCAGATCATCATCCCGAAGTTCGCGCTGAGTGAGTAGGGGAGCCGTATCGCCCGCGCCGGCTCGTCCGACGCGAGCACACCTCGGCGTCGCGCCCCGACGGCCACCCGACCGGGACGCCGAACGCTCCTCCTGGGCTTTCCGCCCGAATCGGGCAACGCCGTCCGGGTTCAGTAGCCCGAACCCCACCCTTGTGAAGGAGACATCATGCATGGCACCAAACGAAACAGGCTCGGCGGACGGTTGATCGCCGCCGAGCAGAGCCACCACAGCGAGCGCGCCTGGTGCGACGAGCCCATCAGGCTGCTGCTCATCTGCGCCAGTCCTGTTAGCCCGGACGCGGTCACCCGGTTTGTCGGGACGTGGGAGTGGAGCGTGTTCATCGACGCCCCCGGCATGCGGGCACCCGGCGCGACCGGCGACGTCGAGCACGACCTGCGTCTGCTGGCCGACAACCCGGCACGGCTCGACGTCCACCTGGCCGACCACGAGTTCCTGGCCGTGGGCCTGCTGCATGAGTGGGCTTACCCGGAGGCGGGCGAGGGGCACGACTAGCGGTGCCTAGCAGCGGCAGATCGCGACGGTGGGCTGTGGCACGTGATCCGCCACCGCGGTGGAGACGACATCCCCCAGCAGGCGCTCCTGATGAGCGACAAGCGGGGCTGTGTATGGGCGCCGCGGCTGGCCACGGTCGCCCGCGCGCTGTCGGAGGCGTACCCCCTGCGGGCGGGCAGGCAGTGGTGAGGACGGAAGCCGAGCACCAGCGCAGGATCTTGCCTTTCCGCGTCGAGATCCTCGATGACGGTCCCCGAGACGATGCCGGTGATCCCGATGATGATGCGGGCCCGTGTCGAGGACTATTTGGCCATGCGCCGTTCGCTGGGTTATCAGCTGAAAGGCGAGGGCCGGATGCTGATGGCCTTCGCCGATCGGCTCGATCGGGCCGGGCAGCGCACCGTCACCGTGTCGGCAGCCCTGGCCTGGGCGAGCGAACCGGTCGACGCCTCACCCGTCGACCTCGCGCAGATCAGCCAGTTGCACGATCTTCTGAAGGTCGTGCAACTCACAGGCCCCGACGTCTTCGACCCAGATCGCGACCCCCAACCGACACCTCGCCTTCGGCCGCGGCATCCACTTCTGCCTGGACGCCCCTGGCCCGGCTGGAGAACCGGATCGCCTTCAGCATCCTGCTCGACCGGTTTGACCGCCTGCGCACCGATCCGAACGTCCCGCGAGAACTTCCTGCCCATGGCGACCATGACGGGTTTGCACCGCCTGGCTACTCATCTGTCCCGAAGGGCCCCGACCGCCCGGCCACAGCCCAACGGCGCGGGCGGCCGACCTGAGGTGCTGTCGGAGATGCGCGAGTTGGCCCGCGGTGACAACCGCGCGGCGAGGCGGCGGCCGAGCCGACGCATGGGGCGCAAGACACAGGCGGGTGCCACAAATGGAAAATATAGATCATCGTCCGGGCGGCGAGTGCCGCTAATGGAGGGTGCCATTCACGCTGAGCCATGTCGCGGCGATCATGCCGGTGCGCCGGTGGTTGCCGCCGTCGGCGCTGGCGGTCGGAGCGATGGTGTCCGACCTGCCGTACTACCTCCCGATGCCGTTCTCGTCGGCGAGCACGCACGCATGATGGGGGCCGCCGCTGCTGGGGGTACCAGCGGGCGCGATGCTGCTGGTGCTGTTCCACCAGGTGGTATGGGCACCGCTGGCCGCGCTGGCCCTCGCCGGGCTGCGCGCCCGACTACCCGATGCACCGCGGCCAGCGCCCGGGGCGGTGGTGGCGGCGCTGCTTGCCGGGATGGCCACGCACCTGCTCTGGGACGGGTTTACACAGGCCGGCGGACCCCCCTTACCGCTGGCGACCTCGCGCAGCCCCGCGGAGCGCCTGCTCATAGCCCACGTCCTGGGTCACTGAGTAGGGAGCCTTGACGCGGTGCAGGATCGGCTCGGGCAGGAAGCTCTTCTCCCTGCCGTCGAACGTCTTCATGGACCACGGTCAGCCAGCGGCACAGAGCGCACGCGGCGAATCGGCCTCGGCATGCTGTCCCTCTCTCGACGAAGACACCGAGGAAACCACCGACCCGAGCGACCTCGAACGTCATATGGACGACATAGTGCGGACGTCAGGCCGGACGGGACAACGCGCGGCCACACGGGGGAAAGACAGAGGTACAGCCAGAGGGGACCCGGGTGCGCGTTCACACCCATTATGGGTGTGTACCGCTTCGGGCGGCGCACGCAATCCACGCATGCGCCGTTCATGGCCGAAGCGCTCAGCACACGCCAGCCACCTCCCTGAGCCGGAGAACCGGACGTTGAGGCGGTGAACATGTGCCCCAAGTCGGCACGCTGCACTGCCCGCCTGCGGATGCGAAGGCATCGGAAACTCTGTCTCGGATGCGCCTCCCGGGTCGCGTCGGCGGACGCGCTCGCAGGAGCCTGATAGGGCTGCGGTCGAGAGGACTCCTGTGTGGTGCTCGTCTGGGCGCTCGCTGCTGCAGCACGTGAGGGTGTGCGCTCTTGTGGCGTGAGAAGCCCTGCGGCGAGGATGGTGGAGTCCTGTGCAGATTGGGGGGTGAGTGCGCCGACGGCGTCGAGTTCGCTCCGCCAGCCAGATCCCAGCCAGATGCTCAGATGGTTCTGGATTTGCCAGAATTGCCGAGCCTCGTCGGGGGTCCAGGAGCGTGATCGTTCAACTTCGATAGCGGCACGTGTAGCAGGTCCAGAGGCCCACATGTTCTGTTCGACGTGGTTGGCGTAGAGGATGGTGTTGCCTCGCCGCAGGACCACCACAGTGTCCGCCAGGTGCTGGGCGTCAATAAGGTCGGCGGTAGCCAGGATCCCACGGTAAGAGCGCTCATGTTTGCCAGGATCCGTGAGGCGGCCGTGTCCACGGTCGGCTACCTGCTCAGCGTAGCGATGCAGGATGCCTTGTCTGCTGAGCGCTTCTGGCACGGCCAGAAAAGCGACTTCGGCCTTGTAGCCGTATTGCCGATATTGTCGCACGCTGTCGCGGAAGTAGTCCGGGTTTTGCATGGTGGTTTCAATGACCACGTCGACGCGCTGTTGGCGAAGGTATGCCTCAGCTTTGCGAGACCAGCGCTGCCCGTCGGGTCCTAAATGGGCCGCCATGTTTTGGTCGGCGGTGGTCATCAGGTGGTGATAGGCAGGATGGTAGGGCTTGTAGTAGTCGCTGTTGACCAGGCTGGCACCACCCCGCTGGGCGAGCGCCTCCATGATGGAGGCGGTCGTGCGCGTCTTTCCGGATCCCTGCTGGCCGGCGATGTAGACAACCACGGGAACGTCTTGGCGCGCCCCTCGAGACAACTCGGTCGGCACTATGGCCGATCGGAAGATATCTTCGCTTTCGCGTTCGGACAGAATATATCCACCGGATTGCGCTTCGGTCATTCCGCACGCCGCTCAAGTTCAGCCAACTGGACATTGAATATGGCACGCTGGGCTGCTACCTGATCGCTGTCATGGGCCACAAGCGTGTCACGGGAGTGCACCACACCAGTGCGGGCTTGCTGCAGCTCACTGATCAATGAATGATCCGGCTTCTCGTGGGCTTGTTGCTGCGCAATCCGTGCGGTATAAGCGCCGATGAGGTGATTGGCAGCCTCGATAGCGGCTTCATAGCCCACTGATTCTTTCGTTGACCAGGAGAACTGCTCCATCCGGCCGGTAATTGAGATTCCGGGGTCCATTTCGCTCCATCGTAAGGTCCGTGATTGCAAATACCTTGAACGCTACCGTAGCAGCCCTTTGATGATCACCTCGAAAGCTGACTTGGGGGCCGCAGGCAACGATCGCCCGACCATCTCCCTCAGCATTTCAGAGCAGCTCGGTGGTCTCATGTATCCTCTCAGGCTGCGCCCAGCCTGGCGGTGTTGTCGAGAAACCTGGGCACGGCGGAATGCGTCGTCTCCGCAGCGCCAAGGCCGACGCGGGCA
Source organism: Nonomuraea sp. NPDC051298 (assembly GCF_055586305.1). Taxonomy (NCBI): domain Bacteria; kingdom Bacillati; phylum Actinomycetota; class Actinomycetes; order Streptosporangiales; family Streptosporangiaceae; genus Nonomuraea; species Nonomuraea sp. NPDC051298. The sequence goes on from NZ_JBVJIM010000020.1 coordinate 83,354, forward strand.
GCGTCGAGCAGCGCCGGACTGCTGGTGCTCACGATCATGGTGCGGCCCCGGCGTAACTCCGTGACGTTGCGCGCAATGAGCTGTTCGGGGACCGCGTCCACGTCCGTCGCCGGATCGCGCAGGACCAGGATGTCGGCGTCGGCCGCCAGGGCACGGGCCGGCGACAGTCGCGCGCAGTCGATCGAAGTCGATCACCGCGGCATCGTTCAGTGATGGCCACGAGCGCGACACGTTCTTCTTCGTGGCCAGGTCGACGTTCCGGATCCAAGGCAGCGACTTGCGCTTCCGAATTCCGAACTGGCGGACCGCTTACGCCTACGAGGTCGTGGATCAGGGCCAGCCTTGACCAACCGACCAAGCCCACGTAAGCCCACAACATCACCACAATGTCCTATATTCACCAGTGTTGAACGAGAGAACGTGTTCGACATCCAACGGCGAGTGGCACTCGTAACACCTCTGTCTCCGGTTGGGCCAGGTCTTGGCTTCATCATGGAGCGCAGCCGGAGACCGCTTCGTCCATCGGCCAGCTAAGGCTGCTGCACAGCCCGCCCGGCCGCACGCGCATCTCTACAAGCCCGCAGCTAAAGGCCATCAGCAGCGAGCGCGGCTCACACAACCGCCGCCAGCGTGCAGGGTCGATGAGTGCATCGCCACCCAATCCCGCAAAAAATCTCGCACGTATGGCCAGGGGGCCTGTTTCGCCCCCTGCCACCCAGCAACTAGCGAAGGAGATAACGATGGCCAGGCCATATGGCTGGATCATCACCGCGGACCACTGCGGCGGCACGTACACCAACCGCCGTTACATGGTCGGCAGCCCCGACGAGAAGACCGACCTCGATGCACGCCTTTCGCGCGGAGAGGGCGCGCCTTTCCAGCTCTATGACGGCGACGGCGAGCTCGACTACACCGGACGGATCATTGTCCCGGCGGGGGAGGAGGGCAGTGCTCTGTGGTTTGCTCCCCTCGACTGGGCCCGGGCCGATACCGGGTCAGCGGAGATCCGCTACCGCAACGCCACAAGCGAAGAGTGGGAGATTCTGTGAATTCCGTGATCGCAGAGCTGATCACGGCTTCACGGCGACGATGACGTCGCAGACCCGGCGATGCGCCACCTCCTGAACGAGTCCGACATCACCAGACGCCAGAGCCCGCCGACTATTGAGACCGCGAGGGAGAGGCCAAGCGGCAAACCGCCCTGGCCACCTCAGCATCATCCCCAAGCAGCCCCCGGCACAAAGTCGCTGCTCGCACGGAAACTGACCGCCCCGGCCGCCGGGTACCTGCCCGACGGCATCACCCCCAACCACCGAGATGCCAGAAGCCACAATGATCAAGAGCGATATGCCTCGTCCCCTCAGCCTCGCGCAACGCGCGGCACTCGAATCCGCCTCCGAGGGCGGCGGCATTCACTGGGCTAAACCCAACACCCGCAAGTGGCTAGCCGAGCGGGAACCCATCTTCGCCCGTGGTCACGACTACGACGAGTGGAACATCAGCAGCAAAGGGCGCGCCGCCCTCAACTGGCATGCCTTCTTGCGCGCCGATTACCAACCACGGAGATTGGCATGAGCGGAATAGATCCGATGCAACTCACCGCTTTCGATCTTGAGTCGAGCGATCGGCCATATCCCCTGCTAACTCAGAATTCTCGCCTCAAGGAAATCGGAGTCTTCAACTGGTCACTGCCAGCCTTGGCAGCGCGCCTTCCCGATGGCCGCACTATCAAAACTTGCCCGGCCGCTGGGGTATGCGCCCAGATTTGCTATGCCTTGCAGGGCACCTACAATATCCCGAGCGTAAGGAGACGGCATATAGCGAATCTCGCCTTTGTGATCGAAGATCTAGAAGGCTGGGAGCGCGCCATGCGCAACGAACTCAGCACCCGCCGCTTCGCAGGTAAATGGGTCAGGATCCATGACGCCGGCGACTTTCTCAGCCGGGACTACCTTGCGGCCTGGATACGCATCATGCGAGCATGCCCACAGGTCCGCTTCTACTGCTACACCAAGGAAGTGATCCTCTTCAAGGAGATGGTCGAGCCCGACCAGCCATCAAACTTCCTGTTCGTCTATTCGATGGGAGGGCGTGAAGACAGTCTATTGAATCCACGGGTGGACCGTGTGGCTGATGTTTTTCCTACCGAGGAGGACATCACCGCGGCGGGCTTCCATTCACAGAGAGGGAATGATCTGCTTGCGGTAATCGGCCCCGCACCCGTAGGCATGGCAGCCAACAACATTCCGCACTTTAAGAAGCGGCAAGGTAACCGTCGACTAAGCGAGTGGCAAGCCTCGATTAGAAATAGAGTATCTCGCCCACCTACGTAAGCCGCGAAGGCGTCTCATGTAATAGTTAGCAGATCAGCGCATCCGCACGAGAACTCTTCAGCCCCTTAGAATTCCTTACCTGGAACACGTACAGCCAAGATGAAAGACGGATACGCTCGCGCCATATGCGGAAGGCACGAAACGCACCTTCGCTTCTCACAAGTATGGGAAAAGCGTCTCATCTTTGAGTGCGGGACAGCCACCACCCGCTTACTGCTTGTTCATCGTGCAGCTTGGAAACGGTGGCAACGAGGCGGCAGGCGAGCGATCCGCTGGTTTGGCTCCCTATCTTTCCCCCGGCAGTAGGAGTGATTCCCCGTGTCCGAACCCTCTTCCCCGCCACAGCTCCACCAGTTCTATGAGCTGGCCCAGTTCCTGCAGAGGTTGCCAACGGCGGCGCTGCCCCTTCATCTGACCCACACCGTTCCGCGTGAGCGCGCGGAGTGGATGGAAACCGTCGCTGCCGCTCTGGAGGAGCATGGCCATCCTTACACCGCCACGCATGACGGACCCGTGCGCATCATCTCCGCGCCATTCTGCGGCTCCATCACCCTGCGATGGGTTCTGGTTGCCGATCTCGATGCACATGGCCTGGCTGACGACCATCTGACCGCTGGCAACGCCTCTGCAGACCACGCCCACAACATCCCCCTGGCCGAACCTTACAGCGGTTGGCGCCATAACTGCCCTCCGGCGCCAGCTTTCGATGGCGCGGCCTTGTTCTGGGACAACGCCGGGAACTGGACGATCACCAATCGCGTCATCAACGATCACGAAGGCGCGGTGGAGGACGTGTTTCACTCTTGCCAGTCGTTCGGCGAGCACAGCGTGGCCAGCGTCCTGGCCGCAGTTTCCCGTGATGGCCGCTGGCAATGGCGCTGCTTGTCCGGATGCGGCAGCGCGGCGCCCGATGGCTCAGGACGATGCCGGTCCTGCCGGAAACTTCCCACCTGGTCGTAGGTTCGCCCGAGGTGCGCTCCCTACCTGACGTTTCTCCCGCAGGCAGCGCGGGGGTCGGCGACGGGCTCCGCTGCACTCGGCGGAGCCCGTCGCTCTTACCCAACGTTACGAAAGCTTCTCCGCACCCATGCGAGACAGGTTGCTACTGGTGACCAGATTGCGCTAGGCATACCATCAGCCCTCTGATGTGCATCCATACACCGCCCCTGCGGTAAGTCGGAGCACAGCCAGCCCACATCGCAGTGACCTGTTCTGATCGATCCGTTACTCCGTACAGCGCTGCAAGAGCCCGCCTTCGCTAAACTGCCAACAGCAGTCGGCATCGGCAGCGCGCGCGGTCTATGTGGGCGTCGGTGCAGCTCAGAAATGGGGGCAAGCTTGATCCGGGCAGGTCGCTCGGTGATTGACGCCGATGGACTCGCGTCACTCGCCGGTATGAGCCCCAGAACGGCACGACGGCATGGGCTCTTCACCGATCCCCGCTTGCCACAGCCCGTGAACGCGACCCGCAAGCGGTTGTGGGACCTTGACCAGTGCACCGCTTACCTCGCTGGGCGGGAGGTGCCGCCAGTGCCGTCCACCGACGACCCTCAGGATCTGCTGGATGCACGGGAAGCGGCCCGGGTCTGGGGCATCAGCCCTGCGCGTTGGCTGAAGAACGTGGCCGAGGGCTACGCACCTCAGCACACCGTCATCGTGTGTGAGACACGGCACTGGTCACGAGTTGCCATCACGGGCTTCCGGCGACCAGGGAGGGGTGCTGGCGCAGGGCGTCCCCGCGGTAGGTCGGACAGTCGACCGCGGCGCCCCAGCGAACGCGACCTCCTGCACCAGCAACGTGTAGAGCTGGTTCGCCAGGTGCTGGACAACGCAACTCGTGAGCAGCGAGAAGTGACCTTGAAGGAAGTCGCCAGCATCGTCAGCGCAAGTCAGGCCACCGCCAGCCGACTCGTCGCCAAGGCGAGACAAACCCCCGCCACGGTCTCGGAAGCCTCCGCAGGGTGATCCCGGCACCACGGTCCGGCAGCCGGTAGACGACGCCCCATCACCTTGCCAGGGTCGCAGGCCGCGAGCTCGGCCACCCGTCTGAAGATGCTCAGGCGACTTGTCATCACCCGGCAGCACCGCTGACCGCGACACGTGGCCAACCGCAGCATTCACTGCAGTGGCAGCGTGCGCCATCAACCGCTCAGTCACTGGCCAAACCGGACCCCACCCCGGTCGACCCCTCTGTCGGTCCAACCCGAAACCCGCTCGCATGACCCATTATTCCGCCATGATTTTCAGTACATTACCTGGTGCAGGCCGCACCGCCTCAGTTGCACTCTCACCCACCGGTGGGGACTGGCGCACCTGCAGCACCCATCTCGACGGCCCCATCGCCACCGTGTCCTGAATCAGAGTGTCACCTCGCCCGCGCCCAGCCAGGACGAGACCGGCCGCTGATCCAAACCATCGATGGGTGCGGCTCCTCCTGAGCGACTGAAGCGATCAAGCCGTAAGGGCGTATCCGTCCTGGTAGCCGGTCTGATGGACACGCTCGTGTTGCCGGGCGAGATGGAAAGTCCAGTACTCCTCCAGATGACCGTTGGCGACCAGCGCGCGGAGCTTCAGCACCGCCTCGGCCCCGGCCAGGCCCCACCGTGCCCCGGCCAGGTCGAACCTGTCGGCGATCAGATGACGGCACGCGCCCTCGATCACCCCGGTCGCGATCGGCCATCCCGCCTCCAGCGCCTGGTCATACCGCAGATGCCCGGCGTTGTTAGACAGATAGCGGATGCACGCGTCGATGCCGTCACGGTGCTGCGCGCCGGCTGTGGCGGCCTGCGCCCTCAGCGTGGTGATGACCTGGCCGGTGTGCCCGGCCAGCAGGGCCAGGGCATGCCCGGCGACCCAGTCCTCCGCGGCCGGCGCCGCGGGCGGGTGCAAACTCCACGCAGCAGCCCATAACTTCTCCAGCACGTGCACGAAATCGATCACGATGTGGACGCGGATGCGGCGCCGGGCGGCTTCGACGATGATCAGGTCGAGCTGGTGGCGAGCCCCGTCGACCAGCACGACCCAGGGACGGGCATGCGCGGGATCACGGGCCTCGGCATGATCGAACACCTTGGCGATCACAGGGCCGGGGCCGGTGACGACCGAGCCACACAGCCACTTGCGCGTCGCGTTCGGCCGGCCCCGTGGCAGGCGCCGGCCGGATCGCCCGCCCGGGACGGCGATCACATCGTGCGGCCGCCGCGGCGCCGGTTCAGCGTCGTAGACCACCCCTAGCGTCGCCATCCGTTTGCGCGCCGGTTTCTCCCCGGCCGCCAGCCGCGTCCGGAACGTGGCTCGGGCGCGGGCGGCGGCCTTCGCGGTCGCGGGCCGCAGCGCTTCGGGGCGCATCGCGATGCCCTTGCCGTCCACGCTGATCGCCAGCACCGTGGACGCCGTGCACGGCAGCACGGTTCGCGCGGCGTAGAAGGCGTCGACATCGGCCGCGGCCTGGGCGACCAGCTGCTCGATCTGCCGTTTGCCGATCACCTGACCGCACCGTGTGGTGATCGCCGCCAGGGCGGCGTCGAACGAGCCGCGCACCGTCTCGATGACCGCGAGCTTCGCCAGCCCGGCCGAGTGTCGCACCGCCGGCAGCGATAACGCCGCATCCACCGGATAAACGTTGCGGACGCCAGGGGCCCGCCACGCGCACCGGGTGACCGTCACCGTCCCGGTCACCGTGGCGAGCAGGCGGTGGTGCCCGAGCTCCACCCGCCGCCGCGGCACCCCGTCCGCGCCGATCACCTCCGCGGCGCCACCGTCCTGGTGGCGGGCGTGGCGTACCTGCTCCAGCTCGCGCAGCGCGCGCAGGTCAAGGTGGGCCTGCAGCAGCAGGCGCTGCAGCTCCCGGCCCTGCTCGGTGATGGTCTCCTCCAGGCGGTTATGGGCAAGCGTCCCGGTCTGCGCGTCGGTGAGGTGTCCGATGAGCCAGTTGAATGTGTTCTTCGCCTTCGCAAAGACGTCAGCGGTGGCCTCGGTGTCGTACGGTGCCTGCACAGGGCTCTTCCTTCGTCGGGGTCGATTGGGTGGCACCTTCGAACCTGACGGCGGGAGAGCCCCGCCACAATCACCCGCCCGGTGACGACGCGATTGCGTCTCGTGACGCCACGCCATCCTGCCCGGCCATCTCGCGGGCCACCGGATCGGTCACCGTGAACAGTCCCGGCCCTTCTTCCTTCGCCCAGCCGCGTTCCACCAGCCGCTTCAGCTTGGAGCGCAGCCCTTCCCGCTTGGCGGCCTCATCCGGCAGTCCCATCGCCACCGCGATCTGCCCGGCCCGTATCGCCCGCCCGGCATCGGCCATGATCTCCACCGCGTCCCGGTACGCGCGCGGCAGCACCGCCGTATTCATGCCGGGTTGCCAGTGCGGCACCGTCACCACACCCAGCACCGGTGGCTGCTTCGACGGCGCGTTGCCGGCCGCGTCGGCGGCCTCGGCCTGTCCATTGGGCTCATCGAGCAGTTGGGCCGCTTCGCCCAGGATTTCCTCGACGGTCTCCCGTGTGATCGTCAGCCGTGACAAGCGGTCCTGCTCGTCCTGCATCTGTGAGGTGAGCGCGGCGATCTGCTCGCGGATCTCCTCGATTCGCCGGCGGGCAGCGGCTTCGCGCCGTGCTAGTTCCTCGAGCAACGAGCTCATCGTCACCACCGCCTCACGGGTCTGCACTCACAGTAAAAGGCGGTTCCTGGATCAAACAGTCATGTCTACAAAAGCCCAGCTCAGGCACTCACTGAGGGAGAGCCGCACCCAAACGAGGCCCTGGCCGCCTTTGGCCTCGACCGCCCCGCCTTCGTGGTCGAAGGGGTCAAGTACTTCCCTGAGCACCGGGCGGACGTGTTCTTCGTGACTATCGAGAAGGCAGAGGGAGATTACTCCGAAACCACCCGCTACCACGATCACGCGATCAGCGAGACCGACTTCCAATGGCAGTCCCAGGGCAGGCTCCGCGCCACGGCGGCGCCCGCTCACCGCTACATCAACGGCCACTCGACGGTCCATCTGTTCATCCGCCGGACCAAGCGTGACACCGGCCTGGGCGCCCCGCCCTACACCTACGCCGGGACGATGCGCTACGTGTCGCACAAGGGGGAGCAGCCCATCACCTTCGTCTGGCGGATGGACCGTGATCTGCCACCTGAGGTTTTCAAGTACGCGTTCGTGACGGAATAGACCGGCATCGGACCCGGCCCGGCTCCTTCGTTGCAGGGGCCGGGCGGCGCCGGGCGGCTCGGAAGGTGCACGCGAGAGAACGGGACGGGCGTCGAACTCGTGCACCGTCGGCGATCGCGCGCCGTTCGCCGCGCGGCGGCGGGTTGGCCGTGTATCACACCACTTGTCGCAACCCCTGGCATCGACGTCCGGCAGTCGGTGCGGCGCGCACCCGCCACGCCGACGTCGCGTGAACGATTGGAGCCGCGTGAGGCAGGGTGCCCTCCCTGAGGCTTCCTCGGCGCGGCAAGGTCGAGCGTACGTCTGCGGTTGCACTGAGAGCCAGTCGTTTTCGGTTTGCTCGGCTGTTGGGATCATGCCGCCGCGTCGAGTTCGCTGGATGCCACGCCAGCAACATGGGGCGGCCGGCGGACCTCCCGAGCGCGCACGCTCTGGGTTGGCACGATCCGCCGGCCCTTACTTCACCCACAAATCCCGCCAGGAGCAAGAAGTCCTCGCGTGACTGCTGGCCCTCAGTCTAGGGCCGGACGCGGCGCCTCGTCGCCGGCTCTCAGAGAGGCGAGCCTCACCATCACATAAAACATGTATTTCCAAGTACATTATGTACATCGAGACCTCCAGCAGGGGTCGCACTCTGCACCGATCCCGTCCCTCCCTTCCCTGATTCGAGGAGACCCATGAGCCCGCAAGGCGCTGCGTCGCCCCCTTCCTGCGCACCAGCCGCAGACCAGCTGGCACTCTTCGCCGAAGAGGCGACACCGCTCTCGGCCTCGACCCCACTGGCCGCCTCCTGCCAGCCCACCTTCGCCCGCCACGGCTCTAACCCGCCGAAGATGGGCTGGCTCCACAAGGCATACCTCGCCTTGCAGGAGGACCCGATGGCCTTTATCCGCAAGGACGCCCCCATTACTCTTGGCATCGGTCACAGCCAGGTTCAGTCTCTGCGCTTTTGGATGCGCGCGTTCAAGCTCACACATGAGACACCGAACGGCACGAAGGGTGGACCGCACCAGGTGAATCTCACCGATCGCGCCCACTGGCTCTTCTCCGACGACGGAGCCGATCCCTATCTGGAGGACGCGAGCAGTCTGTGGCTTCTCCACTGGTGGCTTCTGCGCCCGTCATGCCTGGTCCCGGCCTTCTGGGAAGCGTTTCACCATCCTTTCGCGCGAACCACCCGCGTCGAACTGTGCCAGCGGATCTCGCGGAATGCGCGCGAGGCCGGCTGGAATCCGACCGACAAGATCGTCGAGCGCGACGTGTACTGCCTGGTGCGCATGTACACCGCGAGCGGCGGAGAGTTCGAGCAGTCCCGCGTGTCATTGGAGGATCAACTCACCCGCCCTTTCGCCCTGCTCAACGCCATCTCGGTAGAGGAGAAGAGCCAGATCCACCTGCATCCCGCCCACGCCCTTCCGCCCGCGGTCGTCGGATATATGTGTCTCGACTTCGCGCGCGCCCTCACCTCCGGGCCAGGAAGCATCTCCCTCGGCCGCCTGGCCACCGAGCCGGGCAGCCCGGGCCGAGTGCTGCGCTGGTGGAGCGGCAAGCTGCGCCCCGTGCTTGAACGCATCGAACATCCCGATTTCCACCTTGTCGAATCCACCGATGGCGTCAGCGTTGCGTTCACCGCACCCGCCGCCGACCTCGCCTGGGACCTCCTCGACAGCCACTACCACGGTGCCCGGCAGCGGCTAGGCCGCGCCGCGCCGCTCGATGAGGACGCCACCGCCGACTGAGCACGCTCGACCGACAGCTTCTCCGGCGACCCCGCCCAAGGGGGGCGCCGCTGTCATGTCTGGCATCCGACCAGCGCCCCTCTGCCGCCATGACGCCGCTGCGTTTCGCCGACCCGCCAAGGCTCCAGGCAGCATGGTGCCGGTACTTCTCGTGCACAGCACACACTCATAATCATGCATAAGCAAGTCAAATAGTGTGCGGCGACCGGCACTCGCCTCACCCACCCCGCGGGATTTACCCGAAAGGAGCCCTGTGACGTCGTACTCGCGGGCCTGCCCCCGGCTAGCCTCGAACGACTGCGCGACAAAGCCGCCGAGGGAAAGACGCTTGGATTCCTGAGTTGCGGAGCAGGCTGGCAGTCCACCACATTGGCGATCATCTCCGCCCTGAGACTCGCTCCCGATATCATCCCCCGCTACGACGGGATGATCTTCGCCGATCCAGGCTGGGAGAGCCATCTCACCTATACCCACCTTGATCGGCTGGAAGCCTTCGCCGCGGACGCCGGTATCCCGCTGCTGAGAGTCAGCGCGGGTAACATCCGTGATGACGCGCTGCGCACCAGCGGCCACTACGCCACCATGCCGCTGCACGTGATGGGCCGTAATGGCACACGAAAGATCCTCAGGAGACAGTGCACCGAAGAATACAAGATCAAACCCATCATGGCGGGGGTGCGCGCAGCACTGGGCGCACCGATCAGCGGGGACGGCAACATCGGCCGAGTGCCAGCCGGGCGGCATGCCTTCCAAGACATCGGCATCAGCGCCGACGAAGCGCGCCGCATGAAGGACAGCGAAGGGCTTCCCCGCTATCTCGAACTCTTCTACCCCCTGGTCCAAATGGGCCTGACCCGACAGGACTGCGGCAAGATCCTCAAGGAGAACGGATTCGAGAACGTCCCTCCCAGCGATTGCATCGGCTGCCCCTTCCACGGCAACCAAAGGTGGAGAGACATTCGCAACAATCGGCCCGAGGACTTCCTCGACGCCGTCGCCTTCGACCACGAGATCCGGAACGGGCATCCCGCCGCCGGCACCGAACTGGACGGCGAAGCCTACCTCCACCGATCGCGGGTGCCGCTCGAAGAAGCCCCCCTCGACGTGGTGACCGCCAAGGAGTGGGCGATGCGCCAAGGTGAGATCGATCTCGATGTCGCCGCCTTCGAAGAGGATCCGCCCGGCTGCTCCCCATGGGCCTGCCGACGTACCGAGATCCCCCAGGGCGCCGCTCGCGAGGCAGCCGCCTGACCTGCTGCGCCGCTGGCCCCGTCGCCCCAGACGGCCAGCGCCGCAGCCCTCTGCTCTGATCGCGGCCCTGGAGCCGCCGAGCGTTCGAGGAACCATGACCCACAAGCTGCTCACACACACGATCGCCACGAGCGCCGCCCCCAGACGGCAGTGCCGCCCGCCCGACGTCACGATGCCGGACGCCCGGCACAATGAGGATGTGGAAAGCGATCTGGAGTACGCGCGACGTGTCGCTCAGGCACATGCCGGTGAATCACCGCTCGGCCCCGACGACATCACCACAGCGGGTATCGCAGCGCTCGGCCGGGTATCCCCGTCCGCGCTCTCCCACTGGACAAATGAACCCGCCTTTCCCGAACCGCTGCGTGCCGGGGTCTTTCCTCTGGCAGAGGTCCAGCAGTTCATATTCGCCGCGCACCTGGGCAACGCTCGGCGTGTGGCCCGCGAGCAGGCGGGCCCTTACAAGATCGATGACGACGAGATCACCACCAGGGGTGCCGCCACGCTGGCCGGAGTGGACACCACGACGATCACCCGCTGGGGTAAGGATCCGGACGTCGACTTCCCATCATCGCTGCGCAAGGCGGTCTATCCGCTGGAGCCGGTCGTGCGTTACCTGATGCGCCGCGCTCCTGTCGAAAGGCAGCCCGGACCGGACTCCCTCATCACCCTCTACCAGTTCGCCCAGTTGCGCGGCCTTGCGGACATGACCGTCATCCAGTACGCCGACCACCCCCACCTGAAAGCGCTCTGGAAGGCGAGCAACGTCAACCACCGGGGAGCCCCGCTCTGGCCCCGGGCAGAACTCGATAACTTCTGGGACCACGTCAGGATTGGGCGTGGACGGACACCGAGGCGAGCCAGCATGTCCAGAGACGCGCCGACCGACAAGTAGCCCGCCGGACCAGCCCCACCCGCATCTCGGCCCTGACGCTGTCCGGCCACCACCGCAACGGGCCAGCGCCAGGTCAGCGTTAGGTCACAGCGCAGCGCAGCGCGCCGACGTGGCCGCAAACAGCGGCATTCGCCCTTCCACCGCGGCTTTCCCTCCCTATCGGTGCCGCACCATCTGCGGCTCTGACGGCCAACCCCACATGGCCCATAATCGCGCTAAGATTATTAATGCAAAGAGCGGTGGTTCTGGCCGGGCACGCCGACCACACGCCCGAACACTCACCATCCCCCCATTGGAAGGAGCCCCATGGCGTCCTTGGACACTCTGCTCACCTTCATCCAGCAGGCACAACCCGAAGATCTCAACACCATTGAACGCGCCTGCAAGAACCGTCGCGCGGCCACCATCGAGCCGGGTGCCGTGGTGGAGATGCTCCCCGGCCGCCCCGCCTACTACAACGGCTGCCGTGGCACGGTGGAGCAGGTCAAGCGCGGACGGGGCGTCGACAAGGCGCTCGTCGAACTCGACAAGGAATCCAGCGCCGGGGTGCGGCAGCGGTCTGCCTCGCACCGCTTCGACTGCTTCAGCGACGAGCCTTTGAAGGTGTGGTCGCCCCTCGGACAGCTGCGCCTGGTGACGGAGCCCTAGCACGCCGCCCTCACCCGCAGACTCCGGAGGCATCAGCCGACAGAGCTGCGTCTCGGCGACGCGGCCCGCCGCTGCATCACGTCCGACATGCTCGGCGGGCCGCCCGCCTCTCCCACATCAGTACCGCACGACACGAAAGGACATCGTCATGAGCTGGGATCTGTCTGATTACGCTGTGCAGTTGCAGTGGTATCAGCTGCTCAATCAACGCCAGGTGTGGCGGACCGAGGACGGCCGGAGCGTACCGGTCCGCGAGATGTCGCGAGTGGACGCCTACTGGGCCCGCCGATGGGTTCTGTCCAACGCAGCTGACCTGCTCGAAGCCGTCACCCAGGTCCTCTTCAATGAGGAGACGAAGGCCAAGCAAGAGAACGACGACTTCAATCCTTTGAAGGGCCAACGGCCGGAGTGGGACCCGGGGGATTGGTACGGCAGCATGCTCGCCTCGCCCGGATTTCCCCGCCTGTCAGGTCCGGTCGACTGGATGGATTACGCCCCACTCGTCGACGAGCTCGGCTACCGGGCCGTCGGGGAGCACCGCCCCCAGCCGGAGGAACGCCGGGAGCTTGTCGAGGGCGTCGAGGTCGTCTTCTCCGTCATGCTGCTCGAACGCGGTCGCTGGACCTTCCCCGAATCACGGGCGCGTGAAGGCTACGAAAGCATGCAAGACGCGATGACCGAGGCGCGCCTGCAGATCTGGGGCAAACTCTCCGGACCTCTCGCGCAGCGGTGCGGGCACGACATCCCCGACAACGAGCATGACGCCCGGTGGCGGGAGCACATTGAGCCGCTGCTCGAAAAGGGCTGGGACATCTCGCCTCGCAAACTCGCCGAGCTCAACGCCGCCGCCGACCGCATTGCCACCATCGCCGCCAGGGGCCTGATCGACGAGGAGCCCGACCAGTAGCGCCACCGGCAGAGGCACACGATCGTGCACATCCGGTCGTGTGCCCCTGCCATCGAAGAAGTGTGCAACCGCCTGCACGACCTGTCCCTGACGGAAGGCGTGCCCGGCACCGCCCCGCCTTTCGGCCACGGCGGCATGTCGCCGTGGCCGAAGCCACCAACGTGAGGATCATCGTGCCATCCACCCGAACGGCCCTGATCGCCGCACTGTCTGTTCTGCTCAGTGACTTCGACTGGACCACACCCGAAAGCGCCGCAGCGGCCCGCCATGTGCGGCACACCAGTTGCGGGCACACGATCGCCGTCGTGCACGCCGGCGACAAGCTGATCACCGCACTCAACGCGGCGCTCACCCATCGATGTGAGCAGCGCGATTACTGCGACGAGTGCGAAGCCGACGTCACGAACGACGACAGCCATATCAGCCCTTCGCACCAGCCCTGGTGCTCACTCCATCCGGACAACACTGCGACCAGCACGCCAACGCCACCCTATGCTGCCGCCCCGCCCTTGTGACTCGCCGAGGGCCATCCAGCACCTGTGCACGTGCCCGTCGGACGTGGCCAAGCTGGTCCAGGCCCGGGGTGGCCCGCCCCCGAGGCCCCCGATGAGCTTCCCCGAGATCGTCAAGCCCGCCCGCGTCTGCGCCTGGCGCGAAGGAACCCCACACCCGACCGTCGTGATCGACTGGTACGACTAGCTCCGCTGCGCCACGCCCGGCAACAACGACCCTCACGGCTCCGGATTCGAGTTCCTGCCCAACGAGCCTGGCATGGTCACCCTGCCCGAGGGCACCGACCGGGACGGCATCTACGTCTGCCTGGCCTGCGGCAAAGTCATCGACATCACGGACGTCCCGGCCTGGAACCCCCATAGCAAAGAGGCACCACTCCCCGCCCCCCGGCCAGACGAGCATCCTGACGTCCGCCAAGCCCGCTAGCCCCCCGCGATTCGCCTAGCCCGGCAGCCACCGAGCGCCGCACCGTGGTGCGGCTCGCCGCTGTCTTCCGCAACGACGACGTGGCCGACGAGGAGCCGGCCGAGGTGTAGGAGCCCGACACCAGCAGCGACACCGCCAGCTAGCCCACCCGCACCCGCCCCACCCCCGAGGGCGGGCCCAACCCTCAAGGACAAACCCATGATCTTCGAGCAGATCCCCAAGCCCGACGAACGCGCCATCGTAGGCCGCGCCATGCTCCGCGCCTACGCGCTCCGCTCCGACTCCCTCACCCGCCAGACCGGCGGCACCATCCCGAGCCTCCTCACCCCGAACGGCCGCCGTCAGGCCGCCGAACAGCTCCTGCACGATGTGTTGACTGCACTCGCCGACGACGGCGTAAACGTGCCCGAGTTCCTCGCCGATACGCTCGCCGAGGCGTGGGGCGAAGACCAGGCCGGGACGACGCCGTTCATCCGCTACCGGCCCCCTTCCTGGGTGCACGCCCTCGGCCGCGTCGGAATCGAGCTGTTTGGCAACGACGGAGACGTCCACAAGTACCTCACCGGCTTCGAAACCTACGTCGTCAACGACGCCGCGCAGCTCCTGGCCAACCTGGATGAGTACGGCACCCCCGACTCGGCCGAGGAGATCGAGCCCGGCCACGTAGCCATCGTCGTCACATTCGACTACAAAGAGACCGCCATCCACCACGTGACGGCCCGCGCCGTGGTCCCCGAGGCCATCGCCAACGACGTGCCCGAGGTACGCATGTGGCTCCGCGCCAACAAGGCCGACTGGTACGAGCAGTTTGACCCGGGGATGAGCGACGTCGACGAGGAAGAGACGTTCATCGATAACGTCCGCATCGTGAAGGAGACCAACCAGTGAGCAGGACAAGTCGGTCGTCATCGTCCAAGGTCTAATCAACGGCACCTACGAGGTGAACGGCCACGCCTACACCGACAAGGGACTTGAGGAGCTGGAGGCCGAGGCCACCAAGCGCGGGCTCACCGTCATCGAGCACGCCCGCCTCATCTCCAAGGCCGACCCCGCCAATCGCCCTCTGCTGACAGCCACCAGCACGACAATGGGCTCTACCCCGGGCAGGGGCGGCGCCCAATGCCGTATCGCGGATACCGCTCGCAGCAGTACGCCGCCCCGTTCTCGGCCAGGGCCCCGGCAGCGATTCTCCCAGCCGTAATCTCCTCAGCCGTCTCCCCGCGCCCAACCCCGATCGGCTCTCCCTCGACACAGCGCACGCTCATGCCCATCGGCCTCCCTACCGCGAGGGCACGACCAGGGCCGCACGACATTAGGCCCGCAAGCCCGCCATCCTCCCGGCGACCTACCATCAACCCGCTGTGGGGGAGCCATGCAGAAGATCCAGGCTCGCAACTTCCACCGAGGCCGCGTACGCCGTCCAATCTGGCTGATCGTCATGCGTGAGGGCGGTCGCACATCCTGGCGTCGCCCGACATGCAAGAGGTCAGACAACATCCATCAATCATGCTTTTGCAAGTAAAATAATGGATGTGGTCGGGATGGCACCCCGGCCCACCACCCGCAATCCCCTCATCGCAAGGAGGTCATGGTGCACGTCATCCGCACCTTTCCAGATCCGGTCCGGCCGGGATGGTTCGAGACACGGTTCCACCACGAGGTCCGGCGCTTCGACGTCATCCTCGAAGGGCCTGCCATCGGAGAACAGTTCGCCGACGCCCAATCTGTCAGCTTCCACGACCGTTCCATCGTCCGGTTGCTGGCGGAACACACCTCTCTCCATGTCGAGGCGTGCGCCGAGGTCAGGCTCTTCCGTCCCGACGCCCCTCATCGGTTCAGCCCCTGTCAGTGCGGCGCCGCGCCCCTGCAACCGCACAACCATCCGGCGTGCTCCCTCGTACTGGATCTGTGGGACAGCGCACGACGGCTCTGGCCCGATTTGGCTGGACCCACCGCTGCCAGGACCACGTACGCACTCACGCGCGCCATGGGCGCGGTGCCCCACGCTCACGCCCAGCAGGAAATCGCATGACGATGCAGATCCCCGCCCCGCTCGCCCACCTGCACACACACGGAGGACGGATCGTTCCGGCCATCACCCTGCGACACGCCAACGGGCTGCCCGTACTGGGCGAAATCGACTACGACATCGTGGAGGAGTGCTTCGCGGCGAACCTGTGCCAGCTGTGCAAGGAGCCCATGTTGGACACAGTGATCCTCATGGCCCGCCCGATGGATTTCGTCCAAGGCGGCGTGGGGGAGCCCGGACAACACGCCTTGTGCGCCGACTACGCCGCCCGCGCCTGCCCCATGCTGGCGGGCCAGCTCCCGCAGCACCGCGAGCGGATCCGCTCACGACAGCCGTGCGGCACCTCTCGCTGCTGGTGTGAGCGCCAGCCCCCTGTGAGTGGTGACGAAATCGCCCGCGCCGGTCGACCCGCACAGCCGTGGTTTGCCGTACGTCTACCTATCAGCGACTACCGCGTCTGCCTCACGCCTCAGGGGCTCCAAGCGAGTTCTCTTCGGCACCTAGAACGCGCCGAAATCACACTGGTCCAACCGGGTCGGCCGAGCCTGCGCGAGCGGTTCCTCATGGCAATGCTTGGCCTTCCATGGGTCGAGTCGTAGCCCCCTAACGCTGCGGCCACCCGGACAAGCCGACCCCGCAGACCGAGCGGGGTCGGCCCTTCCTCACCGAACCAGCAGAAGATCCCTGGGCACACGGACGCCTCATGCCGCATCGGGACGCAACAAGCGCCCGTTGCCCCACGCAGCCACAACGTCTCTCGTTGGAGCCACCATGTCATCACACACCCGCGGCCTGCTGACCTTCTCCAGCCCGTACGCAATGGGCCGTGAATGCTTCCACGCCGTCGGCAGTCACGCCACGCCAGCCATGCTTCTTCCACTCCTGGCCGACTATGTCGCCGACTGCCACCAGCACGCCCGCGCCGTCGAACCGCGCACCTACCGGGCCTACCTGGCCCAGCATTCCGACCTCCCGCTGCCCCGCCTCGACGCTCCGGACGACGCGGAGCAAGACCAGAGCTGGAAGGATCCAGGCGAACGCTTCACCTACCACATCACCCCGACCGCCTTCACCCGGGAGGAGGGGCCGCACACCCTGCTGCACCTGGGCGTTCACTGGCGCGACGCCGAGCACGGCTGGCTCGAATGGCACGCCTTCCTCCACCCGGAGCACCTCTACCGATGGGCCGCGCAGGCGCTGCACCGCCAGGCCAAGATGCGCGTGCGCGACCTGAGACACGCCTTTTGTCGGTCCGCCGAGGCAAGCTCGGTGCACGTCCACGAGCTTCGCCAACGTGCCGACCGTCTGAACAACTATGCCGACGACCTCACCACCGGTGACGCGCCGAACGGGAGCACCGACGCCGACGCCATCGCCGACCGCTATCGAACCTACGCAGATGTGCTGTCGGAGCTGCACTGTTTCGCCGTGGTGGCGCACATCAGCCGTGGAGATGGGTGTTTGGCGATCACCGCCGAACTCCCGGGCGATCGCTTCGTGACCGCGCGCAGTTCCCCAGGCGCAACCTTGCCCGCCCGCCGCAGCGAACTGACCGGCTGGCGCGTGGATCTGGTCAGCCCATATGCCTCCACCCCCCTCGAAACCCCCTACGTCGCGCTAGAGCCCGATTCGCTCGCCATGGCCGAAGCCTTCGCCTGTCTCTATTTCGTGGCCGAGGATGAGATCGCCCTGTCCGAGGGCCGCCACGACGAAGGGCACCAGCGGCTGTGCCCGCAGTGCGATCACGAAGTGCACGACGACCGGCTTCCCAGCGAGCCATGCACCACCTGTACCCCCGGTCGGACCCGGCCGTTCCGATCGGCCGCCGAAGTAAACACGGCAGGAACCCACCCCGCCTGACAACGAGCGCGAGAGGACCCGCCCGACCGCCGCCGTTGGCCGATAGCGGCCGAGAACACCTCGCAACCACGCCCCCGTCCCGCCGTGCGGCGGGACGGGGTCTCTTCTCTGCCACCCATCCCGCCCTGCCCCAACCAACACCACACAAACACGTATTTCCAAGTCATATTGGTGACGGCCATGCCTACTCGCCCTGGCCAGGCGGCCCGACCACGAGAAGCGCCTCCACCATGAGACTCCCCACCCCCGTAGCCGACTACTTGCGACGCCACGGACACGCACCCACATCCACGCCGCGTCCTCCCCGCCGGGCCACCCTGCTCCCCGACGCCCCGCTCAGCTTCGCCGCCCCCCTCTACATGACACCGCCCTCCACCAGGGCGATACGGGGCCAGATCCGCATGGGAAGCCTGGGAGCGATCGCCACTCCCGCCCAGGGCAACCGCTGGGAGGAGGGCTGGTGGTGGTGCGCGGACAACGGAATCTTCACGGGACGCTACCCGGGAGACGAGGAGTACCTCGCCTGGCTGTCCCGTATGAAGCCCTTCGCTCCCTGGTGCTTGTTCGCCGTCGCCCCCGATGTCGTCGCCAACGCTTTCGCTACCGCCAACCGGTGCTACGACATGCTCAGCCGCATCCGCGACCTAGGCTACCCGGCCGCCTTCGCCGCCCAGGACTACGCCGAGTTCTGCCCGCTCTGGGAGTGGGATGCCGCGGACTGCCTGTTCATCGGCGGATCGACGCCCTGGAAACTGTCACCGGCTGCGGCCAACCTGGCACGGGTCGCCGGCAGCATTCTCAAGCACGTGCATATGGGCCGGGTGAATTCCTGGCGGCGCTACCGCTACGCCCACGAGGTGGCCCAGGTTCACACCGTTGACGGCACCTTCCTGACCCGGGCGCCCGACAAGCTCCTACCCCGGGTTCTCGCCTGGCGCGAGGCCATCCTGAACACCCCGGAATCCGCTTCACCGCCACTTTCCGGCTTCGAGGACTACGACCCGTGGGACGGGGGATATGACCGGCCGCGCGTGCGACGGCGCACACTTCCCAGCATGAGGGGCCGCCCTTCGCGCACGCCGCGCCGAGCGCGCGCCACGGCCGGGCAGGTGGCTCTCTTCGAGGTCAACGCCAGCCTGGCAACCTGGCCGACAACCCGACGGCTCTAGCACGCCTGCAACATGAGACGCAGATAAGGACATCAACACACTCCGCGCCAATCATGTATTTCCAAGTAAAATGATGGAACACGCCCTGACCGGCACTCAGGGCACACCCACAACCCCCAAGGACATCGCATGATCCACATTCGGCACACCCTGGCCGAAGGCACCCGCCTCGACTGCATCTTCGACGGCCCCGAGGGCATCCCGCTAATCCTGCGCCGCCATTTCGTCCGGCAGAACGACGGCACGTGGCTGCTGCCCGACAGTCAGTACATGCCCGCCGACAGGGCCAGGCTCTACCAGCTCAAGGCTCAGCTCAAAGGGCACCTACACCCCGCCTTCTGGATGCGCATCGACATCGAGCCGTGGGTCCACCCCGAGGACGTAGCCGAAAATGAAGACACCACTCCGATACCGCCAAGCCCGTGCGGAACGTACACGCTGGCCGATCTGCGCCCGCTGGACCTAGTGCTAATACAGCAGACCTGGCACCGGGTGGCCAGCTGCAACCGGCGGTCGATCATGGTCGTCTGGGACGACCACCCACAGGCGATCTACGGGGCAACCCCCGGCGAGGTCCTCGAAGCCCGGCGCCCGGCTCGCTCACACCCTTTCGCGCTCCCGCCAGACGGCGCCACCGTCGGGAATCTGCGCGACCTCCTGCACGGACTGCACGCTCTCGACACGGTGAAGATCCTCGCCGCCCTTCTCACGAACGGAGTGCGCGGCTTCTATCCACTTGCCATCACCGCCCGTGGCGGCTTCTACGCCACATCCACTGATGGACAAGCACTCCGCCAGGGGCACCTGAGTCAGGACGCGACAG
This sequence comes from Nonomuraea sp. NPDC051298, assembly GCF_055586305.1. Classification (NCBI taxonomy): domain Bacteria; kingdom Bacillati; phylum Actinomycetota; class Actinomycetes; order Streptosporangiales; family Streptosporangiaceae; genus Nonomuraea; species Nonomuraea sp. NPDC051298. The sequence goes on from NZ_JBVJIM010000020.1 coordinate 103,117, forward strand.
CAGGACCGGCCGCCGTAGCACTGAGCATCAGCGGGGACAACGTCTCCGCCGCCGTCACCGGCGCGGAACTCCTCGCCACTCTGCACCAGTTCGACCGCCGCCGCCTCCTCCTGATGCCGCAGACCGGCGACCCCCATGCAGAGACGCTCACGCCGATCGCCAAGGGCATCGGCGTCATGTCGGTGAATCTCGACCGCCACCCGGCCCCTGACAGCACCTCCCCAGATCCGGGATTCCTGGTCCTGCGACCGATCAACTGAGCGTCAAGCCCTCTCCCGACATCCGGGAGAGGGCCGCGTAGCCCCTTCACTAGAATCATGAATTTACAAGTAAATTAGACGTGCCGGGGAACGAGTGCAGCGCCAGAACCCCTGCACAACAGGCAGCCGCCGAAGTAGCGATCGACCAGCGTCGGCCTTCCAGGCGAGCTAGCTCTCCCTCGGTCCCGCACGCCAAGCACGTGATGACCCCTCAACCACGAGCCATTCCACCTGCACGCCACCCGTTCAACCAGCTTGGAGACGCGCGATGACGCACACCAGATCGACCTACCTGACCACGAGCACGGCCGCCGGTATCGCTTGGGAGCGCGAACACGGCCGCTTCGCCGCCGCCCTGCGCGAGCTTGGCCGAGGTGCCGCCGCCGACGCGGCCGACTGCCTCGCCGCCGCCCCCGACAACGTGACGACGTACTACGCGACCGTCGGGCCGATACAGGACGCCCTTCCCGCAAGGGAGGCGTACCCGTTCGAGCGCGCATGCCAGAGCTACTGCACGGCGGTCGGCTATCACGCGCGCGGCGAGCACATCAGCGCCATCCTGTTCCTCGGAAAGGCATTGGATGCGCTCCTGGGCAAGTTGGACATGTACGGCCGCACCATCGCCACCACCCGCACCCTCGGCGGGGTCCCGGCCGGGAGCGTCTTTCTCGCGCACGCCGCCGACGGTGAAGGCGTCCACGTCACTACTGATGAAGGCGGCAGGCTCACGCTCGGCCAAGGCCAGTACGGGCCGGTGTTCTGGCCGCGTATCGAACTCGACAACCGCGATCGCGCCATCATCGCCGACCGCGTCGCCCGGCGCGATGAGCAGGCGGGGCCACGCGTCGGCGACTACGTCACCTTCGTCAACGGCACGACCCGCCGCATTAGCTACATCTGGTCCGACGAGCAGGCGCAGACGAGCGACGACGGCAGCTTCCACCTCAGCGACTACGGCCTCAGCTTCAGCGGCTCCCTCTACCTGCCGGTCCCGCTCGACTCGCTGACCGACACCGGCCAGATGCAAGCCGGCAGCGCCTGGATTTTCCACCACGATGTCTCTGGCGCGGGCCACGGAGTCGATTTCGTCATCGACTGCCGCGTCTACACCTGCACGCTGCACGCCCCGGAGGTTTGACCCGCTCCCGGAGGGCGGGGCACTGCCAACTTCACATGCTGGCTCCCGCCGACACCGGCCACCTCCGACCCCGAATCCATGACCCGCGTTCGGCACAGCCTCACCGGGCGCGGGCGAAACCGCTCGACTGCGTGCAGCGAGGCGCCCTGGGCGTCAGCGGGCGGGCGGGCGGGTGCACCTGGCTGCCGTCGTCTGCGGACAGCTCATCACGTGGGACACCATACCTTCTATCTATCCAATAAACATGTATTTGCAAGTAATCTAATGGTGCTGGCAGACGGGATTGGCACCCCAGGCCAGCGCACCCCAATCCCACCAATTTCAAGGAGTGCCCCAATGCGTCATCCGCCAGCGCAGGCGACCCAACGTCCACGCCAGGACACCACGAGCCCGGAGGTCATCGCCTGTGACGTGTGACATCTGCGCAAAGCAGCCACCGAAGTGGCGATTCGACCAGCACCGCCCCTTTCAGGTGATCATGCTTACAGAACGCGGGACCATAGTCATGGACTACTCCCAGCCATGGGCCGTCTGCGACATCTGCAAGCCGTACCTGGAGAGACGGCAGCTCCACCTCATCCTCAAGCGGTCCTCGTGGGGAATGCTCAACGGGCACATGCTCAGCGCTCCGCAACTGACACAACAGCGCCGCCTGATGAAGAAGACATTCGAGCAACTGTTCAAGGCGGGAGTGGGACGACCGGTACTACTGGACGATCCGAACGAGCCTTCCGGTCAGGACGAGGTTTAATAGCGCCCTCACCCAGCACTAGGCGACCGCAACGCCCATAGAAGGTTGGCCGCCCGCTATCGAGCGGCCAACCACACTCCGATGGGACTTTTAGACAAGCTCCGCCCTAATTCATCAGGGCGACGGCGCCTTCCCTTGTCCAGGTACAACGAGGTCCTGGACGTCATCACCGCCGCCAGCACGCAACGGCGCTCGTGATCCCCGTGGCCGTGTCCGCCAACTGCGGTGACGCCAACCGGCCAACCACCACCGCACCCTCCCCGCGACCGCCATCACCCATCAAACATGCTTTTCCAAGTAAAATGTAGGCATGCGGAGTCGAGAAGGCACCTCGACTAACTCACCCACACCAGGAGGCCACTGATGGCGGAATCCCCCTTGCCCCCGACCGACACCGACGACCTCGAGGCCGTAACGACGCGCTACAGGTTCGCCCTCAACGAAGTAGCGCGCGTGGCCTCGACGGACATCCTGGACGGCCTCATCAGCGCCGCCGCCTACAGCAACCGCCGCTACGAGATCGCTAAGCACAACCACGAGAACGCGCACCGCCACCAGCGCAAGAGGACCGGACGCGCACTGAAGGAGGCACTGGCGGCCCGGCGCGCCTGCCGCGAGACCGTCACTTACACCCTGGCCTACGTCCTCGATCATTACGAACTCAGCCACGGCCAGCTCCGGCTCAAGGCGCGCCAACTGATCAGCCTGCGCATCAGGCAACTGGACCTGGAAGGCCAGGCTACGTCCGCCACGGACTGAGGTTCGGCCGCTCGCGACCAGGACGGGCCCACCCCGCCCTGGTCGCGCACTTTCGCCACTCGCCAGCATTTCTGACCATCCGGCCATTGGACTGAGGAGACGACCATGGCTGTCAGCCGCGAGGTGTCTCGGCGAAACCGTGACCTCGCATTGAAAGACCGAGACCTCGCAGGGCTGGTCGGGATCACGGTCCGCGTTCACTGGAATCTACACAAACACCTGTGGTCCATCGTGGCCCGTACAGGAGCCGAACGTGGCCGCGTCATCGGCTACGCGACGACCATCGCACTGGCCGACGTCTTCTTCCACGTCTCCGCCGCGGGCAGAGCCCGCTCCCAAGCTCTGGGGCACCGCACCGTGCACGCCTGGGTCGTCGGCACCGTCACCGCCGTCAACGCCGAGCACGATCTCGCATCACTGACTCGGATCACCTACAACCCCGCCCCAGAGCGCCCGGCAACATTCGTCATGCCCGACGGTGCAGCGGTGGTTTGGGCCGAGCGCGCTGTCTTCGCTCGCCCCTCACCCGACGCCAAGCACGGGTATGCCTGGGTCTGATCCAGCATCCCCAGCCGTGCTCCCCGATCCGGGGCAGATGCGCACGCCTGCGCCGTCCCCGGCTGCCACCCAGCCGGGCCCAAGCTCGCACCCTTTCGACAGGCCCGTAACCCCCTTGGAGCGCCTTCATGGCCCCTGTGATTCCTCCGTCCTTCACCACGGCACAACTGCACGCGACGCTGAGCGTCGTGGACTACCACCACGATCTCCACATCATGGTTTCCTCCGACACCGGCGAGCACGCCGACCCGCTCACTTCCGCAATCCGCCTGGGGTACTTCCGACTCGTGGCATCCGAAGCCCACGGTGGCCCCGTGGGAGTCCTCACCTTCGATGAGGCGGACGGACAACGCGCCGCCGCGCTCACCGTCACCTCTTGTGCCCGGGCGGATGGGACTGCCATCGACAGCGCACCGACCGTAGCCCAGTTCATCACCGCCCTGGGCGAGGTCGCGCTCCACCACCCGGACGCGATTGTGCTGGTTCCCGCCGACCACCGGCTCTATGCGCCGCTCGGTCTAGACATCGGGCACGGCTACTATCACCCGACGGGCGACATCATGCACCGTGATGGCGTATGGAATCACGACCCGATCGGAGCGATCTCCGTATACGGGCTCTGGCCCGCCAGACCCAGCCGTAACACGCGCCTCGCCTCCGCTCCCACCCCGTCCGACTGGCTGGTCCGCCTGTACCAGACCCACAACTGGACCGACCCGTATGGCCGCCAGCGGCCCATAACAGACCTGAGCCTGGACGATCTCGTTCTGGTGCTCGGATGGCTGACCGCCAACGCCGAGCACATCGCCCGCCAGGTGATGGACATGCTGCTCGGAGAAGCACAAGCGCAGCACGCCGGGCACTCCGCCAGCATCGCCCCGCTCCTGTCCCGCGCCAGCATGGCCGATCCCGTGCTGTGGATGCTCGCCACTCCGCTTGCGCGAGCACTCACCCTGCGCGCGCGTTGAACCCGCCCGGCACCACGCCCGCGCGGGGCAGGCACGGCAGTCCTCTGTCCGATCGACCTCAGAAGGCGGACCCGTCCCCGTCGTCCGGCGTTCGGGAAATCATCACCACAATAAACATGGATTTCCAAGTAAAATATGGGTGTCAGGTCGAGCTGGCACCTCGACCGACACACCACACACCCACACCCCCACGGAGAGGGACGCAACACCGATGACAATCGGATTGGACAAGCACCAGATCATCACCGACGCCCGCACAGCACTCGTCGGCATTCTCCGCCACGACAATCTCCACGCGGAGCTGTTCGACCCGCCCGCCAATGGCCTCCACCTCAACTCCGACGCCTACATGCAGGCCATGGACGAGGCGTTGGCCATGGAAGACGCCTACGTGCGAGACCTGGCGGTGTGCGCGCTGGCCACCTTCCGAGAGTTGGCCGAGCTGGCCAACAACGACGGCCTCACCTCCGACCTGGCCGCCCTCACGAGCACCCTCCTTCGCCTCGCCCACCGGCGCGCGGGGCTCGCACGCCACCGTGTCGAGCAGCAGCTGAAGCGCTACGCCTAGCCAACGTCTGAGGGCCGTTGGCGCGTGCCGCAACCCGGCACCCGCCAGCGGCCCCGCCCTACCATCCCCCACAGACCAGCAAAGGCGTAAGTATGAGCAAGGACACCAACAACCTGATCGACGAGGCAACGAGCCTCACACTCGCGATCTTCTACGGGGTGGACGTCCCCGTGATGATCTCCCAAAGCTTCACCAAGGACACTGACGACCTGGTCCTCGACAACTCGAACTTGTGCATGGCCCTCGAATATGCCTATGCATTCAAACCCGAGTGGACCCACAGACACCTACACCGGGCGCACGACACCTTCCACCTGTTGCAACTCGTCACCTTCAAACACGCCGACCTCCCACCGGGCGACCCGAAGCGTGGGGAGATCCGTACCGAGGTTCAACGCCTGACCGAATGGCTCACTGAGATCAACAACGACCTGGCGCGTGAAATCGCCAGCCACAGCTAGGGAGAGTCCGCCCGCCCCCGGGCGGGCGGACTCTCGCCGCCCACGCAGGCCCCATATCGTCACTGCACAGCCCCAGGCCATCTGCCGGCCTGGGGCTGTTGCTCGTGCACTGGCGCGGGTTCGCCGCTCTCGTCCTGCGATGTCCCTCCTGTACGCTGCGACCGCCTGCGGGCGGGCCCTCCCCGTACCGCCCGCTCCGCCAGATCGCGCAGGAGCTGCTCCAGTCGTGCTGGGTCAGCGTTCTTCATCGCGGCCCTGCTGGCCTCCACCGGCACCCCGACAAGTGCGTGGAGGGCCTGGGGATTGCCGTACACGTGGACGGCCGCCGCCAAGCGGGTGGCGCTCTCCTGTTCACCCTTCTTCTGGGCGGCCAACGCGGCCGTGACCGCTCGGCCAAGCTTCCTCTCCTTCGTGACCGCGTCCTGCCAGTCGGTCACGGCAAGCTCAGCCTGACGCGCTTGAAGCGCAGCCTGATCTTTCAGGATCTGTCTCAACTCTGAGCCTGACTTGATATTCACTTCGTCAGTCATGAAGCCATTTGATCGCTAATCACCAGGAATGGCAACCCATGATCAGATAGCAGAAGACGATCACTGATGGAAATCATTACTCGAAGTCTAGTTCAGACGTAGAGTGCTAAGGTATCGTCACTTCGTGACGATACGTGGGCGTGTGCTCCCGCACCGTAGGAGGAGGATCACCGGGGAGGTGACGGTGCATGTCATGGATCACCGTCATCGGGCCGTCGGACGCTCAGGTGGAATATCGATTAGCTGGTCTTCATGGCTGCGGGGCCGCCGAGACCGGGCAGATTAGGGCCGCTGCGCTGGTCAAGGCAGTGCGTGACAAGGCCATTCAGATGGGTGTGGAGGTGGGCGATCTGCTCGCCTCCGATCGGCAGCGGCATCTGTTCACGGATGCTGCACTTCGTGTTGACTTGCACGGCGACAGTGCTCGGATGATTGCGGGAACGGCTGCGCGGATCGCCGCCGCCGCCGGCATTGATCTGAAATCGATCTATTCGCCCTCAGCGCTGGACGCCTTGCAAGGGCATGACGCACAGGTGGCCTATCGAATGGCCGACACGGAAAAGCCACTGGTCTGGATCGGTTCAGGGTGCGCGGATCTCGGCATCACCGCCGGCGGTGAGCTGACCGCGGAGCACTTCGATACCGCCCGACGGGTGATGCGGGGCGTCGATCCGCGGACAGGGGAAGTGCTGGTCGCACCGAAACGGGCGGCCGATCCGCGCTCCAAATTGACGGCTGCTCGATTGCTGGAGGCGATCCGTGACCGGGCCACGGTACTCGGCATCGCGCCAGAGGCCATGTTCGGCAGCGCGCGCAAGCGCGCGGCGTTCGCGCAGATGAGCCGCCAGGTCGAGCGGCTGGGTGAGACGCACCGGGTGAAGGTGGGCACGGTCCTGCGCTTGGCCGACGCCGCTGGTGTAGACGTGGTCGCGGTGTATGGGCGATCGGCGCTGGAGGAGGCGTTGCGCTACGAACACGAGACGGTGGTGGTTGGCAATCGCGGCTACGACCTCACTTTGAATGTGCCGAAGGCATTCAGCATCTTGTGGGCCTTCGCCGACGGCGATCTCGGCGACCAGGTCGAGGACGTGTTCATGCAGGCGGTGCGCGAAGCGGTGGAGGCGGCCGAGGAGTGGACCTGCTACGGGCTGCGCCGCCATCACGGCGACGGCCGGCAGGCCGACCGCGTCGCCGCCAATGGCTTCATCGGATGGGTCAACGTGCACCGGGCAGCCAGGCCCGCCGATGGCGCGCCGATCGGCGATCCGCACCTGCACGCGCACGTCACGGTGGCCAACATGGCGCTCGGCTTGGACGGCAAGTGGTCGACAGTCGCCGGTGGCGGCCGCGATCTTTTTCGCCACATTCTGGCGGTCGATGCGCTGCTGCAGGCGCGCATCCGGCAGTTGACGCATCAGCGGTGGGGCATGATCTGGGAGCGGAATTCTCGCACTGGCGTGTGGGAGATCGTGGGCATCCCCGACGCCACGATTCGCCTGTTCAGCAAGCGCAACGCCGCGATTCTTCGCCTGTTCGAGACCTGGGGTATTGACATCGCCACGGCTACGGCCGAGCAGCAGCACACCGCGGCCGAGGTGCTGAAAAGCAGCAAGGTGCGCGATGCCGTGGCCGCCTCCACGCGGGCGCTGCGTACGTACTGGCAAGCCGAAGCACGACAGGCGGGCCAGGATCCGGACCGGATCATGGCCGATGTTCTGGCTCCCACCCTTGATCCGAGGGACCGGCCAGGCGCGCTGCGCGCCTCCCCGCGCGACCTGGACGAGCTGTGCGCCTGGGTCTTTCGCCCCGATGATGGGTTGACCGGTCACCGCAAAACGTTCACGAACGCTCAAGCTCTGGCTGCGGTGATGGACGCGCTGCCGGGCGGAGTAGCCGAGCGGGCCGAGGCCGAACGGCTGACCGACCTCGTGCTCGGGCACGGGAGATATACCGTGCGATTGGCGCCGCGAGGAGCGGACCATTTCAGCCACGCCGACCGCTACACCACGGCCGACATTGTGGCGGCCGAGCGCTCCATCATCGCCACCGCTCGGGCACGTTATGCCACCACCACCGCAGTCGTCTTGCCCGCCACGCTCGCGATGGCCATGGACGCCTACGAGATGGCGCATGGCATCACGTTGAGCGCCGAGCAGCGTGCGGTTCTGGCGCGCGTCACGGGCGCGGGCCACGGTGTCGAGGCCGTCATCGGGGTCGCCGGAGCGGGCAAAACCATCCTGATGGAGGTAGCCCGCATGGCGTGGGAAGCCGAGGGCATGGTGGTCGCAGGCACCTCGACCGCCGCAGTGGCGGCTTCCAATCTGCGGGTCGAAACCGGCATTCCGTCCTTCACCATCGCCAGCTGGCTGAACAGGATTCGCAGGCGGCAGGGGCTTGCGGGGGTGGACGTGCTCATCGTGGATGAGTCGGCCATGGTCGACGATCGTCAGTTGGCCGAGTTGCTCGCGCACGCCGCACAGGTGGGCACAAAGGTCGTCGGCATCGGCGATCCGGCCCAACTGCAATCGCCGGGGGTGGGCGGCAGCTTCGCCGCTGTGCACACCCTCGTGGACGGCCTGCTGCTGGAAACCAACTACCGTCAGCAGGACCCGGTCGAACGCCAGGCGCTGCAGATGTGGCGTGACGGGCAGCGCCGCCAGGCCCTGCGCGTGTGGGCCGAGCATGGCCGCGTCCACGCCACCGGCACGCGAGAAGAAGCCTTCGCCGCCATGCTCACCTTGTGGGAGGAACGCCGCCAGCTCTATCCCCACGTCCACGACGCCATCGCCAACGTGCTGTTGCTGGCCGGCCGCAACAAGGACGTTGACGAGCTCAACGCCGCCGCCCGAGCCATCCGCCGCGCAGGGGGCGAGCTTCTCGGCGATGATGTCACCTTTGCTCTCGCCGATGGTGGCCGGCTCGCGCTGGCGCTGGGCGACATTGTGCTCATTCGCCAAAACGACTATCGGGAACGGGACTCTCGAGGCGCTCAATCCGACGTCCTCAACGGGTTTCGCGGCATCATCGTCAACGTTGACCGCGCCCGCGGGGCGGAGGTGGAATGGCGGCGTGCGGGCAAGGACGGCCGTGCGACCTTCGTGCGCGAGTGGGTGACTCCGGACTACATCGCCGCCGGTGGTCTGTCGCACGGTATGGCCATGACGGTGCACAAGACGCAGGGTCTGAGTGCCGATTACGCGTTGACGTACGGGGTGGGATTGCACGCCAACGCCACCTACACGGCGTTAAGTCGCGATGTGCGCGAGGCGCATCTGTTCCAGCCCCGCACCGAGCTCGAGGGGCAGGACAAGCAGGCCGAGCGCGGGATGCCGCGCTCGCTGGAGGAAGAGCTGGACCGCGCGCTCAACGCCTTTGCCGACAGCATCGAGCACGACCACAACGAGAGCCTCGTCATCACCGAACTCGGTGACCGGATCCAGCCGATCGACGGCCACGCCGCCGGCTCGCGGATGCGGGGGGAGTCGATGTCGCCGATCCTGGCTGGCCCGGACCCGCTCGCCGAGGTCGTACGGGCGGCTGCAGGACCGTGGGCGTCGACCATCCTGCTGGATCCGGACTGGCCGGTCTTGGCCGGTGCGCTGGATGCGGTGCTTGAGTCGGGCGGCGACCCGGAGACGGTCCTGCGCGATGCCGCCAGCGGCGACCCCTTTGCTGGGGCGCGGTCGTTGCCCAGGCTTCTGGCCTGGCGTGTGCATGCCCTGCTGGAGCAGGAACAGCAGCCTGAAGCGGCGCCACGTGCCCGGCGGCAGATCGTTGCACTCCCTGATCTCGACGAAGCCACGCAGGTGGCGCTGGCCCAGTTGCCGAACATGGTGACCGGTCAGCTGTCCCCGCCCCTGCCGCAGGAGGGCCTCACCCCAGGCGCGGACCGCGGGCGCGGATCTGGGTGGGTGCGGATGCCAGGATCTGCGTTGGACTGGCAGCAGCGGCTGTTCGGTCCGCTTTCCGACGGGGAGATCGAGCGACAGATCTCGGTCATCGAGCAGGCGCTGCCGCGTGTACGCCAAGCCGTCGAGGATGCCTCGGCGTTCTCTGCTACGTTGCGCCGGGCGGCTGAGGCAGGCCAGGGGACCGCCATGCTCGGCGTCCGGCGCGAGCTGGAGCGCCTGCGTGAGCGAGTGGCCGCCATCGACGAACTCGCGGCAGTGGAGGCCGAGATCAGCAACTGTATCGTCGAGGAGCGGTCATTGCGCCAGCGGCGACTGGACGCAGTCACCCACATCACCAACGAAGACGACGGTGAGCTCAAAACCGCGATAGGCGCGTACGGTCAACGGTTGGCGGCGCTGAGTTCACGCCGAGCGGAGTTGCGTCGTGCGACCGGGCCGTCGTCAGAGTTCGAGCGAGTCCGTCAGCGGTTGACTCGCCGGCAGCAGCAGTGGGTGACGGTCGAGGATCGGGCAGGTCGAGCGGATACCGCCGATGCCGACCGCGCCGCGCGGCAGCACAGCCTGCTGACTCACCAGCTCCAGGATCTGGAGATGCGCCTGCATCATCTCCAGATGGAAAGCGCTCTCAGGACCGACATGGACGTCAACCTGGCCAATCGGGAGAGCGTGGAGCGCGCCGCCCATCGGATGAGCGGCGCCTTCGACGACGAACAGGCGGCGGAAGCCGATGAGCGTACTGGGGTAGCCGCAGGCCGCCACGAGGCCGAGCCGGGGACGGTACGCTACGGCGTCACCCTGACGTAGGTGAGGTGCGCTTTCGAGCGCTGCTGGGCGGGGCCAGTGGAACCACGCGGGCCGTCGTACAGGTGGCCGGTGGCGGGCCTGCTCTGCGTCGGCTTACCACCGGCGGCGCGGTCCGCCGATCCGCACGCCGCCCATGGCCGGAGCCATCGCGCCGATGCCAAGCAGCACGGCAGCGATGATGAGTCCCAGCGCGAGCAGTGCCACTCCGGCGACGACAATCAGCAGCGTCGTCCCGGAGACGACGGCCGTGATCTTGAGCGCTCGCATGGTTTCCTCCCGTGATCGGGATGCCGATGATGGAACGTGATTGTGACGCCATGCGAGACAAGGCGCAACCGATATCGCACCAGAACCGCCCAGAATGAGGGGATGACGTACTGGAGCAGCACCGCCGATACGGAGTCAAGGCTGCTGCTGGCCGGCCCGGGATCAGGCGAGGGGATCGCCTTTCCTGGCCTGCCCAACCCGACCGTCGCGGACAGCCATCGGCGTGGTACTTCGGGATCAGGTTGCTGGAGGGTATGACCTGCCGGCCCTCTGAGAGGGCTCCGACTCGGGCACGGTGTAGGGCTCGGGCGGCCGCCCTGGCAGGCTGGTGAGATAGTCGACGGCTTCGTGTAGGGCGCTGTGAGCGGCTGACGACAAGGGATGGGGCGTCTGCTGCGTGGGCTGCAGCGTGTCCATCACGGTCCGATCGAGGCGCTCGGCGGCTCTCAGCAGGTCGTGGTCGGTGATGCCAATTCGGCGCAAGGCCCATCCTGCCGGTCCCATGACGACTGGCGTCATGTCCGGCGAGAGTGTGTCCTCGACGCCGTTCGATGGCCCGTTCGTGGTCACGAGCGCAGCCTGTTCACTTGCGGATACCTCGACGTGGGTCTCTTCGGCGGCAAACAGGTCGTCGAGGTAACGCTGGTCATCGCGCAGTTGCAGGCCGAGCAGCGGCCCGAGCAGTTGATGGCGTTGGTACGGCGGCTGGGCCCACAGGGCGACGTCTGCGAGCAGGGAGGTGGTGTAGCTCTGCGAGAGGATGAGCTTGCGGTAGGCAGCGACGAGTTCCCGCACCTGCGCCACGAAGGGCAGGTGTGAAGTGAGCGCAGACGTCGTCGAGGCGAGTCTGGCAGGATTCAGCCAGTCGTCGAGGTGGGCCTTGTGATGCTTGGCCAGGGCGGTGAGCGCTTCCAAGGCGTGACAGAGCCCGAGGGCGATCGTGGCGATGTGTTGCCGGTGGGGGGCGAGTTCCTCCGGGGTCTTGGTCGCGCTCGCGTCACGGCGAGCTGGCGTCCAGGCGGGATTGACGTACAGCAGACGTCCTATGCGGGTTACCAGGTGCCCCAGGTGCCCCAGGTGCTTGAGGCTGCCGCTCGTGTGACCGCCGGTGGACTCCGGGGGATGCTGGGTCCACAGGTGATGGATGTGGCGCCAATGAGTTGTGGCCTCACCGCAGGCAGTCTGGGCTTGATGAACGGTGTCCCAGGTCTGGGAGGGGAGGCTGTCGGTGCTGTGGTCGGCGAGTTGTTCGGCGCGCTCTTGGAGAAGGCGGCAGAGCTGTGTTGCGCAGTGGCTGACGATGCTCGCGGCGAGGGATGCGTGCTGGACTTGGTGGATGTCGAGTGGGTCGTGTTCATCGCTTCCGAGGCCGGAGAAGCATGCCTGGCGGAGCGCTTCGGCGTTGTCGACGATGTCGTGACACAGTTGCGCTTGCGTCGGGGGATGAAGATCTGGGGCGTGCGGCGCCGGCCTGTGCAGGGCGGGGATGTGGGCTAGCAGTGCGCTGGTGGGAGCGCGGAATTCTGCGGTGGCCGGACCGAGGAATGCCTCAACGCATGCGTTCAGGCTGCGTGCGCTGTGTCGTAGGCGTTCGGCTTCTGAGACGAAGTGCCGCCTCGAACGTCGATAGGCGAGTCGGTTCAGCAGCGGGATCATGGCGACGATTTGCTCGCCCAGGTGCTGCATGAGGGCGTCACGGATTTGCGGGGAGTCGATGACCCGGGCCCAGTCGGACAGGATCGGACGCCCTGCGGGCACGGCCCCGCCCGCAGGCGGGAGGTTTTTGGTGAGTGCTTCCTGAGCGAGCACGGGGGAGGGTGCGTAGTGCGTGCTCAGGAGGTCGACGAGGGTCGCGTTGGCCAGCCCTGCCGCTCGCAGGTGTGCAGCGAGCAGATGGTCGCCGCTCGGTTCGGACCGCCGTGATGGCACCACCAAGGATGCCGCGTGGCTCAGCGCGTCGTAGACGTGGGTGTCGAGGATCCGTCCTTGGTAGGCGTAGCTTCGGCTCTGGGCATGCATGCGATGGGCGCTTGCGCCCGGGCGCGGCCTGGTGAACGACGACAGCCGGTGGAGCGCCAAAAGCAGGTCGCCAGCCGCCGACATGGCCGCACGATCGGCGGCGCTTGATACGAATTCGCCCAGATTGTTGCTGTAGGCAGCGATGCACAGGTGCTGGCGCGCGACGTGGAGGAAGTCGCCCACGCGCGCGGTCATGGCTGATCGCTCTGCATCAGATGGTGAAGCTCTGCGGCAGCCACGGCGGCGGTCAAGAATGCGAGCCGACGGTGGGGTTCGTGCTCAATGGCGGCCAGATCCAGCAGGGCGAGGCGGCTGAGCATGCCGATTTCGGCGACGGTGTCGGCCAGGAGATGGGACTCGGCCACCGGGGGAGCCTGCTCCTCATGGTCGATGGGGCTCAGCGGGGCGAGCGGCTCATTCAGCGCGTGCAGCGCATCCAGACAGGCTTGAGCCGCATAGCAGGCCGCAGCGAACTCGCTCTCGGTGCCGATGGTCTGGAGGGTCACAGCGCCGGCGTACGCGCGGCGCAGAAGCGCGAGGACGGCGGCATGGCGAGTGGCGGACGTTCCGTTTCTCGCAGCGGCTCGCAGTTCGATGTCGAGGAGACTTAGGTGCGAGGGCATGATGCATCCCAACGGGTGGAGAGGCTGGGCCACCGTTGGCGCACGGTTCGGCCGGTTTGGCGCCGGACGTGCCGATGCTTGGGTGGCAGGGGCAAGGGACAGGGTGTTCTGTGCGTGGCTGTGGCCATGGTCGCCCGCGGGTTGCACCTTTCGTCCTCACAGACCCATTCCGTAGGTGGCTGTGCCTCCTGATGTGCTTTCGGGAGGCTCGTAGCTCATCGGCTGGTCGCGGGTGGCGGAGGGCGGCGGGGCAGGCGGAGTCGAGGCGGGCGAGGATGCTGCCGGCGGATTGGTGGACATCGCGGTGGTGTAGGCGGTGGCGAGGTCGTGAGTCTCGGCTTCGAGGAGTTGCTGGGCGTATCCGAGGGCATCGCGTGTGTCGGTTCCTCGTGCGGCTTGCGCCTGTTCGATCAGGGCGTGTGCTGTCATGAGGTCGTTCGGGTGTAGGCCGCTGCTGGCCTGGAGCGTCTGCCAGGTCACCGTGAGGTTCTGGGTGGCCAGGTCGATTGCCGCATCCAGCAGGGCGCCTAGGTGTGGGTGGGTGATCGCCGACGTGGTGCCCACCACGTCGGCGACTGCGAGGATCTGCCCGGGGTCAGCGAGGAGGTCGGCCAGTAGGACGGCCTCGGTGTGGTGGCGTGGCGTGGCGGCGTGGGCGGGTGGTTGGGCGTACGACTGTTGCCGACTTTCGGCCGTCGGCTGTAGGGCCGCGGTGGCCATGTGCTCGGTAGGGCCGTCTGATGTCGACGCGTTTGACGAGGCGTCCGTTGAACTGGTGGAGGCGCGGTACAGGCGCTGCCACGCCTCCGGATCATCGGCGGTGGCCTGGAGTCCGGCCGCGAGCTTCTCGGCGACGTCAGCCAGCTCGCCGAGGTGTTTCAGGAGTGTCGGGGCATTCTTGCGTTCGCGCTGCAGGTTCATGAGCAGGGCCCGGCTGGCGCGAGCGAAAGTCGTGAAGCGGGTCACGACTTGCTCCGCGGTGCCCTTGAAGCCCTCCTCGACGATGCGCTTGTGGGCGTCCAGGAGTGCGCGTGAGTCCTCGCGAGCTTCTGTTGACCATGTGTTGAGGAGCGAGTGTCCGGCCTTCGTCGATCGTGCCTGGTCGTAGAGGGAGCGCACCGACTTATCGAGCGTTCGTATCTCTGCGGCACGGGTGAAGGGCGGTGCTTTCGGCAGAGGCGGCAGGTCTGCTGCCGTGACGTGGGGATGGCGTGCCTCGTGTTCGGTCGTGGTGAACGGGCGCCCGAGTTGCTCCAGTCCGTTCGCGAGTCGTTGCACGCGGCTGCTGCGGGTGTCGTAGCGCCACCGGGGGTCCAGCCAATAGAAGTTCTTTCCGAACTGTGTTTTGAAGCCGTGTTTGCGCAATAGATTGCGCACGGCGTCGTCGGTGGGGTGAATGTTGCTCACGCGGGTGCCGGCCTGGCCGTGCTCGATGAGGATGCCTGCGGTGCTGGCGGATGTAGGGCGGGCTGATTCCCCTCCTGCGGGGGCGGGGGCGGGGGCGGGGGCGGGGGCGGGGGCGCGGAGCTGCTCGCCCACCGATGACCAGAAGGCACGATCGGTGGTAGTGGCGTGCACACGAGCAAGGTGCCGGTAACAGGCGTCGACGAGGGCCTGCAGGACCTGCTGGTCGCTGGTGACGCGGTAGCCGCCCGGGCCCGGCGGAGCAAGGCTCAGGAGCAGGTGGTAGGCGGCCTGTGCTGTGGCCTTGCTGTAGTGTCCGGGCTGGTTGACCAGCGAGGTGCGGTGGGCTTCGGCTTCGGGGCGCCCTATTGTCGCCGGTGGGCATGCTTGGGTGAGGTATTGCGCGGCTTCGGCAGCCCGCTCCAGGTTCGCCTCTTTGGCGCCGTAGGGGCTTTTGGCTAGGAGATTGCCTGTGGTGGTGGTCAGCCATGCTTCGTGTGCGGCGGCGATGGCGCGCACGGCGGCGGCTGCTTGGTCGGGGGTGTCGTAACCGGCGCTGTCATGGTGGATGTGTTCGTAGGCTTCGAGCCGCTGCCAGTGTTGGTAGGCGTCGCGGGCGATGGCGTACAGCTGGCGCTGTTCGTCCGCGTTGGTGCTGTGGTGCCCGGCGTGCACGGCGCTGGTGCACAGCGAGGCCCAGTGGCGCTGTTCGGCGTGCAGCGGGAGCACGCCGGGTTCGGTGGTGGTGAGAGTTTCATAGGTGGTGTGCAGGGCTTGGGCTGATCGGGTGTCTGCGGACGCGGCGGCGGCGTGGCGCTGTCGCCAGGTGGCGATCTGTTCGAGTGCTGCAATTCGAGCGGCGAGCATCTCTGTGCGGTCGGCGTACGGTGTTGGTGATGCTGCCAGCCGTCCCATCGCTTCGCGCACGTCTGGATCACAGGCATTCAGCGCGGTAGCGTGAGCATTCGGTCGCTCGATTTCGAGGGTGCTCCCGGTGACCAGTGCATGAAGCTGCTGGCCGAAGCGCTCGTCGTTCGCGCCGGCGCTGACGCGAGCGGCGTGACGGTAGCTGACATGTACCAGCCAGGCCAGCAGGGCCGCGTCCTGGCCGCTCTGGTAGTCCTGGGGCGACAGCGCCAGGACGAGCTGATAGGTCGCATGTGCGACTCGCTCGGCGAGTTGTCCACGTTGGGCGACTTCTCGTTCCAGGTCGCCGCCCTTGCCGCTGTTCACGGTGGCGGCATAGCGTTCACTGGTCAAGCGCTGATCAGCGGTAACAGCCAGGGTGAAGGCCGGGTTCCGGAACCGGCTGGTCCCCTTCCGCCCCTCCTTCTGCACTTCCTGGCCCGTCTTGCTGATGTCCCAAAGACTCCTGGCGTAGTCGATCTCGGCGACACCTTCCAGGAACTCCGCCGGCCGCTCATAGCGCGTCGCATCCGCCTGGGCCCGCTGCTGAGGAGCGGTCAAGCGAGCGTGATGGGCGTCGGCCGCGGCTGCCATCCGCAGCAGCAGGTCGCGTTCGTCGGTATCGGGGGTTACGGTGCTGAGCGCGTCCAGAGCATCGCGGATCTTGCCCCACTGAGTGATGGCATGACCAAGATCGCGGCCTTCTTCGCCGTAGTGCGCGGTGTTGATGGCCGAAACGATCGTGCGCACCTCGTCCGGCTGCGGCTCCCCGGTGGGACGGTTCTGCGCCGGAGGCCACTGCTGGAACAGGGTGAACAGCTCGGTGCGCGCCTGCTCCATCTCCCGCCCATGGGCATACGGCTGCGCTGGCGGTGCTGCTTGCCCTGGCTCGGCAGGTTCGCTTGGAGGGCCCGGCAACGTGACCGCAGTATCGCCCTCGCGCCAGGTCCACACCGCGTCCTGGCCGACGGCGTAGTGGGGGAGGCCCGGTGGGTAGTTCGAGGCGTGGTAGTGGTTGCCCCACTGCCAAACGTGGTAGTCGCTGCCCGCCGCACGCCCTCGCTCGGTCGCCCATTGGCAGGCGGCGGCGAACGTTCGATGCCTGCTGGCGTCATGAGGAGGGTCACTGGTGGCCGCCAGGTAGAGGTGCACACCGGCGAGTTGCCCGATGACATTACGGAAGTTCTGGTCGTTGTTGTAACGAGCGAGGAACGGCTCGGGAACCTCGCGGCGGCCGACCAGGGAGTCATTGTTCAGCCAGTACCACAGCGGATCGAGTTCGACGAGCGGGAGGCCGATGCTCTGGCGGATATAGTCGCGCAAGCCGTCATCGTCGTAGGCGTGCTCGACGACCTGTTTGCACAACGCCACCATGGCAGGGTGCCGCAATTCTTGGGGGGCCGGTCGGGGATGGTCGGCGAGCCAGGCACGTGCCTCGGTCAGAGGCAGCGGCATCATGGGGTAGGCCAGATAAGTCAGGTAGGAGTCCGTCCCCTTGACCTTGATCGTGCGTGACGTGCTGAGTTCGACGCCGGCGACATGCCCGTCCAGGGCCAGGTCGTAAAGGCGATCGAAGATCCGCTCGGCATGCTCGGGCTGCTCTGCGCTCCGAGCGGTGTCCGGCAGTTGGGTGCGATAGACCGATGCGGCCAGCGCAGCGGACAGCTGGCGCTGAGGCCGCGCGACGGCTCCCAGATGCTGGCCATCGGCTTCGATGGCCTCCTCGTCGCCGTGCAGGAGGTCGGAATAGTGGGGGGTATTGCCGATGGCTGCGATGAGCTCGGGCCGGAGATCGTCCTCTTGCCCAAGCACGTTGCCGAGCCGACCGGCATGGTAGTAGGCGTCAAGCGTGACCCGCCGCAACAGATCCCGGTCGCCGTCCTCGATGTAGGCACGTGTGGGCAGCTTGAGCACCAGCGCGAAGGACGCATCGGCCAACGCGGTGATGCGCTTGTACATGGCCACGGTGCCCTTGCGATCACCAGTTCGACTGAGGAGGGCGCTGTAACGTTGGCGGTCGAAAAGCTCCACGAGGCCGTGATTACCGGCCCTGACGGTGGCACTGGTCAGCCAGGCGCGATAGCTCTGCCAGAGGTTCTGATCGACCTTCAGGATGTCCTCGACGGAGGCGTAGGCTCTGAACTTGTCACCGTAGCTGTGGAAGGCGCCGAGCCGGTCGGCGTGCTCCTGTGCATCCGTGATGAGCTGGGCGAGGCAGCTTTTCTCCGTGACGCTGGCCCCGTCCTGGGCGCGAGTGGCGGTCTTGATCAGGCTCAGCCAGTCGAAGTAGGCGTCGGTGACGCCTTGCTTCAGCACGTTGGCGTGGCGAAGCCGGTCGAGGTCGTCGTTGACGCGCTGCATGTGCGTCGAGGCTTCGCTCGGGGGCTGCGGCTGATCATCGTGGAAGGTCTGCGAGAGGCGCTGTACCGCCTGGGTGATCTCTTCAGCGGAGGTGTAGGGGCGGCGTTCACGCGCTCCAGTGACCGCGTTCCAGGATGCTGCAATGGTGTCGTCGTTCGAGGCGTGGGCGGCGGCCGGGGCTGGGGCGGGCTGCTTCGCGCTCGTGGTCAGATCGGATACGGCCAGGCGGGCGGGGTGGAGGTGCGCCACGGTGATGAGGTCGTGCAGGACTTGTTTGTCGTGGCCGGCGCGGAACTCTTCGTCAGGCAGGCTCAGCGCAATATCGTGGAGTGCGTGGGCGTAGTTCCACAGACTCGCCATGCTGCCAGCCGTGCGAGCGTTGTTCCGCGCGTCGATCGCCAGGGTGTGGGCCAGGGCTGCGGGTTTGAGCTTGTGTGGGACGCGGCTGGATTGGCTGCGCTTGGCCAGCGTCCGTCCGGTGGCTGTGGCCAGCCATTCGTGCCAGGCGGTCTCGATGCGGTCGATACCGGCCTGGGCGGTGACGGCATCGGGGTAGGGAGTGACGTGCCGTTCGGCCGTGAGGACATGGGCGTTGAGGCGGCGGTGGTAGGCGGCGGCTTGCCGGGCGAGGTCGGTCAGGGCATGACGCTCGGCCATGTCGTGGCAGTCTCGCACCCCCTGTAGCGCATCGTCCACGGCTCCTGCCCAACGCTCCAGCTCAAAACGAACCGGCCGGCTCCTCTGCGGTTCTTGCTGGAACAGCGCCATATGCAGGCGTCGCTGAGGTCCCTTCACCCGGGGATAATGCTCCTTCAGCGCGGACCAGCGGATCTCGTTGAAGAGCTCTGTCCGATAGCGTTCATGGTCGGTGCGGGAGGTGAGCGGGACGGGCTGGATCGCTTGCCGGGCCGCGTCCATATCGAAGGCGGCGGGAACATCGAGGGCGGCGCGGGTGCCTTCTTCGGGCGGCATGAGGCGGGCGCCAAACACCTCAGCCGCTGCCATGAGCAGGTAGGCGGCAGCACTCAGTTCGCCGTCGGTTTTATCGCCGAGTTCAGTGGCGGCCTCGTGCAGGTGGGCTAGATGGTCAGCGGCCTGCTCCCGTGCGGCGGGGAAGGGCGTCAGGGCACGGAAATGCTGGGTGATGCGCAGGCATAGCGCGTCGAGCTGATTCTTGTCGGGATGTTCGGGCCACTCGGTGGCGCTGCGCGCGAGGGTGTACAGCGTGAAGGCTTGGGCCAGTTCCTGCTGGTCGGCGACAATCTGGTCGGGCTTGCGGTAGGGCGATAGATGTCCGGTCAATCCGCCGAAGGATGGCCAGCCGGTGCGCTTGAGGGGGTTGATGGGTTCGGTCGCGGGTCTGTGGGGCAACGCGACGGTCAGCCCATCGAAGTGCTGGATCCATGGGCCGGGATGGGCGACCGAGACGTGGTCGGCTGCGGGCCGGAAGTTGGCGGTGGCGTAGGTTTCGCCAACGCGCCAGACGTAATACCGTTCCTCGCCGCGGGCGGCGGTCGCGGCAGCCTCGCACGCCGTGGCAAAGGAGTGGTGGATGGTGACGTGTGCCGGTGGGGGCGCCGGCTGCTGGACGAGAGCCCGGTGCATTGCCCAGGAGGCGAGGTGGTCGAGGTTGTGGTGGAATTCCTGGTCGCTGTTGTACTGCTCAAGCAGTGCTTGCGGCACGTCGGGGTGAGCGTTGGTGGCCTGCCAGGCCATCCAGGCCGGGAAGAGCTCCCGCAGAGGGAGACGGTGCACCTCCTCCGTGTCGACGGCGTAGGCGCAGGCCTTGGCCACGAGGCGTTGTTGCCGAGCGGCTTCGGCGTTGGGGGAGGGCCCGTTGCTGAAGCTGGCCAGGGCATCGGGGTGATCGGTCATCCACTGCAGGGCGTCTTGTGTGCTCATTGCGACAGCGATGTAGTCGTCGCGGAGGCTCTCGGACCTGTCCCGATTCTTCCACGTGATCTCGATGCGCTCGTCGTCCAGGATGCGTACGCGGGTGCCAGTCCGGCTCGCGACCACCTCGTGCAAGGTCTTGATCAGTTCCATGCCGGGCAGTCCCTGCAGTGGCGCGCCGTCTACGCTGGAGGTGATCTGATAGGCCGACCACGGGATGGGCTGCGGTGTGTGATGCGCGGCGCCTTCGCGGTGGGCGCGATAGACCTGCGGCGCCAGCTCCCGCATTAGGTGGTTTAGCAGCGCCTTGCCGTCGACGAGCGCTTGGACGATGAGGGGCTCGGTCTCTTCTATCTCAAAGGCGTAGTTGATGGCCTGATCGACGAGCCATTGTTCATAGACCTGCGTGAAGGTGTCCTGGTGGTTGGCGGTCGCCCATTGGCTCACCTGCTTCGCGGTCAGCGACGTCGCCAAGAAGCGGTCGTGCAGGGCGTTGATGACGTGATCGGGCAGGTTCACATCCACGGGTGGGGTGGCGGCACCAGGGCGTTTAATGGGTTCGGCGGGTTCGGCGGTGGGTCTGGCGGGCAGGGCGGCGGTCACGCCGCCGACGTGTTGTACCCAGTTGTCGGGGTGAGCGACCGAGACGTGGTCGGTGGCGGGCGGAAAGCTGCCGGTGATGTAAGTGCTGGCGGCGTGCCAGACATAGTGGCGGGCCCTCTGTTCGACGGCGCGGTCGGCTGCAGCCTCGCAGGCCGCGGCGAAGCTTACGTGGGTGGTGACGTGCACGATGGGCGTCGGGCCGTGCTGCGGGACGCGCTGGATCTGCAGGCCGGCGAGATGGGCGAGGCTTTCGCGGAAGGTCAGATCGCTGTTGTAGCGCTGCAGGAAGTCCTGGGGGACGTCGGGATGGCCAACGCTGGCTTGCCAGGTCATCCACGCCGCAAAGAGCGCGGTGCGCGGGAGGTTGCGCAGTTCCTCGGTCTCCAGGACATACGCGCACGCCTTCTCCACCAGGTATTGCTGCTGGGCAGCCCCACCATGGCGCTCAGAGCTTTCCTTGGCCAGGGCGCCCGGATGCTCGCTGATCCAGTGCCATGCCTCCTGGGCGCTCATCGGGACAGCGAGATAGTTGTCGGAGTCCTGGTCGTGATGTCCCTCGAGCCACAGCACCTCGATCCGGCCGTCATCCAGGACGTTCACGCGAGCAAGCCCGTCCGCGATGAACTCGTGCGCAGCCTCATACATGTCGCTGTCGGGCAAACCGTGTAGGTGTTCCCCGGTGCTGCGGAAGGTCACGTTGTAGGCACCCCAGCCCGAGGGCTGCGTGGGGGTGTGCTCGTTGCCTTCGCGGTGGGCTCGGTAGACCTGCGGGGTCAGCTCTTGGACGAGTTGCCGCACGAACCGTTCGTTGCGGCCGAAGAGCGCCTTCATGATGGACGGCTCGGTCGTCTCGACGTCGCTGGCGTAGTCGTGGGCTTGGTCCGTGAGCCAGGGCCCGTAGGAGGTGGCGAAGCTGTCCTCATCGTTGGCGTGCGCCCACCGCGCCACGCGCGCGGAGGTCAAGGACA
Source organism: Nonomuraea sp. NPDC051298 (assembly GCF_055586305.1). Taxonomy (NCBI): domain Bacteria; kingdom Bacillati; phylum Actinomycetota; class Actinomycetes; order Streptosporangiales; family Streptosporangiaceae; genus Nonomuraea; species Nonomuraea sp. NPDC051298. The sequence goes on from NZ_JBVJIM010000020.1 coordinate 124,869, forward strand.
GGGCCAGGAAGTGCGCGCGCAGACTGTCCCTGACCTGGTCAGGCAGGTCCATGTCTGTGGGCTGGGCCTGGCTGACGTCGGTGGTGGCGGCATCATCGAAGCTCGCCCGGCCTTCCGTGCCGGCGGCGATCGTGGTGGAAGCCCAGCCGCCATCTGCCCCGTCACCGCCGTCTCCGGCTCTGGCGTTCGGCGCGCGACCGGCCGTATGCAAGACGGGGTCGAAGGAGTGCTGCTGGGGCCAGATGTCCTGGTATGCCTGCAGGACCAGCGGTTGCCGATCGGGGTCCATGCTGCCGTAGGTGGCGGTGTACCAGTCGGTGAAGCTCTGGGCGTCGGGCAGGCCCTGGACCTTGGCGTAGGTGTCCTGCCAGAGGACAGAATCTCTGAGGTCTTCGAGCTTGCTGTTAGCGAGTTCCTCGCTGGCTTCGAGAAGAGCCTTGTCGTGTTCGCTCAGTTCCGCGGCCTCGGCCGCTAGTTCGGCCTCCAGCGCGGCAAGCTCGTGTACGAGGTCGTCGAGTTCTTGCTGGCGTGGGAAGGGGTCCTCTTTGGTGGCTTGGGCGCGTTCGATTTCCTCGTACAGGTAGGCGATGTGTTGGTCGGCTGTTTGCAGGCGCCGGTCGAGGTCGGCGATGGCGTTTTCGAGCCGGGTCAGGATGCTTTGCCCGGTAGGAAGGTCCGAGGCGCGTAGCACGAGGGGTTCGTTGTGGGGCAGGCCGGCCAGGGTGAGGCTGATGCTGTGATCGGCGTAGTTCCAGGTGCCGTCGTCGGTGGGCAGCGTGAGGGGGGCGTAGGTGGCCATCAGGTCGAAGCCGCCGAGCTGCCCCAGCGGTGTGGTGATGGTTTCGCGTTGGGGTGCGTGGGCGGCGTGCTGGTTGAGGAGCGCGATAAGCGCGGTGGCGGCGTCGGGGCGTTTGGTGAAGTGCGTGCCGTTGAGGGTGATGGCGAAGTTCTTGCCGCGAGTGATTTGTCGTTGCTGTAGGGCGTCTTCGAGCTGGGTGCGTGTCTTTTCGGCGTCGGTCAGTGCTGTCCGGGTACGGCGGACGCGGAAGGCGAGACTGGCTTTTTCTTGGTCCCATTGGTTAGCTTCGGCGCGGAGTCCCTTGATCTGGAATTCCATTTTCTGTTTGGCCAGCAGGCGGGGGTCGCCGCTGGCGGCGGCGACGGCTTCGGCCGCCGTTACATCGTCGTGGGGGATGCGGATGACGTGGCCTTCGATTTTTCCGGTGAGCAGCGGGGCGTGCATCATCTGCTTTTGTCGGGTGCGTTCGTGTTTCAGCGCATCCAGGGACGGTGTGGTGACAAAGAGGAAGACCTCGACAATAGCGTTGAGGTTCCCGGCACGGACGAGCCGTCCGATCTCCTGCTTGATCATCCCGAAGTTCCAGTCAGGGGTGACGTGGTAGGAGGCGATGCCGCGTCGGTGCACGTTGAGGCCTTCGGCCCCTTTTTGGGGGGAGCCGAGCAGAATTTGTATCTCTCCGTTGTTACACCGGTAGGTGAGCTGCGCCATCTGGGCGGCGTCGCGGGCGTCGTGCACGAAGGCGACCTCGTTGCGAGGGACGCCTTTGGCGACCAGGGTGCGTGCGAATTCTCGATAGAAGTTGAATTCGCCTTCGTCTTGGCGGCGGCGTTTGGGAGTACTGAGTCCGACGAAGATGAATTGCAGGCTGCCGGTGACCGGATGCGGGTTGCCATCGGGGCCGGGGTAGACGTCGTTGCGGTGGAGCAGCCACTTCTGGTAGACCATCTCGGCGAGGACGTCGAGCTTTTGCTCAGCTGTGGGGGTCTTGCCTACCAGGCGTATGTCCAGGGCGGCCTTGTTCGCTTCGCCCATGATGCGGAGGTGGATGGCGTTGGCTTGCGCTGGATCGAGTTCAGCGTCGGCGAGAAGTTTGCGTAGTTCACCGGCGTGTTCTGCGTGTTCTGGGGTGGCGGGAATCGAGATGATCTGCGGTTTGCCGCCGCGGATTTCTGGAAGCTCGAGGTTGAGATCATCCTCAAGTTTGATGTCGGAGATTTCGCGCAGCGCCAGGTGCAGGTCGACCGCGTTGACGATCTCGATGAGCCGCGCCTTCTGTTTGAAGTCTCCCGTCGCGGAGTATTCGTAGACCAATTCCACGCGGCAGTGAGTCCGCACCCACTGGTCGAAGGGGCCAGGCTGGGCGCCGAGAAGATCGAAGAAGTTCCAGATCTCTCCGGCGCTGTTGGCGAAGGGGGTGGCGCTGGCGAGTGCGATGTTCCCGTGCCCATAGAGGTCTCGGTTGGCTTGGGCTTTCAGGCGAGCATCGACCGCTCGGTCGGATCCTGACCGGCCCAGTCCGGGAATCCGTGAGATGATCTGTCCGAGGCGGAGGGCTTGGGCTTCGTCGTAGAAGATGAAGTCCATGCCGGTTTCTTCCCAGCTCAGCGTGACGTCATGTTTGATGCCGTCGAGCTTTTTGGCGATTTTCCTTTCTGCGCTGGCACGGGCACGTTCGAGTTCTTTGATGGTCTTTTTGCTGCAGCCTGCCTCGCGGACCGCTTCTACGGCGTGCTGCCATTCGCGCATGCTGGCGCGGAGGAATTGTTCCTGTCGTTTCGGGCTGACAGGGATCGCTTGGAATGCTTCTCGGGTGAGAATGACGGTGAGGTTGGTGTTGTTCTGGCAGGCTGCCAGAAATTCTCGGCGTTTTGCTGCTGTGCTGAGATCGTCGGTGTCGGCGACGAGCAGGCGGGCGTCCGGATAGGCGTTGAGGTATTCGGCACGGAAGTCGTCGAGCTTGGTTTTCTGGACGACCATGCAGGGTTTGGCGCTGAGGCCGAGGCGCTTGCGTTCTTCGCAAGCGACGATGCCGATGAGGGTTTTGCCGCCGCCGGTGTCGTGGATGATACCGGCGTCGGGGTCGTAGAGCAGGCGGGCGATGCCGGGATGCTGGTTGTCGCGGAGCCGGATGTGGGGGGAGATGCCGACGGGTTCGATGATGTAGTCGTCAAAGGATCTCGGCACCCGCGAGTTGTGCATCTGGTTGTAGCGGCGGCAGATGTCGTCGGCGCGGTCGGGGTCCTGCCAGATCCAGCGCAGGAAGTACTCTTCCATTTCCCGGGCCTTGGCCCGGGCTGTCGTGGTCATCTCGTGAGTGCCCACGGTGAAGCTGACGTGGGTGCCGACCAGGATGTGCTGGGCCAGTTCGAGCGCGTTGACGGCTGGGGTGCCCCAGCGTGAGGTGGCCAGGACGGACTTGTCGTTGCCGCCCTCGACGGACCAGACGCCGGGATGAGGGTTGAAGACGTTGATGGAGGTGTCGTCGAGGATTTCGCGCAGGAAGTCCTGAATGACGGTGGACGGGACGAAGTCGGAACCCATTTGCGCGGTGATCTCGGCCGGCCCCCGGTCGGGCGGTTGTACCTGGGTTAGGGCGTCCACGTTGGCCTGCAGCCGGGGATCGGTGTCGGCGGCGTGCCGGGCTGCTTCGAGTTTGTGCCGGACGTCGCCGGAGAGGTATTCCGAGGCGATGACCAGGCGGCCGGTCTCCGGGTCGTCGAAGACGAGGGTGCCCAGGGCTTCGCGGGCTTCGATCTCGTGTTCCAGGCCCAGCAGACGGGCGATTTCACCGAGCCGGATGCTCGCGTGGTCGTGCAGGCAGATTTGCAGGGCGTCGGCGGCGGTGTCGGTGCCCAGGCGGGGCGGCAGGACGTAGCGAGTGCGCTGGGTGAAGATGTCGGCCTTGGTGGCGCGGCGGCTGGGCGGGTCGTAGTCCAGTTCCAGGGCCAGCACGAGGGCGGCCCACGGGTCCTTGCGGAAGCCTCCCATGTCGGGCCGGTTGCGGCGCATGATCGGCGCGCCAGTATCGGCGTCGAGGTGGCCGGTGCGGGCCCAGGTGAAACGGGTGATCGCGCCGTGGGCGGCCGTGTAGCGGTTGTAGGCGCGGTTGAGTTGGGCGCGCAGTTGTCGCAGGCGTGGTGTGTCATCGCGGGTCGCTGACTCCTCCGCGGCGATGCCCAAAAGTACGTCGCGCAGGGCCAGCAATTGACGCAGTTCGTCGGTCCGGGCAGGTTTGACCGAGTAGGGCACCTCTTGCGTGCCGACTAGGCGGGTGAAGGTGCCGTCGGGGTGGGCAGTGATGGTGCCCTGTCTCTTCTCCCGGGTGGTGGCGGCCATCGGCTGCGGCAGGAGGGTGGCACCGCGCAGGTGGGTCGGCCGCTCGCTCATGGTCAGGTTCTGCTGGCGGGCCAGTTCCACTTGGCGGCTCAGTTCGACGCGCAGCGCCTCGGCGGTGTCGGGATTGCCTTCGACACGCAGGGTGGGGCGGCCGCGGGCGCCCTGCCCGGGGCGCATCTGGCCGAGCACGCGGGCGGGGTCGTCCAGGAAGACCTCGTTGACGCGGAAGCGTTCGCTGTTGTGCTCGGTGAACAGGCGGGTGCGTTCGAAGTTCACGTCCGAGGGCGCTCGGCCCTCTTCGCGCCGCCGGAAGATCAGGAAGTCGGTCTCGGCGTCGGTGCCGGCCATCTTGGCGTGCGCGCCGGACGGCAGCCGCACCGCGGCGACCAGGTCGGCCATCGCGGCCAGTTCCCGGCGGGTCTGCGGGTTCTGGCCGTCCATGACGAAGCGGGAGACGAACACGGCGGCCAGACCGCCGGGCCGGGTCTCGGCCACGGATTTGATGGCGAAGTGGTCGTGGATCGACAGCAGGGTGCGGGGGTTGTAGCGCGGGTCGGGTAGCTGGATGCTGTCGAAGGGCAGGTTGCCGACCACGAGGTCGAAGGTTTCCTCGGCGAAGTGGAGCTTGGCCAGGTCGGCGGCGTGGATGGTGGCGTCCGGGTTGAGCTCGGCCGCGATCCGTGCGGTGATCGGGTCGACTTCGACGCCGATCTTCTCGGCGCCGGCGGGCGCACCGTAGAGGAACGCGCCGGGCCCGCATCCGGGCTCGAGCACCAGACCGCCGTCGAACCCGAGATCGGTCAAGCTCTGCCAGGCGATGTCGACGTAGGCGGGGTCGGTGTAGTAGGCGGTGAGAGTGGAGAAGCGGGCCGCGGCGTACTCGTCCTCGGTGAGCAGTTCCCGTAGTCGTGTCCGTTCGGTGGCCATCGGCTCGTGGTCGTCGTCGAAGACTTTGGACAGTGCTCCCCAGCCTGTGTAGCGGGCGAGGGTCTGCTGTTCGTCGAGGGTGGCTCGACGCTTTTCGGACGTCAGAAGGTGCCAGACCTCGATGGCCGCCATGTTGGCGGCCAGCCGGTCGGCCGTGCCCGCAGGGCGAAGGTCCTGGCCGGGCTGGAGCCGGAAGGGCGTTAGCTGCGGGTCGGCGGGGTATCGGGCAGACTCCGCAGCATCCGGTCCAGGACTGTTTGCTCGGCTTCCCTCCTCAGGGTCTCCAACATCGCCTGCTGGTCCTGATAGCCCGTTGAGGTCGAGGGCAAATTGTCCATCCGCGCCTGCCAGTCCGCGTCGATCGCTTCCTCGATCTGCTGGCCCAGATCGTTGAAGAACGCCTCCGGATCCTTCATCTGCCTCAGAATGTTCGGGTGAAACTGCTGGTAGAACTCCTGGGCCTTCAGGGCGTATGGGTTGAGCAGCGTCATCCTGGTCCGCTCCTTCCCACCATGTCGTCGCCGAGGCGTGGTGGTCTTCATTGTCGTCGATAACGAGGATGTGCGGAGCCGGTGCGGCGTGCTCGGCTTTGATCATCGCCGAGGCGGCCGGCAGGGTGAGATCGTCGTCGGGGACGGTGGTGCGGCCGGAGTCGTCGGGGCCTGGCGGGAACGGGTCGCCCGGCTGCCATGGCAGTGTCGCAGTCAGCACGGGCGCAGGAGGCTCGGCGCGGTCGGGGCGCTGAGTATAGATCTGCAGCACGCGGCGGTGGGTGAGCAGCAGGTGGTCGAATCGCTCGTGCCCGATGCGGTGGCCCTGGTCCCATTCGGCGGCAGCGGCCGCCGCCAGGTGGTCGAGGTGGGCGTCGAGTTCGTCGGTGAGCAGATGCTCGGGCGCCAGTCGCTCGGCCAGGCGGGGATCGTCGGCCGCGACGACGCCGATGCGGTCCCCGTCGAGCAGGTAGATGGTCTGTTCGTGGTCGTTGTGATGGTGGGCGATGAGGAATTCGCCGCTGGAGTCCTGGCGCAGGATCCCGAAGATGTGGTCGTCATCGTCGTTGAAGGCCACTCGTTTGCCGACGAGCGTGAGCGTGGGTGGCTGTGGTTCGGTGAGCAGGTGTGCGCTGCCGCGCTGGGGCAAGCCGGAGTCCTGCCAGCCGCGCTCGCCCATCAGGTGTTCGAGGTCCCGGCGGGTCTCGTGCGCGTCGGAGGGCAACTGCTGGAGCGCGGCGGCCAGTTCCGGGCCGGACATGTGCTGCCAACTGGCGCGGTGGCGCCGTAGTTCGGGGGAGGGCGCCTCGTAGCCAGCGGTGCGCAACAGGCCGGCGAAGTCGTCGTGGAGGAAGTCGGCGTCCTCGATGCCGCGGATGTCGGCGTCGGCGAGGTAGTCGGAGATGCTGGCCCAGTAGTCCGGTATCGCTCCTACGTCGTTGTCGTCGATGGCCAGCAGCATGCGGAACGCCTCACGGCCTATTCGGTCCTGTTCGCCGGTGGGGTCGTCCAGTTCGGCGATGCGGCGGGGCAGTGTGGAGGCGCGCCAAGGGGCGGCATCTTCGACGTCGAGGAACGCCTCCAGCAGATCCCGCCAGCTGAGCACGGCCTCGTCGGCTGCCCGTATCGTCGGGTCCGGCTGGTTGAGAGCATTGTCGCGACCGATGCAGTAGTCGCGGGCCCCGCGGTAGGTGTCGAAGCGGAGAAGTTCCAGTTCTGGAACCTCGCCGGTGCGGATCATCTCCAGAGCCAGTTGCCAGCCGTGCTGGTAGACGGAGCTGGGAGCGGCGGGGCCGCCGCGGCGGCGGCGTTCGCTGTGCAGTGCAGCCAGGGCGGTGCTCATGTGGGCGATGCGCTCGGCGTGCTGGACGAGATCGAGTTGGCCGTAGGTATCCGCCGCGTCGCCCTCGGCCCGGAGCATGGCGGTGGCGGCATCCAGGTCGAGATCGACCGCATGGCGGAGCCGGGCGGCGTGGTCGCGCAGGCTCAGCGTTGCGGTACTCGCCGCCTCGTCCTGCAGGGAGTCGAGGTAGAGGGTGATGGCGTTACGGACGGCGGGGGTGAGGCCGATGGCCTGGGCGTGGTTGGCAATGCCGGGTCGGAGATCGGTGAGGGTCAGGTGCTGTAGGTAGGGGTCGCGTCGCACGAGGACCTGCCCGCTGGGCAGGGACCAATGGTGGACGCGTTCGTCGGGCCAGGGCGTGTTGGTGTGCTTGAGGGTGCCGGCGCGGCCGTCGGCGTGGCGCCAGTGGCCGGTGCCGGCCGCGCACGTGATCTGGGGCGGGTCGATGCTGGGGCGGGCGATGAGCGTTCCGGTGATGGTGACCTGTTCGCCGCGGTTGGGTAGGTCGTCGCCGTTCAGGCGTTTGCGGTCGGCCGCGGTCAGCGTGGCGGTGAATTCGATTTCATCGCCGGTGAGGAGGTCGGCGCTGGTGGCGAGGTGACGGTCGGTGGCAGCGGCGAGGTCGCGCTGAGCTTCGGCGTCCTGCTCGTCCTGGGCGCGCTGCCGGGCCTGGCTGAGGTGCGCGTTGATGGCGGGCGACTTGGTCAGGCCGATGCTGCGGTCGAAGTCGGCGCGGACGGTGACGATAGCACCAGTCAGATCTAGGCCCTGCTCCGACCTCCAGTGGGGTCCCATCTGGCGCAGGTTGAGAGCCTTCCATGGGAAGGGGGCGCTGTCCGGACCGGTTAGATGCTTCTCCAGGAAACGGGCCAGCATGGCGACGCGTTTTTCTTGGATGAGCATCTTGTCCGGCAGCAGCGGCATGGCGGAGCCGACCGCAGCGATCTGCCAGCGTTTGCCGCTTACGTTGTACCAGCACAGATTGCCTGAGGCCGACACTGACAACGACGGGTCGGCTGCCAGGCGACGAAGTTCGGCGGCGAGGTCGGCTTGGCCTGCGCGGTCGGGTGATTGGCTGAGGGCGTCGGCTTGCTGGGTCAGGTGGGCGCGTAGGCCCTGCAGGCTAAGGTACTTCTCCTCGACGAGCGGGCCAGAGGTGGCGCTGATGATGGCCAGGTTCGGCTCGGAGGCGGGCTCAGGCTCAGGGGCCTGGTGGGCGTGCGGGAGTTGAGCGATCTGGTCGGCCACGTCGGCCTGGTCGACGTGCTTGCGCTGGTCAAGGAGGCGGTTGCTCGCGCGGTCACGCAGGCTGACGCCTCGCAGGCCATCGTGGGTGTGCTCCGCCTCGATGGCGAAGCTGGCCGCTTCAGCAGTGGCCATGGCCGCTTCAATCGCGGCGGTAGTGCTGCCCTCGCTGGCTGTTTCGTCCGGTGGGTACGGGTCGTACAGCCGTAGGTTCGGCAGTTCGCTGGTGGCGCTGAGTTCCTCGCGCTGTGCTTCGAGCGCGGCGGTGTCCTCGTCACCGTAAACCGACACGTGGGGCAGGACGCTCTCGCTCGCGCGCACATACTCCTCGGCCACGCGGTGTTCGACGACGGCGATGCGCCCGATCGCACCGGTACTGTCCCAGTCGAAGAGTTCCCCGTCGCTGCCGTGCAGGCGGGTGAGCTCGGTGGCGAAATCGTCGGCGCCTTGCCGCAGGCTGAAGGTGTAGTTGCTCAGGATGAGGCCGCTGCCGGTGTGGGCGAGGATCCAGAGGCCTTCGCCGTTCTGCAGCAGCAGGAAGGACCCCTGACCGGCCAGGTGCAGGTCCGGGTGGAGCGCGAGGCGTTGGGCGGCTTCGGCTGCGCCCGGGGTCGAGGCATCGCTGCCTGCCCGCAGGTGGGCTTGCGCCGCCTCGATGTCGGCGAAGCGCGCTGGGGCGTCGGCTAGGACGGCGTCAGGCTTCGATCCAGGCGAAGGCTGGGCCGCGGCGAGAAGTTGGCGCAAGGCGTCGCGCCAGGTTGCGAATTCGGTGTCGGATGCGGGGTGGTCTTCGTGCTTGTAGCGCCAGGCCAGGTGGAACTGTCGTATCTGGCCGATCAGCTGATCTTCGCGATAGACGAGATGGTCCTGCTTGTCGTTCTGTTCGATGCGCACGCCCAGGCTGGCCAGTTCGGCGGGTGGCGTGGCCGGGGGGCGCCGGTAGGTCACCTTGGTGGTGCTGGAGATGCGCAGGTGGGTAAGCGGGGCGCCGATCTCGTCCTGGTGGTCGCTGCCTAGGGGGAGCAGGCCGCCCATCGGCTGGCCGAAGCTGTCGAGGGCCTGCCATCTGGCCTGGAGGAGTTCCAACTCGGCGTAGGTGGCGCCGGCCTGCAGGCGGCTTTCCGGCGCCACCCGCCCGGTGACGCGGACCGAGCTCAGTACGGGAGCATCGGCGGTTGCGAAGGCTTCGGCGTTGTCGGTCGTGGAGGTGCTCACGGTCAGGGTGACCTCGTCGCCGGGCTGAAGCTGGTAGGCGAAGGCGTCAGCGTGGTGCGTCCACCCGTCTGGGAGCGGCCTGTCGGTCGCCGCCGTGCCGGCGCGGCGCATGAGCCGCGCCGGTTGCGGTTCATCCAGCCGGGTCACTGTGGGGGCGGGCACCCAGCGGGTGTAGTGGGCGCGGCAGACGTCGTCGAGGTCCACTTCGCTGCCGTCGGCGCGGTGGAAGGACACATCCCGGAGCGGCGCCCCGACCACGCAGTCGAAGCGTTCGCCGCTGATGCGGGCGCGCACCAGCAGGTCATCGCCCGCCTCGAGGCCGGCGGCGACGCGCATCGGCTGGTACAGCTCGACGAACTCGACGCTGTCTCCCGCGTTCAGCCGGTAGTTCGGCACCCGCTCGCCATACCGCTGGCTCTGCTGGTCGCGCACGGCGGGGTCGTCGGGGTCTCGTTCGAGGCGGGCGTTGCGCATCACCTCCTCGGTGGTGCCGTCGGCGAGCTCGATGTGGAAGTGGCCAGGTCGGCCCTCAGCGGCCGATACGACCTCGCCGACCCGCTTCGTGCGCTCCCAGCCGACGGTGAGGGTGACGCGGTCGCCGATCACCACTCGGTCGGCGTAGACGTGATGAGGGCCTGGGTCGGGACGGCTGGGGTCGATGCGAACGGCGGCTTCGTAGGTGGTGAGCCAGGCGGCGGCCTTGGTGGTGTGACCGTGCTCGCGGTCGTGCTCGCCTTTGACGCGGCGGATGGCGTCCGCCAGCGGTTCGCCCCGCTCAGATGTCCACACTCGGTTCGCCTCGGCGCTCTCGGCCCAGACGTAGGCGACGCCGTTGGCGTCGATGAGCTGGGTTTCGTAGGCGCTGGCCAGCGCCAGGGCACCCTTGCGGCCGCCGTGCTCGGATTGGAACTCCTCAGGCACCACGTAGCCGTCGGCGGCGCGGACGATTTTGTAGGTGTAGCGGCCCTTGGCTCCGTCGCGTTGCACGACGAGGCGATGACGGGGTGCCAGCGTGTAGCTAGCACCGACCGTATCGGCGTTCTCGGCGCGGCTGCCCAAGTACATGCGGTGCCGGTAGGGCAGGTCGTTCGATTCGTCGGCTGCCAGTTGGCGCCACCAGCGCAACATCTCGGTGACATCGCCGGGCGCGCCGGGCTGCGGCGCGGCCAGCGGCTGGTGTACCGGTGTGCCGTCGACCGGGACTGCGAGTGGCGGCTGTGCTGGGGCCCCGGCCTGGCTCGCGGCGTCCGTCGCGCCCGTCGCTTCGGCCAGCGGGGTGCCAAGGTTCTCGGAGGCAGGCGCGACGTCCTCGGACACCTGGCTCGGTACAGCCTCACCCGGCGCTTCGTGAGGACCGGCGTGCGGTGGCACGCCCACGTGCTCCAGCGCCGCCAGCAGATCGTGCTGTGCTCCGTCGTCATAGGCACCGCCCCGGGCGGCCGCTTTGACCGCCCGGTGCAGCAGCAGCGCGGCAGCCTCTGCCTTCGGCGTGTGCGCGGTCAGGGTGGCCTCGGCGATCCGGACCACGTTCTCTACCCAGTGCGGGATGCGCCCGCCGTCGGCAGCCAGAGCGCGGCGTAGCCACTTGGCCGACCCCGGGCTGTAGGAGAGGATGCCGGTGAGCCTTCTACGGGCCGTGTCGCTGAGCTCGTGGCTAGTGGCGAATTCGGCAACCAGCCGCTCGGTGGCGTCTGAACGCTCGATCGCGGCTCGCCGTCGCAGCGTCATCGTGTCGCCGGGCCCAACGGAGGACGGCGCGTTGCGCTCCAGCCCTTCGGCGTCTCGCCGACCGTGTTCCTGTGCGGCAAGCTGCAGCGCCTCGTGATAGGAGGCGCGGTTGATGTCGTCGCGCTGAGCGGCGAGCCAGGCCAAGTCGGTGAACCCGCGCAACTGCTCATCGTTGAGCGCCTGCAACTGCCCGGGCAGGTCGCTCGGAACATGCCAGGAAAAGGTGCCCTGCTCGTAGGCCTGCATGGCGTCGGGGTATTGCTCGTCGAGCCGTTGGAAGCGCCGGGTGCCCTCGACATAGTCCAGGCTCGGCCCCGGGTAGTCGCGGGTGCGCATCTCCTGATGGACCGCGACGCATTGGCCGATGACGCCGGCGATCACCCAGACGCTGCCCGGATACACCTCCAGGTTGTAGATCCCGGACACCGCCAGCACGGCCGCGCGGTCGATGGCGGCCTGGTCACCGGCGGGGATCGCGCTAAGCGCGGCGCGCGTCTCGTCGCGGCTCGCGGCGTAGGTGGCCTCGCCTTGCGCGTCCCACTGCCGGATGAGCCCGCCGATAACTGCCCGGGACTCCAGGGTCAGTAGCCGCCCGAAGTAGGCCAGGTGGGTCCCTTCGATGGCCTCCAGCCGTTCGCGAGCGCTTTCCGGGTACGGGCCGCGCGAAGGCGGGACTTGTGTCGGGAGCGGCCTGCCGGCGGCCTCGGCATCGTCCCAGGCTCGGACGCGTTCAGAGAGATCAAGCCCGATCCGACTTGCCGTCTTGTCGTCGTTGCGCTGTTGCGCCTCGGTCAGGGGCGCGAACTCCTCCTCGGCGATGACGCGCGCCAGGGCGTGGGCTGGGGCGTACATCGTGACGTCCGGTTGGAGGGCATCGGTGAGCGGCTGCAGGTCGGCCGGAGCCACCACGTCGTGGCGCAGGTGTGAGGTGAGCGGGAGCGTGCTCGGCGCATAGGGCGGCCGGGCAGGCGTGCTCGGCTGGGCGGATCGGGTCTGCTCAGGCTGCGGATGCTCGGCTTGTGGCGGGGCGAGCAGGTCGGCGAGTTCGCTGGGGGACAGGGAGCGTCCGCCCTGCTGCAGGTCGCGCAGGTGGTCGGCCAAGGTCGTCCAGCGGCGCTGGTGCAGGGCGTGTTTGTCCTCATTGCGGGGCATCGGTGCGGTGATGGCCGCCCGGGTGCGGGCGTAGTCAAGGGCGCCTTGCAGCGTAGCCGGGTCGAGCGCGGCGAGGTCAGCATGGGCGGCATCTCCCGGGGCGCTGTGCAGTTGCCAGGCGATTTCGATGCCGGTGAGGTAGGCGGTATCGGGCTGCGGCCAGCGATCGGGTTCGGTCGCGGCGATGCGGGCGGTGAGGCTGTCCCAGGCCACCAGGCGGGCGGCCAGGTCGTGTGCCTCGGCATCGACAACGGCGGCGTCGTAGCTGTACCAGAACAGGTGGTGGGTGGCGGCGTGGATGCCGATCAGTTCATGGTGCAGGTGGTGGTCGGTGTGGGTTTCCCAGCGGGCGTGGTAACTGGCGGCGGCCAGGGTGAGGTTGGCTCGTTCCTCGTCGTTCAGGTTGAGGATGCGGGCGTGCAGGGATGAGGCGTGAATGAGGTCGACCCTGGCGCGGGCGCGTCCGAGGGTCGCGGTTGAGACGGTGCAGGCGCGGCGGTCGCGGATGTGGCCCAGCGCTTCGACGGCTGCTTGCCAGGAGGTGTGCTGGTCGGTGTTGAGGGGTTGCGGGGCGCGGACGCGGCCGGTGGCGTAGGCGATCGCGGCCGCAATGGCGGCCGGTGCGATGGTCCAGGCGGGGTCGAGGTGGTGGGGGGCTCCGGTGTAGGTGCGGGCCAGAGCGATACCGGGCTGAGCGTCGTGCCAGGGGGTGGTGCGGCCGCGACGGGCCAGTTCCACCTCCAACGCCACGGCTAGGGCCAGCGGCATGGGGGAGGCTTGTCCGGCGTCAGAGCGCGCCAGGCTCATCCAGCCGATCGCCTCGACAGCTACGGTGTCGAGTTCGTCCAGGTGGGTGAGAGCAGCGGCGAGGTTACTGAGGTCTTCGGCCGTCCAACCTTCCCCCGCTTGCTGGGGAAGCTGGAAGGCCAGCAGCGCCCGTTCCGCCATCTCGAGGGCGTGGTGGGGATGGGCGGTGTAGGCGTGTTGCAGCAGGCGATTGAGCTCGGCGGCCTGTTCTTTGCTGGCCTCATCGTGAGGGTCGACTTCTACGATGATCAGTTCTTTGGTCAGCGTGGCGAAGGTCTCGGCGCGTTGTCCAGCGTCTGCGTGCTGGTGGGCGGTGTGGTAGGCGTCGAGGGCGGCGGTGATGCGGTGGTGCAGAGCCTCAGGCAGGGCACCGGGGTTGGGGTAGGGGAGGGCGCCGGTCCCATTGGCGGCTGCGCTGGCGCGTTGCGCCGTGGAGGTTGTGGCCTGTGTAGCTGGCTGGTGGGCGGGGGGAGCGGTGGCTGCGCTGACGATGGGGGTGTCGGCCGCCGGTGGCCGGGTGGTGGTCGTTTCCGGCGGCTGGTAGTTCAGGTACCAGCCCAGCGAGCCGACGTCCAGTTCCAGCTTGGCTCGCGTGATCGTCACATACGCCAGCCGTCGTTCTTCTTCGCTGGGCAGCCTCTCTCGGCCGGTCTCGTCGGTCTCGGGCTTGGCCAGGAAGTCATCGGCGATCAGGACCCGGTTCCACTCGCGGCCCTTGGCCTTGTGCGCGGTCGAGACGACCAGTTCAGGCTGCAGCTCGGGATCTTTCTCGTCTTCGTCGGTCAGCTTCTTGATGATGTCGATCAGCCCGCGGGGGCTGTATTTGTCGATCAGCCGCACGAGCATGGCCAGGTTGCGTTCTTCAGGCCGCTGGGCGTATCGGACGACCTCGTTCCAGTCTTTGAACGCTGCCAGCTCGGACAGTTTGGTCCGTTTGCCGGCCTTCAGGTCGTGGGCGGCCCACGCGGTCTCTTCGATCGTCGTGCCGCCGCCGACCAGAGCGACACGCTTGCCGTTCTCGAGAGCTTCGACTACGGCCGCCACGGCTCCGGCGTTGGTACGGCACAAGATCGCGTCCGGTTCGGAGACCTCGCACAGGCGGGTGGCGAGCGCCGGGTTGCCTTGCAGCCGGTGTGCGGAGCCGAGCAGTTGCAAGATCTTGTTGCCGGCCTCCGCGGCGGCCGGGCCGAAGCGCCAGGATTGGGTCAGGGGCAGCACGTGCTCGGCTGGCCAGTCCTTGAGGGCGTCGATCGCCCCGCGGAATTCGTAGATCGCCTGCTGGGAGTCTCCGACGACGATGACCTGCGCACTCTGGTCCTGGATGATCTTTTTCATTACCGGCGAGATGTCTTGCGCTTCGTCGAAGAAGATCGTTTGGAAGGCGAGGCGGGGGTTGCCTAGGGCCCAGATCTTGACGTAGTCGTCGGGGCAGAACTTGACGGTCCCTTCGGGGTCGCAAATGTTCTCCCACGCCTTGTTCGCGTACTGCAGCAGGTATCGCGCCATGCTGGGGCGGGCGGCGTTGTCGGGCAGGTGCGCTGCGGTGATGGCCGGGTCGGCGCTTTCCCGGAACTTCTTGACCGTGGCCATGGCCAAGGCGGCAAGGTCCTCCGGTTCGATGCCGTCGCGGGCGGTGGTGATGCCGAGTTGGGCGGCGATCTCCTCGGGCCGGTTGGCGCCGTCCCAGTTGCGCGCCTTGCGGACCTTGGGCCCGTAGCGGCCGTTGATCAGTGCCCGATAGGCCATGCTGTGGAAGGTCAGGCAGGTGACGTGACGACCGAACACGCGGTTGTCGCGGGCTTCGGCGATGATCGACGCGTTGAACGCGGTGTAGAGGATCTTTCGGTCGTCCATGCGGCGCGCGAGCATCCGCAGCGTGGTGGTTCTGCCGGTGCCGGCCAGGGCTTGCACGACGACGTCGCCGCCGGTGTCGGCGGCGGCGAAGATCGCCTGCTGCTGCTCGGTGGGGGCGAAGGTGGAGGCCGCTTTCTCGGCCGTTTCTGCCTGGCGTAGCAGGCTTTCGGACTCGGCGACGTCGAGGTCGATGAGGCTTTGCCGGGCGGTGGCGGTGTCTCGTGCAAGGTCGCCGGGGTTGCCGATGTGGATCCATTTGCCGCGGCCTTTGCCGTGCTCACCGCGTTGCCAGTCGAAGTGCGCTTGGCGCAGCGCGCGCCGGGCCTCGATCGGGTCGTCGTGGCGTGTGCCGATGATCGTGCCGTCGTTGTGGAAGCGGATGCGCCCCGCCAGAGGGCCTTGGCCGGCTGCGGCTGCCGCGGCTAGTTCCTGCGGGGTGGGCAATTCGATCGGGGTGACGTCGTCGAGGTAGTCGGCGCTTGGTCCGGGCGGCTGTTTGGGCGGCACGCGGCCACCGTTGTCCGGCAGTTGCGGGTCGGCGGGCGCGGCCGGCGTTGCAGCCGGGGCGGCAGAGGGGGCAGCGGGAGGTGGGCCGGATTGTGGTGGCTCGCTGGAGCCGGGGTAGAGCGGGGCCAGCGAAGAGGGAACGGTGATCACCTTGGCTGGGGGCCATTGGCCGTCAGGTAGGCGCCTGGACCAGCGAGTGACGAGCACCGCGCCGTCATGCAGTGTCCCGGTGAACTCGAGGTATTCGTCGCCTTCGATGACTGGCTGAGCGAGCGTCAAAAGGTGGGAGTTTCCCTCGTGGTACAGGTGCACGACGTTGCCGGGCTGCAGTTCGGCGGGTGGTACGTCACGGAGTGGGAGTGGCGGCAGGGCGTCGCCCAGGGCGGCAAGGCGGACCAGCGTGGTTGGGTCCGGTACGTTGATGGTCTCGGCCGCCTGGGTGGGGGAAGTGCCGTCGTCGTGGTCGGGAGTCAGGGCGTTGCGGTGCGTGATCAGTGCTCGCTGCAGAATGGCTGTGCTGGCCTGGCTGGCGATGCTGTCCAGTTCCTGGCGGACGGCGCGCTGGAGGTGCTCCTCGTCAATGAGCTGGTATCGATCATGGATCGCGTTGTAGGCGCTGCTCAGATGGGTGGCTTGGATGAGCATGCGGGCGAGTTCGTCATTGACGCCGGGGGTGAGCCACAAGCGGAGCTGGGACCAGGTCAGCAGGTGATGTTTGCGGGCCTCGGCAGGTCCTGCCTCGACGTTGAGCCCGTGTGGCGTGGTCTGGGCATGAATGCGTTGCGGGCCCTGGCCGCCCCCCGCACCGTGGTGACCGTCGATATGAGTTTTCAGGGCTTCGCGATTGGTGCGGCTCTCCACCAGAGCGGCGACGAACACGCGGCCGATCGCGGTGAGCGCGAGGTGGACCTCATCGTCCGACGGGGTCGTGAAGGTCATGCCTGTCGGCCCCGTGTGTGCCGCTGTTTCGGTGTCGTGCTCCGGTGTTGATTTCTCCACCGCTGCGACAGCGGGATCCGGCAGCGGGGGCGAAGTGGGCGAGTCGGCCAGGTCTGCGGCTGGGGCGAGAGCAGGGGGCGGGGAGGGGGCCGTGCCGTGTTCGTAAGCTTGGTGATCCTGCTGGATTGTTGGTGTCACAACAGCGAGGGGTGCCGTCGATCGTTTGGTTTCCCAATCGGGGAACAGGGGGGCCAGTGAGGTGGGCAGGCTGACCACCTGCAGAGAGCCCCATTGCCCATCCGGGAGACGATTGACCCAACGTCTCGTCAGGGTGCTGCCGTCGTGAAGTTCTCCGGTGATCTCGACGCGATCCGCGAACTCCGCGACGGGTTGCGTCAGGCGAAGTAGACGCGGCCGATCGTCGTAGATGCTCGCCACATCGCCAATCTGTGCGTCGGCCAGAGGGACGTCACGGTGCCGGATGGTGGGCAACGCCGCATCTAGCGCGGCAAGGCGCTGCAAGACGGCGGCATCCGGGGGCTCTGCGATCTCGGTGAAGTCGTGGGCACTGCCTTCAGGCTCGTCCAGGGTCGGGGCGTTGCGGTGGGCGGTCAATGCCTGTTGGAGGATGACCGCGCAGGCCCGGTTCGTGAGGGTGTTCAGCTCTGCGCGCACTGCGTGCTGCAGGTGAGCTTCGCCGATGAACTGGTAACGGTCTTCGATGGCGTTGTAGGTGCCGTGCAGGCGGTTGGCGTGGATGAGGACGTGGGCGAGTTCGTCGTTCAGTCCGGGTTCGAGCCAGGTACGTAGGGTGGACCACGTCAGCAGTTGCCTGCGGCGTGTTGACTGGTCTCCTAGCTCCACGTCCAGCCCGCGGCGTGTGATGCGAAGGAGTGTCCACTCGTCCGTCTCGCCCATGCGTCCGCCGAAACCGCCCTGACCGCTGATCTCTCTTTTCAGGTCGCCGGGATCGGTACGGCTAGCCACCAGCGCGGCCACGAGGTTCTGTCCCATGCGGGAAAGAACGAGGTAGATGTCCCGGTCCGACAGTGTGTCCAGCGCGCCATCGTTGTGCGGTTCGACGGGCTCGTTCGCGGCGACGGTTGCTTTTGGACGTGGAACTGCTCGTTCGTCCGGGCCCGGCCCTGCCTGCTCGCTAGTGTCGGAGGGCTCCGGTGGTGTCGGCATGGCAGATGGCCGTGCCGGTGAAAGCGGTTCGTCGGGCGGTTGTCGTGCCGCGTTGGCGTCGCGTCCCGCCGGTAGGTCGAACAGCGTGTCGGAGGCAGGGGGCAAGGGGATCGGCTCGTCTGCATCCGGCACGACCGTGGCTGCGGCGTCGTGACTTGGACTGCTGCCGTCGTTGTCGATGCTGTCGTCGGTGAACAGGGGGGCTAGCGAGGCGCGCGGGAGCCGTACGAGGTTCGTCTGGGGGATGTAGGTCTCGTGTTTGGGCCAGGTCCAGGTGACAGGACTCCAGGTGGGTGGAATGTCCTTGGCCTGGAACGGACCGGCCAGTTCACCCCTCACTTCGTATCGGTCGGCAAGCTCGACCACCGGCGCCAGCAGGCGCAGTGATCCGCTGTCGTCATCTCCGCGCGCTGTGATGATGTCGCCGGGCTGAAGGTGTGTGACGTCTACATCGTCGGGTTCGGTCGAGGGCAGCGCTTGGGTGAACAGGTCCAGACGCCGGCGGATCCTGGGCAGGTCGACAGGTAACTCGCCGGGATGTGAACTGGTCTCGTACCAGGGGTAGGTGCCGGGTGCGCGCTCGGCGCGAAAGCTCGGCTCGTGAGCTTGCAAGGCTCGCACGACCACCTCGAGGCGGACTTGCTCTCCGATCCGGCGGATCTCGTCGGCTGCTGCCGCCTGCCAGGGTCCTTCGCCGACCAGCCAGAAGTGCCTGAAGGACCAGATGCATGCGCCTTGCAGGCCGTCGGAGCGGAGCAGCACGTGTTCGATATCATCGTCCAGCCCCGGTTCGAGCCAGGCGCGCATCTGGCCCCAGGTCAGCTTGTGGTCGGTGGCCTGGTCTCCGGATCCTTTACGGATCTCCAAACCGGTCTTGCGGATGGCAACGCTCATCTCCTTCCAGCCGCTGCTTCGGCGGCTGTTGATGAGGTCGCGCGGGGCCTTGCGGTCGTGGCGGCTCTTGACAAGGACTGCGAGGAAGTCCCGACCCGCCAAGTGCAAGGCTTGAGCGATGTCGCGGTGGCTGAGGCCCGTCGGCTGAGATGTGGGGCTGGACGGGGGCGTGGGCTTGGCCGCTCCGCCGGTGGTGGGAACGATCGGGGGAGGATCGGGGGAGGGTGAGGGTGCAGGCGCGGCGGGTGGGGGCTCTGGGCGCGGCTTGTCGTCGGCCTCGATGATGCCCGTGAGCGTCTTGGGCAGATGGACCAGCAGCACCTGGGGATCGCGGACGTCGTCGTAGGCGCGGGGCCGCCACAAGATCGGCTCGGCCTCGGGATGCCCGTACAGAGTGCCGGGCACGTGCAGCAGGCCGTCGATCTCGCGCGGGGTCTCGGAGACCACCAGCGGCACGAGACGGCCTTCGCGCCGGTGGACCAGGTCTCCGGGTTGCAGGTCAGAGATCGTTGCGGAGGTGATGAACTTGTCCGGCAGGACCGAGGCCAGCTGGCGCACGCGCACCAGCGTGATGGCATCGGCATCGTGCTCCCCGCCGGGGGTTGTCGCGGCGGTATCTGCGGCCATTTCGAAGCTGATGGCCTGTTGCCCGGCGCGTTCACCACGTGTGGTGGCGGGCTGTGTGAAGGCATCGCGGAGAATCTGGCGGCGGGTACGATCAGCAAGATCGTCCAGTTCCTCGCGAGCTAGACGTTGCTGGGCGCTCTCGCCGGTGATCTCGAAGGTGTCGTGGGAGTCGTAGAACTTCCGCTCTGCTGTGGCGCTCTCAGCGATGATCGCTGCCCGATCGGGGGTGAGGACCGCTTGCACGCGGTCCAGGATCTGCGTCCATTTCGGGAAACCGGTGCGGGTCCCGGTGGGGGTCTGCAGGCGAAGCCGCAGACCGGTGGCGGTGGCGGTGGCGTCAAGTTCCAGAGAGTCCGGGACTGTCGGTGTGGGAGGGTTCGCGCCTGGCGGGAATTCCCAGCTTCGCCAACGTACCCAAGCGGATTCGGGATGCAGTTCGCTGATCTTGCTGCGATCGGCGACGGCTTGGCAGAGCAGCACGAACCAGGATGGCGCCAAGTGCTCCAAGGTCATGGCGATGTCGAGGTCGGTGGCCTTGCCGGGGCGGATGCCGAGGTCCGGCACGTGGCGGGCGGCAACGACGTCGAGCGGCAGCTCGTCGCCCACCTCGTGGAGGAGGGCAAGGACGCGGCCGTCTTGCCGGTGTGCTGTCTCGTACGACACATTGGCGTCGCGCAGGCCGCGCAAGATGGCGTCGGTGGTTTCCTCTGGCAGCGGGATGGCGACGTCGGCTGAGTCCGGTGGGGGCGGGGCCTCGTCGCTGACGAGCAGGTAGCTGATGAAGCCTCTCAGCAGATCCGCGGTCCGGCCGCCAGCGACGAAGTACAGGGTGGCGAACTCTTGCGGGATCTGTTCGTCGGTGCGTACCTGTTCGGCGAGCCAGAACGACAGGATCCGGTTGATGAAGTCCATGCGTTCGAGGGTGTGCTGGGCCAGGCGCAGGCCGGGGTGCTGCTGGTAGCGGTGGATGAGCAGGCGCGCCACGTCCTCCAAGTGCCTGTCGCCACGCAGTCTCAGGTGCGAACTGCGTTCCAGCAGTTCTTGGAACGCCTCAGGTAGGGCGGGCAACGGTGTGTCGTCGGTACCGCCGCGGTCGGCGCCGCGCTGCGGGGGTTCTGGCTGGGGGTCCGGTGCTGGGAGCGTAGGGGGAGATTCCGGTGTGCGGGACGGCTGTTCGGTGGCGGCCGGCTGATCTGGCGGAGGCGGGCCGGCGGGCTTGCTGTTAGGAGGAGGCGCCGGCAGTGGTGCCGACAAGGCTTCGCGGAGGATCTCGATGCGCTGGGCGGCGGGTGTGTCGCCGGTCAGGTTGAGCTGCTGGGTGATCAGTTCCAGGGAACCTTGCGCGTACGCGTCGACGATCAGGGCGGCCATCTCGTCGTACCGGTCTGGTGCTGGTGGTGCGGTCAGGTCCACGCGCTGACGTTGGGAGGCGCGTATGGAGGCTCCCGGCCACTGGCGCAGGAAGATGACGTCCGTGCCTGGCCGCAGGTCGTCGCTTTCGTAGGTCGAGAACGTCTCCATGCTCCGCCCGAGCGCCAGTTCGACCATGTGGGTCAGGGCCCAGGCTTGTGCGCGGAGGTCGCCCTGGGTGAGCACGGACAACTCGGTGCCGGGGCTGCGCAGCGCGGCGGCCACGACGGGGGCCAGATCGGGGGCTGCCGCGCGGGCCTGCTGCTCGAGTGTCTCGGCGTGTTCGGCGAAGATGCCGGTCAGGGAGCGCAGGTTCAGGGGAGTGCGGTCCGGTAGCGGCTGCTCGGCCCAGGCCGGTGCCAGAGCCAGCGCCTCGCGGACGGTGGGTGAGGCGTCGTCGCCCAGGTAGGCCATCACCCGCAGGTTTCGCCTGCTGTCGGTGCCGGGGGAGCGAAGACGCGCGAGCACTACGGTGCGGCCCTCGATGAGCAGCCGGCAGATGCTGGCACCGGGGACATTGCCCGGGTCTAGCCAGGGACCCAGATGGTGGTCCCAGCCGCGGGTGTTGTCCAGTGAGGAGCGCACCGCGCCCACGCCGCCGCGGCGTTCGTCCCAGGCGTAGTGGATCCAGTCCAGGGCCAGTTCCCGCGGGGCGGGCGGCTGATCTGCGACTGGTGGCGCCAGCAGTGCTTGAGTGGGGTCGGCGGCGTCGGGCGAGGTCTGGGCGAGGACTGCCTGGTATGCCTGGCGGAGTTCGGCGCGGATGGAGGACAGGCGCGTGGCCGCGTCGAGGTCGTCCCAGTCGACGGTCTGGCCGTCCACCTGAACCTGGCTGAGGCGCCAGGCGAGGGCCTCGGCCGCGTCCTGGTTGGGCAGCGGGTATGTCTTCAGGATCAGGCCGCTGCCGCAATGGGCGGTCCACCACGCGCCCGACTGGTCCGAAGCGGGGAGAACGAGGAAGGTGCCGTTGGCGACCAGGTGCCAATCAGTGCGGTCGGCCAATTCCTGCGCGGCTGTCTGGAAGATGGGGATGGTGAGGTCACCGCCGGTGCGCAGGTGCCGGCGCACATCCGCCTCCGAGGCGAATCGGGGGCTCGACGAAGTCGGCGTGGTGCTGGTCTTCCGCGCGGCGGCGGGCGGCACGGCCGGTGCTGGCTGCGTCGCCGGTACGACTGGCTGGGTGGGGCGGCCGTTGGGCGGCAAGAATTCAAGATCGGCCGCTGGTGTGTCCTCCGGCGGCAGATTCGGGGTACCGGACTCGTCCCGGCGCTGCGCACGAGCCAAGGCCTCGGGTGTGAAGCTGTAGACGCTGAGGCTGGTGGTGTCGGCGACCGGCAGGTTCTCCAGGTCTGCCTCTGTGCCGAGGCGTGGGAGTGTGATCAGCTGGCGTGGTTGGTCGGCGGGGTTGTCTTCCAGGTCGAGTTCGATAGTGGTGGGCTGGCCACGCAGGCCGTTGCGCAGGTGGTACCCATGCAGAGTGAGGTGGGAGGCTGTGTGCCCGACGGGTCCGGTGATCACGAAAGCGGTCGAGGTGCTGTGATCGAGGTCGGTGACAATGTCGCCTACGGTCAACTCGCTTGTGCTCTTGCTGCTGGTCCAGTCCGCAGGCAGCAGGTCGGCCACCGCGGCCAGTCGGGCCTGCAACGGCCGCACATCCGGGGAAGCGCCGGGACCGTTGGTGTCGCTCGAGGTGCCGGGATCAAGGTCGAACAGGGTGTCGTCCTGGCGTTTGATGCTGGGTGCTCGTCTGCTGGCAGGTCGGGAGGGGCGGGAGGGGGCCACGTCCAGGACATGCTCGCGGACGGCTTTGACCACGTCCGCAGTCTCCTTCAGGACATCTGCCCAGCGGTTGTGCTGGTCAAGGAGATCAAAGGCGGCCATCCCGGCGCGGAGCCGGGAGTCGAGCTCGGACGCATGGGCGAGCAGGGCGCGATGCTCGCCGGTCAGGCCGGGCGTGATCCAATGATCTCGGATGTCTTGCCACGACACGGTGCCGGTGCGGGTGCGCTGCTCGTGCACGGTGATCTGCAGGCCCTTGGGCCTGACGTGCCCGGTGCCTATGCCGTTGATCGTGCTTGCGAAGGCCCGCAGTTTCCGATCATCGTCCAGCGCGTCCACTAGGCCGATGAACCAGTGGGTGTTGTAAGCGCGCAGGGCTGCGGCAATGTCCTCATCGCGCAGGGCGAGCGGTGCGATCCGCAGCTCAGGGAGGAAACGGGCGGCGGCCTCGTCGAGCGCAAGTGCGACATCTTCATAATCGCGCGTCGTGATGAACAGCCTCACGCACCCGCTGGGGTGGTATGTGAGGTTGCGGAGGATGCCCTGGGCGTGGAGCCCTCTGAGAATAAGGTCCTGCTGCGCTTCCGCGCTGTCACAGGGCTGAAGGAGAGTGTCGTCGTCGTTGGCTGGTGACTCGTCGTCAGCGGACCCGGCCGCGTACTGGCGCAGGTCCAGCGCCACCCTCGTGATGAGGCGCTGCTGCTCGGGGGGGCGCCAGTAGGGGCGCATGGCCTCGGCGAAGGGGCCGTTGCGGGCATGCCGGGCCAGCCACATCGCCAGCACGCGCCAGGTGAAGTCGATGTCGTCCAGTTCGGCTGCGGCGCGGCGCAGGGCCGGGTGGGTCAGGGCGTCGGCGGTCAGGCGTGCGGCCATGTCGTCGATCCCAGCAGCTCGTTCCTCCGATGGCCGACGGGCGCGCTGGCGGTGCGGGTGCTGGCTGGTGGCCGCAGGTGGGAGGGCGTTCGTGTCGTGGCCGCCGTCCGGCGCGTCCGGCAGGAACGAGTCGTCAGCTGGCGCGGCGGTCGTGCGACCGGCGGGGGATCCCTGACTGTCCGAGTCGGCCGGGGGCGGTGCGCTGAGCTGCGCGGCGCTCTCGTGGGCAGACGGATCTGCGGCCGCAAGGGTGGCATCAAGGTCCGGCAGTACCAGCACATGCTGCTGCTGTTGGTCGGGGCGTGGCCCGAGCGTGATCTGCTGGGAGGTCTCAGCGCTCCGCACGCCGTCACGGGCGTAGCGGCCGCGCAAGTGCAGGGAGTTGCCTGCTCGGGTGGGCGCTGCGGTGAGCTCGAATACCCGTGTGGTGTTGTCGAGGTCGGTGATGATGTCTCCGCTGTGGAGATCGAGCACGCTTTTGGGGGCGGTCCACCTCGGGGGGAGCATGCTAGCCACGGCAGCTAGACGTGCCAGCAGCGGCGCCGGTTGCTGGCCTGCGGGCTCGGACGGCAGGTCAGGCAGTGCTGTCTGCGTTGAGCCTACGCTCGCGCCCTGGCGGGCCGGGGAATGCGAGCCAAGCAGGCCGACCAGGGCAACATTCAAGAGGTGCTCGCGGACAGTATCAACGACACCGGCGACGTCGGCGGTGACCAGCCTCCATCGTTCGACTTGTCCTGCCATTTCGAACGCGACGAAGCCGTCGTGCACTCGGGCGGCGAGGTCCCGGGCCTGCAAGAGAACCGTGCGATACTCGCCACTCAGGCCGGGACTGATCCACTGCTCACGCAGAGCCTCCCAGGCGAGCAGGCCCGTGTGGGTCCGCTCCCGGTAGACCCTCAGGTGGATGCCGTTCTGGGCGAACCGGACCACAAGCGACGGCGTGAAGAAGTCGCGGTGGGGGCCGAAGCGCTCGCGCAGGAGGTCAAGATCGTCGATGTGCGCGACGAGTTCGTGGAACTGGCTGCGGGCTAGGTTACCCAAGGCTGCGGCGATGTCATCGGCCCTCAAGGGCAGCGGGGCGATCTCCAGGTGCGGCGCGAATCGGGTGGCTGCCTCATCCAGCGCGAGCACGATCGTCTCGTCGGTCTGCTGGAGGGTGACCTTGACGACCCCCATCTCGTGGTAGGTGAGGCTGCGCAGCAGCCCTTGCGCGTCAAGTTCCCTCAGGATGGCGTCCTGCTGGGCTTCTTCCTCATTCAGTGCGGGCGGCGCCGAGGTGTCCGCGCTGGTCTCCGGTGACGTCTGGATGGGCAGGCTGTGGTCGGCGCTCAGGTGCTGGAGCAGGTAGCGGGCGAAGGCGTCGATGAGGATGTGCTGGTGTGGTCCGAACCATTGTTCCTGCAAGTCCTCGGCGGCGGCGGTGCGCTCGTGAAGCTGTCGCCGCAGCCACATGGACACCACACGCCAGGTGAAGTCGATCTCGGTGCGGTCACGCGCGGCGCGCCGCAGCCATTGTTGGCCGAAAGCTTCGGTGGCCAGGGGCGCGAGCGCGTGGGCAGCGGCGGTGGTTCGCTCGGTGTCCTCGTCTGCGCGGCCGGTTGCCAGGTCGTTGCGCAGGAGCCGGAACAGCGGCATACCGTGCGCGACCGTGGCGAGCCCGTGCGGGTGAGCTTCCGCCGAGCCGGATGCGGGGGCTGGTGCGGAGGCGTCGTCGGGCGATTGCGCCGCCGCTGCTGGCGCTACGACCGGGGCGGCGGGGGCTGTTGGCTCTGCGAGCTCGTCTCCACGGCGTGGTCCGGCAAGGTCCTGGTCAGGACGGTGGGACGGGTCGACCTGTTCCTCTTCGAGGGGCGCGGGCGGCGCGGGCCGTAGTTTTGCAGATGGTTCGGCGTCAGTGGGGTTCGCGGTGTCCTTGCCGATGCCCCAGGCCATACGGGTCGACAACGGCACATCGTCGAGGCTCTCCAACACCTCGACATACAGTCCTGAGGTCACCTGGGTTGGCGGGTCGGGGTGGTGGGGGTCGTCCCAGTGGAAATCGAGTTCGGTCTGTTGTTCCTTCAGCCGCCGCGCGAAGGCCTCGGCCGCGGCAGGGGTTGGCAGGTGGTATTTGCGCCACAGATGGCCGTGGCTCGTGGGGATGACGCACCATTGGAATTCCTCGCCCCTTTTGAAGGCGTGGTCGGGGGCGACGAGGAAGGAGCCGCCCTCCACGAGGTACCAGTCATCGCGTTCGGCGAGGTTTTGTGTTCCGACATGGCTGTGGGTGTCATGTCCGTCGGCGCCGCGCCGCAGGTGCTCCACCACCTGCTGACGTGTGACGAAGCGCCTGGCCGGCGAGCCCGGTTCGGCGTCGTCGCCTGCTGCCAGGGGCAGGGCCGTCTGATCGGCGGGTCTGGCCGTATCACCCCGCGCACGTGTCTTCCGGCGTGGTGCCGGCGCATCGTCGTGCGGTGGCGAGACCAGCGCCTCATGAGCGAAGGGGACACGTTGCGGTCCTTCCCCGACAATGGCCGACGACGTGTCTATGTGCTGGTCGGGCTCGATCGGGAAGACGACCACACGGTAGGAATCCTTCGGGTTCACCCATACTTCCGCGGTCGTGGGCTTACCCAGGACGCCTTCGATCAGCGGCCGTCCCTTCAGGCGCAGCTTGCGTTGGGTGGATCGGGGTGTGCGCGGCGGCTCATCGAGGATGAGGGCCTCCGGTTCGACCTGGAGATCCCCCATCGCGTCCCCGGCTTGCAGGTCCTTGAGCGGTTTGCGGATGACCCACTTCTCCGGGAGGACTTGCATCAGTTCGGTCAGCCGGTGCCGCAGTCGAGGCAGATCGGCCCGGCCTTGGGCGTCGGCCAGTGCCGAGTGCGGCAGTCGTGGCTGGTCGGCGTCGCTGAAACGATCGCCGGAGTGTTCGCCTTGCTGAGCGGGCGTGGTGGCCAGCGCGTGGCCGAGCACGTCGTCGCCCACCGCGGTGAGGATGGCATCAAGCTCGCTGAGGGCCTGGTACCACAGCTCCTTCTTGCCGACCGTTGCGAGGGCGAGCATGCATTCAGGGTGCTGGTAGCGCTCCAGAACCTGGCAGGCGTCGGTCAGCAGGCTTCGGTGCTGGTCGGTGAGGCCGGGCATGATGGCGTGCTTGATGACCTGATGCCAGCGAAGGCGGGCTGGAGGGCTACCGGGCTTGGCGTGCCGGGCGTACTCCACCCCTTGGGTAGTGGCCTGGACCCACGTGGTCTCGGGGTGGTCGAGGTCGACGAAGCGTCGTGGGGTCTTGGTGAGGTCGAACAGGGCGGCGGGGTCGTTGAGGGATCGGATGAGCCTGGCGACAAAGCGGGGGTCGAGGCTCTGCAGAGCGAAGACGATGTCGGCGACGGGAGGCGGGGCGGTTGCCTGCGCGGCCGTGGTCTCGTCCCCTGGTGGTCGAGGGCTGGTGCGTGGCGCAGCGGTGCGGGGCGGCACCACACCCGGCTCAGGCCCCGGTGGCGCGGTGGTCAGATCCTCCGGATCTGCAGCGGTGCCCGCCACGGCGGGGTCGGGGCGGCTGTCAGCTCCGGCCGTGCTCGCGGCGAGGGTCATCCAGTGCCGGGCCTGTTCCTCCCGGTCCGCGGCCGCGAGCACGAGAACCTCAGGGCGCGCCTGCAGATACGCGTACATCCAGGAGCATTCCACAGCAGTCGCGTCGACCAGGTCGGCGACGTCGGCCGCCGGGTTTCCTCGACTGGCGAACTCTGCGGCGCGGGCATGGATCGCGGCAAGGAGCACGGCCTGGCGGTGAGCGGTCATGCCAGCCGGTGGCGCCGGCTGGGTGATCGCCGGTGCGGGCCCGGGCGGTCGGGGCGGAGATGTTTCGGCCCGGGCGAACGCGGCGTCGCCGAAGTGCACTTCGAGAACGTCTGCTCTGCCGTCGGAGCGTTCACCGGCGACCTGCCAGCCGTCATCGGTCCTGGTGAGGATCCCGATCAGGGTATGGCCGTCGTCGGCGTTCACCCGGACGGACATCCCGGCCAGCTCATCGAGGGGTTGCGGGCGAGCCAGGTGGTGCGGCGTCCAAGCCTGGGGGTGTCCGTGGGCATCGTAACCCGGCCGCTCCGGTTCGGCCTCGAGTTCGGCTTCCTGCGCTGAGGGTGGGCGGTTGAGGCTGGTGGGTGAGCCGCCGGCGGAATCGAAGCCGGGGGATGGCGGGTGAGCCTGGGCCGAGGTCGCCTCGGGTTGAGCGGGGGCGGCTGGCAGGGCGCCGGCGGCCGGAGGACCGTCCACCGGTGACGCTGATGGTGCCAGGGCGGCGGGTGACGAGGCTGGGGGCGAAGCAGTCGGCGGTGGGTCTGCGGCGTCGGAGAAGCGGCGCGTCACAGTCGCATGGGAAGGGGCGAGCAGTTGGGGTCCGGCGTCGTACGCCGGTGTCGCAGGATCGGCTGTCGCGATGGCGGTGTCGGGGATGTCCGGCAGCGGGTCGGGCAGGCGGATCACGTTTCCGGTGGCCGCGTTGAAGGGTACGCGGGCCTCCGCCCCACCCATGCCTGTGCGCAGGGTGATGGTCCAATGGCCCGGCCGGGCAGGGTCGGGGCTCGCGAGCTGGGCGGCTTGGCCTTGTTGCCAGTGGCCATTCGCGAACACCAGGCGAATGTGATCTCCGGCCCTGATGTGATCGGGCGGGATCGGGCCGGTGGGGCGGGACTGGCGAAGTTGCTGCTCGCTGCGCTGGTCCTGCTCCTGAAGGCGCAGGGCCATGGTGTCGAGATGGTGCTCGCGGTCGAAACCCGCGATCACATGATGGATCTCTTCGCGCAGGCTGCGGCCGCTGGCCGAGCCCCACGTCTGCAGGGTGTCGCGGACGTCGACCGCGCCCCAGCCGAATGGTTTGCCCTGAGCGTCGACGCAGCTTCGCTCGATGCGATCGGCCAACTCCCGTACCTGCTGGCCGTTGTGTCCCTCGACCAGCCGGTCGGCGATCAAGATCAGGGTTCGGGCGAGGGCGAGGTGATGCTGTCGTCCATCGCTGAAGATGACCAGGTGGCCCTGACGGCTCAGGGCGAGGTCAGGTGCGATGCTGATCTGGCGAATGAGGGCGCGGCGCCCGTCGCGCCGAGCATCGAATTTCTCCGGCCCTTCGTCCGGTGCGCGGGCGGCAAGCGTCTCGGGTGGCAGGGCGTTGAGGTAGGTCAGCAGGGCGGCCAGGTCGGCGAAGCCCTCGCTTCTTCGGCCCGCCTCGACGATCTGGTCCTCCGTGGCCATGGGCGGTGCCGCTGCCGCATCTGTGACCAACGCCGCCAAGGATCTGGGGGCGCGCAGCACCCACAGCGAGCGGTCCTTGTCCTTGCCGGTGTAGGTCCACCTGTGCTCGCCAGCGCTGTCACCTGCCTCGGGCAGGCTGCCGACCAGGGTCAGCCGGTCGGGCGCGTGGGCGGGCGGGTGGGTGAGCCGGAGCCGTGAGGGTTGCTGGTGGGCGTCGACGACGACCATATTGGGCAGCAGTCCCGCCAAGGGCCGCCGCTGTCCGCTGTCGTCGCGAGGTGGCGCTGCCTCGGCCAATTTGGCCAGCCTCGCTTGGGCACGCCGGATACGGGCCTGCTGGGCTTCGGCCAGCTTGGCCATCCGCTCCTTCTCACGGCGTTCAAGGGCCTGCTGAGCTGCGGCCGGAGAGATGCTCTCCAACGAGAACAGGCCATTGTCGTCCGAGGCCTGCTCGCCTTCCTGGTCTTGCTCACTCTCCGCCTGCTCCTGCTCCTCATCCTCTTCTTCTTCGCTATCCTGCTCGTCTTCCGCCTCGCTCTCCTGGGCGTTTTGTTTGCGGTAGCGGTGCGGGTGCGCGTTTCGGTCGACGGCTTCGACGAGCAGATCGGTGGTTGCCTGCTCGGCGATGGTCGTGAGCTCGTGCTCGATCGCCCGCCCCACGTGGGCTTGTCCGGTGAGGGTCAGGGTTCTGCGGCCGCTGCGGTAGGCATCGCGCAGGGCGACCGCTTGGGTCACGATCTGGTTCAGCGGAGTGTTGTTCGTCAGGTGGAGCCAGGTCACCAGTTCAGCCCAGCTCCATTCGTGGCTGGAGTCCTGGTCTGTGCCCTGGTGCATGCGGATGCCGGTCTCCAGCAGTTGACAAGCGCCTGGGGGTGTCAGCGGGCCGGCGTCAGCGCTGGCCCAGCGGGCTCGGGCGCGCAGGTCGTCGAGGTGGCGGGGGTCTTCAACGGCGCGGAGCAGGGTGGCCAGAACGACTGGGCCGTGCCCACCTAGCGCGTAGGCGATGGGGGGCAGGTTCGCCGGGAGTGAGCTAGGGACTTCGACGTCCGTGGCCTTGAGCTGCCATGCGCCGTCGAGCCAGAGGTAGTGAAAGCGCCGCTCGATCCGTGAGCCGTCGGGCTTGCTCTGCCATAGCCACGGTTCTGGGGCTTGAGGCGGCTGATCGGGAGAGCGGATGACGGCCGGTGGGGTGTGGCCTGGGGGAGGGGAAGGGGGTGCGTTCCTTTCCGGCGGCGGAGCTGGGGTGATGGTGGGCGAGTCGGCTGGGCGCGTCTGCCCTGGTGCGGGCGAAGCCTGGCGGGCCTGGTCGGAGGTCAACGCGGGGGTGGCGGCGGCGTCCTGGGGGTTGACGGCCGGGCCGTCCTGGGCGGGCTGGGCGAGGTACGGCATCTGGCCTTGACGCCGCGCGGCCCTATCGCGGGCCGGTGCAGGAGGATGCGTGTCGGCTGAGTCTGGGCCTGCGGCGGCTTGCAGCGGCTGCTGTGGGCGGAGGTCGGTGGGTGTGCCGAGGGCGGAGGCCGACGGTGCAGGGGCGGGAGGCGTTGTCGGTGGCTCCGCCGGGCGAACGGGCGCAGGGGGCGCGGCTGGGGCAGCAGGTTGCGGCGCGGGGACGACCGCCTGGGAGGGTGCCTCGCCAGGGATGCCCGGTTTGGGGCGTGGCGGGCTGGGTGTCGGGGGGGTGGCTGGGGTGCGTGCGGGTGCGGCGGGGGGTCGCTGGTCGGGGGTCGAAGGTGACGGTGCTGTGCGCGATGCGGGGGTGCTGACCGGGTTGGGCAGTACATGCTGTGCGGGGGAGGGGAGCGGTGGAGCCGTGGGGGGCGGCTGCGCGGCCGACTGTGGCTGGTGTGATCGTTGGTCGCCACCCGCAGCCGGGTTTGGCCGTGCGGATTGGTTGGGCTGAGTTGGCCGGCTCTCCGGGCGTTGCGACGGGCCAGGTCGTGCGATCTCGGGCTCGTCAGCCGACGGCGCGGAGTCGGGGCCCGGCGGTCGCACGGAGGCAAGTGCGGGCTGGGGCGGCACGGTTGGTTGCGGTGGCGTCGAGTGCGACCGTGGCGGTGCGGGCCTGGTCGGCGGCTGCTGACGTGGGCTGTGCGGGCTTGGGATCCGCAGCGATCCGGAGCTGTCGTTCTCGGCCCGTTGTTGTTCAGAGCTCGGCTTCGAGGGAGCTGACGGTGCTGATGGCGGCGGTGCGTGGCGTGGGCCGCTGTCCGGGCGCGTGGCCTGCGCGGCTGGCTCATGGACGGGCGTGGGAGCGGCGGACACCGGCCCTGGCGGGGGTGGCGGTGCTGATGAGGTGCCTGCCTGGGCAGAGACGGCTGGAGGGAGGGCAGGTTCAGGTACTGGTCCGAGCTGGTGCGGCTCCGTCTGGCTGATGGCTTGGTGGGAGGCATGCTGTTGTTGCGGCTGGTGCGGTGCGGTGGCTGAAGTGGATGTGGCGCGCAAGCGGCTAACGAACTCAGCGGCGTGCATCGCCACGGCGTGAAGGATCAGGCCGTCATCGGCTTGGGCGAAGGCCTCACGAGTGGCCAGCAGACGGTGTGCCGAGGCCGCGACGTCGGCGAGTTCGGTGAAGCCCTTTACCGCTGCCCGCACGTCCTGACGGGTTCCCAGCGATAGGGACTCCGCGCTCACCCAAGCGAGCTTGAGCCGAGCTCCTTCGTTGGTGCACTCGTATCCGTACTCTTCGCGCAGTTGCTGTTCTTCGTCATCGAGTTGCTGGTAGGTGGCGGTCTTCAGCCAGCGCCGCATGTGCTGGGCCAGGGTGTCCAGTGCGCGGCGACAGTCTGCGGGACCGTTGAACGCCTCGTTGCGCATCGATCGTGCCGGTGACGAGGGCTGTGTGCTGGTGACGTTTTCGAGCGTCTCAGGGCCGGTCGTGGCCGGTTGTGGATCAGCATCGGGAGCAGGGGGTGACGGGGCTGGGGGAGATGGGGAAGCGGGGCGCGGTGCAGGAGGCGCCTGGTCAGCCGACTGTTGAGGCTCCGTCGGCGGAGGAGGCGGCGCCGTTGCGGCTGAGGTGGGCGGTTGCTCGCGAGGGCCTTCTTGCTGCTCGGGGATGAGCGCAGCGGAGGGTCGCTCGAGCTGTGTGGGCGTTTCGGCTGCTTGTGGGCTGCTCGCGGCGCGGGCGGGCGGGGGTGGTTCTCCCTGCTCCGTGCGCGGTGGGGGACTTGGAGCCTGGGGACTGCCGACTCGTTCTGGACCCGAGGCTGGGATGGCCGCAGGTTGCTCGCTTGCGGCTGGATGTTGGGGAGCGAGGGCGGCGGCGGGGTCATCGTGAATGGGCTGTTCGGGTCCGGGGCCATCGGTTGGTCGCGGCTCGGTCGAGGGTGTCTGCTCTGTGCTCGTCACGGCAGGTTCAGGCGCGGGCGAATCGTTGCTGACGAAATCGGCGTGCGCCTCGGCCAGGCGCTGGTCGGGATGCTCGGGCTCCGTCGAGCGTGGCTCTCCTGTGGGGTCGGGCAGGGCCTGCGCTTCAGGAGGTGGTGTGTCGGCCGGTGGGGGGGCCAAGGCCCGCACGGCGTTGGACACTTGTTCGGCGGATGCGTCGGAGGTGATGGTGACGCCGTAGCGGTCGTGCATCTGACTGACGAGGTGCGTCAGCATCTGGTGCTGAGCCTGCCCCTGGCTCCAGCCTTGGATGTGCTGCCAGAGGCCCGCCACCTGCTCAGGGTTCGCCTGCTGCCACCACTGCTCGGTGAGGCAGTGCAGGAGTTGCGACGCGGTGAACACCCATTGCGGGTCTTCACCGCGGAGCTCGGCTGCCACGGCCGCCAGTTGCAGTTCAACGTAGGCTCGCTGCTCGCGCAGGGGTGTGAGTTCACCGGTGTCGGCTCCGCCAGGAGGGCCGATTTCTTCTGCAGTGCCGCGTTCATGGGACGTGATCAGGTCATCGAGCCGACCGCGCTGTACCAGGAGCGCATCACGCCGTTCTTCGGCCGGTGCCACCGCGCCATGGAGGATCTGCTGACGACGGTCCTCGATGGTGTTGTGGAGGTGCCGTGCTTGGCCGTCGGTCAGCCTCAGCGCTGGTGGGCCCGTGACGTCGACACCGCGGTGGAGTTCGATGACGTACCGAAGGCGCTGGTCTGCCGGCGGTGGACCGGCCAGCTCGCGCAGGCGCTCTTGGAACGCGAGCATGTGTCCGGCGGCGAACTCCTGCTCGGATAAGCCCTCGCGCGGCACGACGCCGACCGCCTGAGTGGCGATCGTGCGCTGCCAGAGGTCGCGGATGACGTAGCTGCAGACCGGACGCTCAGCAGCGCTGTTGGCATCCGCCGGCGCAGCCGGAGGTGTCGGCCAGGCGCGGGCCAGCAGTGCGACCACGTCTCGGGCCTGCATGCGGACGTGAGCGACGCGCACGCCGTAGCGGGTATGGGTCTGCTCGCGCAGATGCTCAAGTGCGGCGGTGGCAGTAGGCTCACCGATCGCAGCCCAGGACACGATGATCTGCCACGCCCCGCCGATGCGTTCGGGGGTGGCCTGTTGCCACCAGGCGTCGTCATAGACCTCGCTGATGGCGGGTTGGGCCAGCGTGACCTGTGCTTGGAGCTGGCCCGACAGGCGACGTAGCGCGAAATCGCCAGCGGCGCGTGCTCGGTACGCCTGCTGAGCCCGCTGGGCGGCTTGGTGCTCGCCGCGACGGCGGCCGCGAGAGACAGCCGCGCGGATGCGGCGGAACAGCGATTTCTTTCCGGGTGCGGTGGACGACATGCCTCGCTCCGATCGACGACGACATCACCGCACCTCACAGGTCCAGGGACCGCGCACTCACGTACTGATGAAAGTGCTGGGCACCGGCGGTATTCGAAAGCGGGAGATCCCAGGTGCCCAGCCCTTCGCGTCGACGTGCCGGGGCGCTGAAATGCGGCAATCCAACAGCGGGCCTTACCGGTCAGGTGATGGGCTTCGCGTGTGGGAAGCCCGCGGGGAGGCAGAGGAGTTGGACCGCGGGAGAGAGAGGACGGCCTCGCGTGCCACGCGTACGCCGTCGCACGTGCGCGCATGAGGTGAAGTATTCAGCCATGAGGGCTCCC
This sequence comes from Nonomuraea sp. NPDC051298, assembly GCF_055586305.1. NCBI lineage: Bacteria > Bacillati > Actinomycetota > Actinomycetes > Streptosporangiales > Streptosporangiaceae > Nonomuraea > Nonomuraea sp. NPDC051298. Next base: position 158,250 of record NZ_JBVJIM010000020.1, read on the forward strand.
ATTCGCTGAGCGCACCAAGCGCCAGCCGCTGGTGCCCCCACCTCGGCCATAATTCACTCGACAACAATCCTATCGGCGAGTTAGCGCCTCATGTCAACAACAATGTCAGTAGGGCACGCTGCGTGCTCTCCTGACCCAAACTGGTGCCAGCACGCTTGCCGCCTGGCGTGCCGCGCTCCGCCCCAGTGATCTCAGCCATGAGTAACCCCCTTAGCTGACAGCGCCCTCCACGGCTTCCGTTGTCACCAGCCGCCCAAAAGCGTGCCCGTCTGGCCGCAGCGGCCAGGACTGAACGGCACGGCACGGGCGGCCCCTGCTCATCATGAGGTCGGAACGGGGGGTGCCTCTGTCGGCCCGAGAGGGTTCTCCACCTCCGGCACCGGCGGCAGCCGCGTCGGGCCGGTCGTCACCCCCGGAGTGGCCGGATCAGGAGAGTGTCTCGTCGCCCGGGCGCTGGGACGCCGTGTCACAGCCGCCGGCGATTGAGTGGGCCTGGCCGAAGGCTTACGGGTGGGCCGACGCGTGGTCGGTCGAGCTGTGGGGCTCGGTGAAGGGGTGAACTCCGGAATGCCGTCAACCGTCGGCGGCGGTGGCAGGGATTTGAGTTGCGCGGGTACGGACGGGGCTGATGACGGGGCTGTCGACGGGGTGGCAGTGGAGGTCACCGGGACTTCCGGTTCGGCACCTGCTCCTCCACGTAAGAGCAGGACGACGACTACCACTGCTGCCACCCCAGCTCCCGCTGCGGCAAGCAGGCGCGTCCGAGCGCGCCGGCCTGTCTGCGCCTCATCGTCGAGATCGTCTCCCCAAAACTCCCTGTCCGGTTCATCGTTGGTGACGCCTCCGGCAGAGGTTTCCGGTGGGGCAGATGCGTCCGCACCGCTTGTGGACGTCTCGTCTGCAGTCCCTGGGACGCCAGCGGCTGTGTCCTGCGGGACGGCCAGTTTCACATCCGCAGCGGCCAGTTGCAGCAGGTCGACCGGCCCAGATCGGTCATGTTGACTCGGCACGATCAGCCTCCATGGCTCGACCCCTGCACTCTGATGCCCGCTGGCGATCTGCACTGTGTGCCGTTACAGATTGGCGACGTTGACCTATTCTGTCAAGTTGAGTTGATCTCTATGATGGGGCGAGTTCGAATCACTCGGTTCTCCTCCACGTTGGACCGGAACAATGCATTGACACCCTCTATCCGATCATCCCAAACAGGGAGCATCACGTGAGCAAAAAGAGGCCACGGCAGCCGAGACGGCGGGCACGTCTCGCACACCGAATCCAGGAACACCGCCATCGCAGTGCCAACGCCACAGATTCCCCACAAACGGTGTACGCGCTGGCTGTGCCCCCATGGAACCTATTCGACAAAATCAGCGCGCCCTCACAGGAGGAACCGCGAGACGAATTTCTACCGTTGTCTCGCAGATACCTTTCCGCTTGGACCGCGCAGACAACCCGTGACCTTGGCCGAGCTCGCCGAACAAACCGGAGTCACGATCAACGAACTCGTTGACCATCTCCGCTGGCTGGCCGATCGCGGCTATCTACGCTGGGACGAGCAGCAGCACATAGTCGTCCGCACCCTGCCCCGACACAGCGCCAAGAGCACCGGCGCCCCCGTGCCGCCCGCCCTCAACCGAACGGAGACGCCAGGAGAAGAAGCCCTGGGCTCCTTCGTCCCGTCTCATGGCCCCCTTGACGCACGACCACGATGAAGCCACCGACCCGACAGCCGAAGGAACAGCCGTGATCCGCACGCCACATCGCGCCAAGGGCGGCGCACCGATCCTGGGCGCCAGCAGAGCCGGTGAACCGGGGCCCTTCGGCTCACACGCCGCCGACAACGACTACGCCACCGTCACCGACGTGCCTCAGCCAGACAACGAGCCCACCGTTCACGCCGGCCTCCGCGTCCACCAGGAAGACTTATGACGGCTCCACCACGCAGCTAAGCCAGCAGCGTTCCGTCTGCTTTCCATCCCCGAAGCCAGCATCGCCGTGGCTTCGATGAGCGTCGCTTTCCGGCCCGATGCCTATCGGCCTGATGCGCCTCAGCAAGACGAGTCCGAAGTGATCACCAACGTTTGGGACGCCTTTCGCGAAACAGCTACCGGCGCCTACTACATGCGAGGGTTCACCGCGGCCAGCGAGCGTTGGCATCAGTTGGCGGCAACCGCGATGCAGGCCCATCAGGATGCGAGAGACCGACCTCGTCTCTTATGTCAGGTCCACTGAGAAGCTGTCGAATGCGCTAGGTCTGCTGATACTGTGTCAGCTCAATTGAAATGGGACAAACAGCCCCCGGCTGTCCCGTCTCAATTGATGCGACACAGAGAGGCTCATCCACCTCGGTTGTGACAGTTCTACTGAGACGCCCGAGGAGCACGGCGTCTCAGTAGAA
>NZ_JBVJIM010000021.1:0-21135 GCF_055586305.1 Nonomuraea sp. NPDC051298
GCGACAGCCGGGCCAGCGTGCTGACTACAGCACGCATTCAACCCACAGCCGAACCGTTTAACGGACCACACCAAGATCACGAAAGATCGAGGCTAATAGGGATAAATCATCGCATTGAGCATTAATGCCACCCGTATCAGCACCTTGCCAGCAAATGGGTCTAGCCGCGCCCCGATCTTCTTGGTAGATATTTCCGCTGGCGACTTCACGCCCGTCCGGCCGATAGCCGGTTGTCCTTTATAGGCGATAGTGAGCGGACCGATTCAAGGTGCTTGCCGATGATTTCTTCTTGGTCTCCTGGGACACCACCGGCACGGGCAAACCCCGTCTGCACGTACAGGGGATTGCGTTGGGCCTGGCCGGGGCGCTGCTCGGCGAGCTGGTGCTGCACCGGCGGATCGTCGTACGCGGCGTGCGGCTGCACATGTCCGACTCCCGGCCGGTCGAGGAGGGCGTGGCCGACAGGGTGCTGGCGGATCTCGGGAATTCGCCGCACCATACCGACGTGCGCACCTGGCTGGCCTATCTCGCGCAACGTTCACTCGAGGAGGTGAGCGGACGGCTGCTGACCGCCGGATTACTGGAGCGCAAATCCCGCAGACTACTCAAACGACAGCAATTCCGCTTTTTCGCCACGGACTTCAGCCACGCCGTGTGGCCCCCGACCCGGCTGCGGCTGGCGCTCGGGCAGTGCCGTCCGCTGTCGCCGCAGGACATGGCGCTGGCCACGCTCGTGGACGCCTGCGACCTGACCGACACCGTGCTCGACGACCCCGACAACCGGCGGGCCGCCCGCGACTACCTGACCACGCTGCTGGCCACCATGCCCCAGCCGCTGCGCGACCTGAGCCGCCAGGTCCACGCCGCCGTGGGCGACTCCGTGCTCACCTACCGCACCTGACCCCACACCCCCTGGAAGGATCATGACGCGTACCGCACGAACCGGCACCGTGCCCGACCCGGTCGCCGGCGCCCTCGCCTCCGACCGCCTCGGCGCGCCCACGGTCGTCTACTTCGTCCTGTCGGCCGCCGCGCCGCTCACCGTCGTCGCCGGGGTCGTCACCACCGGTTACGCCGTCACCGGGATCACCGGGCTGCCGATCGCCTTCCTGGTGGTGGGGGCGGTGCTGTCGGTGTTCGCGATCGGGTACGTGGCGATGGCCCGGCACATGGCCAACGCCGGGGCGTTCTACACCTACGTCACCCGGGGCCTCGGCCGTCCCGCGGGCATCGCGGCGGCCTGGGTGGCGCTCATCGCGTACAACGCGCTGCAGGTCGGGCTCTACGGCGCGCTCGGCGCGGCGGCGGCGCCGGTGCTGGAGCAGTGGCTGGGCCTCGCGCCCGCCTGGTGGGTGATCTCGCTGGTCGCCTGGGCGCTGGTCGCGGTGCTGGGCGTGATGCGCGTGGACGTCAACGGCCGGCTGCTGGCCGTGCTGCTGACCGCCGAGGTGGCCGTCATCCTGGTGTTCGACCTGGCCGACCTGATGAACCCGGCCGCCTCGGGCCTGTCCTTCGCGGCGCTGTCGCCGTCCGCGCTGTTCGTGCCGGGCGTGGGGGCGCTGCTGGTGCTGGCGACGCTGGGGTTCGTCGGGTTCGAGTCGTCGGTGGTGTTCTCGGAGGAGAGCCGGGCGCCGCGGCGTACGGTGCCCATCGCGACGTACGCGTCCGTGGCCATCGTCGCCGTCGTGTACGCGCTGTCGTCGTGGGCCATGACGGTCGCCACCGGCCCCGACGCGATCGTGGCCACGGCTCGGCGCGACCAGGCCGACACCGTCTTCGTCCTCGCCGAGGCGCACCTGGGCTCGGTCGTGGTGGACATCGCCCGGGTGCTCTTCGTCACCAGCGTGTTCGCCGCGATGGTCTCCTTCCACAACACCACCGCCCGCTACTTCTTCGCGCTCGGCCGCGAACGCGTGCTCCCGGCGGTCTTCGGCCGCACGCGGGCGCGCAGCGGTGCGCCCCAGGCCGGCTCGATCGCCCAGAGCGCGCTCGGGCTGGTCGTCATCGTGGTGTACGCCGTCCTGGGCCTCGACCCGCTGGTGCAGCTCTTCTTCTACGGCGGCTCGTTCGGCGGGTTCGGCGTGCTGCTGCTGGTCTTCGTGACCTCGCTCGCGATCATCGTCTTCTTCGCCCGTGAGCCCAGCGGCGAGGCGCTCTCCCGCCGGGTGGTGGCCCCCGTCCCGGCGGCGGTCGCGCTGGGCGTGATGGTGTGGCTGGCGCTGGACAACTTCGCGACCCTGCTCGGCGTGCCCGAGGGCGATCCGCTGGCGTGGGTGCTGCCTGTCGTCTACGGCGTCGCCGCGCTGCTCGGCGTGGTGTGGGCGCTGGTGCTACGTTCCGGGCAGCCCGCCGTTTACGCTGCGGTGGGGATGGGCGCCAAGGCGGCCACCGCCCAGGACATCGCATGAGCGACGAGAGGAGACCTGGGCCGATGGAGGAGACGTTCGAGGCGTGGCCGGTCCGGCATCTGGGCACGGGGGCCACGTTCGCGCTGCGGCCCGCCGTGCGCCTGGCCACGGCCGCCGACGCGGAGCAGGTGGCCGAGCTGATCGCGACCGCGTTCGCCGGGCTGCGGGCCGTGTCTTACCTGGTGCCCGAGCGCAGGGCGCGGCACCGGGTCATGGCGGCCACCTTCCTGATCCAGGTCGAGCACGCCATCGAGCACGGCGAGGTGCACCTCATGGACGAGGGGCAGGCGGTGGCGGTGTGGTTCCCGCACACGTCGCCGGTGCCCCCGCCGCCCGGATACGACCGCCGGATGGCCGAGGCCACGGGCGAGTGGGCGGACCGCTTCCGCATACTGGACGAGTTGTTCGAGGAGCACCACCCGACGGAGCCGCATCACTACCTGGCCTTCCTCGCGGTGCACCCCGACCGGCAGAACCAGGGGCTCGGCACCGCCCTGCTCCGGTACCAGCACGCCCGGATGGGCGGCCTGCCCGCGTACCTGGAGGCCAGCGACCCGCGCAACCGCGACCTGTACGCCCGCCACGGCTACCGGCTCCGCGAGCCGTTCGCGCTCCCGGACGGCTCGCTCTTCTGGCCCATGTGGCGGCCCACCTCCCCCTGAGCTTCGCTTTCAACCTCCGGGCCAGAGGTCGGAAGCAAAGGTCAGGTGCGGTGGGTGACGCACACGGCCGGGCTGCCACCCATGATGTTGTTCTTCTCGCAGGACTGGAACGTGTGATCGGCGCGGTACCGGTAGGCGACGCTGTAGGTCGTCTTCTTGCCGTTGATCGACGTCCACTTGGACGCCTTCGCGTTGCTGGTGCGATCGTGGACCGTGATCCAGAGGTTGTCGCCGCCCATGTCCGAGTCGATGTCGGTGATCCGCGCCCAGATCCACCCCTTGCCCCCGTACCTGCCGTAGCGGAGTTGGAGGGTGTAGCTCCCGAAGTCCTTCTGCACCAGCGTCTTCACCTGCGTGGCCCGGGTCGGCGCCTCCACCGACCAAGAGCCCGCCGCGGACGCCGGGGCGGCTCCGAACACGGAAGCCGCCACGAGCGACGCGCTCAGCACGGATACGACTTTCAGGCTGCGGATATATGTGAGGGATGCCATGGTGGCCCTTTCTTGCGAACGGCGCTGAATTTCGCCGCCAGGCTACGAAGGGCTGGTATGCAGACGGTATGTCGCGTTGCACGTCGGCGGTGAGCCGTTCGGGGGCGGGAGACGTCATAGAGGGCATGAAGATGTGGCGAATCGTGCTCCTGCCCGTGCTCCTGCTGGCGCCGAGCACGTCCATGGCCCCGGCGCAGGCCGAGGCGTCGGCGAAGCGGGTGCTGGTGGACCTGCGCAAGCAGGGCGGCTACGCGGGGTTCGACGACCGCGTGATCGTCTACGGCAACGGCTGCGTACGGCTCACCCGGCGCACCGGGCCCGCCGTCGCCAAGTGCCTTACCGCCAAGGAGGAGCGCACCCTGCGCGGCCACCTCAGGAAGCTGCGCGTCGGCGCCTCGGAGCGGCGGCCGCAGGGGGCGGACTTCATCAGCTACACGCTGGCCCACGACAAGCGGCGGGCCACCCGGTACACGCTGCCCGCGAGCTGGAAGCCGGTGGTGGGGCAGCTTGAGAAGATCATGGAGAAGTACTGGGCGCCTGACTGACGCGGGGCGGGCAGGGGTAGCGGATGACCGTACACCGGCTCCGCGTCGGGGCCCCGCTCTCCCTCTCGGGCCGCCACGCCCGGTTCGGCCGTCAGGCGGCGCTCGGCCTGGGGGTCTGGCAGTCGTTCGACAGGTCCGCGGAGCTGGTCGTGGCGGACGACCGCAGCGATCCCGAGGTGCTGGAACGCGTGCTCCGGGACCTGGCGGCACGGTGTGACCTGCTGCTGGGGCCGTACTCGACGCAGCTCATGCGCAGGGCGGGCCGCGTGGCCATGGAGCTGGGCCGCGTGGTGTGGAACCACGGCGGGGCGGGCGACGACGTCGAGGCCGCCCGCCCCGGCCACGTGGTCTCCGTCCCCACCCCGGCCAGCCGGTACGCCGAGCCGTTCCTCCGCCTCCTCGCCCGCGACGGCGACCGGAGCCCGTTGTGGATCGCGCACGGCGAGGGCGGCTTCGGCCGCCAGGTGGCCACCGGGGCGCGGCTCCGCGCGAAGGCGCTCGGCCTCCCGGTCACGTACGAGGCCCCGCCCGGCGGGTCGTGGCACCTGCTGTGCGCCGGGTCCTTCGAGGAGGAGGTCGAGCTGCTCGGACGGGTCCGGGTGCCGGGACGGGTGTGCGCCGTGGCGGCCGGAGTGCGGGAGTTCGGCGAGGCCGTCCGCGATCCGTGCGGGGTCTACGGCGTGGGCCAATGGTTCCCTGGCGTCGAGGGCGAGGCGGCCCTCGGGGTCGCGGAGCGCGACTTCCTCACCGCGTACCGGACGCCGCCCGGCTACCCGGCCGTCCAGGCCGCCGCCGCGGCGATCCTGGCCACGCACTGTGCCACGGTGTCGGGGAGCACCGGGCGGGAGGCGTTGTGGTCGGCCGCCGCCGCGCTGGAGACCACCACGCTGTTCGGCGCGTTCAGGATCGACCCGAGCACCGGGACGCAGGTCGGGCACCGTGTGGTGCTGACCCGCTGGGGGCCGGACGGCCCCGCCGCCGTGGGCGACGACACGGGGGTGGCGTGATGCGGAGCAGCAAATCCGGGCAAAGTTCTCCATCAACTGATTGACCGGCAAGGCGCGGCGGAACTACCTTCGGTCGCATGACCCCCGGCGAGAGCGCACAGGCCGGCCTGATCCTCAAGGTCGCCACGCAACTCTTCGCGGCCCTCGGCTACGACGGCACCTCCACGCGCCAGATCGCCGAGGCCGCCGGTCTGAACATCGCCACCGTCAACTACCACGTGGGCGGCAAGCGGGAGCTGTACCTCGCGGTCATGGAGGCCGCGCACCGAGCGGAGAAGGCGGCGCTGGAGGCCGCGCTCGCCAGGCTGCCGGGCGACGACCCCGTGGCCGCCATCCACCGGGTGGCCGACGACTACCTCGACTTCTGCGTGGACAACCCCGAGGTGCCCGCCCTGTGGATGCACCGCTGGCTGTCCGACGCGAGCGACATCACCGAGCTGGAACGCCAGTACGTCCTGCCGCTGATGGCCGCCGTCACCCAGGCGCTGCGCCCCGCGGTCGAGGCCGGGACGATCCGCGCCGAGGCCGACCTCGAGTACACCGTCTGGACGGTCATCTGGGCGGTGCACGGCTTCGCCAAGGGCGGCGTGCTGGACGCCAGGGGCCGCCGCAGAGGCGCCGGCGACCGGGCCGCGCTGCGCCGCTTCCGCGCCCACCTGCACCAGTCGCTGCACCGCACGCTCGGCCTGCCCGGCGACCCTCACTGACAGCCACGCAGACAGGAGAGCCCGTGTACCTGCCCTCGACCGGAAGGGCCACAGCGGACCTGCTGGCGGAGCTGGCCCGGCTCAAGCAGCACGACCTGCCCGTACGCGGCGGCCAGGTGACCGCCTACGTCTACGACACCGGGCGGCCAGAGGTGCACGACGCCGCCACCCGGGCCTACCTGGAGATGCTGGAGGTCAACTGCCTCGACCCGACCGCGTTCCCCAGCGTGGTCGAGATGGAGCGGCAGGTCGTCGGGGCGGTCGCGGACCTGCTCGGAGGCGGCCACGGCGTCTTCACCAGCGGCGGCACCGAGTCGATCATGCTGGCCGTCAAGGCCGCCCGCGACCTGGCCGCCAGGACCCGCCCGAACGCCGCCCGCGACCCGGCCGCCAGGGCCCGCCCGAACCTCGTGCTGCCGGTCACCGCCCACCCCGCCTTCCACAAGGCGGCCCACTACCTGGGCGTCGAGGTCGTGCCCGTGCCGGTGGACCTGGAGACGTACCGGGTGCGGCCGGACGACGTCGCGGCGGCGATCGACGAGGACACGATCTTGGTCGCCGTCTCCGCGCCGTCCTACCCCCAGGGCGTGATCGACCCTGTCGAGGAGGTCGCGGCCGTGGCCGCGGCGGCCGGCCTGCCCTGCCACGTGGACGCCTGCGTGGGCGGGTGGCTGCTGCCGTGGTTACGCGAGGCGGGGGCGGAGGTGCCGCCGTTCGACCTGTCGGTGCCCGGGGTCACGTCGATCTCCTGCGACCTGCACAAGTTCGGGTACGCGCCCAAGGGAGCCTCCGTCCTGCTGTTCGCCGACCCGGCGATGCGGCGCGAGGCGTACTTCGCCTCGGCGGCCTGGCCGGGCTACACGGTCATCAACGCGACCGTGCAGAGCTCCCGGTCGGCCGGGCCGCTCGGCGGCGCGTGGGCGACGTTGCAGGCGCTGGGCCGGGAAGGGTACGCGGACCTGGGCCGGGCCACGCTGGCGGCGACGGCGAGATTACGCGAGGGCCTGGCCGCGATCCCGGGGCTGCGGGTGCTGGGCGAGCCCCAGTCGTCGCTGGTGGCCTTCGCGGGTGACGGGGTGGACGTGTTCGTGCTGGCCGACGAGGCACGGGCACGGGGCTGGTTCCTGCAGCCGCAGCTTTCCTACGCCGGCATCCCGGCCAACCTGCACATCACGGTCACCGGGGTCACGTCGGCCGGAGTGGAGGCCATGCTGAAGGTGATCGCCGAGTCGGCCGAGGCCGCCCGCGGGCGCGGCCCCGCGACGCTCCCCGACGGGCTGGTGGAGCTGGTGGCGGGGCTGGACCTGGACTCGCTGGACGACCCCACGTTCGCCTCCCTCGCCGCCTCGGTGGGCGTGGACCTGCGGCCCGGCGCGGGACAACCGGAGATGGCGGTGGTCAACACCGTCCTGGACGCCCTGCCCGCCGCGACGAGGGAGCGGATCCTGGTGCGCTTCCTCTCCCTGATCTACACCCCGTGACAGGAGCCGGTCAGAGCCTGGTGAGGCGGACCGCGTCGGCGATCACGAGGCCGGTGCCCGAGGTCCACCGGCTCACCCCGACCACGTTGTACGTGCCCGCGTTGAGCGAGAAGGCGCCGAGGCTGCGCCAGGCCCCACCGCCCGTGCGCTGGTCGACGGTGACCGTCTGGTTCCCGCCCGAGGCCGCCACGACGTACGGCGTCGCGCTGTTGTAGCCGGAGTTGGCCGGGTACCACACCTCCACCCGATAGCTGCCCGCGCTCGGAACGGCCGCACTGAACCAGGCCGGATCGCTGGCCGCGACCGGCTCGGCGAAGCGGTAGTCGGTGCCGTGGAGCTGGGTGGAGTAGGTGGAGGTGCCCCAGGCGGAGCCCGCCGAGAACCCGGCGTCGGCGTTGTCCACCACCACGCTGAACGTGCCGCCGCCCGTGCCCACCGCCCGGCCCGCGCTCGGACCGCTCTCCTGGTGGGTGCGGTTGAGCGCGGTCACGTAGTAGGTGTAGGCCGACCCGGTGGCGGTGGTGTCGGTGAGCGTCTTCTGCCGGGTCGTGCCGACCAGGTTGCGGGCGTCGGCGAAGAAGCACGGGTCGGCGGCCGACGGGCTGCCGTCCACCCGGTAGACGGCGTACGCGGTGGCCGAGCCCGTCCAGGCGAGCTGCACGCCGTTCGAGACCCGGGTGGCCGACGTGATCGAGGGCACGCCGGGGGCCGCCGCCGTGCCGCGGGCGGGCAGCAGCGCGGGCTTGCCGTAGTGAGTGTTGACCAGCCTGGTGATCGCGCCGATCCGGTCGGCCTTGACGTCCTTGGCGCTGAAGTAGACGTCACCGACGACCTCGGGATGGCGTCGGTTGTCGGTGAGGTGGTCGCTCAGCTCGGCCGGGTCCTGCCAGGCGGCCTCCTGCCCGGAGGCGCCCGCGCGGTAGGCGGCCTGGCCGACGACGAGCTGCACGCCGGTGCCCCTGACCACGTCCGACCACCAGGCGGTGAGCACCTCGTACGGGGCCGTGGCGAAGCCGATGTGCCAGTAGATCTGCGGCGCGAGGTAGTCCACCCAGCCCTGCTTGACCCACTGGCGGCTGTCGGCGTAGATCGCGTCGTACGACTGCAGCCCCGAGGTGCGCGAGCCCAGCGGGTCGGTCCCGGCGTTGCGCCAGATGCCGAACGGGCTGATCCCGAACGTCACGTGCGGCTTGGCCGCGTGGATGCGCTGGTCGAGTTCGCGGACGAGGAGGTTGACGTTGTCGCGCCGCCAGTCGGCGATGTTGGAGAAGGAGCCGCCGTACTGGGCGTATGTCGCGGAGTCGGGAATGGCCTGGCCGCTCACCGGATAGGGGTAGAAATAGTCGTCGAGGTGGACGCCGTCCACGTCGTACCGGGAGACGGCATCCATGATCGCGTCCTCGATGAAGTCGCGGACCTGCGGAATGCCCGGGTTGTAGTAGAGCTTGCCGCCGTAGGCGAAACGCCAGTCGGGATTTTGCCGCGCCGGGTGTGTGGACACCAGCCTGGACGGGTCGTCGTGATTGGCGATCCGGTACGGGTTGAACCAGGCGTGAAACTCCAGGTTCCTGGCATGGGCCTCGCTGACCATGAAGGCCAGCGGGTCGTAGCCCGGGTTGCCGCCCTGGGTGCCGGTGAGCCACTGCGACCACGGCTCGTACGGCGACGGCCAGAACGCGTCGGCCGTCGGCCTGACCTGCACGATCACGGCGTTCATGCGCTTGGCCACGGCCAGGTCGAGCCAGGCACGGAACTCGGCCTGCTGCGCCGACACGCTCAGCCCTGTGCGGCTGGGCCAGTCGATGTTCGCCACGGAGGAGATCCACATCGCCCTGAGCTGCCGTTTGGGCGTTGCGGGATCGGTCGCGCAGGCGACGGAGGAGGCTTGGGCTGGGGCGGGAGTAGGGGCCACGACACTGACGAGAGCGGCGGTGATCGCCGCCAGGACGGTACGCAGGAAGGCGGTCACGAAGGGAAGTTTCAGCGCATCCACATGAATGCGCAATAGTTTTCAGAACTTCCGGGGGGCCCAATCTTTGCGGCGACGCCGGGGGGGAGGCGGAAAGTTTCACCTAACACCGAAGTAATGTCAATTATCGACATTTGTCAATGTCTGTCGTAGCGTGCACCCCGTCACCTGTGAACGAGGAGCACCCATGACTCTCGCCCGCATGCGATTAGCAGCCCTCGCCACCTCGATGCTCGCCCTCCTCCTACTCGTCTCAGGCCGTCCTGCCTGGTCAGAGACGAGTCAGGTCAAGGAGCCCGCACTGGCCGCGGCCTTCGCCAAGGCGGCCGCCGCGCACGACGTACCGCGTGACCTGCTGGTCGCGCTCTCCTACGCCGAGACCCACCTCGACGGTCACGGCGGCGAGCCCAGCGCCAGCGGCGGCTACGGCGTGATGCACCTGGTCAGCAACCCGACCAACCACTCTCTTGAGAAGGCCGCCGAGCTCACCGGCATCGCGGCCGACAAGCTCAAGATCGATGACGAGGCCAACGTCCTCGGCGGCGCGGCCGTGCTGCGCGCCCACGCCGACAAGCTGGGCCTCGACGAGACCGCCAGGAAGGACCTCGGCCGCTGGTACCAGGCCGTGGCCGCCTACGGCAACGCGTCCTCCCCCGAGCTGGCCCGCCTGTACGCCGACGCCGTCTACGAGCAGCTCGGCCTCGGCATCGACCTGCGCGGCGTCCAGGTCAAGCCGCAGGAGGTCACCGCCGACCGCGGCGAGTACGCCAAGGCCCGCGACCTGAACGCGCAGGCCGCCGTGGCCAGCCCCGACTACCCGCCGGCCGCCTGGGTCGCGGCCAGCACCAGCAACTACCGCGTCTCCAACCGGGAGACCAGCTACAACATCGACCGGGTGGTCATCCACGTCACCCAGGGCTCCTACGCCGGAACCATCTCCTGGTTCCAGAACCCCAGTGCCCAGGTCTCCGCGCACTACGTGGTCAAGTCCTCCAACGGCGCGATCACGCAGATGGTGCGGGACAAGGACGTCGCCTGGCACGCCGGCAACTCCAGCTTCAACAACCGCTCGATCGGCATCGAGCACGAGGGCTTCGTCAACGACGCCTCGTGGTTCACCGACGCGATGTACCGGGCCTCGGCGGCGCTGACGAAGGCGCTCTGCGACAAGTACGGCATCCCGAAGACCCGGACCGGCATCGTCGGCCACAACGAGGTACCCGGCGCGACCCACACCGACCCGGGCCCGAACTGGAACTGGACCAAGTTCATGGGCTACGTGACCGGTGGCGGCGGCGAGCCCACGTGGCAGACCACGGTCGACAACGCCACCTCCGGCCAGTTCACCGCCAGCGCCAACTGGGGCACCTCCACCTACTCCAGCCAGCGTCACGGGGCCGACTACCGCTTCGCCGACCCGGTCGCCTCCAGCGACCCGGCGTGGTACTCGGCCACGATCCCGAGCGCCGGCAACTACCAGGTCGAGGTCTGGTATCCGGCCGATCCCGGGTACAACAGCTCGGCGCCGTACATCGTGGCGGCCTCGGGCGGTAACCAGACCGTCTACGTCGATCAGCGATCAGGCGGCGGAGCCTGGCGCAGCATCGGCACCTTCTCGCTCAGCGCGGGCACGTACAACGTGGTCGGCGTGAGCCGGTGGACCTCGGGCACCGGTCTCGTGATCGCCGACGCGGTACGCATCAGCCGCCTCTGAGCGAACCCCCAGCACGGCCCGCGCCCATCTCCCTCCTCTTCCCGGGCGCGGGCCGTCTTCACGTCGGGTCAGGCGGTGGCGCCGCCGTCGATCACGTGGTCGGCCCCCACCACGAAGCCCGACTCGGCGGACGACAGCCACAACGCCGCGGCGGCGATCTCCTCGGGGGTCGCCACCCGGCCGATCGGGAGCGCGTCCCTCATGCGCTCGTCGCGGTCCCGCGGCGTCTCGCCGGGAAACAGGGACATGGGCGAGTCGATCGGGCCGGGACTGATGGCGTTGACGCGTACGCCGTCGGCGATGTGGTCGCGGGCCGCCGCCCGGGTCAGGACGCTCACCGCGGCCTTCGACGCCGCGTACGCGCTCGCCCCGGCCAGGCGCCAGTGCGCCCCGAGGTTGGACGACACGTTGACCACGGCCCCGCCACCGTGCGCCCGCATGTGGCCGATCTCGTGCTTCATCGACAGGTACACGCCCTTGAGGTTGACCGCGAGCACCTCGTCCCACGTGTCCTCGTCGTAGTCGGCCAGCGGCGCCAGCATGCCGAAGATCCCGGCCGCGTTGAGCGCCACGTCGAGCCCGCCGTAGCGGGAGACCGCGGCCTCGACCATGGCGGCGGCCTCGGCCGAGTTGGTCAGGTCGACGACGAACGCGCTCGCCCGCCCGCCGCCCTCCTCCGCCAGCTTCACGACCTCCGCCAGCCTGGCCGCGTCACGCCCGGCGGCCAGCACCGCCGCGCCCTCCCGCGCGTACGCCAGTGCGGCCGCGCGGCCCACGACCCCGCTCGCGCCCGTGACGAGCGCGACCTTCCCCTCGAAACGTCTCGTCATTATTCCATACCAATCGTTCTCAAATTTCGACAGTTTTCATGGCCTGGTCGACCGCGTCGCGCAGCCTGCGCGCGTCGGGGTCGGCCCTGCCGAGCACCCTGAGACCCTGGACCAGCACGAGCAGGAACCTGGCCAGCGCGTACGGGTCCTTGCCCGCCGGGATCTCCCCCTGGGCGCGCGCCCGTACCAGGGCGCCGGCCAGCGCGGACTCCATCCCCGCCCAGCTCGACGCCACCTTCGCCAGCACGGTCGCGTCGCGGGCGGCGAACTCGACCGCCGTGTTGACCACCATGCAGCCCCGCCGCAGCTCGTCGGCGAGACATTCGGCCACGTACGAGTCGAGGAAGGCGCGGATGGCGGGCAGCGCGGGCCCCGGCTGGGACAGCGGGCCGACCACGTCGCGCTGCCCCAGGTAGCGCTCGAGCGCCTTGAGGTACAGCTCGCGCTTGCCGCCGAAGGTCGCGTAGATGCTCGCCCGCGCGACGCCGAGGCGCTCCACGAGGTCGGCCATCGAGGTCGCCTCGTAGCCGCGCTCCCAGAACAGCTCCAGCGCCCGCTGCAGCGCCACCTCAGGATCGAACTCCTTGGCTCTTGCCACGGTCGCAGACGCTAACACAATCGAGAACGATCGGTCAAAAAAGCCCGAGCCCGCGTGACGTCCTCTAGCGCATCAGATCGGGGTCGTCGTCGTCCGGCTCGCGGAGACCTCCCCGCGCCGCCTCGTCGCGCACGGCCCGCGGCCCCTCCTGCGGACCGGCCTGCCTGGGCACCTCCAGCAGGCCGAGCGTGTCCTGCTCGCCCCGGCGGGTGATCACCTCGTTGATCGCCTCGGTCAGCTCCCGCTTGTCGTAGGCGCCCTCGGGCAGCTCGTTGAGGTGCGTCAGCAGGTCGGCCGACAGACCCACGTGCTGGGAGACCTGCGAGTACACCTCCCTCATCGCCACCCGTTCGCGTCCGTGGAACGCCTCGTCGATGGCCTGGCGCAACTCGTCGAGCACGGCGCGATCGGTCATCTTCCATCCCCCCGAGTTCCCGAGAGCAGGTCTTCCGCCTGTTCCCTCACCATGTCCGCCGAGACGTCGCGCACCCACGACTCGTCGTGCGGGCAACGTTCGGCATGCGGGTCCACGCCGCCGGCGCCGCAGCGCGGGCAGGCCGTGGTCCACGAGACCAGCGGCCGGTGCGCGGTCCTGCTGAGCGGGCCCGCGTTGATCAGGTTGCCGCACCAGTAGACGGCCACCGTGGGCGTGCCCACGGCCGCGGCCAGGTGGCGCGGGCCCGTGTCGTTGGCGATCAGCAGGTCGCAGTGCTCGTACAGGGCGGCCAGCCCGCCGATGCCGAGCGCGCCGACGACCGGGATCGCGGGGCGGCGCATGGCCGCGACCACGCCCATGACCAGGCCCTGCTCCGCCCGCGTACCGGTCACGACGACGGGACGGCCGCACCGGTCGGCCACCTCGGCGAACCGCTCCACCGGCCAGCGCCGCCGGGGATCGCTCGCGCCCGGGTGCACGGCCACCAGCCCGGCAGGCGGGTGCCCGAGCGCGCGGGCCAGCTCGGCGCGGTCGTCCGCGGTGACCTCGACCCGCGGCTCCAGCCCGTTCCCGACCGCGCCGACCAGCGCCGCGACCTGCAGGAAGCGCAGGGTCTCGTGGTGGTGGTCCGTGTACGGCACCCAGCGGTCCAGGCTCTCCGCGCCCGCCGCCCGCATCCCCGCGGTCACCCGCGCCCCCAGCCGCCGGACGAACGGGTTGGAGAAGCGTCCGCCCCCCTGAATCTGCACGGCCAGGTCGAAGCCCCGCTCCCGCAGCTCCTCGCACAACCCGTCGGGCACCGGGCGCCCGATCTCGGGAGTGGACACGCCCGAGATCGGCGGCAGCGCGACCACGTCGTCCACCGGCCCAGGACGGCCCGTGAGGAACTCGGCGTGCCAGGCCCTGCCCAGCAACGTCAGGTGCGCGCCGGGGTAGGCCCGTTTGAGCGCCTCCAGGGCAGGGACGGCCATGAGGTAGTCGCCGAGCGCGTTGGCCCGCAGGACGGCGATCCGCCGCACACCGTCCACCAGCGCCGCCGCCCCGGCCGGGGCGTGCGGGTGGAGGTCCGAAGGGCCGTACATAGCGGGCTGGCTACCCAGAGACCCGGCGTCCATAACTTGAGCGATGCCAGGTTTGAGCTGGTCAGCCCGGAGATGTACGTCAAGGGCGGCGACCACACCGCGGAGATGCTCCCGGATGTTCCGCCGGTCAGAGCGCTGGGCGGCGAGGTGCGGGTGCTGGACTACCTGCCCGACCGGTCGACGACCGCGATCATCGGCCGCATGCGCTCACTCCCCTGACCGCTGGGGATCCTGGGCCAGCGTCCGCTCCAGCCAGGGGCGCAGGACCGGCAGGACGTTGGGCGGCTGCATGGCGCTCATGTGGTCGAGGCCGTCGAGCACCTCGACGTCCCAGCCCAGCGCCTCCATCTCGGCCCGGTGCCGCACCAGCGGTCCCGCGATGTCGACGAGCACGCCGCCCCACCGCTCGTCGTACTGGATCTGGTCGGCGGAGCCCGCGAAGCACAGCCGCGGGCAGGACAGCCGCACCGCCCGGTCGTCGAAACCGCGCAACCCCTCGTAGAGAGTGACGAACTGCCGGGTCTGGTCCTCGGTCGTGGCGACCTCGACCGAGGACCAGTCGTACGCGTCGCCGGAGCCCTTCGAGGCGGAGCCGGGCTCGATGACCGGCTTGGGCGCGGCAGCCAGCTCGTACGTGGCCTTGGTGACGCGCAACATCTCCGCGTACGGCCCCCCGTACGGCGGGAACCCGCCCATGACGAGCGCGGTCAGCCGATCGGTCCTGATCGCGAGCTGCAGCCCGCTGAGCGCCAGCCACGAGTACCCGTAGTACGCGAACCGCTCGGCCCCCACCGCGTCGGCCACCGCCAGCAGGTCACGCACGACGTTGCCGGGCGTGAGCGTGGCGGGCTTGGGCGTGCTCATGACGTGCCCCAGGTAGTCGAAGGCCACCACCCGGAAGCCGTCGCCGAGCCCGTCGATCAGCGAACGTCCGAGCACCGGGTCGTTGCCCCACTTCCGCATCTCCTCGGCCTGCTCGCCCTCCACAGGCTGTGGATCGACGGGCAGCAGCACGACCGGGCCCGAGCCGGACACCTCCACCTCGATGGTGTTCCCGTCGTGCAGTGTCGCCTCGGCCATCGTCCCCCCTAACTCATTACGCCGTAAAGAATTGACCGGAGCGAGAATAGCTTAGGCCGTAAAGAGTTTCAACGGGTTGGGGATGGGCACCCACCGCATGGCCGCGCCGTCGGCGTCCAGCCAGCGCAGCAGGAGGTTCGCCTTGGCCGGCACGTGCGTGGCGGCCAGCAGGTCACGCAGCTCCGGCGGATCCCCGTGGTCCTTGCCCGCGGCCGCGAACACGGCCCTCGCCCGCGCCCACAACTCCGGACCCAGCCGGGGATGACGGGCCGCCACCGCGCCGGCGATCTCGCAGAGGTTGTTGGTCACCAGGCAGTACACCAGCCGCTCCCACGCCCGTGCCCCGCTCAGCACGGGCGCGCTCAGCCCCGGGTGCCGCTCGGCGACGAGCTTGACGCCCTCGTGGTCACGGAACAACGCCTGCGCGGGCAGACCGGCCGCGTCCACCGCGATGAGCACGTTCTGCAGGTGACATTCGAGCACGACCCCATGCCGCAGGTACGCGTGCAGGACCGGGGGCACCACGTGCTCCAGGTACCGTTCCCACCAGACGAGGGCCCCGTCCTCGTCCAGGCCGTCGAGCGGGTTGCCGGCGAACCCCTCGCTGATCCCGGCCGCCAGCAGCGCGGTCAGCCCCGGGCGCAGGTGCTCGCCCAGCCCGTCGCGGACGATCACGGCCAGCGCCTCGCCCCCGTCCCCGTCCAGCTCCGCGCTGCGGTAGCCGCGGTCGCGCAGCACGGAGGGACGCGGCAGGTGGCCGGGCAGGTCGTCGAAGGCCACCTCCACCAGGGCCGCGACCAGCGGGAGGTGGCGCAGGTCGGGCAGCCACAGGCGGCGTACGTCGTTCGTGATCCGCACGTCCAGGCTGAACTTGCAGAACAGGTCCGCTTCCGGCAGGTACACGGTGCGGACCGACGCCGTGGGGACGGCGGTGACCGCCGTGACGCCCAGGTGGCGCAGAGGGCCGTCGCGCAGGCCGCCGAGCAGTTCCACCTGCCAGGGATGGGCGGGCAGGAGCGTCAGGCCGTCGCCCGGCGGGCCGCCGAGCCGGTCCAGGGCGCTCGTGTCCCCCTCGTCCACCAGGTCCGCAGCGGGCACGCCGAGCAGCGGCAGGGCGAAGCTCGTACGCGCCTCGGGCGAGTAACGCAGCCACGCCTCCGGCCCCGCCCCGCCGCGAGCCTTGGGCGCGGGGTGATAGCGGTGCCCCGCCACGAGCGCCTGCTCCGACACCAGGTACGGATCCCCGGGCGGCGTCCCCGCCCGCCTGGCCGCCAGCAGCGCGGCCGTGACGTCGCGGCTGTGCAGGATCTCGGCCGCCAGCGTGTCGTTGGCGACCCCCGTGCCCGCGCGCAGTTCGGCGGCCGTCAGCGCCACCAGGTCGGGCAGCGCCAGCGGACGCCAGCCGTCCTGGGTCCGAAGGGCGGGGTCGGCCGGGTAGCGCGCACCGCCGGCCCGCAGCACGCGCCCGGTCGCGGGCAGCAGGAAAGCACCGGGCTCGGCGGGCCGGGCCACCTCCCTGAGCAGGCAGTTCAGCAGCGCCGTCACCGCGAGCGTCTCAGCCTCCCTCGAAGCCTCCTCCGTCGAGGCTTCCGCCTGGGACTCCCTCTCCGGCCCGAGGGGTGGCAGGAGGCGTTCTGCAGATGCCATGGCGACCTACTCCTACCCTTTGTCACTCCTACCCTGTGTCCCCGGGTGCCACAGGGTAGCTATCAGGCGTGTTACCGGGGAAGGTGGGAAATATGAGGCGGATGGAGGGGGAGTTCGCCGCCGAACTGGCCCTCGTGCGTCCCGATCTTTCCGACGCGTACGCCGAGGCGCTGCCCGGTGCGCGCGCCGCCGTCCTGGGACGGCTGTGGCGTGGCCTGCTGTACGAGCCGCTGCCCGGCCTGGCCGCGACCGGCCCCGGCTGTGTGGTGCTGGCCGACGGGCGTCGGCTCACGGGGCGGGCGCGGCGGCCGTACGACCTGGAGGGCGAGGCCGTGCTCCGGCTGGACGGCCTGCCCCACACGCACCCCGCCGAACTGCTGGCCGCCCTCGCCCTGCCCGGCACCGCCCGCCTGATCGAGGACCTCGACAACAGCGTCGCCTCCCTGGCCCTGTCCCGCGCCGCCAACCGTTCGTCCACGCCCTCTGACCGGCCTCACCGCCGCCCTGCCACACCACAGGACGCCTTCTCGCCCTCCGGACCGCCGGTCCCGTCAGCCGCACCCCTGGACGGACCCGCGCTCCCGTCGGCCGCGTACCTGAAGGATTCGACCGCGTCCCTGGAGGACTTCGAGCAGAGCGTGGTGGACGGGCATCCCTATCACCCGGGTTGCCGCAACCGCCCAGGGGTCTCCGTCGCCGAGCAACTCGCGTACATGCCCGAGCACCGCCCCGTCGTCGCCCTCGACCTGCTGGCGCTGCCCGCCAAGGAGTGCCTGGTCACCGGCCCCTGGCCGGACTCACTCAGAGACGGGGACCGGCTGCTGCTGCCCGTACACCCCTGGCAGACCAGGCACGTCCTGCCGGGGCTGGGCCTGCGCCCCTACGCGACGGGGGTCGTCCCGGCCCGCCCGCTCATGTCCGTACGCACGCTCTCCCCGCTGGACGGCGGCCCGCATCTCAAGACGGCGTTCAGCACGCGCATGACCTCGGGGATCAGGGACATCTCCCCCGGCTCGGTACGCGACTGCGTCCCCCTGTCGGACCTGCTCACCACCGTGTCCGCGCGCTGCGGCGGCGGGCTGCGCACGGCCCGCTACCTGGCCGGGGCCGCCGGGGCGGTGAACGGCGAGCACAGCGCCGACCTGTCGGTCATGCTGCGTGAGCCCACGCCCGAGGCGGGCACCGTCCTGCCGGTCGCGGCGCTCAGCCGGGCGATGGTGCCCGACCCGTTCGCGTGGCTGGCCGCGTTCGCCCGTCTGGCCTGGGAGAACGCGCTGCGCCTGCTGTCGTTCGGCGTGGCGCTGGAGGCCCACGGCCAGAACCTGGTGGTCGCCCTGGACGGGGACGGGCTCGCGTACCGGCTGATCTACCGCGATCTGGCCGACGTCCGGATCAGCCCCGCCAGGCTGGCCCGCAACGGCGTCGAGGTCCCGCCCGTCAGCGCCAGGCTGCTCAGCGACGACCCGGCCGTACTGCACGCCAAGCTCCTCGGCTCGCTGGTCGGCACCACGTTCGGCAGCCTGGTCCCGCTGTTCGGGCAGGGCGACCGGGACGTGGAGGCGCGGCTGTGGGAGGTGGTGGCCACCGCCGCGCGCCACGCGTGCACGGCGCTGCCCGCCCCGGACGTACGGGCCCTGTTCGCGGAACGGATCACGGTCAAGGCGCACCTGCTCGCCCGCCTGGAAGGCGCCCCGCCGGGCGACTCCTGGACCAGCCTGCCCAACCCGCTCATCACCCTGGGCGCCCCATGACCCCCTCCCAGAGGCAGGACCCTGGCGGGGGACGACCCACGGAACAGCCGCGAACCACCGGCAAGTGCCCACCGGGGCCGTGCACGTGCGGGCCACCTGCGCTGACCGCCGAAACGGGCAGGCTATCTGGGGGCGGCCAACTCCGCGATAGGGAGGCGGCGGAAGGCGATGCTCTCGTACGGGCCGAGGTTCCCCGTCTCGTACAGCAGGCCCACCGTGTCGGCGTCGATCCGCACCAGGTCGGAGTAGGCGGCGGGCAACCCGGACACCGTGTGCGCCACCCGCCACGTGACACCGTGGTCGTCGCTGGCGCGTACGGTCATCAGGGCCCGCGCGTCGGGAGCCGCGGGTCCGGAGAACAGCAGCACCTCCGGCGACTCGCACCACAACACGCTGCCCTCCACGACCGGGCCGACCAGCCCGGCCTGCGGGCGGAAGGGGTGCTCCAGCGTCTGACCGCCGTCGGCGGAGTACGCGTCGGCCCTGGTGCCGGGCGCGCTGGACTCGGTACGGGTGTTGAAGTAGACGCGTCCGCCGGGCAACTCGGTGCCGGTGGTCTCGTTGACGTTGACGTATCCGTCGGGGTTGTCGTCGACGTAGCCGATGCGCCAAGTCTGACCGCCGTCGTCGCTCAGCAGGGAGTGGCCGCCGTTGTACTTGCCCTCGGTGCCGTTGTCCTGACCGCTGGGCGGCAGCGAATGGTTGGCCGGGACCACCAGCCGCCCGGCGTGCGCGCCCTGCCGCAGCGTGAAGGCGTGGCCGGGCGTGGTCGCGTACCAGCGCCACCCGGACCGCTTCACGCTGTCGGTGATCTCGCGAGGCGCCGACCAGGTGACCCCGTCGTCCGTACTGACCTGTACGAACACCCTCCGCCCGTCAGCCGCCGCCACCTGGCCGCGCCGGATCTTGTCCTCCGTCGCCGACGGCCCCTGCCGGACGAAGACCAGCACGATCCTGCCGTCGTCCAGCACCACCGGGGCGGGGTTGCCCGCCGTGCCCCGGCGCGGCTCCGTGGCCACGACCTGGAGCGCGCCCCAGGTCTGGCCGCCGTCGGAAGAACGCTTGAGTACGAGGTCGATGTGTCCCGAGTCGGAGGCCGAGCCCCGCCGCCCCTCCGCGAAGGCCAGCACCGTGCCTGCCTTGGTCACCACGGTCGCCGGGATCCGGAACGTGTGGTAGCCGTCCGTCAACTGCTTGTAGGGCACCGAGGTCGGGTAACGATCCGCCATACGAGCACGCTACGGCCGCCGGGTTAACGGACTCCGACGCGAGCCGTACGCACAGGCGAATGACCCCACTCCCGCCACCACAAACTCCACCACCACACCCACCCCAACAACCACAAACCACCCACATCTCCACCCACCCCCAACGCACACACATGACCTCCTCCCCTCACCACTCACACCACTTCCCTCACCACACGCACCACCGACGCACGGCCTCCCCCGCCCCACCCCACACGACCAACACACGGCCACCGCCCTTACCCATGCACATGACCGCGCCACCAACACGTGGCCGCCTCCCGTCCCCTCACGCACGTACACGACCGCGCCACCACCGCAATGATGGCCACCTCTGACCTTCTCGTGCTGGCGGACCACCCGGTGGAGCGCGTCGAACCCCACGTCGCACACGCACACGACCGTGCCGCCGAGGTGTGGGCTCCTCGGCGGCACGGCCTGGATCGCCGACCCGTACGGGCGGGCGTCAAGAAGCGAACGCGATCACGTTGTCGCGGTAGCTGCTGCGGGCGCGGTCGAACGTGCCGCCGCACGTGATCAGCCGGAGCTCGGGGCTCTTGCTCTGGCCGTAGACCACTTTGTTGGGGATGTTGCTCTTCGGGTAGCGGGCCAGGCGGCCGACCACGAACGTGACCGTGCTGCCGTCGGCCCGGTCGACATGGATGCGATCGCCCTTGCTGAGCTGGCGCAGGCGGTAGAACACCGCCGGGCCGGTCTTGGAGTCGACGTGACCCGCTATCACGGCCACGCCCTTCTCGCCCGGCTCGGGCCCGGACTGGTTCCAGCCCACCCGGTCGAACTTGGTGGGTGCGATCAGCTTGCCTTTCTTGTCAAGCCGTAGCGGGATCACTGGGGTGGAGAGCTTGATGGCCGGGATGCGTAACCGCACGGGTGCGGCCGCATCCGCCGCGGCGCTGCTCGGCGTCTCGGCAGTGGTGCGACCGGCCCGATCAGCGACCGGGACGGCGCCGCCGCCCCGCGCCTCACCGATCGCAGCGGCGCCGGTGACGCCTGCGGTGCCGGTGACCTCGGGGATGCCGCTGGCCGTCCCGGTGGCGGTCCCGGTGGCGGTCTTGATGTCGGACTTGATGTCGGACTTGATGGCCGTCCCGGCGGCAGCGGTGCCGGTGCCGGTGGCACAGGCGCTGGTCGCCACCAGGACGGTGCACGTGGCGGTTGCCAGGAGCGCGCGCACGGTCAGCTCCCCGTGACGAACGTGCGCCGCAGCCAGTACGCGCCGACCCCGAGCAGACCGGCGCCCGCCAGCGCGAGCGGAAGCACCGGAACGTCGCTGCCGTCGCTCGCCGTGCCCGCGGCGGACTCGGTCATGACGACCTTGCCCGTCGTGGAGGCTCCGCCCTCGGCGGTCGTGCCACCGGCGGTGCCGCCCATGCCGGTGTCGACGCCACCGCGCGGGGCGCTGTCGTCGTCATCGTCGTCGTCCCGCGCAGCCGACCCACCCACGCCGGTATCCACCCCA
>NZ_JBVJIM010000021.1:21233-157780 GCF_055586305.1 Nonomuraea sp. NPDC051298
CACCACGCGGAGCACCGTCGTCGTCATCGTCGTCGTCCCGCGCAGCCGACCCACCCACGCCGGTATCCACCCCACCACGCGGAGCACCGTCGTCGTCATCGTCGTCGTCCCGCGCAGCCGACCCACCCACGCCGGTATCCACCCCACCACGCGGAGCACCGTCGTCGTCGCCGTCGTCGTCCCCGCCGCCGTCGTCATCGTCGTCGTCGACCGCGGTGCTGGTGGTGTGGACGGCCGCCTGGGCGACCGACGCCTGAGCGGAGGTGGCGGTGAAGAGCGTGCCGATGGTGCCCAGGCCGAGTGTGACCGTGATGGCGAGCAGGACCCGCCTCAACGTCTGACCCATGTGAATGACCCTCCTGATGCCGGGCCGCGAGTTCTTCGCGACTGGTTTCAGAGTGGTTGGCGGCCGTTGGACCACCATGAGGTCGAGATGAAAGGACTCTCACCGCGACCGGCCCACGCGACAGCACTCGCCGCGAGCGGGTCCGTGCGCGAGGGCCCGTGCGCGAGGGCCCGTGCGCGAGGGCCCGTGCGCGAGGGCCCATGCGCGAGGGCCCGGGCGAGGCGGCACGGGCGACACCGGCGGCACCCGTGATCGCGGTATTCGTCCCCTCGGCGTGAAAGCATTCCTCACGTAGAAAGAGCGAGTGCTGTGGAGGCAGGAGTGGCTGACGAGTTCGACGTCATCGTGATCGGTGCCGGGCCGGCGGGCGAGAACGTGGTGGATCGGGCCGTACGCGGCGGCCTGACCGCGGCCATCGTCGAGGACCGGCTGGCCGGCGGCGAGTGCTCCTACTGGGCCTGTGTGCCGAGCAAGGCGCTGCTGCGACCGGTGGACCTGGCGGGCGAGGTGGCGCGGGTGCCCGGCCTGTCGCTCGGCGAGGTCGACGTGGCCAAGGTGCTGGCCCGCCGCGACGAGGCCGTCTCGAACTTCGACGACGCCGGCCAGGTGCGCTGGATCGAGAGCGTCCCCGCCGAGTTCGTACGGGGCCGCGGCCGCCTCGACGGCCCCAGGCGGGTGCGGGTGACCACGGCGGACGGCGGCGAACGCGTCCTGACCGCCCGCCAGGCCGTCGTGCTGGCCACGGGCAGCACCGCGGTCGTGCCGCCGGTGCCGGGCCTGGCCGAGGCGTCCCCGTGGACGAGCCACGAGGTGACCGCCGCGACCGCGGTACCCGAACGGCTTGTCATCCTCGGCGGCGGCGTGGTCGCCTGCGAGATGGCGCAGGCCATGCACGGGCTGGGCGCGCGGCAGACGACCGTCCTGGTACGCGGCGGCCGGCTGCTCAACCGCATGGAGCCGTTCGCGGGTGACCTGCTCGCCGAGTCGTTCGCCGACTCCGGCATCGACGTACGCACCCACACCGACCTCGTCAGGGTCGAGCGTCCCGAGCCCGGCGGGAAGGTCACCGCGCATCTGTCCGACGGCCCGCCGGTGGAGGCCGACGAGCTGCTGGTGGCCACCGGCCGCCGGTCCGCCACCCGCGACCTGGGGCTGGGCTCGGTGGGCCTGCCCGACGACGCCCCCGTCGAGGTGGACGACAGCATGCGCGCCACCGCGGTCGCCGACGGCTGGCTCTACGCGGTGGGCGACGTCAACGGGCGGGTGCTGCTGACGCACATGGGCAAGTACCAGGCCAGGGTCTGCGGTGACGTGATCGCCGCGCGGGCCAGGGGCGACGAGCTGCCCACGATGCGCGACCTGGCGGGCGGCTACGGTGCGCCGCAGGTCGTCTTCACCGACCCGCAGGTGTGCGCGGTCGGCCGTACGGAGGCGGTGGCCCGCGCCGAAGGCTTCCGGGTACGCGTCGTCGACTACGACATGGGCAAGGTCACCGGGGCGTACCTGCTGGGCGACGGCTACCGCGGCAAGGCCAGGGCCGTCGTGGACGAGGACAGGAAGGTGCTGCTCGGCGTCACGTTCGTGGGTCCGGGTGCGGCGGAGCTGCTGCACGCGGCCACGATCGCGGTGACCGCCGAGGTGCCGCTCGACCGGCTCTGGCACGCGGTGCCGTCGTTCCCGACGGTGAGCGAGATCTGGCTGCGGCTCCTGGAGGCGTACGGACTCTAGCGAGGTACGGCGGCGGACCTGGCCTGCGGCGAGGCTCAGACGGCCACAGGAAACGCGCGGGCGGCAGCGGCAGCGAGGGGGGGCAGGGGTCACTCGTCGAGCGGCGGGCCCTCGTCCTGATCCGGCCGCAGGCGCAGGTCGGCGGGCGTGTTGGTGCACGTCATGGGTGGCGCGGCCCCCGTCGGGCCGGAGGTGGCGGAGTCTCCGGCCTGCAGGGTCAGCTCCGCCACCGTCTGCTCGACGCTGTCGCGCAGCTCCACGTGCGACAGCAGGTCCGTGATCCGCAGCACCGACAGCAGGTGATCGGAGGGCCGGACGAGGATGATGCGTCCACTGCCCTCCTCCTCCATCCGCTGCATGACCGTGGCCAGCACCCCGATGATCGACGAGTCGTAGAAGTCCAGCTCGGCCAGGTCGAGGACGAGCACGGGACCCGCCGACCAGTTCCACACGGCGTCGATGCGGGCGCTGAAGCGGACGCGGCCGTCGTGATCGAGCACACCGCTCGCTCGGATGACCGTGCATTGCAGATGCCTGGTCGTCTCGATCAGCAAACCGCTCCTGCCCACATACACACCCTGCCCGGTGAGCGCGCTTTTCACGGTTGATCGCCATTTTTCCCGGCCCATTGGGCCGCGCCGTCCCCCCGTCTGCCGCGTGGTCCGCCGCTCAGGGCTCCAGCGCGGTGCCGTACTCCAGGATCGGGACGGCGTCCGGGCAGGGCGCCAGGAGCACCAGCAGCGGCGAGCCCGACGGGCCGGGCAGCTCCAGCTCGGTCACGTTGCCGCGGGTGACCTGCACCGGGGCCCCCATGTCCCCGTCCCGGACGCTGAGGACCCGGGCCACGGACGGCGCGGCCGAGTGCAGCAGCCTCCTGGTGGCGTGGCGCAGCCAGCGCAGCTCGCTGTTGACCCGCCGCCACGTCGCGGGGATCACGCTCACCGCCTCCGCCTTGGTGCCGAGGCGCAGCGCGAGGCGGCCGCTCGACCCGAACCGGTCCTTGAGCACCGGGTTGACCACGAACATGCCCGAGCGCAGGGCACGCGGGCCCTGCCGGTTGAGGTTGACCAGGCCGCCCGCGCTGATCAGCGAGTACAGCTCGCAGCGGGAGCCGTCGAGCGTGTCGGGGTCGTAGTCGACCGCCGGCGGCTCCTCGAACACGATCTTGTCCAGCCGGACCCCGGCCACGCCGTCGGGGGCGACGCGTCCCGACACGGCCGCGCGCAGCTCCTCGCTGACGCCGTCGCCCTCGGCGATGTCCAGCACCTCGACGCAGATCAGGCCGTCGTCGGGGATCTCCTCCGGGGTCAGGTCGAAGGCCACTCTGGCGTGCGTCCTCTTGCCGCGCAGCAGTACGCACTGGCGCAGCCGTCCCTGGGAGCGGACCTGGATGAACCGCGGCAGCGGCCCCACCTCGGCGCGCCCGGACTGCCACCCGCTCACCGACCGCTCGTCCGCCGACAGCGACACCTGCACCCGCAGCGCCCGCCCCTGCGCGGACACCTTGATCCCGGCCAGTCCCGACGACTCGAACCTGCCCACGATCTGACTGCCCCGGCGCAGGCCGTCGGTCACCTGCAGCGCGGACACCTGTCCGCTGGTCACGTGCACGGGCGGAATGACCGGAAGGATCACCTGGTCCAGGTCGGTGCCGGATCCTGAGCTGCTCATCGGACGCTCCTCCAGGGGGCGAGTACGGCGCCCGGCCCGTCCGGGTCGTCGAAGTCGAATCGGGTGAGCACGGGTTCGCGCCGCTCCCACATGCGGCCGACCGCGCTGAAGAGGGGGTCGCCGTCGCGTTCCACGTGGCGCAGGTTGACGGTGAGCGCGCGGGCGTAGTCGTCGCCGTGCTCCCAGTGGGGCAGGAGCTGGCTGGGCACGTCGGCGCCGCAGTGGCGCAGCCAGAGCCACAGCCGGGCGCGTTCGCGCTGTTCCTGGCCGAGCATGGACTCGCCCTTGCCGTGCCTGGCGACGGCCTCCTCCAGCAGCAGGCGGTGCTCCTCCGGCGAGCGCGGCACGTGTGCGGCGCCGCAGGCGCGGCCCTCCGACCAGCCGGCCTGGATGACCGGGATGCCGTAGGCGGGCAGATCGCTGTCGCCGAACGCGATGCCCACGTCGGCCATGCTCCACAGCAGGTTGGCGGACATCGTGCCGTTCACGCGCCTGATCCTGGGATGGGAGGTGGCGGGAACGGGGTCGTGGAAGAGCCAGTTCGCGCAGTCGTCGGCGACCGCGTACGCCGCCGTCAGCTCGAACAGCTCGTCGTCGCGCCCCGGCACGTGCCCGAAGACCGCGATCGTGGGACGGTCGGCGTCGATGCCCAGGCGGGCGCAGCCGTGGTGGCGGAGCTGGCGGCGTTCGGTGTCCGTACGGATCTGGTAGCCGCTCTTCGCCCGCCAGGCCACACGTTCCGCGCTGGGTCTGATGGCCTCCCGGTGCGGCCAGACGTACCGTTCGAAGAACGCGCCGACCTTGGCGGGCAGTTCCTCCTCGATCGAGCGCGGCCCCTGGTCGGGGAAGAGCGCGTACGCCTTCAGCGTCCCCGTGCCGTGCACGTGCACGACGGGGACCTCCCTGGGCACGGCGGGGTCGGCGCGGCTGGTGACGAGTGCGCGGGGCGGCACCTCGGGCAGGATGTCACCGGTGGCGCCGAACGCCTTGGCCAGTCGCGTCCACTCCGGCCGGGTCAGCGCCACCAGCCGGGCCCTGAGCAGGCCGCTGACCGCCCTGGCCACCAGCAGCGTACGCGCCACGACCCGCAGGTCCTCGTCGTACGTCTCCGCCACGACGCATCCGTCACCGCCGGGGCTGCCGCCCCAATAGGCCCTGGCGGCGGCGAGCAGCCGATCGACGCGCTCGCCATCCCCGATGCGACGCATAAAGCCCCTCCACCCAGGCGCAGGAAAAAATGCCCGGCTCGACGTTGCCAGATCGGCGCGTCACCACCGCGCGGCCGACACGGTCCTTTGCCGTGGCCTGGCGGAAACAGGGACGCCGGAGGGGACGGGGCCGCACTCGTCACACCCGTCTCTGGGGCCCCAAGCAGCACGAACCCGCCCCAAAACCCAGATTCAGCAAAAAACCCGGCACCACATCGAACAATCGCGTCCCACGAGACATCCAAGTTTTTACCCGGAGTACGTCATGCCCGGGTTTAGGATGCAGCCAATTGCCACGAGGGGGAGGGTCTACCACCATGGGTACCCGTTTGTCGAGTGTCGCGCGCCTGACTGCGGTCGCGACGGCGGCCGGTGTCGTGGCCGCCGCCATCGCGCTGCCCGCGGTCGGGGGTTCAGGAGCGATGTTCGTCTCGGCATCGGAAGAACTCGGCATCAAGCCCGAGGAACTCGTGGAGCCCCCGCTGGCCGAGCGCACGACGGTCCTCGACGCCAAGGGCAACGAGATCGCCTGGTTCTACGAGGAGTACCGCGAGAACGTCACGCTCGACCAGGTGGCCGAGGTCATGAAGACGGCCATCATCTCGATCGAGGACTACCGCTTCTACGAGCATGGCGCGATCGACATCGAGGGCACCATCCGCGCCCTGGCCAAGAACCTC
The DNA here is from genome assembly GCF_055586305.1 of Nonomuraea sp. NPDC051298. NCBI lineage: Bacteria > Bacillati > Actinomycetota > Actinomycetes > Streptosporangiales > Streptosporangiaceae > Nonomuraea > Nonomuraea sp. NPDC051298. The sequence continues at coordinate 26,867 of NZ_JBVJIM010000021.1, forward strand.
TCCTCCGGCGGCATCGCCCAGGGCGGCTCCTCCATCACCCAGCAGTACGTCAAGCAGGTGCTGCTCAACTCGGCCACCACCGAGAAGGAGAAGAACGCCGCCCTCGAGGCCAGCTACGCCCGCAAGCTCAAGGAGCTGCGCTACGCGATGGCGGTTGAGGACAAGTACACCAAGGACGAGATCCTCGGGAAGTACCTGAACATCGCCTACTTCGGCGCCGGAGCCTACGGGGTGGAGGCGGCGGCCAAGCGCTTCTTCGGGGTCAGCGCGTCCGATCTGACGCTGGCGCAGGCCGCGACGCTGGCCGGCGCCGTGCAGGACCCCAACGCGACCGACCCCAACCTGGGCAAGGACCAGCAGAAGAAGCTGCTGTCGCGGCGCAACGTGGTGCTCAACCGGATGGCGGAGCTGAAGAAGATCACCCCGGAGCAGGCCACCGAGGCCAAGGCGGAGAAGCTCGGCTACAAGGGCACCGCGATCCCGGGCGGCTGCGGGACCAGCGAGGTGCCGTACTTCTGCATGTACGTACGCAACGAGGTGCTCAGCAACAAGGTCTTCGGCAAGACGGCCAAGGCCAGGAGCCAGTTCCTCAACCGGGGCGGCCTGACGATCCAGACCACCCTCGACCCGAAGATGCAGAAGGCCGCCGACAACGCCATCAAGAAGCACGTGTTCGCCTCCGACAACCCGGTCGCCTCCGAGGCCCTGGTGGAGCCGGGCACGGGCGCGATCAAGGCCATGGCCGCCAGCCGCAAGTACGGCAACAACAAGCGCAAGAAGGAGATGTCGTACAACGTCGTGGCCGACGCGGTGCACGGCGGCGGCGTCGGCTTCCAGGCGGGCTCGACGTTCAAGACGTTCACGCTGATCACGGCCCTCAAGGAGGGCATGAAGATCAACGACGGGTTCAGCGTCAGCAGCGGCTACCGGGCGCCGTACTACTCGACGTTCAAGAACTGCAAGGGCGAGAGCATCGGCGACCCCACCCACACCGTCACCAACGACGAGGGCGGCGGCGGCTTCAAGACGCTGGCCACCGGCACCTGGGGCTCGGTGAACACGTTCTTCATGGTGCTGGAGCAGAAGGTCGGCCTGTGCGACACGGTCAAGACCGCCAAGTCGCTGGGCATCGAGCGGTCCGACGGCCTGCCGCTGACCGAGTTCGAGACGTTCACGCTCGGCACCAACGAGATGGACCCGGTGACCGTCGCCAACGCGTACGCCACCATCGGCGCGCGTGGCAAGTACTGCGAGCCCATGGCCATCACCAAGATCACCGACCGTGACGGCAAGGTCAAGAACTACGAGCCCGAGTGCAAGCAGGCCCTCGACCCCGGGGTCGCCGACGCGGCGTCGAACATCCTGTCGGGCGTGTTCACCGAGGGCACGATGAGGAGCGTCGGCGGCATCGGCCGGCCGGCGGCGGGCAAGACGGGCACCACGGACGCGCAGGCCACCGCCTGGTTCGCGGGCTTCACCCCCGACCTGGCGGGCGCGGTCAGCATCGGCGACCCGCGCGGCGCGCAGGACTACAAGCTCAACAACATCACCATCGGCGGCCAGTACTACGGCTCGGTCTTCGGCGCCTCGATCCCCGGCCCGATCTGGAAGGACACCATGATCGCGGCGCTGAAGGGCACCCCGCCGAGCGAGTTCACCCCGGTGGACAGCTCCCGCTTCGGCGGCTGCGGCTCGGGCTGCCGGCCGGTGGTGCGGGTGCAGCCGGACAGCGGGGACGACGACTCCGACGGCCGGCTGGAGGACGCCGACATCGCGGACTTCGGCTGATCACGGGCGGGGAGGTTTTCCTGATCGTCGGATAAGACGAATCGGGCACGGAAATATGCCGTGATCCACCTCGGGAACGGCGGCTCCGCCCGCCGTCACCGCCCCTAGCTGAGCCGATGCCGAGCGCGGGCCGAACAGACAGGGAGTGCGTCCGCACAGCGGGACGCACTCCCTGCAAAGGCCCTATTAACAGCGCCGAAACATTGGTAACGTGGGAGCGCTCCCAGGATCTTTCCGTGAGGTGCCCCATGACCGAGCAGCCCACACTGGCACAGGTGGCGGCCGCTGCAGGGGTCTCCCCCGCGACCGCATCTCGAGTACTCACAGGCTCGGTGCGGGTCAGTACCTCGACCCGCCGCCAAGTCTACGACGCGGTGTCCCGCATGGGATACGTCCGGCAACGCGCACCCCGGGGAACGTCCGCCAAGACCATGGCCGACGGCGTCACGGCGGTGATCTGCGACCACCTCCCCCGGCTCTTCTCCGAGCCCTACTACGCCAGGCTCCTGTCCGCGGCCGGCGCGGTGATCAGCGAGCACGGCACGCACCTGATGGTGACCACCGTCACCCCCACCTCCGCCACGCTGCCCGCGCTGTCCGGCGCGGTGCTGATCGTGGGCGCGCGAGAGCGCCACCCCCTGGCGATCAAGTTGTCCACCTCGGGCGTGCCGGTGCGCAACATCGGCCGTCCGCCCCACGACCTCAGACTCCCGTACGCCGACGTCGACAACCTCGACGGCGGCCGGCAGGCGGCAGAACACCTCCTGCTGTCGGGCCGCCGCAACGTGGCCGCCATCGGGGGCCCGCCCTCCTTACCCGGCGCCCGTGACCGGCTGGAGGGCCTCGTACGCACCCTCCGGACGGCAGGCGCACCCGACGTACCGGTCGCGTACGGGGACTTCACCGCCGCCTCGGGCACCCACGCCATGCAGTGGCTGCTGCGCCACGCCCCTGGCCTGGACGCCGTCTTCGTGGCCTCCGACCTGATGGCGGCCGGCGCGATCCAGGCCCTGCGCAGGGCCGGGCGCAAGGTGCCGTCGGACGTCGCGGTGATCGGGTTCGACGACGCCCCGGTCGCCAGGCGCACCATCCCGGCCCTGACCACCGTCCGCCAGCCCGTCGAGGAGCTCGCCACGGTCGCCACCCGGCTGCTCCTGACGGGGGCCGCGGGGATCGACCCCGTCCTCCCCACGGAACTGGTCGTCCGTGAGTCGGCTTGAGTCCGGGGACGTCCTGGCCCGCAGGTATCTGTTGCTGGACCCGCTGGCCCGCGGGGGCATGTCGGTCATCTGGCGCGCCTTCGACCAGTCGCTGCACCGGATGATCGCGGTCAAGGTGCTCACGGCCTCGCTGCACACCGACCCGGGAGGGCGGGTCAGCGTGCGCAGCGAGGCCCGTGCGGCGGCCACGTTCCTGCATCCCGACTCGATCGACATCTACGACTACGGCGAGACCGTCACCACGAGCGGCGGCGTCGCGGCCTTCGTGGTGATGCCGCTGCTCGACGGCACGCCGCTGGCCGAGCGCGTCGAACAGGGCCCGCTGCCGTGGACGGAGGCCGCGGCCATCGCCCTGCGGCTGGCCAGGGTGCTGATGGCCGGGCACGCCCGCGGCCTGGTGCACAGGGACGTCACCGCGGAGAACGTGCTGCTCACCGCCGACGGCCCCAAGCTGCTCGACTTCGGCATCGCGGCCTGGGCGGGCGACCCCGACGACGACCGCGGCACCCCTCCCTACGTCGCCCCGGAACGGCTGCTCGGCGCGGCCACCCATCCCGCGGTGGACGTGTACGCGCTGGGCGTGCTGCTGCACACCATGCTCACCGGGCGCACGCCGTACCCGGAGACGACGTGGGAGGAGATCGAGGCGGCCCGCAGGACGGAGCCGCCTCCCCGTGTCCCCGGCGTGCCGTACGCGCTGGCCGCGCTCTGCCGCCGCTGCCTGGCGAACCGGCCGGAGGACCGTCCGACCGCCGCGCAGATCGTCTCGGCCCTGACCGCCGCGCTGGACACCGCGACGCTGGGCAGGAACGTGCGGCGCGGCATCACGGTGGCCGGGTCGGCGGTGCTCGCGCTGTCGGCCCTGCTGTGGTTCCAGCAGACGGCGGTGCCGCCGCAGCAGCCGGAGCGGACGGCCAAGCCCCCGCCGTCCCCCACGGCCACGGCCCGGCTGCTCGAAAGCTCCCCGGCGGCGAGCGCCACCGCCGGGCGAACGGTCGAGCAGACGGTCGAGCAGGCCGCCGCCGGGTTCCGTACCGTGCTGGAGGCCAGGACTCCGTGCGGCGCCACGGACGACGACGTCGTGCTCGACCTCAAGCAGGTGCTGGAGGCCGCCGTGTCGCCCAGGCGCGGCCCGCCGGAGTCGCGTACGGACGGCCTGCGCCGCAAGCTCTCCGACCGCCTGCGGGAGGGCCGGCTCGCCCCCGCCTGCCTGAGCGAGCTGCAGGCCAGGCTGGACGTCATCGAGGCGGCCATCCTGCGGGACTGACGACCGTGACCGAGATCGGCTGAAAGTTTCACCCGACGTTGTCGGATCGCGAACGGGCGTGGTTCAATGCGCAGGCCGGGCGGGCAGGTCGTGGGCAGGTTTCCTCTGTCGTCAGCGCAAGGGAATCCCCATGAGATCTTTCAAGTCGGCGGCGCTGACCGCCGTCCTCGTCCTGATCACAACCGTCTTGATGGTGCCCACGCAGGCGCAGGCCCACGGAGTGTCGATGTTCCCCGGCAGCCGTACGTTCCTGTGCTGGCAGGACGGCCTGCGTGAGAACGGCCAGATCCTGCCCTACAACCCCGCGTGCGCGGCCGCGGTCAACCAGAGCGGCGCGACTCCCCTGTACAACTGGTTCGCGGTGCTGCGCTCCGACGGCGCCGGCCGGACCACCGGATTCATCCCCGACGGCCAGCTCTGCAGCGGCGGCACCGGCGGGCCCTACGACTTCACGGCCTACAACGCGGTCCGCTCCGACTGGCCGCTGACCCACCTGACGTCCGGCACCGGCATCCAGATGCGGCACAGCAACTGGGCCGAGCACCCCGGCGCGTTCAACTACTACATCACCAAGAACGGCTGGAACCCCAACGGGCCGCTGAAGTGGTCCGACCTGGAGCCGTTCGGCAGCGTCACCAACCCACCCAAGTCCGGCGGCCCCGGCGGGCTCAACTACTACTACTGGAACGCCCAGCTCCCGTCCGGCAAGAGCGGGCGGCACCTGATCTTCACGCACTGGATCCGCGCCGACAGCAACGAGAACTTCTACAGTTGCTCCGACGTCGTCTTCGACGGCGGCAACGGCGAGGTGACCGGGGTCGGCCCCGGCGGCAGCACGCCCGGCCCCGACCCGACCGTCACCCCGACGAACCCGGCGCCCACCGGGGCCTGCACCGCCACCTGGAAGGCCACCGACACCGGCTGGGCCGGCCACTTCCAGGGCGAGGTGACCGTGAAGAACACGGGCACCGGCTCGCTCAACGGCTGGACGGTCAAGTGGAGCTACGGCGGCGGCCAGGGCTTCGAGGGCGCACCGTGGAACGGCGTGCTGTCGGCGCAACCTCCCGACGTGACGGTCAGGAACGCCACGTACAACGGGCAGCTCGCGCCGAACGCCACCACCTCGTTCGGGTTCAACGCCACCGGCTCGATCCCGAGCCCCGCGCCTGCCCTGACCTGCACCAGCCCGTGACCGGAACGCGTCGCGGACTCGTCGCGGCGACCATCACCCTGGCCGGGCTGAGCCTGGCCGGGGTGATGTTGTTCGCCCAGCCGTCCGCTGAGCTGGACGAGCAGCTCGCCGCCCAGGTGACCCTGATCCTGGAGCGGGCCTCCCCCGGCGAGCACCATGCACACGGGCACGGCTTCGACTCGCGCGCCGTGTGCGCCGTGGAGCCGTTCGGCACCGAGCCGCCGGACGCCGCCTCGCTGGTGGAGGTGGAGTGGGTGTACGCGCGGCACATGTGCGCGATCACCGGGGAGAGCACCGACTGGGCCGCCTCCGTACGCGCGTCGGGGCCGATCGCCGTCAAGCTCGGCATCCCGCCCCAGGTCGAGGTCCCGGAATCGGGCGCCGGCTACCCCGACCGGGTCAGGCGGCTGATCCCGGAGCGCTACCACCGGCAGGCGTTCGAGGACTTCCAGGACGACACGGCCATCGAAGCGGCCCGCCAACGCTTCGCCCTGGCGACCTCCTCCACCGCTCATTAGCCTCCCGACAACGGAAAACGGACGCGGCCGACTGGGGGAATCGGCCGCGTCCGTCCCATCCGGGCGGGGATGGTGTGGGGCAGGGCTTGCTGGTTTCCGGCCTCACCTCCTCATACGCACCCGGGCTCATACGCACCGGGATCGGGGGCGGTTCGGTTCTGGCGGGACTACGGGAAGAGGCGGCCGTACTCGGCGAGCGCGACGGCGACGTCCACCTGCGCCCAGAACCGGTGGTAGTTGAAGACCGGCGCCGGGCCCGTGCCCTTCAGGAAGGCGTCGACCTTCGGCCAGTCGGGGTCGTTCCGGTAGAAGGACCTGATCGAGATGAAGGTCGAGGCGGAGTTGATCGTGTCGCCGTTCGGCATGCGGCCGCTCCAGCCGGCGGGCACGTACACCGGGTCATCGACGCGGTTGTAGTCGGTCTTGGTCTCCGGCACCGACACGCCCTTGGCGTCGCGGTTGCGCCAGACGCCGTCGAGCAGCGCCTTGGCCGTGTCTCGCGCCTCGGCGTGGCCGGCCCTGGCCGCGTAGTACATCAGCGCCTTGGCGTACGAGCCGGCGACGCCCACGTCCTGCGTGTGGTCGGCGACGGTCACGTGCAGGCCGGGGTTGGCCGGCGGCATGCCCGTGGTCGCGTTGAAGTCGCCCGCGGGCTGGCCCGTCCACCGCAGGGTGGAGGGGATCTGGTAGCTGCCGTCGGAGCCGATCGTGGTGTTGTCCAGCGCCCACGTCACCCACTTGTCCAGCAGCGCCTTGGCGTCGGCGTTGCCGGTGGCGTAGTACAGCTCGGCCACCCGCTCCATCGTCCACGCCTGGAAGCCGAACCACTGGTTCGAGGGCGGGTCGTGGTAGACGGGCTGCCAGTCGTAGGTCATGCCGTGGAACTTCGGCAGCCCCGCGGGCGGTGTGGCGTAGTGGCCCTCCCAACTGTTGGTCGCGCCACCGGCGATGGCGCCCTCGGCCGACTGCAGCCACGTGTAGAACTGGAGCTGGCGGGTCAGGCTGGTGCTCCAGTCGGCGGCGCCGGTCGCGCTCCTGGGCTTCAGCTCGGCCACGTTGGCCAGCGCCCAGGCCGCGAACGGGTTCTGGTAGCCGGAGTGGTTGTGGCTGGAGCCGATCCGCCAGGCCCAGCCCGCGCTGGAGTCGGTCGCGCCGCCCCAGGCGTAATACCACGACAGCAGGTAGTTCGACGCGTCCTTGCCGGTGCCCGGCGCGCACGACGGGCTCGTGCAGCCGGGCTTCTTGAAGTACTTGTCGTACATCGCGTACCGCAGGTAGTCGCCCATCTTGGCGGCCTTGGCGACCGTGGCCGAGATCTGCGACTCCTTGCCCTGCGCCTTGGCCCAGGTCTGCGCCCAGTACGCCACCTGCACCGCGCGGGCGTCGGCGTCGGGGGCGTTGGTGTACTTCCACTGCCTGGCGTACGAGGAGTCCTTGATGAACAGGTCCAGGTAGCCGTTGGCGCCGCCGTGCCTGAAGGTGTCGCAGGACGGCTGCGGGATCGTCTCGAAGACCGACTCCTCCGGGCCGCGCTGGTAGGTGTTGATGTAGGCGGGTCTGGTGGTGCCGTCGCCGCAGCGGCCGAAGCCGTAGGTGTTGTCGACGTCGAGCAGCCAGTGCATGCCGTAGACGTCGCGGGTGCCGTACGCGCTCTGCAGCTCGGAGGCGATCGGGTCGGTGCCCACGCTGACGCCGGAGTCGATCTGCGTCGGGTAGCTGCTGATCGTGTTGTACTCGGCCGCGTACGTGGCCGGCTTCGAGGCGTTGTAGAACGAGTTCGTCGGCTGGTCGGCCGCGGCCGGGATGATGTACCTCTCCATCGAGGCCCACGCGTTGTTGAACTTCGTCCAGTCGCCGGTCACCTGCCCGTAGGTGGCCTCCAGCCACAGGTAGTAGCTGTAAGCCTCCGACGTGGTCTCGTGCCCGTGGTCCGGCGCCTCGACCATGAACGTCTCGATCGAGTGGTACGGCACCCCCTCGGGCGAGAAGTAGCCGTTGGCCGGGTCGTGGATCTCGTTGTAGAGCTCCACGAAGCGCCGGACGTACTCGTTGTCGCCGCCGACGTCGTTGTCCGCCTCGCTCGCGGTGACGTCCACCGGGGTGTAGCCGGTGGCGCTGACCCGGAAGACGGCCGAGCCGCTCGTCGTGTCGGCGTCCTCGGCCGCGGCCAGCGTCACGTTCTGCGCGGTGTTCCAGTTGGACGGCGTGAAGGTCCTGGTCGCGCCGCCCGAGACCGTGAGGTCGGCGTCACCGCTCGCGCGCGCGACGGAGACGGTCACGTTCGAGGAGGGCGCCTGTGACAGCTTGACCCCGAAGCTCGCGGTGCCCGCCTCCGGCACGGACAGCGTGGTCGGGCTGACCACGAGCGCCGGGCCGGTGCTCGGCGAGACCGTGATCCCGACCGGCGACGAGGTCGTGGCCAGGCCGGAGTTGTCGGTCGCCCTGGCGGTGATCGAGTAGCTGCCCGCCGCCACGTTCGCCCAGTTGTAGGCGTAGGGCGCCGAGGTGTCGGTGCCCAGCAGGGTGCTGCCCTGGTAGAAGTCGACCTTGGCGACGGTGCCGTCGGAGTCGGCGGCGTTCGCCGCGATCGGCACGGTGGCCGGGGCGGTGAACGTCTGGCCCGCGGTCGGCGAGGTCAGCGCCACGGTGGGCGCGGTGCCGGTGCCGGGGCCGCCACAGGCGACCCCGTTCACGCTGAACGCGGTCGGGCTGGGGTTGCTTCCCGTCCAGGTGCCGTTGAAGCCGATGCCGGCCGAGGCGCCGGTGGCCAGGCTGCCGTTCCACGGCATGTTGGTGGCCGTGACCCTGGTGCCCGACTGGCTCCAGTTCGCGCCCCAGCCGGTCGGGGTGTACTTCTGCGTGGTGGTCGGGAAGTCGAAGGCGAGCGACCACGAGGTCAGCGGGTCACCGGTGTTCTTGAGGGTGATGCTCGCGGTGAAACCGCCCGAGCCCGAGCCCCACTGGTTGGCCGCGTACGTCACGTCGCACGACACGGCCGCCTGGGCGGGTGCGGCCGACAGGGCCGTGGTCGCGCCCGCGACGAGGACGAGGGCCGTGGCCACGGCGAGCCGCCTCGACAAGCGCGTCAAGAGGATGGGAGGTCTGTGCTTCACGGGGTCTCCATGGGAGTAGGGGGTATGGGAGCGCTCCCACAGTGGATTGTGGGTGCGCTCCGGCGGATGTCAACGGAACGGCCGCCCGGCGGCCCTCGCGCTTCCCCTCACCAGGCTGCCCGGGATGAAAGTTTCATCCCCTTTCCAGGGCATTCGGCAAGCATGCGGAGCGACAGCCACCCCGCCGCCGCCCGCCCTCTGTACACGGCCGGGAGCACGGCTCACTATGGGAGCGCTCCCAGCCATCTAACACTGGAGATGATCGCCCGTGAGACTCCACCGCGGCCTCCGCACATGGGCCGTGACCATGACCGCCGCGAGTTGCGCGGCCCTGGGGCTCGTCGTCGGCCAGAGCACGGCCGCGAACGCCGCCGTCGCCTGCGACGTGACCTACACAGCCAACTCGTGGACGAGCAGCCCTGGTCAGGGCGGTTTCACCGCGAGCATCACCCTCAAGAACACCGGTGACCCGCTGACCTCGTGGTCGCTCGCCTTCGACTTCCCGACCACCACGCAGAAGTACACCCCGACCGGCTGGGGCGCCAACTGGAGCCAGTCGGGCACCCGCGTGACCGGCGCCAACATGCCCTACAACGGCAGCCTGGCCACCGGCGCCTCGGTCTCCATCGGCTTCAACGGCACCTGGACGGGCACCAACCCGAACCCGACGGCGTTCAGCGTCAACGGCACGAGCTGCGGCGGCACGAACCCGGGCACCCCGTCGGTGGTCACCTCCGCCAGCGCGGTCGCGGTGAACGAGGGCGGCACGGCCACCTTCACCGCCAGGCTCTCCGCCGCGCCCGGCGCGAACGTCACCGTCACCACCGCGCGCACCAGCGGCGACACCGACCTGACGGTCAGTTCCGGCGTCTCGCTCACCTTCACCCCGGCCAACTGGAACACCCCGCAGACCGTCACCCTGGCCGCCGCCCAGGACGCCGACACCACCGCGGGCACCGCCGCGTTCAGCGTCGGCGGCACCGGCGTCACCGGGGCCACGGTCACGGCGACCGAGGTGGACGACGACGCCACCGTGGAGCAGTCGCTCATCGTGACGCCGACCGCGGTCACCGTGCCCGAGGGCTCGACCGGCGCCTACACGGTGCGCCTGGCCGCGCAGCCGTCCGGGAACGTGACCGTCACCACCACGGCCGGCAGCGGCGACGCCGACCTCACCGTCTCCGCCGGGGGCGGCCTGACCTTCACCCCGGCCAACTGGAACACCCCCCAGACCGTCACCCTGGCCGCCGCCCAGGACTCCGACACGGCCAACGGCAGCCGTACGTTCACCGTCGCCTCCTCCGGCCTGACCTCGCGTACGGTCACCGCCACCGAGGCCGACGACGACGGCGGCACCAACCCGACCCACGTCGAGAACCCGTACGCGGGCGCCACCGGCTACGTCAACCCGAACTGGAGCGCCAAGGCCGCGGCCGAGCCCGGCGGCTCGGCGGTCGCCAACACCTCCACCGCCGTGTGGATGGACCGCATCGCCGCCATCGCCGGCACCTCCGGCGCCATGGGCCTGCGCGCCCACCTGGACGAGGCCGTCAGGCAGGACGCCGCCAACGGCGCCGCCCCCCTGACGATCCAGGTCGTCATCTACAACCTGCCCAACCGCGACTGCTCGGCCCTGGCCTCCAACGGCGAGCTGCTCATCTCCGAGAACGGCTTCAACCGCTACAAGGCCGAGTACATCGACCCGATCGCCGCCATCCTCCGCGGCTCGGCCTACGCCGGCCTGCGCATCGTCACGATCATCGAGCCCGACTCACTGCCGAACCTGGTCACCAACCTCAACGCCTTCGAGAAGTGCCGCGAGGCCAACGGCGCCGGCGGCTACCGCGACGGCGTCCGCTACGCGCTCAACCAGCTCCACGCCATCCCGAACGTCTACACCTACGTCGACGCCGCCCACCACGCCTGGCTCGGCTGGGACACGAACTTCACCCCGTCCGTGAACCTCTTCTACGAGACCGTCGCCGCCACCACCGCCGGTGTGGACAGCGTGGACGGCTTCATCGTCAACACCGCCAACTACTCGGCCACGACCGAGCCGTACTTCACGATCAACAGCACCGTGAACGGCCAGACGGTCCGCCAGTCCAAGTGGGTGGACTGGAACTACTACGTGGACGAGCAGACCTTCGCCACGGCCCTGCGCAACGCCCTGGTCGCCAAGGGCTTCCGCCAGGGGCTGGGCATGCTGATCGACACCTCGCGCAACGGCTGGGGCGGCAGCGCCCGCCCGGCGGGGCCGAGCACCTCGACGAACCTGGACGAGTTCGTCAACCAGTCACGCGTCGACCGCCGCATCCACGCGGGAAACTGGTGCAACCAGAACGGCGCGGGCCTGGGCACCCGGCCGACCGCCGCCCCGGCCGCCGGCTTCGACGCCTACGTGTGGATCAAGCCTCCCGGCGAGTCCGACGGCGCCAGCCGGGACATCCCGAACGACGAGGGCAAGAAGTTCGACCGGATGTGCGACCCGACGTACACCGGCAACAACCTCAACGGCAACAACATGTCGGGGGCGCTGGCCGACGCGCCGCTGTCGGGGCAGTGGTTCTCCGCCCAGTTCCGTCAGCTCCTGCAGAACGCCTACCCGCCCGTCAACTGAGACCCGTCAACTGAAACACCGTCAACTGAGACACCGTCAACTGAACGCCGCCGACCGTTGATCCAGACGGCCCGCTGAGACGCGGCCGGCCGGGGACCGCCTGACCCGAGTCCCCGGCCGGCCCGAGGGCCTGTGCAAGGCCGGTGCGAGGCCGGTGCGAGCAGGGTCAGCGGCGGGCGCGGCGCCACTCGGAGACGATCTCGTCCACGTCGAACGGCATCAGGTTGAGGGGCGGCCCCGACAGCCCGGTCCTGATCGCCTCGCGGATCCGGTGGTTGATCTCCTCCACGATCCGCCGCGCCTCGGCCTCCGACCGGGCCCCGCGCGCCTCGGCCAGCGCCTCCTCCGCGTCCTTGCGCAGGGCCAGCGTGGGCGGCAGGGGCATCGAGAGCCCCTCGCTCGCGATCTTCTGCTTGATCCACCACATCTCGTCGAGATGCCGATCGACCCCCGGCAGCGGCTGCCCCCTGCCCGGCAGGTCGTCGAACTCGCCCCGCTCCTCCGCCTCCCGGATCTGCCGGTCGATCCACGACTCGAAGGGCATGCCGACGGGCTTGCGCTCGGTCACGTACGGCTCCTCCTCACGCGAGGTTGTGGCTGGGCGCCACCGGGCCGCGCCACCCGAGCACGGCCTCGGTCATGCGTACGGACGCGACCGTCGCGGCCACGTCGTGCACGCGCAGGATGCGTGCGCCCTTGAGGACGGACACGACGTTGGCGGCGATCGTGCCCTCTTTCCGCTCCCCCTGGGGCCGCCCGAGCGTCTCCCCGATGAAGTCCTTGTTCGACAGCGCCACCAGGGTCGGGTATCCGATCGAGGTGATCTCCTCCAGCCGGCGCGTCAGCTCGAGGGAGTGGAAGGTGTTCTTGTTGAGGTCGTGCCCGGGGTCGATGATGATCCTGTCGGCGGCGATGCCCGACTCCAGCGCGTACGCGACCCGCTCGCGCAGGAACGCGGCCACGTCGGAGACCACGTCGGCGTAGCTGGGCCGGAAGACCCGCTGCCCTGGGCCGCCGAGGCTGTGGGTGACCACCACGCACACGCCCGCCTTGGCCGCGAACTCGGCCAGGCCCGGCTCGCGCAGGCCGTTGGTGTCGTTGATGACGTCAGCGCCGGCCTCGACGGCGGCCCGCGCCACCTCGGGCCGGTGGGTGTCGACCGAGATCACGGCGTCGGTGGCGGCCCTGACCCGGGCGATGACGGGCGCGACCCGGTCGATCTCCTCCGCCACCCCGATCCGCGCCTGGGCGGCGCTGAAGGCGAAGCCGCCGATGTCGACCCAGTCGGCGCCGTCGTCCACGGCCTTGGTGGCCGCCGCGACCGCGCTGTCGAGCTCGAACGTGCGGCCCTGGTCGTGGAAGGAGTTGGGTGTCCTGTTGACGATGGCCATGATGGCGACCTGGCGCTCGAAGTCGAACCGCCGCCGCCCGATGCGCCGGACGGGAGAGATGATCCCCGGGGAAAGATTTTCGCCGCTCAACGTAGTGATCCCCTTCCGTCCCTACGAGACTACCTGCCGCCCCGCCAGGTCAGACGGAGGGCCACGGGACGTTCGGGCGGCATCGGGCAGCACGGAGGGCTACGGCAGGGACTCACGGCGTCACGGCGTCAGGTGCGGCCGCCGATGCCGGTGGCGAACTCGCGTACCCGGCTGACCGGGCCGCGGTCGGGAGCCAGCGGCGGGGTGTCCATGCCTGCGCCCTCGTGCAGCCCGTCGAACAGTTCCCGCATGGCCTGCAGCGAGGAGTGCCGCGGCTGCCAGCCCAGCACCTCCCTCGCCCGCTCGACCTTCATCACCGGGATGCGCAGGACCAGCTCCAGCAGGCCGGGCGCGGCGGGCGCGAGCCGCAGGTGCCAGCCGGCGGCCATGGCCGCCCTGGCCAGCCCTCTCGGGACCGTCACCGTACGGGTGCCCAGCAGCGCGGCCAGGTCGGACGCGTCCAGCACGGGCTCGGCGGCGAGGTTGAACGCCCCGTGCACGGGCCTGGTGACGGCCAGCCGGTACGCCTCGGCCGCGTCGTCGGCGTGCAGCACCTGGAGGCGCAGCCCGGGGATGTCCGGCACGAAGGGGACCCGGCCCGTCCTGATGAGCCACCGCGGCACGAACGGCCCGCCGAACAGCCTGCGCTGCTCGGTCGCGGCCGCGCGCTGGAAGGTGAAGCCGGGCCGCATCCGCACGACCCTGATGTTCGGGTGATCGTGCTCGAAGACGTCCAGCACCCGCTCGACGTAGGCTTTCTCCCGCCCGTACGCGGCCCCCGGCCAGCCGTGCGTGGGCCAGCTCTCGTCCACCGGCCGGTCCTTGGGCCCGGGCGAATACGCCCCCACCGACGAGGCGTGGATCAACGCGGGCACCCCGGCCTCCGCCACCGCGCGGAAGACCCGCATGCTGCCCAGCACGTTGGCCCGCCAGGTGATCGCCGGGTCCCTGGCCGGCTGGAACAGCCAGGCGAGGTGCACCACCGCGTCGGCGCCGTCGAAGATGCGCGTCAGGTCGGCGGCCGCCACGTCGGCCTGCCGCCAGTCGGTGCGGTCGACCCGCCACCCGGGCAGCCGCCGGGCGACTCCCACGATCGACGTCACGTCATCGTCCGCGGCCAGCGCTCGCACCAGGCTGGTGCCCACATTTCCGGTGGCTCCCACCACAACGACTCTCATGGCTGCCCCGCTGCCCCCCGCCGGGACCGCGAAACCCGAGGTCAGCGCCGCTGGACCGGCACAACACCGCCGCGGCAGGACCTTCCGCCTAAACTGCGGCGCATGGAATCCATGCCCCTCACCCCAGAGGAAGAGGTCCGCTTCCAGCACTCCATGTCCGAGTGGCTGGCCAGGTCGCTGCTCGAGAACGGCTCGGTCCGTCTGGCCGCCGTCGACACGCCCGAGAAGCAGCGTCGTTTCCAGGAGGTGGCGCACCGGGTGAGCGAGGTGCTCCGGCGGCCTGTGATCACGATGGCCAGCAGCCACGGCATGACTTTCGAGCTCGGCGGCGAACAACTGCCTGCCCAGGAGCCATCCCCCATATCACCGCGATAGGGGCAATTTGCCACGACCACTCCTCGTATCCGTTCCCGTACGGTAGCGAAACCCCCCCAGTACGAGGAGAGTCCACGAATGCTCCCAAGAAAGGCCCTGACGGCCGGCCTGGCCCTGGCCGTCACGCTGATCGCCGTCCCGGCCGTCGCGCTCGCCGCCAAGGGCGCCGCGGCGCAGGGTGACACCGACGACAGCCTGTTCGCCGTGGCCAGGGCGAGTGCCACCGTCGCGGCCGACCCCCCGCCCGGCCTCGTCGAGGCGCTCTCGCGCGACCTCGGCGTCACCGGCGCGCAGGCCGAGGAGCGCCTGGTGAACGAGGCCGCCGCGGCCGGCGTCGAGCCCAGCCTCCGGGCCATGCTCGGCACGTCGTACGCCGGCACCTGGGTCACCGGCCCCACCTCCACCCCCGTCGCCGCCACCATCGACCCGTCGAAGGCGGCGCAGATCACGGCCGCCGGCGTCACGGCCCGCGTGGTCACCCGCTCCCTCGACCTGCTCGACCGGGTCAAGGCCACCCTCGACCAGGCGTCGGCCAAGGCCCCGAAAACCGCCCCCGTCTGGTACGTGGACGTCGTCGAGAACACCGTCGTCGTCCTCACCTCCACCCCCGCCAAGGCCACGGCCTGGGTCAAGGCCAGCGGCGCCGACACCTCGGCCGTCCGGGTCGTGCGCTCGGACGAGCGACCCGAGCTGTTCTACGACGTCCGCGGCGGCGACGCCTACTACATCGGCACCGGCTCACGCTGCTCGGTCGGGTTCTCGGTGACGCGGGCCGGTTCCCAGGGCGGCTTCGTGACCGCCGGCCACTGCGGCACCACGGGCGCGACCACGTCGGGCTCGAACCGGGTGGCCCAGGGCACGTTCCGCGGCTCGTCGTTCCCCGGCAACGACTACGCCTGGGTCGAGGTCAACACGCAGTGGACCCCGGTCGGCGTGGTCAACGGCTACAGCTCGGGCATCCTGCCCGTACGCGGCTCGACCGTGGCCCAGCCCGGCTCCTCGATCTGCCGCTCGGGCTCGACCACCCAGTGGCGCTGCGGCTCGGTGCAGCAGCTCAACACCAGCGTCACCTACCCGCAGGGCACGGTCAGCGGCGTGACCAGGACCAGCGTCTGCGCAGAGCCGGGCGACTCCGGCGGCTCGTTCATCTCGGGTGACCAGGCCCAGGGCGTCACCTCGGGCGGCTCGGGCAACTGCAGCTCGGGCGGCACGACGTACTTCCAGCCGGTCAACGAGATCCTCTCGACGTACGGGCTGACCCTGACCACCCAGGGCGGCGGGCCGACCGGTTCGCCGACCGTCTCCCCGACCGTGCCCGGCGGCACGTGGGCGCCGAACACCGCGTACGCGGCGGGCGCCACCGTCACCTACGGCGGCGCGTCGTACCGGTGCCTGCAGGGCCACACCTCGCAGACGGGCTGGGAGCCCCCCAACGTGCCGGCGCTCTGGCAGCAGGTCTAGCCAGGCCCAGAAACAGCCACAGGAAAGCCGATCGGCCCAGGCCGGAGAGCCCCTCTCCGGCCTGGGCCTGTTCGTGCCCGCTCGCCGGCTCTCGACCCCCCGCACGGCAACGCCTTCATGGCCGCCCCCAGGGCCGTGGGATCCCCGTGGCAAAAGAAAACTTGAGCCACAAAAGACACTTTACACGCTCCGTATTCAGTGAGTAACTAGGGGTAGTTCTCGACTGACAGGACGGAGCCGCGCGCATGCCGGTGGGCTTCACGCAGCATTCCCTTGGTTCGCGGATTGACGAACGACTGAGCGGTTTCCTGGAAACCTGGCGGAACCCCGTTTCCGACCCGGGCGTCGACGCGGCCTACGGGCTGCTGTCCGACTTCATCCTCGGCGGCGGCAAGCGGGTACGGCCGCAACTGTGCTACTGGGGCTGGCGCGGCGCCGGCGGGGACGACTGTGAGGAGATCATCAGCGCCGCCGCCGCCCTTGAGCTGTGTCACGCGGGCCTGCTGATCCACGACGACATCATGGACGGCAGCGACCTGCGCCGCGGGCAGCCCACCGTGCACCGCAGCCTGGCGGACCTGCACCACGGGGCGGGCGCCGAGGCGTTCGGCCGGGCCGGCGGCATCCTGCTCGGCACGCTCAGCCTGGCCTGGTCCGACACGTTACTGTCCGCGTGCGGGGTGGAGCCGCCGCGCCTGCGTGCCGCCCACCACCTCTTCGACGCCATGCGCACCGAGGTCATCAGCGGCCAGTACCTCGACGTCCTCAGCCAGCTCCGCTCGGGCGCGACCGAGGCCGAGGCGCTGACCGTGATCCGCTACAAGAGCGCGAAATACACCGTCGAGCGGCCCCTGCAGATCGGCGGCGCGCTGGCCGGCGCCTCGGCGGAGCTGCTCGACTCGTACTCCGGCTTCGGGGTGCCGCTCGGCGAGGCGTTCCAGTTGCGCGACGACGTGCTCGGCACGTTCGGCTCCACGCCGGAGACCGGCAAGTCCTCCCTCGACGACCTGCGCGAGGGCAAGCAGACAGTGATGTACGCGCACGCCGTGCAGCACGCCTCCCCCGTCCAGCGCGACCACCTGAAGACCTGGCACGGCAGCCCGGCGCTGACCGAGGAGCGCGCCGCCGAGCTGCGGCAGATCCTCGTCGAGACGGGGGCGCTGGCCAGGGTCGAGTCAATGATCGAAGACCGGGTGCGCGAGGCCGTGTCGGCCCTGGCCGAGGCACAGATCAAGCCCGAGGCCGCCACCGTGCTGGCGGCGATGGCCGACCAGCTCGCGCACCGCGACAGGTAAGGGGCTTCCCGATGAGACGGGTACTTCTCGCGGCCCCGCGCGGCTACTGCGCGGGCGTCGAACGCGCGATCGTCACGGTGGAGGAGGCGCTGAGACGCTTCGGCCCACCTGTCTACGTGCGAAAACAGATCGTTCACAACACCTTCGTGGTCGACGAGCTGACCAGGCGCGGCGCGCTCTTCGTCGACGAGCTCGACGAGGTGCCCGACGGCTCGCTGGTCGTCTTCTCCGCCCACGGCGTCTCGCCCGTGGTGAAGGGGGTGGCGGAGGAGCGCGGGCTGCGGACGATCGACGCCACCTGCCCGCTGGTCACCAAGGTCCACAAGGAGGCCGTACGGATGGCCGAGGCGGGCTACGAGATCGTCCTCATCGGCCACGCCGAGCACGAGGAGGTCGAGGGCACGCTGGGCGAGGCCCCCGACCGCATCCAGGTCATGGACCCGGCCAGGCCGGAGGAGCTGACCGCGGGCGGCGGCCGGATGAGCTGGCTGTCGCAGACCACGCTGGCCGTGGACGAGACCATGCAGGCGGTCGCCGAGCTGCGCAAACGCTTCCCCGACCTGATCGACCCGCCCAGCGACGACATCTGCTACGCCAGCCAGAACCGCCAGGAGGCGATCACCGCCATCGCGCCCCGGTGCGAGCTGGTCCTCGTCGTCGGCTCGGCCAACTCCTCCAACTCCCTGCGCCTGGTGGAGGTGGCGCTGAACGCCGGCGCGCGGGCGGCCCACCTGATCGACCGGGCCGCCGACGCCGACGAACGCTGGCTCGACGGGGTGGAGAGCGTCGGCGTCAGCTCCGGCGCCTCCGTGCCGGAACGGCTGGTCTCGGACCTGCTGGACTGGCTCGCCGGCCACGGATTCGCCGACGTGGAACCCGTCACCCTGACCGAGGAGACGCTGACCTTCTCCCTGCCACTCGAACTCCGAGCTTTCCGCAACCAAGGCTAGGCCCCACATCGAGATTGGTGGTGCACCACGATGACCGAAACGACCCACTCGACCGCCCCCGAGGACGCCAACGGCAACGGCCAGCTCAGCCTGAGCACCGATGCCGCCAAGCAGCTCTCCACCACGACCAAGACCCCGCCGCAGATGCAGGAGATCACCTCCCGCTGGCTGCTGCGGCTGCTGCCGTGGGTGCAGTGCTCCGGCGGCGTGTTCCGGGTCAACCGGCGGCTGACGTACACGCTGGGCGACGGACGGATCACTTTCAGCACCGCCGGTGCGGAGGTGCGGGTGATCCCGGCGGAGCTGACCGAGCTGCCCATGTTGCGCGGCTTCGACGACATGGAGGTGCTCGAAGCGCTGGCCGATCGCTTCACGCAGTTCGAGGTCCAGGCCGACCAGGAGATCGTCGCCGAGGGCGGCGAGGTGGACCGGCTCGTGCTGATCGCGCACGGCCGGGTGGTCAAGATCGCGCACGGCGCGTACGGGGACGACCAGAACCTCGGCGTGCTGGCCGACGGCGACTATCTCGGTGAGCAGGCCCTGGTCGACGGCGGGCAGTTCGCGTACACCGCCCGCGCCAAGACGGCCACCACCGTGCTGACGCTCTCCCGGCGGGACTTCGAGCAGATCGCCGAGCAGGCGCCGGCGCTGCGCGAGCACGTCGCGCGCTGGCGTACGAGCGGCGACCACGCCCAGAACGACTACGGCGAGGCCGCGATCAACCTGTCGGCCGGCCACGTCGGCGAGGCCGTGCTGCCCGGCACGTTCGTCGACTACGAGCAGAGCCCCCGCGAGTACGAGCTGAGCGTGGCCCAGACGGTCCTGCGCGTGCACAGCCGGGTCTCCGACCTGTACAACCAGCCGATGAGCCAGCTCGACCAGCAGCTCCGCCTCACGATCGAGGCCCTGCGCGAGCGCCAGGAGGACGAGCTGGTCAACAACCGGGAGTTCGGCCTGCTCCACAACGCCGACTTCGGCCAGCGCATCCGCACCCGCTCGGGCCCGCCCACCCCCGACGACCTCGACGACCTGCTGTCCACGGTGTGGAAGGAGCCCTCGTTCTTCCTGGCCCACCCGCAGGCCATCGCCGCGTTCGGGCGTGAGTGCAGCAAGCGCGGCATCTACCCGCAGTCGAGCGAGGTCAGCGGCCACCGGGTGCCCGCCTGGCGGGGCGTGCCGATCTTCCCCTGCAACAAGATCCCGGTCTCCGGCACGCGGACGACGTCGTTCCTGCTCATGCGCACCGGCCAGGAGAACCAGGGCGTCGTCGGCCTGCACCAGACCGGCATCCCCGATGAGTACCAGCCCAGCCTGTCGGTCCGTTTCATGAACATCAACGAGAAGGCCGTCATCTCCTACCTGGTCAGCGCCTACTACTCGGCGGCCGTCCTGGTGCCGGACGCGCTCGGCGTGCTGGAGGACGTCGAGCTCGGCAGGAACGGGTAACCGCGGCCCTCCCCGTCCGTCCGGCCCACAGGGATTGGTGGTGTTCATGTCAACGGAGTTCGACGAGCGGCTGAGTCTCGGCACCGGGGCGGCGCGCCTGCTCGCCACGACGACCAAGACGCCCCCGCAGATGCGGGAGATCTCGCCCCGCTGGCTGCTGCGGGTCCTGCCGTGGGTGGATCTGGCGGCGGGGGTCTACCGGGTGAACCGGCGGCTCACGTACCGGGTCGGCGGCGGCCGGGTGAGCTTCTCGAACTCCGGGGCTCTGGTCAGGGTCGTCCCGCCGAGCCTGACCGAGCTGCCGCCGCTGCACGGGCTCGAGGACGACCGCCTGCTCGACACCCTCGCCGGGCTGTTCGAGCAGCGGGAGTTCGACCGCGGCGACCCCATCGTCCGGGCCGGACGGCCGGCGGAGGAGCTGATCCTCATCGCGCACGGCAAGGTGACCAAGCTCCAGCCGGGCGAGTACGGCGACCCGCTCGTCCTCGGCTCGCTGGCCGGCGGCGACCACGCCGGCTCCGAGCCGCCCGACGAGGGCGAGGTGTGGCCGTACACGCTGGAGGCCGGCACCGCGTGCACGGTGCTGACCCTGCCGTGGGAGGTGATCCACGCGCTGGG
The DNA here is from genome assembly GCF_055586305.1 of Nonomuraea sp. NPDC051298. NCBI lineage: Bacteria > Bacillati > Actinomycetota > Actinomycetes > Streptosporangiales > Streptosporangiaceae > Nonomuraea > Nonomuraea sp. NPDC051298. The sequence continues at coordinate 47,389 of NZ_JBVJIM010000021.1, forward strand.
CGACCGGTCGCCGGCACTGCGCGCCCGGCTCGACCTCCATCGGGCGCGCCGGGCGGCGCCGCAGAACAAGTGGGGCGAGGCCGCGATCGTCACCGCCGCCGGGCACCGGGGCGAGACGGTGCTGCCCGGCACGTTCGCCGACTACGACCCCGGGCCGCGCGAGTACGAGCTGGGCGCCTCACAGGCCGTGCTGCGCGTGCACACCCGGGTGAGCGACCTGTTCAACGGCCCGATGGACCAGAAGGAGGAGCAGCTCAGGCTGACCGTCGAGTCCGTACGCGAGTCGCAGGAACGCGAGCTGATCAACAACCGCGACTTCGGGCTGCTGCACCAGGCCGACCCCGGCCAGCGGATCCACACCCGGACGGGCCCGCCGGGCCCCGACGACCTCGACGAGTTGCTGTGCCGCAGGAAGAAGTCGCGCTACTTCCTGGCCCACCCGCGCCATCGCCGCCTTCCACCGCGAGTGCAGCGCCACGGGCGTCTACCCCGACAGCGCCGAGATCGGGGGCACCCGGGTGACGGCCTGGCGCGGGGTGCCCATCCTGCCCTGCGACAAGATCCCGATCAGCCGGGCGGGCACCACGTCGATCCTCGTCCTGCGTACGGGCGAGGACGACCAGGGCGTCGTCGGCCTGCGCCAGAGCGGCGTCCCCGGCGAGCGGGAGCCGGGCCTCAGCGTGAAGCTCACCGGCATCGACGCGAGGGCCGTGGCGTCGTACCTGGTCAGCGCCTACTACTCGGTCGCCGTGCTGGTGCCGGACGCGCTCGGGGTGCTGGCGGACGTCGAGGTGGCGCGCTGACCGTACACGTTGGAGGAGTGAGCATGACCCAGCCGTTCGAACTGCCGGACTTCTACCTGCCGTACCCGGCCCGGCTCAACCAGCATGTGGAAGAGGCTCGCGCGCACTCCAGGCAGTGGGCGCGCGACATGGGCATGCTCGAAGGTTCGGGGGTCTGGGAGGAGGCGGACCTCGACGCCCACGACTACGCGCTGTTGTGCGCCTACACCCATCCCGACTGCGACGGCACCGAGCTGAGCCTGATCACCGACTGGTACGTGTGGGTCTTCTTCTTCGACGACCACTTTCTGGAGGTCTTCAAACGCACCAGCGACCTGGGGGGCGGCAAGGAGTATCTGGGGCGGCTGGCCCGGTTCATGCCGATGGGCCACGACCTGACCATGCCCGAGCCGAACAACCCGGTGGAGGCGGGGCTGGCCGACCTGTGGCCGCGTACGGTGCCGGGCATGTCGCTCGACTGGCGGGCGCGCTTCGCGGAGAGCACGCGCAACCTGCTCGACGAGTCGCTCTGGGAGCTGGCCAACATCAACCGGGGCCGGGTCGCCAACCCGGTCGAGTACATCGAGATGCGCCGCAAGGTGGGCGGCGCCCCCTGGTCGGCCGGGCTCGTCGAGCACGCGGTGCGGGCCGAGGTGCCGGCCGGGATCGCGGGCACGCGGCCGATGCGGGTGCTGCGTGACTCCTTCGCCGACGCCGTGCACCTGCGCAACGACCTGTTCTCCTACGAGCGGGAGGTCGGGGACGAGGGTGAGCTGAGCAACGGCGTGCTGGTGCTGGAGAGGTTCCTCGGGTGTGACACGCAGGAGGCCGCGAACGCGGTCAACGACCTGCTGACCTCGCGGATGCAGCAGTTCGAGCACACGGCGGTGTTCGAGCTGGGGCCGCTGTTCCTGGAGCACGGCGTCGATCCGCTGAGCGCGGCCGGCGTGCTGCGGTATGTCAAGGGGCTGCAGGACTGGCAGTCGGGCGGGCACGAGTGGCACACGCGCTCCAGCCGGTACATGAACGCGCGGGCCAGGGCGGGCCGGCCGCTGGGCATGTCGTCGGTGGTGGACCTGCTGGGGGCCAAGCGGCTGCGCGGCTTCACACACGTGCCGTACCAGCGGGTGGGGCCGTCGCGGATCCCCGAGCTGTACGTGCCGTCCGACGTGCGGCTGTCACCCCACCTGGAGGCGGCCAGGCGCAACATCGTGGCCTGGTGCGGGGAGATGGGCCTCCTGGAGCCGCGGAGCGGGGTCGTCGGCTCGGCGGTGTGGGACGAGGCCAAGCTGGCCGACTTCGACTTCGCGCTGTGCGCGGCGGGCCTGCACCCGGACGCCTCGCCCGAGGAGCTGGACCTGGCCACGCTCTGGCTGACCTGGGGGACGTACGCGGACGACTACTTCCCGGTCGTCTTCGGCCGCTCGCGCAACCTGTCGGCGGCCAAGGTGGCGGTGGACCGGCTGGGGGCGTGCATGCCGCTCGACTGCTCGCCGGCGCCGCCCCCGGCCAGCGTGCTGGAGCGGGGGCTGGCCGACGTGTGGGCGCGTACGGCCGGGCCGATGCCGGTCGCCGCCCGGCGCAGGCTGCGGGCGACGGTCGAGGAGATGTGCGCGAGCTGGCTGTGGGAGCTGGCCAACGAGATCGCCGGCCACGTCCCCGACCCGGTGGACTACATGGAGATGCGCCGGCTGACCTTCGGGGCGCAGCTCACGATGAGCCTGAGCCGGTTGCGGCACACCAAGGGGATCCCGGAGGAGTTCTACGCGAGCGGGCCGGTGGTGGCGCTGGAGAACGCGATGAGCGACGGGGCGGTGCTGGTCAACGACGTCTACTCGTACCAGAAGGAGATCGAGTTCGGGGGCGAGGTGCACAACTGCGTGCTGGTGGTGCAGAGCTTCTTCGACTGCGACTATCCGGCGGCGCTCGACATCGTCAGGGACCTGCAGGTCTCGCGGGTGCGGCAGTTCGAGCACATCGTCGCGCACGAGCTGCCGATCGTCTGCGACGACTTCGGCCTCGACGGCGAGGCGCGCGGTGACGTGGCGGCGTTCGTGGCCGAGCTGCGCGACTGGCTGGCGGGCATCCACAACTGGCACCGCCACTGCTCCCGCTACGACGAGCCGTCACTGCTGCGCCACTACGCGCCGCGACCGTGGCGGCTGGGCGGGCCGACCGGCCTGGGCACCTCGGCCGCGATCGTGGAGCCTACAGCGGCACGTGGTGGACCGCCGGCTGGTAGAACCAGCCCATCATGCGCAACAACCTCCGCTGGTACGGCGTGACGTTGTGCAGCCGGATCCACCGCTGTGAGGGCGGCAGGGCGGGCATCACGAGCACACGCAGGCCCGAGACGTCGATGAAGGTCAGCTCGCCGGTGTCGACCACGATGTAGGTGCCCTGGCGGCAACTCGCCAGGGTGCTGGCCAGCATGGGGCTGTTGGTGGCGTCGATCTCGCCGGTCAGCGTGACGGCCGGCACGCCCGGCGCCGCCGCCATCGTGATCCGTAGCTGCTCGTCCTGGTAGAGCAGCCGCTCTGTGATACCCACGCTCCTCGCACCCCCCAACGCGCACTCCGGGGGTCGTATTGGCGTACTGCACTCGGCAGGGGATGACCGCTGGCGTACACACCGGGCGATTAACCCGAATTCAGGCTACACGAGGCATGTTCCACTATGTAATTTTCGCTGGGAAATGACCGAATTACGGGGAAATAATGGCGGGTAGCGCTTTCCGAACAGGCCGGCCATGCCCGCGCCGGCTGCGGACTTGACGCACACCGGCCTGCCCGGAGACGCGATCTACCGTGAGCAGAGGCTCATCGCACCCGTGCGCCGGCCAGGGAGGTGCTCCGGCAAGGTGCCGCCACGAGGGGCCGTGGCTGCCGGAACGCCGTCACGCATGGCGTACGGGCCGGGGGCGGGGGGCCGCCGCTTCAGTGACCGATCAGTTGTTGTCGCCCGTGCCCTTCTCGTTGTTGAGGACGTCCAGGTTGATGTCCTGGAGGTGCAGCGCCGTGAGGACGTCGATGTACTTCACGGAGTCGTTGAGGACGTCGTTGAGCAGCGTGGCGTCGTCGAGGAGGCTGAACTGGCTCAAGATCTGCTTGTCCTTGTTGAGGGCGTTGGGGCCGACGTCGGCCGAAGCGCTCGTGGCGGAGAACCCGAACAGGCAGCCCGCGATCGCTGCACCGGCAAGAATGCGACGCATCATTTCTACTTCTCCTTCGTCGGAATCGGCGCGGGATGCGCGTCATCGTGAATCACTCGCACAGGGCTGCGAGATTCCAGGAATAACAATCCCGTGGGCCGTCGGCGGGTCGCAACCCGGCTGTGCTAAGTCGAAGTCAAATGCGCGCCCCAATTCCTTGGCCGGTGAATCCCTACCAGTCCGGATATGTCCGAGTGGTACGGATTTGCCAGGGCGGGCATGACGGCATTTTTTCATCTTATGGCCATACGCGCTTCCGGCATGACCAAAGGGCGTTTTATCCCCATAGAGATGGAGGAAGGTAAGCAGGAGAAACGTCCTGGTGCGTGCCGCGGCGAGGCTGGGCGCGACGAGTCGAAGGAGCGCTGAATATGCCATGAATGGACTGAGGCCACTGCTGGTAATAGCGCTGTCGATCGCGATTCCGGGCACGTCCCATTCCACCGCCGCGGCGGCCGTGAATGGCTGTGGCCCGCGGATTTGCGCCCCGGGCTTCCTCGCGCGCACCGCGGCCGGCGCCATCGCGGCGCGGGCGGCGCTGGAGATGGTCGGGACACCGTACTCGTGGGGCGGGGGCGGGGTGCGGGGCCCCGGATACGGGATCGGGAAGGGGGCGAAGGTCTGGGGGTTCGACTGCTCGGGCCTGACGGAGTACGCGTGGGCGCGGGCGGGGGTGCGGATCGGCACGACCACGTACGAGCAGTGGCGTTCGGGCATCCGGATCGCCAAGGAACTCGTCGAGCCGGGGGACCTGGTCTTCTACGACAACGATCCGGCCACCGCAGGACCGGAGCACGTGGGCGTGGTGGTGGACTCCACCCGGATGGTGAACGCGCCGTACACGGGCCAGCTCGTCCGGGTGGAGCCGCTCGACCGGCGCACCTTCATGGGAGCGGTACGGCCGAGCGAGAGCGCGGCCAACGTCGATCCACCGGCGGAGGAGGGTGGGGGCCCGGTACACGATCGCGCGGCCCAGGTCGTCCTGCAGTGATCGACCCGAGCCGCGCGACGTCGAGATCTCGGTGCGCACCGAGCCCGTGCCGCGGATTCGCGAAATTCCGCGGCCCGCTCTTTTCGGTTCACCTCAAGGCACCAGGAAGAGGATCTTGGCCGGGCGGGCTTCCGTCATTGTCCGGAAGTCGCCGATCAGCTTCCTGCCTACGCCACGTGAGGAGTCGTCAGTTGTTGTCGCCCGTGTCTTCCTCGTTGTTCAGGATGTCGGCGTCGATGTCGTTCAGGTGCAGCAGGGTGAGGATGTCGACGTACTTGACCGAGTCGTTGAGGACGTCGTTCAGTGCGGTCAGGTCGTCCAGGATGCTGAACTGGCTCAGGATGCTCTGACCGCCGTTGTGCGGGTTGGGACCGACGTCGGCCGAGGCCGCGCCGGCGGAGAAGCCGAGGGCGGCGGCCGCGATTGCTGCACCGGCCAGAATGCGACGGATCATGTTTGCTTTCCTCCATGGATCGGCGCGGAAAACCCGACGCCATAGTCGTTTGTGCAGGGCTGTGAGGTGCCGGAAATAACAATCGCGGCAGGCAGCGGGAACCGCAACTCAGAAAGCCCTAATGGAGGTCAAGGAGACACCTCGGTTTCTTGGCACTCGGTTTTGCCGCAGTTAACCGACACCCGGTATATCGACCGCTCCGGCAAACTCTCGAAGCAGATTTGTTTTGGCTGGCCACGAGAATTGCCGCGCGGCCGTTCACCGCCGTATTGGCAATGATCACCCGAAACTTGAGAATCGCCGGTACACCTCTCGGCGTACCCGGACGGCCCTCCCGGGGCGGACGTACGGGCCGAACAAAGCAGCGAGGATGACCGCCGAGTTCCTTGATTAGGAGGTGAGCGGGATGCGTCCGCGTATCCGGAAGTCGATCGTGGTTATCCACGTCATCGCGTCGGTCGCGCTGCTCGGCGAGGTGTGGGGGCTGGTCGTGCTGAATACGTCGGCGGCCCTGACAAACGATCTGGAGCAGGCGCACGCGGCGTATCGCTTGATGCCGCCGCTGGTGTTCGCCGGTGGGATACCGCTGAGCCTCACCGCATTGATCACCGGCATCGCACTGGGGCTGAGCAGCCATTGGAGGCTGTTTCGCTATTACTGGACGGCGGGCAAGCTCGTACTCCTGGTGGCCGTGATCTGCGTCGGCATGTTCCTGTTCGATCCCGAGGGAATGGCCGCCGCGACGTCGTCCGGGCCGGTCGGCCCCGCGCCGCGGTGGGGGCAGGTGGCGGCGCTGGGCACGCAGATCGTCATGCTGGTGACGGCGACGACGCTGTCGGTCGTCAAGCCCCGCCGCAGAATCTTCAGGGCGCGCCGCGGGATCCGGCCCGCGCCCGCGGCCTGAAACACGCCCGGGGCCCGTCCCCTGGCGTACGCGGCCACAGGCGTTCGGTCACGGCCGGTCCCCGGCTGCTGCGGGCGGCCGCAGGCGTTCGGTGACGCCCGGTCCCCTGCTGCTGCGGGCGGCTATGGGCGGGTGGTCAGCCGGTCGAGGGCCGTGGAGAGCCGTCGGAGTGCCTCCAGGCAGTCGCGCGCGCCCTCGGCCCCCAGCTCCCCCACCAGCCGGTCGGCGAACTCCCGGTGGACGGGGGCGATCCTGGTGATCGCCTCCCGTCCCGCGTCCGTGGGCCGCAGCAGCTTGGCCCGCCGATGCGCCGGATTGGGACGGTATTCGGCCAGCCCCCGCTCCACCAGCAGGTCCGCGATCCGCTGCACCCCCTGACGCGTCATCCCCATGGCCCGCGCGATCCCGGCCACCGGCAGCGGCTCACCCGCGACGGCCCCGAGCACCTGCCACCAGGCGGCCGTCATCCCCGCCGGGCGCGCCAGCCCGTCCGCCACGTGCAGGAACTGCCCGTTCAGCCGGAAGGCCCCCAGCACCAGCCCCGACAGCAGCTCGGCACGCTCGCTCATGACAACACCTTGTCGTTTCGACAACATGCTGTCAATGCAATACCGTGCGAGGATAGTCGCATGGCAGAGATCGTCGGCGGAGGACGTCCGATCAACGACGCCGAACGGCGCGTGATCGCCTTTCTGCGAGACCACGCGCCCGCCGACTGGCTGCTGCTGCACAACGTCGAGGTCCCACGCGGCAACGACGTCTTCGAGGTCGACCTGATCGTGCTGACCGGCCACTCGCTCGTGGTCGTCGACGTCAAGGGCACCCGGGGGCGCATCGAGGTGTCGGGCACGCGCTGGTTCCCGCCGCGCAGGGAGGCGTTCGGGTCGCCGGTGACCAAGCTGCGGGGCACCGCCAAGGCGCTCAAGGGCCTGCTGGTGTCGAGGGCCACCCAGCTCGAACGCGTCTACGTCGACAGCCTCGTCGTGCTCACCTCGCCCGACGCCTCGCTGGTCGACCCGGTCGGCCGCGACATCGTCAACGTCACCTACCTGCCCCGCCTGCTGGCCACGCTGAGCGACGTCTCGCGGGTCAGGCGCGGGTGCAGCCCCGACGTGCGGCCCTACCTGACCGCGATACTCGACGCGCTCAACCAGACCGTACGCCGCAGCACGGCCCCGCCCAGGTTCGGCAACTGGGAGGTCGAGGAGCAGCTCGGCGGCGACTCCAAGGTGACCGAATACCGCGCGTTCAACGCCACGCTGCCGGGCAGCGAGACCGTGCTGCTGCGCGTCTACCAGGCCGACCCGCTGGCCGACCACGGCGCGCGGGCGGCCGAGCGGCACCGCATCGCCAACGCGTACCAGACGCTGGCCCGCATCCCGCCGCACCCGTGCGTGGTGCGCTCGCGCGACTTCTTCGCCATCGACGACGAGAGCCGGTTCGTGCTGGTGCTCGACGACGTGCACGGCGAGGCGCTGCACCTGGCGATGGGCAAGGGCGCCCCGCTGGGCGTGATCCAGGACCTGCTGCGCGGGCTGGCCCACGCCCACACCCACGGCGTGATCCACCGCGCGCTCACCCCGGCCTCCGTGCTGGTCACCGACGACGGGCACGCGGTGCTGACCGGGTTCGACTACGCCAAGCCGGGGCCGCGCGACTATACCGTGGCCCACGAACTGGGCAACGTGCTCGACGCCCACTACGTCGCGCCCGAGTGCCAGGAGCGCGCCGACCGCATGACGGCCGCCTCCGACGTCTACGCCGCCGGCGCCATCGCCTACCAGCTCCTCACCGGCCAGCTCCCGACCAGCGGCGACGCCCAGGGCCCCGACGTGCCCGAGGTCGTCCGCCGCATGCTCGACCACTCCCCGGCCAAGCGCCCCACGGCCGAACAGGCCCTTGAGGCGCTCAAGGACGTGCCGCTCCAGGAGTCGAGGCTCAAGCGGCTCGTCCGCCGCATAGTGTCCCGCTCATGACCACCCTGCGCCCCGTCCGCTCCGATCCGGCCTAGAGTCTCGAGCGCAGCGCGCTGGCGTGCCTGAGGTAGTCGAGGGCCAGCCCGGTACGCCCGGCCGAGCGGTGCAGCTCGCCCAGGAGCTGGACCGACGACGCCTCCCCGCTGCGGTCGCCCAGTTCCTGGAAGATCTCCAGCGACCGTTCGAGCCCGCTCGACGCCCTGACCAGGTCGCCGCGGGCGGCCTGTAACCCGGCCAGGCTCTGCAACGCGTACGCCCCGCAGTGCCGGTCCCCCAGCGACTCGAAGATCTCCAGGGCGTGCCGGTGGAACGACATCGCCTGGTGCAGGTGGCCCATCTGGACGCACACGCAGCCCTCCCGGTGCGCGTCCCCCAGCTCCTGGGCCAGCCGCATGGCCTGGCCGAGCGACTCCGACGCCTGCGCCAGGTCGCCCGACTTCAGGCACACCCGGCCGATGGCCTGGCGGGCATACGCCTCCCCGGGCTTGTCGCCGGTGGCCAGGAAGATCGCCAGGGCCTGCTCGAAATGGCCGAGCGAGCGCGCGTGACGGCCGCGGAACTGGCTGACCGCCCCCAGGCCGCAGATCGAGATGGCCTCGGCCCGCCTGTCGCCCAGCTCGCGGAAGATCCGGCGGGACTGGGTGAAGCCCTCGGCGGACTCCTCGTACCGGTCCTGGTAGAGGGCCACCTGGGCCAGGCCCCTGAGCATGGCGGCCTCGCCGTACCGGTCGCCGGCGGCGCGGGCGGCGGCCAGGGCGGCCGTGTGCGTACGCCGCCACGTGCCGAGACGGCAGTGCAGGTCGAGGCAGGGCACCATGGCGGCGGCCAGCCCCCACGCGGACTCGGCCAGCCCCAGCTCCGCCGCCACCTCCACGGCGCCGGCCAGCGTCTCGTGCTCGGCCTCGAACCAGCCGGCCGGGTCGGAGGTCAGCCGTTCGAGCATGTGGGCGGGCAGTGGCCGGCGCGGCGCCCCGGCGGCGGTGAGGCTGAACACGGTGGTGGGTAACCGGGCCAGGACGTGCTCGGTGGTCGCGGTCCACGCGGCCAGCACACGTCCGACGGCGGCCGGCCCGTCGGGGGCGCCCACGAGGCGGTCCACGGCGTGCCGGGCGATCAGGCCGGGCACCCGGTAGCGCGGCTGCCCGACCCGGTCGGTGCCGACCGACTCCAGCAGGTTGAGCTCCACCAGCAGATCCGTGACCTCGTCGGTGCCGGGCCGGCCGAGCGCCGCGTCGATCACCCAGCCCGGCTGCGCGGGCGGCCCGAGCAGCCCCAGCGCGCCCAGGGCGCGGGCGGCGTCGGGCGGCAGGCCCGCGTACCCCTGGTCCAGGCTGACCCGTACGTCCCGCAGCTCGCCCAGCCAGTCGTCCGCCAGCCGTTGCCGCAGCACCGACAGCGACCACCCGGGCCGCGCGGCCAGACGGGCGCCCGCGTTCCTGACGGCCAGCGGCAGCCCGTCGCACGCGGCCACGATCGCCAGCGCCGCCGCCCGCTCGCGCGCCACCCGGTCGTCGCCCGCGATACGGCCCAGCAGCGAGAGCGCCTCCTCCGCGGCGAGCCCGCCGAGCTGGACGCGTACCGCGCCGGGCAGCTCCGTGATGCGGCGGCGGCTGGTGACGAGCACGGCGCTGCCGTCGCCGGGCAACAGCGGGCGCACCTGCGCGTGGTCGCGGGCGTCGTCGAGCAGCACCAGCATGGGCCGCTCGGCCAGCAGCGAGCGCAGCAGCGCCGAGCGCTCGGCCACCGTCGACGGGGCGACCGCCACACCCAGCGCCCGCAACGCCTCGGCCAGCACGTCGCCCGGCTCCCGGTCGCCCAGCTCCAGGTAGAGCTGCCCCGCCGGGTACGCGGCGCGCAGCCCGTGCGCCACGTGCACGGCCAGCGCCGACTTGCCCGCCCCCGGCGGCCCCGAGATCACCGCCACGGCGAACGGTCTCGCGAGATCCGCCACGGCCTCGGCCCGGCCGGTGAAGTCGGGCAGGTCGGGCGGGAGCTGGCGGGGCACGACGGCCAACGTCTCGTCGGCGAGGATCAGCTCGTACGCGCCGCGCAGCTCGGCCCCCGGCTCGACGCCCAGCTCGTCCACGAGCCGGCAGCGTACGGCGGCGTAGGCGCGCAGGGCCTCGGCCTTCCTGCCGCCCCGGTGCAGGGTCAGCACCAGGCGGGCCCACAGGTCCTCCCGGTACGGGTGCTCGGCCAGCAGCCCGCGCAGCTCGCCGGCGGCGCCGTCGTGGTCGCCGACCGAGATCCGCCGCTCGATCAGCGCCTCGGCGGCACGCAGGCGTACCTCGTGGAGGGGTTCGAGACGGCGGTCCCAGACGGGGCTGCCGGGCAGGTCGCACAGGGGGGCGCCGCGCCACAGGGCCAGGGCCTCGGCGTACTGTCCCCGGTCGACCAGCTCCTCGAACGCCAGCAGGTCGAGCTCCTGGACGGTCACGTCGACCGCGTAGCCCGCGGGGTCGGACCGCAGCAGCTCGGCGCCCAGGTCGGAGCGGAGCGAGCTGACGTAGGTGCGCAGGTTGGCCTGCGCCGAGCGGGGCGGGCGGTGCGGCCAGACCACCTCGGCCAGCCGGTCGGCGCCCACCACGCGCCCGGCGTCGAGCAGCAGCGTGGCCAGCAGCAGGCGCGGCTTCCTGCCGGAGATCCGGACGGGACGCCCATGTCGGCGGACCTCGAACGGCCCGAGCACGTGGAAGGTGACCGTCATCCGCATCAGCTCCTCTACAGAGGCTGACAGCTCTTTGTATCGGTTCTGGACGATTCTTGTGCGGCTCACACGGACCCTGGTCTCAGAGATCCCACGGGAAAGGATCACCCGATGAAGCTCAGCGGAGCAATGGTCGCGGGCCTCGCATTGTTGTTCGGCCTCGGCATGACCCCAGCCGCCGCGGCCGACCCGGAACCGGAGTCGCCACAGGCGCAGATACTCGCGACGAACTTCCAGCTCCCCTTCCCCTGCGGCCAGTCGTGGACGGGAAACTCCAGCGCCAGCAGCGCGCACCAGTCGTGGGAGATCGACTTCAACCGGGGCAGCACCGCGGACGCCGACCTCGGCGACCCCGTGGTGGCCGCCGCCTCGGGCACGGTGGCCATCTCCGCGCACCAGGGCTCGGTGAACGGCTACGGCAACCTCGTCAAGATCGACCACGGGGGCGGCTGGACCACGTACTACGCCCACCTGAACGCCCGCTCGGTCAGCGCCGGGCAGTCGGTCTCCCAGGGCCAGCAGATCGGCACGGTCGGCAACACCAGCAAGCCGGGCAACAACATCTCGCCCCACCTCCACTACGAGGTACGGCTGGGCACCAGCTATCCGTCCAACGTCCAGAAGGCCGTCTTCAACGGCACCACCTTCGGCTACCCGCAGCAGACGCTGACCTCGCGGAACTGCGGCGGCTCCACCAACCCGTACACGCCGCAGGAGGTCTGCGGGTCGGGCTACAGCGTGATCGACTCGGCGGCGCTCGGCAGTGAGGGCACCGTCTACCTGCTCTTCAACAGCGCCAACGGCAACAACTGCGTCACGACGCTGAAGGCGAAGTCCCTCGGCACCGCCACCGCGACCAGTGCCTATCTGGAAGTGCAGGGCACCGCGAGAAAGACGGACTCGGGCAACTTCGGCTACTACGCGGGCCCGGTCGTCGCCCAGGCGTCAGGAACATGCGTCAAGTGGGGCGGCAAGGCCGGCGCCGCCGCTTATGACAGCCCGTTCGAGCACTGCGACTGACGCTCCCTGAGAGCACGACGAGGCCGGGCGGCGAGGGCCGCCCGGCCTACGTGCGCGTGATCGTGTCGAGGATGTCGATGAGGTAGAGCATCGGCCGCTCCCCGGGGGACGACGGCACCGCCACCCGGCTCCCGACCCGCCGCCCGGTCAGCGCGGCGAGCCACGCCGCCGGCACGGCCCCCTCCTCCAGCGTGAACGCGCTGGGCCCGCCCCTGCGGTACGAGGAGTCCACGACGGTCCTCGACGGCCAGGACGCGGCCACGTACTGGACGACCACCTTCGATCCGGCCGCGACCACCGGCCCCGACCCGTCGATCAGGGTGCGCGGCGGCGTGGCGGGCGCGAGGTCGGCCGGGATCGCCGGCAGCGTACGCCCGACCAGCCGGGCGTCGGGCGGATAGCCGCCCAGGATGTCGAACACGACCACCATGGTGTCCGCGGGCGAGACCCCGGCCGGCAGCGCGTTCGGCCCGAGCGCCTCGGCGGCCTGGCCGACCAGCATGACCCGGCTGCCCGCGGGCCGCCCGATGAGCGACTGCCGCCAGGTCTCCGACACCTGCCTGCCGTCGAAGACCACGGTGGTGGGCTGGTGACCGTCGTGGGTGCTCATGTACGGCCGGTTGCCCGACCAGCGCCGGATGTCGACGTCGGCGAGGACCACGTCGCCGGGCACCGTACGCCGCCCGCGGCCCACCGACAGCACCGTGATCTGCGGCGTACGCCCTGGTTGCCCCTTGGGAATGGAGACGATCGGCTTGCTGCCGAACCTCCCCGTGACGACGGGCCGCGTCGTGCCCTCCTCCGCCAGGCCGCACGAGGCGGCGAGCATGAGAAGGGCGGGCCAGAACAGACGCACGATTTCCTCCACGTCCGAATTCCTCGAGGTCCGATTCGTCGAAGGTCCGAATCCTCGAAGGTCCGAATCCGAAGGAGTCCTTGCCGGAAGTGGCAAAAGGAAAGCCTCGGCCCCCGCCATCTCACGACAAACTTGGAACGTGAGGCAGCGAAGCAAACGAACCGTCCGGCCCGGCAGGATCTTCACGACGACGGCGGGGGTGCTCCTGTGAGCAAACCCGGTCTGGCCCGCAGGGTCGCGGAGGTGGCCGAGGTCGCGCTGACCACCCGCAAATACGTGACGTTCATCGACGTGGTGACCGGCCTGCGCTGGCTGCACTCCAGGCACGTGGACCTCTGGCGGCAGGGCAGGGCGGCGACGCTGGCCGAGCTGGCGGCGGTCGACGAGGACCGCCTGCTCGCCACCGCCGGCCTGCTGCGCGACTGGGCGCGGGCCAAGGGGCTCAACCCGGTGGACACCCCCTACGTGGCCGGCACCCGCGACCGCCGCGAGCTGCGCTTCACGGCCGGGCACGCGCAGGAGCCGTTCCGGATCCACTGGCTCTCCCCCGACCTGAGCGAGGCCAGGGTGCGGCGGCTCACCGAGGCGCAGAGCAAGGCGCCCGACCTGGTGGCGGTGGCCCCGCTGGACGCCTGGACGTGCGCGTCGTGCGGCGACACCGGCCCTTACCTGATCATGGAGGACGACCAGCCGCACTGCCTGACCTGCGCGGACCTGGACCACCTGGTGTTCCTGCCGTCGGGGAACGCGGCGCTCAGCCGCCGCGCCAAGCAGGAGAGCGGCCTGTCGGCGGTGGTGGTGCGGTTCAACCGGCGGCGCAAGGTCTACCAGTGCCAGGGCCTGCTGGTGGAGGAGGCCGCGCTGGCCGCGGCCGAGGAGCGCTGCCTGGCCGACGAGGAGGTACGGCTGCGCCGCCGCGAACGCGACAGCGTCCGCAGGGCCGAGCAGGACGTCGAGTTCCAGGCCAGGATGGTGGCCGAGATCGCCCGGTTGTTCCCCGGCTGCCCCGAGCCGCGCGCCCGGGAGATCGCCGAGCACGCGGGCCAGCGCGGCAGCGGCCGGGTGGGCCGGTCGGCGGCGGCCAGGGCGCTCGACGAGAACGCCATCACGCTCGCCGTGATCGCCTCGATCCGGCACCTCGACACCGACTACGACCGCCTGCTGATGGCGGGCGTCCCGAGGATGGAGGTCCGCGACCGGATCAGGGACCGGATCGAGCACCGGCTCCAGGAGTTCCGCACCGCCCGCGGCTGAGGAGGAAGCCACCCGGGCCGTCGCGGCGACGACCCCAGCGCGACGGCCCCGAGCGACGGGCTCAGCGGGACGGGCTCAGGTGACGGCCAGGCGGGTGGCGTACTGCTCGTCCTTCCACAGCTCCTTGTCCAGCACCTCCAGCAGCGTGGTGGCGGCGGCGTGCACGTCGGCGTAGCGGATGTACAGCGGCGCGAAGCCGAAGCGCAGGATGTCGGGCGCGCGGAAGTCCCCGTGCACGCCGTGGTCGATCAGCGCCCGCATCACCGGATAGCCGTCGGGGTGGCGCAGGCTGACCTGGCTGCCCCTGGCGGCCGGGTCGGCGGGCGAGGCCAGCTCCAGCCTGTCGCCCACGAGGTCGACGAAGAGCGAGGTCAGGGCCATGCTCTTGGCTCGTACCAGCGGCATCGGCACCCGCTCCCAGATGTCCAGCGCCGCCTCCAGCGCCGCGAACGACAGCACGTGCGGCGTGCTGACCGCGAACCGCCTGACGCCCTCGGCCGGACGGAACCCGGGCTCGAACGCGAACGGCTCGGCGTGGCCGTACCAGCCGGACAGGACGTTCTCGGCGGCGGCCTGGTGGCGCGGGTTGACGTAGAGGAAGGCGGGCGCGCCTGGCCCGGCGTTCAGGTACTTGTAGGTGCATCCGACGGCGAAGTCCGCCTCCGAGACGTCCACCTCCATGGCGCCCACGCTGTGGCACAGGTCCCACACGATGAGCGCCCCGGCCGCGTGCGCCGCGGCGGTGACCGCGGGCACGTCCTGGCGGGCCCCGGTGCGGTAGTCGACCTCCGACAGCAGCACCACGGCCACGTCGTCGAAGCGTCCCTCGGCCAGGTCGCGCACCTCGTAGCCGCGCTCAGGGCCGCCGAGCAGCCCGGCCAGCCCCTGCGCCATGTAGTGGTCGGTGGGGAAGTTGCGCGCGTCGGAGACGATCACCCGGCGCTCGGGCCGCAGCTTGAGCGCCGCCGCCACGGCCTGGAAGACCGCGATCGAGGTCGTGTTGCCCACCACGACCTGGCCGGGGCCGGCGCCGATCAGCGGGGCCAGCCGGTCGCCGGTGGTGAGCGGCTGGTCGTACCAGCCGGAGTGGTTCCAGCCGCCGACGAGGTGCCTGCCCCACTCGTCCTCGACCGTCCGCCGCACCCGCTCCGCGGTACGGCGCGGTAACGCGCCGAGTGAGTTGCCGACGAGGTAGATCACCCCGTCCGGCAGCACGAACTCGTCCCTGAAGGCACGCAGGGGGTCCTCGGCGTCGAGGGCGAGGCACTGGTCGCGGTCCAAGGTCACTCCCGTCGTGGAGGGATGGTGGCTATTATCCGGTTTACGCCATTCTGGTACTGGCGGGCATACCAGTTCTGCACCGGATTGTGCTCGGCGTCCAGCCGGAACGTGCCACGCGGCCCCGCCAGCTCACCCACCTCGCCCAGCCGCCGCGTCAGGTCGCCGCCCCTGGACAGCGCCGCGTCGATGAGGCGCAGGGCGTCCCAGCCCTGCAGCGCGACCGCAGACGGGTTCGCGCCGGTCTTCGCCCACCACCGGGCGACGAAGGCGGCGTTGTCCGGGTTGTCCAGCGCGGGCGAGTACATGCCGACGCTCGTGATGCCCTCGGCGTCGGGCCCGACTGCCCGCAGCACGTCCTCGTCCGTGAGGCTCATGCAGCCCAGCAGCTCGATCTCGGCGTCGTAGCCGAGCTGCTTGTACGCCCTGGCGAACGCGACCGCCTCCCCACCCGCGTAGAAGGCGTACAGAAGCCCGGCCTGCGGCGGGATCTGCGCGAAGTACGGCTCCAGGTCCGTGATCGTGCCGGGCGGCGTGAGGATGCGCTTGAGCGGCTCGGCCCCGTAGCCCTCGGCGAAGCCCTTGAGTGCCTCGACGGCGGCCGTCTGGTCGGGGGCCATGAGCACCACTCCCGCAGGGCCGTAGCGTTCCGCGGCGTAGCGGCCGGCGGCCTGGCCCTGCTCGTGGTCGGTGTAGGAGACCCGGAAGACGTTCTGGCCGCCCAGCTCTCCGGCGCCGGCGCCCGCGACCACGACCGGCGTCGGGCCCGCCCCGACGATGCCCGGCGGCGGCCGGTCCGCCTCCTCCGCCACCGCCACCGCGACGGGCGAGGCGATCAGCCCGGTGAGCACGCTCACGCCCTCCTCGTCGATGAGCCTGCGCGCCGCCTCGCGCCCCTGCTCGGGGTTGCCCGCGTCGTCGGCCACGACCAGCTCGGCCGGCCGACCGCCTAACCGCCCGCCGTGGTCACCGAGGTAGAGGCGCATGGCGGCCTCCATGTCGTCGCCGAGCACGGCGTACACGCCGGTCTGCGAGATGATCGCGCCGATCCTGACCGGCAGCCCGTCCTGGCCGGACGGCGGCACCGACCCGCCGCATCCTGCGGCCATCAGCACCGCCAGCCCGACCACGGGCGCCCCAAGCACGCGCAGGCGCATGGGGAGGCTCCCTTCTCAGCCCAGGAACGCCTCGGCGTTGCCCGCGAGCAGCTTGGCGCGAGCCGTGGTGGACAGGAAACCGGCGTGCCGGATCAGATCACCCGAGGGTGACTCACCCAGCGGGTAGGGAAAGTCGCTGCCGAGCATCACGTGGTCCTCCCCGAGAGTGTCGACGAGCAGCCGCAGCGCGCGCTCGTCGAAGACGGCAGAGTCGACGCTGAACCTGCCGAGGTAGTGGGACGGCGGCCGTTCGGAGACGCCGACCAGGTCGTGCCTGCGGTGCCAGGCGTTCTCTAACCGGCCGAGCCAGAAGGCGAACGAGCCGCCGCCGTGCGCGAAGCAGATCCGCAGGGTGTCCGGCACGCGGTCGAACACGCCGCCGAGGATCATGGCCAGGATCGACAGGTGCGTCTCGGCCGGCATCCCGACCAGCCACTGCGCCATCCACCGCTCGACGCGCGGGCCCGCGGGCAGGTCCCACGGGTGCACGAAGACGGGAACGTTCCTGTCCGCGCAGTGCTGGAGGAACTCCACGACACCGGGGTCGTCGAGGTCGCGGTCGCCGACATGGTTGCCGATCTCCACGCCCCGGTGCCCGCCGTCCAGGCAGCGGTCCAGCTCGGCGCAGGCCAGGCCGGGGTCCTGCAGCGGCACCTGGCAGAACGGGATCAGCCGCTCGTCGCGGCACAGCTCCAGCGCCAGGTCGTTGAAGACCCGCGCGATCCGTACGCCCTGCGCGGCCGGCCGGTCGTAGCCGAAGAAGACCGGCGTGGGCGAGACCACCTGCCGGTCCACGCCGTCGTCGGCCATCCGCGCGAGCCGGACCTCCGGGTCCCAGCACTCGTCCTGGACCCGGCGGAAGTCCCGGTCGTCGACGAGGATCATGGCCTCGCGCTCCGACTCGACCCTCAGCCTGGGCGCCCCGGGCCAGCCCAGCTCGGGCCAGCCCTTGGGCACGTGATGCGTGTGGACGTCGATGACCATCTAGCCCTTGCCAGGATGCAGCGCGCCACATCGGCCACAGGTGCGGGCGCCCTCGTCGGCGTAGAACGCCTCGAAGACCGGCGGCAGGTCCTTGACGATGTCGCGGACCTGGAGCTCGACCTCGTGCACGAGGCCGCCGCACTCCGCGCAGTACCACTGGAACCTCTCCAGCTCGCCCTCGGGCCGGATGCGCTCGACCACCAGGCCCACCGACCCGGCCTCCGGCCGCTGCGGCGAGTGCGGCACGCGCGGCGGCAGCAGCCACATCTGGCCCTCGCGGATGTGCACGGTCCCGGGGCCGTCCTCGGTGACGACGTTGACGTGCATGTTGCCGCGTACCTGGTAGAACAGCTCCTCGTACGGGTCCACGTGGAAGTCGGTCCTGGAGTTGGGCCCGCCGACCACCATGACGATGAAGTCGTTCGCCCCCTCGAAGACCACCTTGTTGCCCACGGGCGGCTTGAGCAGGTGGGCGTGCTCGTCGATCCACTTGGTGAAGTCAATGGGGGGAATCATGATCGCTCCTGTGGGTGGTAGGCGACGGCCTGCATCTCGATGAGGAGGTGGGGATGCGGGAGCTGGTGCACCGCGACCGTGGTCCTGGTGGGCCCCTCCTCGTCGAAGAACTCCGCGTAGACCTCGTTATAGCCCCTGAAGTCATTCATGTTCACGAGATACGAGGTGATCTGGACGAGGTCGGCCAGCGAGCCGCCCGCGGCCTTGAGGATGTCGCCGATGTTCTCGATGACCGCCCTGGTCTGGGCGCGGATGTCCAGGTTCGTGGCGCCGTACTTGTCGACCTCGACGCCCACGAACGTGTCGTCGGGCCTGCGGCAGCTCGTGCCCGAGACGTACAGGAAGTCGCCTGCCCGCTTGACGTGCGGGAACCGCCCGCGCGGGGTGGCCTTGCCCGGCACCCGGATGCCCCTGGGTCTCACTTGCCGAACACCGCCCGCACGGAGCCCAGGCCCTCGATGCGCGCCTCGAACACGTCGCCGGGCTCCACGGGCGCCACCGGCCCGAGCGCGCCCGTCAGCACCACGTCACCGGCCCGCAGCGCGTGCTCGGAATGCCCGAGCCGGGTGGCGAGCCAGACGGCGGCGTTGAGCGGGTGGCCCAGGCACGCCGCGCCCGACCCGGTCGAGACCTCCAGCCCGCCCTGGCCGCCCTGGCCGTCCTGCCCGCCGCGCGTCATCGTCATCCCGGCGGCCCGGAGGTCGAGCCCGCGCAGCGACACCGGCGTGCCGCCCAGCACGAACGCCCCGGCCGAGGCGTTGTCGGCGATCGTGTCGGCCAGTGTGATGTCCCAGTCGAGGATCCGCGAGTCGGCGATCTCGATGGCCGGCAGGACGAAGTCGACCGCCCTGATCACGTCGGCCACCGTGAAGGGCCCGCCCAGCAGGTCCGCGCCGAACACGAGCGCGATCTCGGCCTCGACCTTCGGCTGCAGGAACCGGTCGAGCGGGATCGGCAGCCCGTCGCCGTAGGACATGTCCGCGAAGAGCATGCCGAAGTCGGGCTGGTCGATGCCCAGTCGCTGCTGTATCAGCGGGTTCGTGAGGCCGATCTTCCTGCCGACCGGACGCCGGCCCGCGCCGAGCGCCCGCCTCGTGTGGATCTCCTGTACGGCGTACCCGTCGGCCGCCGTGCTGACCAGGTCCCTGATCGGTGCGCATGGCCGCCCCGTACGAGCCGCCTCGGCCAGCCGGTCGGCGGCCTGGGCGCGGGCGTCCACTGCTTGGGACCACTCGTCATGCATCGGGTTGCTCCAGTTTGATGGTGATCGTGGTGGGTTCGGAGTAGAAGTCGAGCGACCGCGTGCCGCCCTCGCGGCCGATTCCCGACAGTTTCACACCGCCGAACGGAGTACGCAGGTCGCGCAGATACCAGGTGTTGACCCAGACGAGCCCGGCCTCCAGGCGCTGGGCCACCCGGTGGGCGCGGTCGAGGTTGGTCGTCCACAGCGTGGCGGCCAGGCCGTACTCGCTGCCGTTGGCCAGGTCGATCGCCTCGGCCTCGCTGTCGAACGGGGCGACGTGGCACACGGGACCGAAGATCTCCTCCCTGTTGAACCTTGACCACTCCGACAAGCCTGTCACTACTGTCGGTTCCACGAAATATCCGGAATCGCGGTGATCGCCGAACATCGGGACGCTGCCACCCGTGAGCACCTTGGCTCCCTCCGAGCGGGCCAAGGCGTAGTAGGAGAGCACCTTCTCGCGGTGTTCGGCGGAGATCATGGGCTGGAGCTGGATCTCCTGGGCGCGCGCGGCCAGGCGGGCGCAGAAGTCCTCGAAGATCGAGCGCTGGACGTACATCCGCTCGGTGCACAGGCACACCTGGCCGCCGTTGGTGAAGACCGACTTCACCGTGCCCTCCACGGCCCGGTCGACGTCGCAGTCGTCGAAGACCAGGCCCGCGTTCTTGCCGCCCAGCTCGAACGAGATCGGCTTGACCCGGTCGGCCACCGTCCGCATGATCGTCGTGCCGGTCTTCGTGGACCCGGTGAACGTCACGGCGTCGACCCCGGGATGCTCCACCAGGAGCTGGCCGGAGGCGCCGTACCCGAGGATGATGTTGACCACGCCGGGCGGGAGCCCCGCCTCGGCGCAGATCTCGGCGAACACGCAGGCCGAGCCGGGCGTGTGCTCCGACGGCTTGACGACGACGGTGTTCCCGGAGACGAGGGCGGGCGCGAGCTTCCAGGTCATCAGCAGGAACGGCAGGTTCCACGGGACGATCACCGCGACCACGCCGAGCGGCCTGCGTACGGTGTAGCTGAGCGTCCCCGACAGGTGGAAGGCGTCGTCGGGGCGCTGGGCGGCGATCTCGGCGAAGGCGCGGAAGTTCGCGATGCCACGGGGGATGTCGAGCGTACGCGTCTGGTCGAGCGGCTTGCCCGTGTCGGCGATCTCGGCCGCCACCAGGTCGTCGAAGCGGGCCTCGATGCCCTCGGCCAGGCGCCGCATCCACCCGGCGCGCTCGCCGACGGGCAGCGCCGCCCAGTCGCGGGCCGCCTCCCTGGCCGCGCGCACCGCGCGGTCGACCACCTCGGGATCGGCCTCGTGCGCCTGCCTGACCGTCGCGCCCGTCGCCGGGTCGTGCACCGGGAACACCTTTCCCGAGGCCACCGGCTGGCCACCGATGAAATGGGTCAGCACAACACTCTCCTCATCTCTCCCTCGCCTCTCGGTACAGGTTCGCCGTGCCGCTCGGAGACAACGCCGCTAGGGGACAGCAGAGTGTTCCGGGACACGGAACCCCCGATCGCATCGTCTCGCCGGAACGCGGCGCGCGCCATGCGCGATGCTGGTGGACATGCAGCCCCGAACAGATCGAATCACCGCCCATGACGGCTCTTTCGACGTACAGGTGTGGCTCCCCGACGCGGGGAGCGGGCCTGGCGTCCTCCTGATCCAGGAGATCTACGGTGTGGGCCCCTACATCGAGAAGGTGGCCCTCGACCTGGCCTCCCGTGGTTACGTGGTGGCCGCGCCCGACCTGTTCTGGCGCCTGCGGCCGCACTGGAAGGGCGAGCACACGCCCGAGGGCACGACCGCCTCGATCGAGCTGGCCCAGGGCTTCGACCTGGCGCAGGGCGTGGCCGACTGCGCGCTCACGGTGGACCACCTGCGGTCGCTGCCGGAGGTGAGCGGCGGCGTGGGGACGCTCGGCTTCTGCCTGGGCGGCTCGGTCGGCTACATGCTGGCCACGCAGGTCGAGCTGGAGGCGGTGCTGTCGTTCTACGGCTCGGCCGTGCCCGACGCGACCGGGCTGATGGACCGCATCGACGCGCCGCTCCTGCTGGTCTTCGGCGGCAGCGACCCCTTCATCCCGCGTGATCGGGTGGCCGTGGTCGAGCGGGCCGCCGAGGGCAGGTCGAACGTGGTCATGCACGTCGAGGAGAAGGCCGGGCACGCCTTCCACAACAGCGAGGCGCCGATGTTCCACCAGCCGGAGGCTGCGGAGCGTACATGGGAGGTGGCGCTGGCCTTCCTGGCGGAGCATCTGCCGCCCCGATAAGACCTGTCCGGACAGACATCTTCCAGTACCCCGGGGTCAATCGCCATCATGGCCAGATGTCGCGGACGTGGGAATTATGGGGAAACGTCATTATTGCTGGCACCTTTGCACTCCTCCTGTGCTTGCCGGCAATCTTGCTCCTCTCGCGTCACCGCGCTCGCGCCGGGCACCCGGCTCCCCTGCGCGCCTCGATCGGCGACATCGGCATCGTGGTGGGGACCGCCCCCTGGCTCTGGATGATCCTCACGCCCTCGGACGGCGCCGGCGGGGTCGGGCTGGTGCCGTTCGCCGACCTCCTCGACCTGCTCAACGCGCCGCCGGAGGCGGTCTTTGTGCAGGTCGGGGGCAATCTCCTGGTGTTCGCGGCGCTGGGGGCGCTGCTGCCCGTACGCAGTCGGGCGATGTCCTCGACGGCCCGGGTTGCGGCCCTCGCGGCGGCATTTTCGGTCGTGGTCGAGGTGCTCCAGTACGTACTCCGTCTGGGCCGTTTCTCCTCCGTGGACGACGTCCTCCTCAACACGGCAGGTGCCGTGATCTTCGCTTTGGTTACTCGCCGCTGGTGGGCCGGACGGATAGCGGTCGAGGCCGTTCCGCGATAACGGACCGCTAAAACATCGCCGAATTCACCACTCGGGCACGATCCTCTCAAAATCAGCCCGCGACCATCCCATCCTTCTGTGCGATCGTGGACAAGACGGGGCAAGTTCTCTGGAGACGCCACAACCTGGTTGGTGACAGAGGGTGATCAAAGTTGTCTGAATCCCCGGTACCCCACGAACCCCCTATCTATCGCCGCATCGCCGACGGCCTCCGCGCCCGGATTCTGTCCGGCGAACTGCGCGACGGGGACCGACTACCGGGCGAGAACGCGCTTATGGCCGAATACGCAATCGCACGAGCCACCGCCAGGCAGGCGCTTGCCGTACTGATCAACGAAGGGCTGGCGGTGCCCAAACGAGGTTCGGGGGTTTACGTGCGGCTGTTCAAACCGATACGCAGGCACGGCTCACGCCGCCTGTCACGAGAGCAGTGGGGTCAGGGCAGGGCCATCTGGGACGCCGACACCCGGGGCCGGCCCTTCACCGTGGACCGGGTGGAGGTGGCGTTGGAGCGAGCGACGGAGGAGGTGGCGGCCGTACTCGAGAGCGGCGAGGTGTGGGTGCGCCGCCGCCGCTACTCGGTGGACTCCAGACCCGTGCAACTGGCCACCTCCTACTTCCCCGCCCACCTGGTGGAGGGCAGCGCGATCACCCTCGCGGACACCGGGCCCGGCGGCGTCTACGCCAGGCTCGGCGACCTGGGCCTGCCCCCCGCCCACTTCACCGAGGAGGTACGCGCCCGCATGCCGGGGCCGCGCGAGAGCGGGCTGCTCGACCTGCCGGGGGGAACCCCGGTGATCGTGATCGCGCGGATCGCGTACACGTCGGGCGGGCTGCCGGTCGAGGTCAACGAGATGGTGCTGGACTCTGCGGCGTATGTACTCCAGTACGACTTCGACGCGTGATTCAAGGCGATCTGTCAAGCGATAGGTTGACCTGTCCATCACGATCATTGATTTCTCTAGAGAGGTGCCGCATCGTCTAAGGAGATGGAACCTCGCAGGGGTCCGGGAAAGGTGGACGCAGATGCCCTTCGACCGGCATCTTGCCGAGATCGCCCGGGAGTACCCCCACTGGACCATCTGGCGGAGCGACGCGGGCCGCTGGTGGGCCACGAGACACCATCCGCTCAGCGCGGCGCAGCGCGAGGCCGGATGTGCGATGACCATCGACGCGGACGACCCGGACGGCCTGCGCGACCAGCTCCGGGACCAGGAAAGACGGGCCGGTGAGCAGCACCCGTGGCAGACCGGCCCAGCACCTCAATGAGGCGGGTGGCGGAGCGTCCCGCCACCCGCCGACACGAGCAGCCCGGTGCCGGGTCCAGCGTCTCGGCGGCCCCGGCACCGGGCCACCAACTTGGGAGGGGCCACGAACGCGGAAGCCTCCGACCCTATCGGGGGCGGGGGCTTCCGCTCAGCGAGGCGTACGGGCTCGGCGAGGCGAACAGGCCCGGCGAGGCGTACGGGCTCGGCGATGCGTACGACGGATGCGTACAGTCGGGGGCATGTTGTTCGAGCGACGGCTGCGCGAGGGCATCGCCGACGGGTCCATCACCCTCGCCTTCAGACGCTGGAAGCGCGCCCAGGTCACGGCGGGCGGGCACTACCGGATGGGCGGCGGCCCGATGGCCGAGGTGATCTCGGTCGAGGTGACCTCGGCGGACGACGTGACCGAGGAGCAGGCCAGGGCGGCGGGCTACGCCGACCGCGCCGCGCTCCTGGCCGACCTCGACGCGCGGGGCTCCGACCCGATCCACCGCGTGGAGCTGCGGCTGCTCGACGGGCCGGACCCGCGTGACGCACTGGCGGCCGCCGCCGACCTGACGCCCGGCGACGTGGCCGCCCTCACCCGGAGGCTGGAGCGGATGGGGCCATGGGCCGTGCCCGCGCTGGAGCTGATCGCGCGCCGGCCGGGGGTACGGGCCGGCGACCTGGCGCCGGAGGCAGGGCAGGAGACGGCCCGGTTCAAGGCGAACGTCCGCAGGCTCAAGGCGCTCGGCCTGACGATCAGCCTCGACACCGGCTACCGCCTCTCGCCCAGGGGCGAGGCGTACCTGGCGGCCCGCCTCGCCTGACGGCGACCTGCTCTGCCCACGCCGCCTGCGCGTGCGCCGCGGACAGCGTGCTACCTACTTGGTGCTGCCTACTTGCGTGCTGCCTACTTGTGCGACTCCGACAGCCGGACGATGTGCACGTCGGTGTCGTCGGAGATGCCCGCGGGAGCGACGCCGGACGGTGCAGGCTCCTGCTGCGGCACCTCGTCCTCGACGATGATCCGTACGTCGTCCTGGGGGTCCTGGGGCGCCGGGACCGTGGCGGCCTCCTCCGGCAGCAGCGGACCCGCGTTCGACTCGCTGCGCATGAGGTCGCCGAGCACCGAGCCGATCTCCGTCAGCCGCCGCACCACCTCGGTGTGCGTGTTGGTCAGGTATTCCACCCGGCGCCCCGCCTGCTCGTCAAGGGCGGCGGTGCGCTGGTTGGCGGCGGCGAGCATGGAGTCGGACTCGTCGCGCGCCGCCGTCACGACCTGCTCGGCCTGGGCCGCGGCCGACTGCACGAGCTGCTCCGACTCCGTACGGGCCACGCCGAGCAGCCGCTCGGCCTCGGCCCGCGCCGCCGTCAGCGTGTCGTCGGACTCGGTGCGCGCGGCGGTGAGCTGCTCCTCGGCGTCGCTGCCCGCCTGGGCCAGCATGCCCTCGGCGGCCTGCGTGGCCTCGCTCACCCGCCGCTCGGCCTCGGCCTGGGCGGAGGTGAGGATCTTGTCGGAGGTCTCTCGGGAGGATGACATCAGGCGGTCGGCCTCGGACTTGGCCGCGTCGCGCACGCTGGCGGCCTCGGCCTCGGCGTCCTCGCGCTTGGCCGCGGCCTCCTCCTCGCCGAGGCGGAGGATCTGGGCGAGGCGGGGGCTGAGGTCCTCGTAGCTCTGGGGGGTCTCGACCATGCGCCGCCGGGCCTCGGCCAGCTCGACGCGGCCCTGCTCGGCCTGCTCGATGGCCCGTGCCAGCCGCTCCTCCAGATCCCTGATCTGGTTACGGGTGCGGATCATGTAGTCGTGGACCTGGCGGCGGTTGTAGCCGCGCATGACGACTTCGAAGGTGTCCTCTTGCATCAGGTCGGGAATGCTCTCGTGCTGGTTCATCATGGGGGTTACCTAAGGCTGGTTTGCGTGAGGCGGGGGAAAACTGCGGTTGGTGAGGATCTGGCGACGGGACGTCAGGAAACGACTTTCCTGCCATCTGCCCACGTCCGCAACCCGAACGCCATACCCCGAGCTGGAATTACGATGTCTCGAATGTACATAGCAGCGTTGGACAACGGGGCAATCCCGGACATACACCCCGAGGCGTTCGTGGCGCCGGGCGCCGTGGTGGTCGGCAACGTACGGGTGGGCCGGGCGTCCAGCATCTGGTACGGCTCCGTTCTGCGCGGGGACGACGAGCGGATCGAGATCGGCGAGGAGTGCAACGTACAGGATCTTTCCTGCCTGCATTCCGACCCGGGCGAGCCCGCGATCCTGGAAGACCGCGTCAGCCTGGGCCACAAGGCGATGGTCCACGGCGCCCACGTGGAGTCGGGCGCACTGATCGGCATCGGGGCGATCGTGCTGGGCGGCGCCCGCGTCGGAGCGGGCACGCTGGTCGCCGCCGGCGCGCTCGTCGGACCCGGCAAGAAGATCCCCGCGGGCGTGCTCGTCGCGGGCGTGCCCGGCAAGATCGTACGCGAGCTGACCGACGCCGACCGCGACTCCTTCGCCCGCACGCCGGACGGCTACATGGCCAAGGCGCTCAGGCACCGGCAGGCGTCATCGCTTTGATCAGCACCTCGTCCGAGACCGACGCGGTGTTGAGCGGATCGGCGTACTCCGGCAGCTCCGGCCTGAGGAACCGGACGAAGTCGACCGTCAGCTCAAGGTCGGGCGTGCCCCTGACCTGCTTGGCGTTGCCCTTGGCCGCGTCCTGCTTGAGCGTGCTGTAGCTGTCCCAGTCGGTGTAGGCCGTCACCCCCCACTGGAGCACGTCGGGCAGCGTGGACGGCCAGCGCCGGCCCACCTTCCACGCGCCGCCGTCCGCCTTGTAGAGCGCCACGAAGACGCGGCCCACCCGGGCCAGGGCCAGCTCCACCCAGCCGTTCTCGACGGCCAGCTCCTGCGGCTTGGAGCTGCCGTCCTGGGTGTACTTCACCTCGACCTGGCCGCTCTTGTCGCCGGTGCCGGTGGTGATCGACACCCAGTTGGGCCTGGCGTACGAGTTGGGCTGGCGGGCCATCAGGCCCCCGAGCGAGAACTTCCGCTTGGGCTTCGCGCCGCGCCTGCCCTCGACCTTGACCCTGGCGTGCATGAGGATGTCGCCGGCCAGTTCCTGGTACACGAAGGGCCCGCGGAAGCCGTCGAACCAGGCCGAGGTGTTGGGCTCCAGATAGAGCGAGCCCTTCACGGTCTTGTTCACGTCGAGCTTGGTGATCCTGTCGACGTCCTTCTCGGTCTGGCTGAGCCTGGTCCACATGGTCAGGTCGGCCGCGTCGTCGAACTCGGTGGAGGCCTCGCCCACCTCCCCGCCGGGCGTGGGCGGAACGGCGTTCTGTAGCGTGAGTACGCCGGGCCCGGAGGGCGTCGGCCGCGCCGACATAGCCGTACCGCAACCGGAGAGCACGCTCACGACCGCCAACGACCCCGCCACCTTCGCCCTCATAGCGGACATTCTGCCGTGAAATGCCGATGGATGATCCGAATGACCCCAGTACGATGACCGCCGTGCCACCCTGGGACGCGTTCACCGCCACCGAGGCGCAAGTCCGCGCCATGGTGGCGGACCCACGCTGGCAAGGGCTTTCCCTGCCCGATCGCGCCCACGTCCTGGCCGCCAGAATTCTTGTGACCCCAGATGGCGACCGGTGGCTCTTCGGCGCGCACGCGCGCTGGCACCTGTACGACCCGGCCGACGGCCACTGGCACCTCGCTCCGCCGCCCCGGGGCACGCGGGCCCGTGAGGTCGGCCACGCCGCCGCGGCGCTGCCCGACGCCGTCGTGCCGCACGGATACGACTTCCACGCCGAGCCGGGCTCCACGCAGGCGTTCATCGGTCCCGACGTGCCGGAGGTCCTCACCGAGCAGATCAGGTCGCTGGTGCGGTCGAGCGGGCGCAAGTCCGAGCTGGACTACCCGCTGACGGCGTTCGACGAGATCTTCGGCGGCGACGTCCCGAGCACGGTGGCGGCCGTCTGGGGGACGATCATGTGGTGCGCGTACGCGCCCGCCTTCGACGGCAACGAGCGGCTGATCACGATCTTCGGCGAATACCTGCGCCGCTCGCTGCCCGGCGACGAGTGGGTCCGCTGGCTGCCCGCACCGCCGCTGCGCGATCTCGTCACGCTCGTGGCCGAACGCCTGCGGGCGGGGCGCTCGCGGGAGGCGCTCAGGCTGGCGGCCGTCATGGCCGACACCGCGCAGATCCTGCTCCTCGACACCCGCTTCAGGCCGCGGGCGCTGGCGCTGCTCACGATGGTCGAGCCGGTGCTGCGCCGGCCGGGGCTCGACGACCCGTACGAGGACGACCAGGCGGTGCGGCGGGCGTGGCTGGAGCGCTGCCCCGCGCGCCTGTGCCGGGCCCTGCTGGTCGAGAACGACCCCGGGGCGCATTTCTCCCACACCGTGTACGACCTCGTGGACGCGCTGTCCTTCACGTCCGGCCCGAGGGAGGCGGCGGCCACGTTCCTGGCGGACCTGTCCGACTCCAAGGGGGCGCTGCCGGAGCGGCTGGACCACCGGCTGCGGATGGCGTACGACGAGTTGCACCGGGCCGGGCTCACCGGCACCTCCGCCGCCGAGTCGACGCAGCCCGAGGGCTTCGCGGTGCGTACGGGCGGCGTCTCCGTCGCGCCCGCGCCGATGATCGAGCCGGTGGTCGAAGTGGCGCCGCCGGACAGGGGGAGCGCGGCGGCGGTGCTGGGGGCCGCGTACGCCATGGGGCTGGCGTGGGGTCGGGTGTCGGGGGCCAGGGTGCCGGAGCGGGGCCTGGCCGGGCAGGCGGCGCTCGTACGCAGGATCGTCCACGAACGCGACGACCACCACTCGGGTCACACGTAAACCATTAATAACGATATTTCACCCTTACTCCTCCTATATCGTTCTAACACTTCAGATAACAGGGCATTCGCTGAATTGTGATCTCGGATTCGGGAAATGATCCCCCTGGGGCCCCCGAGGCGCCGAAAGGAATGACTCCGATGGGCCATGTCGCCGGAAGGGCCTCAGCCGTAACCTCGTAGAGGGTGTGGGCTGCGGAAGGAAGGACGACGCGGTGGGGCACGATGACCTGGACTCTCGGGTCCACGACCGTGTCGCGTTGGACGAGATTGCGCTCTACGCCGAGGTGCTCACCGCCGTGGCTGTCAGCGAGCGGCGGCTGACCTTGGACGAACTCGACGACGCGCTCGGATTGCGGACTTCGGCGAGCCGCTGAAGGACCGACTAACACGATTACTGGCCCCGGGGACCTAGTTCCCGGGGTTTCACATAACTAGTCAATCCGCGGACGGGCTATCCGACTTACGGATGAGCCTCATGGGCGATCCCGCGAGGAGCGCGGGCGGCATCCGCTAGGAACGCACGAGCCGCGCGATGGCCGCCGAGGCTTCCTTCACCTTCGCCTCGGCCTCGGGCCCGCCGGTGTTGATCGCATCGGCCACGCAGTGCGAGATGTGCTCCTCCAGCAGCCCCAGCGCCACCGCCTGAAGCGCCCGGGTCGCCGCGGAGACCTGGGTCAGCACGTCGATGCAGTAGGCGTCGTCATCGACCATGCGCTGCAGCCCTCTGATCTGCCCCTCGATTCGCCGCAGACGCGTGAGATAAGCCTGCTTGTCTCCGCTGTACCCATGCATGCTTCTACGGTACCCGTATTAGGTATGGCCGGCCGCGTCCAGCGCCCGCCGACGTGCGACGGGAGCGCTACGAAACCCTAGCGGAGACCGGCGATGAGCTTCTCCCACTGCTCGGCCACCTCGTCGGCCGAGTGCCGCACCGCCGTGTCACGCGCCCCGGCCGCGAGCGAGCGCCGCCTGCGCTCGTCGTCGATCAGGGCCAGCAGCGCCGCCGCGAAGAGCTGCAGGTCGGCGTCCGCCTCGGGCACCAGCACCCCGTTGTAGCCCGTCGCCACGAACTCCCTGGGCCCCCTGGCCCCCTCGAACGCCACCACGGGCACTCCGCACCCCATGGCCTCCAGCACCGTCATGCCCAGGTCCTCGCTGCGCGAGGTGTTGGCCACGATTGACGCCTTGGCGAACTCGCCCGCCAGGTCGGGCGTGGTGCCCATGAAGTAGACGTGGTTGTGCAGGTCGAGGTCGCGCACCAGGGCGCGCAGCCGCCGCTCCTCGGGGCCGCCGCCGTAGAGCCGCAGCCGCCAGTCGGGCCGCTTGTCCGCGACGATGGCGAACGCCCTGATCAGCCGGTCGTACGCCTTCACAGGCACCCAGCGCCCGCCCGCGGCCACGATCCGGTTGTCCATGCGCGAGCGCGGCCACGGGCCGCCCGGCAGCGCGTCGAGGACGCTGTGCACGACGGGCCCGCCGTCGAGGAGCTTGGCCCACTCCTCCTGGGCCGACTCCGTGGCCGTCACGACCGCGCTCAGACGCGGGTAGAAGCGTTTGACCGGCCCCGGCACGACCGGCCGGCCCCACTCACGGGCGATCTTGACGGTCTCGCGCGGCGCGTGCCTGGCCGCCTGGACCCCGATGCCCGGCCGGGTCGTGATCAGCACGTCGGACTTGAGGTTGCGCAGCACCCGCCACAGCGCCACCTCGGTGCGAACCTGCCCGCGCGGCAGCAGATGCCTGACCCCCGGCCGGGCGTCGACCACGCTGCGCATGACCACGTTGGGGCCGACCGGGAAGAACGGCTTCTCCTTCTGCCGCCTGACGCTGATCACTTCGACGTCGTGCCGTTCGGAGAGCGCGGTGGCCAGGTTCAGTGTGGCGCGTACGTCGCCGCGCATCGCGTACGCGGAGGCGAGGACCAGGCTGACCTTCATCCGCCGACCTCGATCCGCAACTCGTCGTCGGCGGTGTAGCAGGGCTTGACCAGCACGCCGTCGACCTTGGCCGACGGGTAGTGCAGCCGACGGCGCTTGCCGTCGACGTCGTCGAGCCGCGCGCCCAGCCGCAGCGCCGTGGGCACCCCCTCGACCTCGAGCGCGGGCTCCCACATGCCGGAGCCCGAGGCACCTTCGGGGTCGGCGGCCAGCACGTCGACGAGCGACACGGCCGCGTGGTAGCGCACCCCCTGCACGGTGGCCGTGGCCGACAGGTGGGCGCCGGTCTGCCTGCGGTCGAGGGTCAGCACGGCCTCGTGACGGGTGTCGTCGTCCTCCAGGCCGGTGTAGGCCAGCAGGCCCGTCACCTCGAAGCGGCCCTCCCTGAACCAGATGGCCCGCACCTCGGCCACCGGCTCGGCGTCGGAGACCTTCAGCGCCAGGAAGCCGTTGCGGGTGCGGTAGGCGCGGTAGGCGAGGGTGCGCTTGCACAGCGCGTACGCGTCGAGGTGGTCGAGCGAGAACCCCGGGTCGACGCTACGCAGCCTGCCGCGTCTGCCGTCGCGGCGCAGGTAGGCGTCCCATCGCCCGGTGGTCAGCTCGAGCGGGGCGAGCGAGATCGCGACCGTGGCCTCGCGCGCCCGCGTGCCTGGACTGCCGAGCAGCACGTCGCGTTCCACCCCCGTGGTGCGATGCCGGAGAACGAGTTCGGTGCCCTCTTCCAGTGGTTCGCCGATGGCCAGGCGCAGGGAGAGCACGTCGGCCAGGGTGACTTCGGCGTCAGTGACGACGACGCCCATGGCGAGCCCCCTCCCCGTCGAACAGAGCCATGCGACGTTGAGGTTACCGTGATTTTCCCGTTATGTGGATGCCGGATTTCGGTAAGGCATCTGTGTTGACGTGCGGATTCCTCCACAGCGAGTGTCAAGGAATCCGACAGCGTACAGTCAGGAAGCGCCCTTGACGGACTTGATCAGGAGCTGCGCCACGTCCACGACTTCGAGCGATTCCTTGGCCGCGCCGGTGTTCTTCTTCTCGTTGATCGCGTCGCCGAGCATCACCATGCAGAACGGGCACGCGGTGGAAACCGTGTCAGGATTCGTGGTCAGGGCCTCGTCCACGCGCTCGGTGTTGATGCGCTTGCCGATGCGCTCCTCCATCCACATGCGCGCGCCCCCCGCACCGCAGCAGAAGCCGCGGTCCTTGTGGCGGTGCATCTCCTGGGTCCGTACGCCGGGCACCTTCGACATGATGTCGCGGGGCTGGGAGTAGACCTTGTTGTGGCGGCCGAGGAAGCACGGGTCGTGGTAGGTGATCTTCTCCTCGATCGGCGTGACCGGGGTGAGCAGGCCCTCGTCCACCAGCCTCGCCAGCAACTGCGTGTGGTGCACGACCTCGTACGTGCCGCCGAGCTGCGGGTACTCGTTCGCGAGCGTGTTGAAGCAGTGGGGGCAGGTGGCCACGATCTTCTTGACGCCGGCCTCGTTGAGCGTCTCGATGTTCTGCTGGGCGAGCATGTTGAACAGGTATTCCATGCCCAGCCGGCGCGCGGGGTCACCGGTGCACGCCTCCATCGGGCCGAGCACCGCGAACTTCACGCCCGCGATGTGCAGCAGCTCGGCCACGGCCTTCGTGGTCTTCTTGGCCCGGTCTTCCAGAGCGCCCGCGCAGCCCACCCAGAACAGGTATTCGGCGTCCTCGGGCATCTTCTCCTCGACGACCTCGACCTCGAAGTCGAGTTCTTCGATCCAGTCGGCCCGCTTCGTCTCGGACATGCCCCACGGGTTGCCCTTGTTCTCCAGGTTCTTCACCATCACCCCCGCCTCGGACGGGAACGACGACTCCACCATCACCTGGTAGCGGCGCATGTCGAGGATGTGGTCGATGTGCTCGATGTCGACAGGGCACTGCTCGACGCAGGCGCCGCAGTTGGTGCACGACCACAGCACGTCGGGGTGGATGACCCCCTCCTCGCCGACCAGCGGCTTGTCCAGCAGCGCGAGCACGTCGGTGTCCTTGTGCTCGACGCCGTTCGCGGCCGCCAGCAGGTAGGGGGCCACCGCGAAGGCGTGGTCGCGCTGGTCGAGGATGAGCATCTTCGGCGACAGGGGCTTGTCGGTGTTCCACGCCGGGCACTGCGACTGGCAGCGGCCGCACTCCGTACAGGAGTAGAAGTCGAGGAAGCCCTTCCAGGTGGTGTCGGCGATCTTGCCGCGGCCGAGCCGCTCGGGGTCGAGGTCCTCGTCCTCGAAGTCGACCGGCTTGCCGTCCACGCGCAGCTCGGACGCGCCGCCGAGGCCGTCGGGACGGCGCGAGAAGAGCACGTTGAGCGGCGCGGTGAAGATGTGCAGGTGCTTGGAGTTCACCACGATGACCAGGAACACCAGCATGAAGCCGATGTGCAGGAGCAACGCGATCTCCTCCAGCACCGGGCTCGGCGGCAGCACGTCGCCCAGGGCCAGCGAGACGAACGCGCCCGAGGAGTACGGGAAGTTCCCGTTGGCCGCCGCCGCGCCCCTGGCCAGGAAGAGCGTCCAGATGATGTTGAAGATCATGAACAGGACGAGCCAGGCGCCGCCCAGGTGCGAGCCGGAGAAGCGCGAGTCGCGGCCGAGGGACTTGGGCGAGTTCTTGACCCGGATGACCGCGAAGGCGACCAGGCCGAGCAGACACGCCACGGCGATGAAGTCCTGGAGGAAGCCGAGCACGCCCCAGGTGCCGATGAGCGGGATGTGGAAGTCGGGGGTGCCGGTGACCGCCCCCTGGATGATCGCGCCGTACGCCTCGATGTAGACGGTCAGCAGGATGAAGAACGCCCACATGACGAAGAAGTGCGCGACGCCCGACGGCGTCCACTTGAGCAGCTTCTTCTGCCCGAACACCTCGACGAGCTGGGCCTTGATCTCATCGCCCACGTGCGTCCTGGCGTACTCGGTCCGTTCGGGCGCGGGTGGGCCCACGGTGGCGAGCTTGTACAGGAACATCACCCTGCGGCCGGCCACGGCGACCGCCAGAACGGTCATCACGAGCCCGATGACGGCTACCCAGAGCACGGGATCCTCCAAGAGATGACGATGGGTGTCAGCGTACGGTCACCCGCCGCGCAGGAATCTTCCCCAATCCTACCCACGAGTAACTTCGCTGGGTCACGCGCGACATACCCTAAGGTCACCGCCGTCTCCAGAACAATGCTCTATCCCGTGAAGTACCTCTGGATGGTCGGCGCCAGGATCTCCACCAGTTCGTCGCGCTCGGCGCTCGCCAGCGGCTCCAGCTCGAGCACGTAACGCGCCATGACCACGCCGAGCATCTGCGCGAAGGCCGCCTCCACCCGCAGGTGCGCCACGCCCAGCCGGTCGGCCACCTGGTGGAGCAGGGCCCGCGTGATGAACTCGCGGAACATCGCGGCCGCCTGGTCGTTGGTCATGGCCGAGCGGATCAGCGCCACCAACGGCGCGCGCGTCTCCTCGTCCGCGGTGACGCCCAGGACCAGCCGGACCAGCCGCTCCCCCACCTGCTCGCGCGGCCCCGTCAGCAGGGTCGGGATGATCGTCTGCGGGTCGACAGGAAGGCGCATGGCCTCGACGAACATGCCCTCCTTGGTGTCGAAGTAGTGGTGCACGAGGGCGGGGTCGACCTTGGCCTCCCTGGCGATGCCGCGCACGGTCGCCTTGTCGAACCCCTTCTCGGCGAACACCCTGCGCGCCGCCGTGAGGATCTCCCCGCGCGTGTCGGCCGAGCCGGGCCTGCGCCCCGGACGCCGCTTGTCGGCGGGCCCGCCCGTGTGCCCGGCCTCGCTCCCCGCGCGCACGCCGTTCGCGGCCCTGTCGTTCGCAACCCTGTCGTTCATGGCCCCGTCGCTCATGGACGCGCTCCGTGAAGTCGCCCGATCGTCCGGATGCCATGCGCCCGCGTCACCGGCCCACCGCCAGATAGACCCGCACGGGCACCGACAGCACGCCCTCGGGAAACGCCTGACGCAGCTCCGCCCGCCGCCGCTCGACCACCTCGTCGGCGCGCTCGCGCGACAGCGCCGCCATGTAGGAGTGGGAGCGCAGATCCAGCAGGAACTGCTCGATGCCGACCAACCTGGTCCAGGGGATCCAGCGCTCGGCGATCACCTCGAAGGCCGAGGCGATGGGCGGCACCGACCACTCCTCCACCGCCGGGCCCCAGTAGGCGGGCACCTCCTCCGCCAGCCGGGTCTCGTACGCGGCCAGCCAGTCGGCCTGCGCCGCGTGGTTGAGGTTCCAGCAGCCCGCGATCGCGCCCCCGGGCCGCAGCACCCGCCTGGCCTCGGAGATCGAGGTCGCCGGGTCGAGCCAGTGCCACGACTGCGCGTACGTCACCAGGTCGGCCACCCCGTCGGCCAGCGGCAGCGCGTTGCCGTCGCCCAGCACGGCCGCCACCGGCGTGCCCCGCTGGGCCGCCACCTTGGACACCAGCCGCGCCAGCATCGGCTCCCCCGGGTCGACCGCCACGACCCGCGCGCCGCGCGCCCTGAGCGCGCACGTCATGATGCCGGTGCCCGCGCCGACGTCGACCGTCGTGGCGCCGTCGAGCTCGATGCCCGACACCTCGCTCAGCGCGCGGTACACCTCGTCGGGGTAGCTCGGGCGGCCCTCGTCGTACGCGTCGGCCACGCG
Source organism: Nonomuraea sp. NPDC051298 (assembly GCF_055586305.1). Classification (NCBI taxonomy): domain Bacteria; kingdom Bacillati; phylum Actinomycetota; class Actinomycetes; order Streptosporangiales; family Streptosporangiaceae; genus Nonomuraea; species Nonomuraea sp. NPDC051298. Next base: position 82,254 of record NZ_JBVJIM010000021.1, read on the forward strand.
GTCGAACGACCTGCCGAGATCCTTGATCGGTCCTGTGCTCATGTGGATGCCGCCAGATGGAGCCGGGCGAAGGCGAGACCCTCCGCGAGATCGTCGATCCGCTCGGTGCGGCTGGCCGCCTTCCTGGTGTTGATCTCGAGGACCACCAGCCCCTTGTAGCCGGTGTTGGCCAGCCGCTCCAGCATCTGCGCGCACGGCTGGTTGCCCCTGCCGGGCACCAGGTGCTCGTCCTTGTTCGTGACACCGAGACCGTCGGCCAGGTGCAGGTGCGCGAGCCGGTCGCCCAGCTTCACGGCCATCTCCATGGCGTCGGAGCCCGACACGGCCGTGTGCGACAGGTCGAGCGTGACCTGCGGGAAGTCGTAGTCGATCGGGTTCCAGTCAGGTGAGTACGGGACCACGTCGTTGCCCCTGGCCCGCAGCGGGAACATGTTCTCCACCGCGAACGTGACGTCGGTCTCGTCACGCATCCTGGCCAGGCCGGTCTCGAAGTCGCGGGCGTACTCACGCTGCCAGCGGAAGGGCGGGTGGACCACGACCGTCGAGGCCCGCAGGCGTTCGGCCGCCTTCTGCGCCTTGACCAGCTTCGCCCACGGGTCGCGGCCCCACACCCGCTGCGTGACCAGCAGGCAGGGCGCGTGGATGGCCAGGACGGGCACCTCGTAGTGCTCGGAAAGCCGCTCGATCACGTCGATGTCCTGGCTCACCGGGTCGGCGCCGACCATGATCTCCACGCCGTCGTAGCCCAGGCGGGCGGCCAGCTCGAACGCGTCAGGAGTGCGTTCCGGATATACCGAAGCAGTGGACAATGCGATCTTCGCATTGGGCACGCGGATGACATCAGCCACGTAGCCAGCCTAAGCCGGAGAAGCCGTTCTGGCGCGGCAGGCCATGGCGGCGCAGCGTGCCAAGCCCCACGGGCCGCCCCGGCAACGGGCGCGGTCAGCGGGCGGAAGGCCCTAGCGTTGGGGCATGCCACGGATCGTCAAGGGCGCCGTCCCCAGCCCGAACATCTGGCACACGCCCCAGGTCTACGAGCTGGAAAACCGCGCCGTCGACCCCGAGGGCGCGGCCGACGCGGCGATGCGCGCCCTGCGCCCGTGGAAGGGCGCCACCGTGCTCGACATCGGCTGCGGCACCGGCTACCACCTGCCGGTCCTGGCCGCCGAGGCGGAGCGGGTGATCGGCGTCGAGCCGCACGGCGACCTGGCCGCGCTGGCCCGCCGCCGCTGCGCGGGCCTGGCGAACGTGACCGTGCACGCCGCCACCGCCCAGGACCTGCCGCTGCCCGACGCCGGGGTGGACGTGGCCGTCGCGCGGTGGGCGTACTTCTTCGGTCCCGGGTGCGAGCCGGGGCTGCGCGAGCTGTCCAGGGTCGTACGCCGCGGCGGGGCGGCCTTCGTCGTCGATCTCGACGCGACGCGGGGGGCGTTCGGCCGCTGGTTCTCGCGTACCGTGCCGGCGTACTCGGCGCGTGAGGTCGAGGCGTTCTGGGACCGCCAGGGCTGGCAGCGCCGGACCCTCGACCTCAGGATGGCCTTCGAGCGCCGGGCGGACCTGGAGGCGGTGCTGCGCATCGAGTTCGCGCCCGAGGTGGCCGAGCAGGCCATCGCCGAGACGCCGGGCCTGGAGCTGGCCTACCCCAACGTGCTGCGCTGGCGCTACTTCTGAGGCTTGACATTGACGCCGGTGTCAACGTCTACCGTGGGCGTATGCGCATCGGTGAGCTGGCGGAACGCACCGGGGTGAGCACCCGCTCGCTCCGCTACTACGAGCAGCACGGGCTGCTCAGCGCCCGCCGGGGGACCAACGGCTACCGCGACTACAGCGAGGACGACGTCAGGCTGGTCTCCGAGATCCGGGCCCTGCTCCAGATCGGCTTCACGCTGGCGGAGACCCGGCCGTTCGTGGACTGTCTGCGCCGGGGGCACAGCACCGGGGGCTCGTGCGCGGAGTCGGTCGAGGTCTACGAGCGCAAGCTCACCGAGATCGACCAGGAGATCCGCGTCCTGCTGGCCCGCCGCGCCGAGGTGGCCGCCCAGCTCGCCCAGTCCTGCCCAGGTTGCTTTGTGAGGGGATGAAGATGATCACGTTGACCACCGAGAACTACGAGGAGCAGGTGCTCAGGAACGACGAGCCGGTGCTGGTCGAGTTCTGGGCCGAGTGGTGCGGACCGTGCCGGATGGTGGGCCCGGTGCTGGAGCAGATCGAGGCCGAGCACGGCCTGAAGATCGGCAAGCTCAACACCGACGAAAATCCTGAGATCATGACCCGCTACGGGGTGATGGCCGTGCCGACGATGCTGTTGTTCGAGAACGGCGAGCCGGTCAAGCAGATCGTGGGCGCCAAGCCGAAGCGCATGCTGGTCTCGGAGCTCGGCCTGGCCTAGGAGCGCGTCCTGGCCTGGGAGCGCGGCCTGGGAGGCACGAGACCCGACGGCGTCCGGCGCTCGAAGATTGTCGGGGCCGGGCGCTAGCCTGCTCCACATGGCCAAGACTGCCCAGAAACCCGGATACCGCTGCGCCGAATGCGGCTGGCGCACCACCAAATGGGTGGGCAGGTGCGGCGAGTGCCAGGCGTGGGGCACGGTCGACGAAGAGGGCGCCCGCGGCGTCAACGTCGTCCAGGCCGGCGCCACCAGCGCGCCCGCCCTGCCGATCGGCCAGGTCAAGGCCGAGGTGGCGACCGCCCGCAGCACCGGCGTGGCCGAGCTCGACCGGGTGCTGGGCGGCGGTCTGGTGCCCGGCGCGGTGGTGCTGCTGGCCGGCGAGCCTGGCATCGGCAAGTCCACGCTGCTGCTGGAGGCCGCCGCGCGCATCGCCGAGCGGGCCACCGTCCTCTACGTGACGGGCGAGGAGTCGGCGGCCCAGGTGCGGCTGCGGGCCGACCGCATCGGCGCGATCCAGGACCAGCTCTACCTGGCGGCGGAGACCGAGCTGTCGGCCCTGGTGACCCACGTGGAGAAGGTCCAGCCCCGGCTGCTGGTGGTCGACTCGGTCCAGACGATCGGCTCCGCGCAGGCCACGGGCGTGCCCGGCGGGGTGACGCAGGTGCGCGAGGTGGCGGCCAACCTCGTACGCCTGGCCAAGGAGCGCAACCTGGCCACCGTCCTCGTCGGCCACGTCACCAAGGATGGCTCCATCGCGGGCCCCCGCACCCTTGAGCACCTGGTCGACGTGGTGCTCAACTTCGAGGGCGACCGCCACTCCCGGCTGCGGATGGTGCGCGCGATCAAAAACCGGTTCGGCCCCACCGACGAGATCGGCTGCTTCGACCTGCACGAGCGGGGCATCGAGGGCATCACCGACCCGAGCGGGCTGTTCGTCTCGCGGCGCAGCGAGCCGGTGCCCGGCACCTGCGTCACGGTCACCGTCGAGGGCACCCGCCCGCTGCCCGCCGAGGTGCAGGCCCTCGTCGCCCGCACCGAGGCCCAGCAGCCCCGGCGCACCTCCTCGGGCCTCGACACCTACCGCGTGCAGATGGTCCTCGCCGTGCTCGAGCGGCGGCTCAACGCCCGGCTCGGGGGCTGCGACGTGTTCACCGCGACGGTCGGCGGCATCAAGCTGGCCGATCCGGCCGTCGACCTGTCGGTCATGCTCGCCGTCGCCAGCGCCGCCGGCGACAAGCCGCTGCCCCCGGGGCTGGTGGCGCTGGGCGAGGTGGGCCTGGCGGGCGAGTTGCGCCCCGTGAAAGACGTGCGCAGGCGGCTGACCGAGGCGGCGCGGCTGGGCTTCAAGCGCGCCCTGGTGCCCGCCGGGTCGCTCGAAGAGGGCACCGGCAAGCGCCCCGGCCAGCGCGCGCTGGTGCCCGTGGGGCCGGTCGCGTTCGCGCCCGGCTTCGAGGTGGTGCAGGCGGAGAACGTCTGGGACGCTCTCACACACGTCACATAGCACGGCTAAGCTGAGGTGACCGATCGACACGGGGGTCAGGTGGATAGGAGTCCGGACGACCGGCGTCGCGAAGCCCTGGCCGCTGTGGCGCCGGGCACACCTCTGCGCGACGGCCTGGAGCGCATCCTGCGCGGGCAGACCGGCGGGCTGATCGTGCTCGGCTACAACAAGGTCGTCGAAGAGGTCTGCAGCGGCGGTTTCGAGCTCGACGTCGACTTCTCGGCCACCCTGCTGCGCGAGCTGGCCAAGATGGACGGCGCCATCGTGGTGAGCGGCGACGACAAGATCGTCCGTGCCGCCGTGCACCTCGTGCCCGATCCGTCCATCCCCACCGACGAGTCCGGCACCCGCCACCGCACCGCCCAGCGGGTGGCCCGCCAGACCGGCCTGCCGATCATCGCCATCAGCAAGTCCATGCGCATCATCGCCCTCTACCTCGACGGCATCCGCTACGTCCTGGAGGAGTCGGCGGCCATCCTGTCCAAGGCCAACCAGGCCCTGGCCACCCTCGAGCGCTACAAGCACCGCCTCGACGAGGTGTCCGGCACGCTGTCCGCCCTCGAGATCGAAGACCTGGTCACGGTCAGAGACGTGTCGGCCGTGGCGCAGCGCCTGGAGATGGTCCGCCGCATCTCCGACGAGATCAAGGGCTACGTGGTCGAGCTGGGCACCGACGGCCGTCTGCTCTCGCTGCAGCTCGACGAGCTGGTGGCCGGCGTCGACTCCGAGCGCGAGCTGGTCGTCCGCGACTATCTCCCGGCCCCGTCCGGCCGCCGCCAGAGGCGCCTGGTGGAGGCCCTGCACGGCCTCGACAAGCTGTCGAGCACCGACCTGCTCGACCTCACGGCCGTGGCCCGCGTCCTCGGCCACAGCGGCGCCGACCAGCTCGAGAGCCCGGTCAGCCCGCGCGGCTTCCGCCTGCTGGCCAAGGTGCCCCGCCTGCCCGCCACGGTGGTCGACCGGCTGGTCGACCACTTCGGCAGCCTGCAGAAGCTCCTGGCGGCCGGCATCGACGACCTGCAGGCGGTGGGGGGTGTGGGCGAGTCGCGGGCCCGCAGCGTCCGCGAGGGGCTCTCCCGCCTGGCCGAGTCCTCCATCCTCGAACGCTACGTCTGACCCTTTCCACACCTTCGGGGGCCGCTCAGCGGAGGTGGAAGATCCCCTTGTCGGTGCGCAGCTTCCCCATCCTGACCGTGGTCACGTAGGTCCCCGGAAGGGCCGTCGACGGAGTGGACCGGCAGTCGGAGCTGGACCGCCGACGGTCCCACTCCAGCGACCGCACGTACGGCACCCCGCGCTGCAGCTCCTTGACCTCGCTCCCCTCACCGCTCACGCAGTCGGCGGTGGACCAGATCCGGTCCGCCCCCGAGGTGATGCGGATCTCCATCGCGCGCGGCCCCACGTCGGCCGTGCACATCACCGGGCCCGTGTTCACCAACGTGACCAGGAAGCTGGGCCGGGAGTCGCCCGCGTAGATCTGCTCCCTGCCGCCTTGGAGGCTGAGCACGAGGTCGTCGTCCGCGCACGGCTCCCCTGGCCGCCTGGGACGCTCCTGGGGGGCCGCCTTGGGGGAGGGTGTGGGGGTCGGCGACGGGCTGGCCGTGCCCATGGCCAGCGTACGCAGCCCCGCCAGCAGGGGATCGGCGGAAGGCGTGGCGCCGACGCTCGGCGACGACTGGGCGCCGGACGTGCGCTTGGGCCCACTGCCCCCGCTGGAGCACGCCCACGCCACAACGGCCACCACGACGAGCACTGCCACCAGTACGCTCATCCGGCGCCGCCAGTAGATGTCACCGCCGTCACCACGCATCGTATCGGGGTCCATAGGCCAAGGATGGTGAGCGGGCGACGACGAAGAGTGACGACACGCCGAAGGGCGTCATCTCCGAATACGCTTGACCTTGTGGTTGAGCCGAACCTCCTGCACGCCCCCGTTCTGGACTGGTACGAGGACAACGCCCGGGACCTCCCCTGGCGGGCGACCGACGCGACCCCCTGGGGGGTGCTGGTCAGCGAGATCATGCTGCAGCAGACCCCTGTCGTACGCGTCCTGCCCGTCTGGCACGAGTGGATGGAACGCTGGCCCGCCCCCAAGGCCCTGGCCGCCGAGCAGCCCGGCGAGGCCGTACGCCACTGGGGCCGGCTCGGCTATCCGCGCCGGGCGCTACGCCTGCACGCCTGTGCCCGCGCCATCACCGACGAGCACGGCGGCGAGGTGCCCGCCGACCACGCGACCCTGCTGTCACTGCCCGGCATCGGCGAATACACCGCGGCCGCCGTGGCCAGCTTCGCCTACGGCGGGCGGCACGCCGTGCTCGACACCAACGTGCGGCGCGTGTTCGCCAGGTCGGTCCGCGCGGAGGAATACCCGCCGACCGCCACCTCGGCGACCGAGCGGCGGCTGGCGGAGAGCCTGCTGCCCGAGCTGGGCGCGGCCCGCTGGGGCGTGGCGGTGATGGAGCTGGGGGCGCTGGTGTGCACGGCACGCGCACCGCGCTGCGCCGACTGCCCGATCGCGCACGTGTGCGCCTGGCGCCTGGCGGGCAAGCCGCCGTACGAGGGCCCCGCGCGCAAGGGCCAGACTTACGCGGGCACCGACCGCCAGTGCCGGGGCCGCCTGCTGGAGGTGCTGCGCGCGGCCCACGGCCCCGTCCCCAAGGCGGCGCTCGACGCCGTGTGGGACGACGCGGTGCAGCGCGAACGCGCCCTCGACGGCCTGGTGGCCGACGGCCTGGCCGAGTCGCTCGACGACGGCACCTACCGCCTCCCCCACGCCTGAGAGCCCTGGCGGGCCCAGCCGCGCCACTCGGTCTCCCCCACGCCTCAGAGCCCTGGCGGGCCCGGCCGTGCCACTCGGCCTCACCCGCGCCTGAGGGCAGCCCGGCCAGCCCTGGCGGGCACGGCCGCTCACCCGCCTCCCCCACTCTTGAGGGCCCGGCTTCATCCTGGGTTAGCTCATCCAGGGCGGTACGAGCCGTTCGTCGTCCTTGGGGGCCAGGTCGCACGCGTCGGCCTCCGACACCCCGCCCGGGTTGTACACCCGCGCCCCGGCCCCGGCCACCACGACCGACACGAACCCGTGCTCGGCGTCGGCGAACATCTGCCGCCCGACGTCCGCGGGCAGCACCATCGTGTCGCCCGCGGCCACCTCATGCCGTTCGCCGCCCAGCTCGACCACCGCGGAGCCGGCGAGCCACGTCCACACCAGCTCCGCGTCGAACGCGTGCACCGGCCCCACCATCCCCGGCCTGGCCGCCACCCGCCACACGGCCGCCCCGGCCGCCCCCTGAGTCGGGGAGGCGAGGGTGGTCATGACCCCGTTGGGGGTCTCGGTCCTGCGCGCGTCCACCGCCTTGACAACCGGCATCTACGGCTCCTCTCACGCGATCCACGGCGGAACGCCGTAGTCGGCGCCGTCGGCGGCCAGCGCACGGGCACCGGCGGGCGCCGTGACGACGGCGGTGTAGCCGGTGGCGGGGTCGGCCAGGACCCGCCGCACCGTACGGGCCGGCATGACGACCGTGTCGCCGGCCGCGACTGCGTACGCCCGCCCGCCCAGCTCGACGGTCGCCGCACCGGCGACCCAGCTCCACACCTGCTCGCTGTCGAAGTCGTGCTCGGGCCCTACCGCGCCCGGCCGCGCCTCGACCTTCCACAGGGACCTGGAGGCCCCTCCCTGCGTCGGCGAGGCGAACGTCGTCATGACCCCGCCCGGCGTCTCCGAACGACGCGCTTCCACGTCACGTATGACGGCCATGCCGTCAACCCCCTAAGATAGGCAACTACGTTGTCCATATAGTTAACCAGGTTGTCTATCGTGTCAAGCCACGGCTTCGAGCTGCCCCTGCGGCTGCTGCTCGCGTTCCGGATGTTGATCGACGAACTGCATGCCGAGTTGGCCCGGCAGGGTCACCCCGACATGAGGCCCATGCACGGATTCGTCATGCAGGCCATCGGCCCGGACGGCACCACGGCCGTCGAACTGGGCCGTACGCTGGGCGTCTCCAAACAGGCCGCAGGCAAGACCATCGACACCCTCGAACGCGTCGGCTACGCCGAACGCACCACCGACCCACACGACACCAGGCGCAAGCTCGTCCGCCTCACCCCGTACGGGAGGGAAGCCCTCCACCTCTCGGCCCGCATCTTCGACACCCTGCGCGCCCGCTGGGCCGACGAACTGGGCGAGGAACGCCTCACCGCCCTGGAGTCGGACCTACGCACGATGACACCGGGCAACCCCTGGCGCCTGGACACACCGAGCTGGTTCACCAACCTCTGAACCCCAGCCCTCGGCGACAACCCCACCTCCGCACCGGGCCGCACTTGCCCGTTGCGACTTGAACTTGGCGTCGCCCGCCCCGCCGAGCGCCAGAGACGCGCCTACGAGGGCCGGAGACACGCCCATGAGCACCGGGACGCGCCAGCCGGGCACCCCGGAGGGCTTATGCGGCGAGTTGCAGCCCGAGGCTGGTCAGGTTCGTCCGTGCCCAGGCCAGCTCCTCGGCCAGCAGCGACACCAGCGCCCCCGGCCCCTTGGCCCGCCCCGGGACGGTCAGGTTGTGCGTCTCGACCTCGATGTGCGCGCTCCCGCTCACCGCGCCCGACAGCATGGCCGTCAACGTGTCCTGCAGCACCGCGCCCGTGCTGGGCGTCTCACCCGTGTGGTTGTGCACGTGGCCGAGCTTGACCACGGGCGCCCCGGCCTCGGCCAGCCCCTTCAGCGCCGCCCCGGGCTCCTCGGCCCCACAGGCGAGGTGGCAGGCGTCCAGGCAGACGCCCAGGTGCTCGGAGTCGATGCCGCCCACCCGCTCAAGCGCCTGCTCGGTGGTCTCAAGCACGCACCCTGGCCACGGCTCGAACCCGACCCTGATCGTCTTGCCGGTCGTGCTGTAGATGCCGCGCAACTCGCGGGCCAGCCGCTCCAGCCGCCGGGTGGCGATGGTGTGCAGGTCAGCGGGCCAGTCGCGGCGCCAGCCGATCGGGATCGTCGAGATGCTGCCGAACCGTACGTCCTCCGGCAGCAGGAACGCCAGGATCTTGGCCAGCGCCATGGTGTAGCGGTAACGCTCGGGCTTGGCCCAGTCGGGGCCGGGGACCTCCTGGTTGCGTCCGCCGGTGCCGTTGAGGCTGACGACCTCCAGGCCGCGCTCCTCCAGGGAGCGGCGCAGCCGTACGAGCTCGATGCGGTCGGCCGTGAGGTGGTCGGCCACGCTCGGGGACAGCCACAGCCCGATGCCCATGCGCTCCACGCCCAGCCGCTTGCGCACGGGGACCGCGTAGCGGGTCAGGTGCGCGATGAGGTTCTCCAGGTCCTCAGCGGGGTGGACGCCTGCGTTGTAGGCGAGGTGAACGAGCGTTCCGTCATCGTGACGCAGGCGCATCGGTTTCCTCCACGGCTTGCATTAGTGTTCCCGTCGCCCGCCTCGGACGTGCGAACCCTGTGAGCTTGCCTGCTTGCCGGTGGCGTGCGCGTCCGCCCTGAGTTGACTGTTTCCTACTCCCGAGGGAGCAGCCTCAGTTTAGGATCACGCTGTTGTGGCTCACGTGGATGAGACTGGCTTGCTCTACGGAGTGTAGTACTACTCGCCGTGGCGGGATACCCACCCATCCAACAATTGCGCAACGACGGCAACTTTCTCACTTCTCGGCCTCCGGCAAGTGCGAATTTCCCACGATGCCCGCGTACGCCGCCCAAACTTCCGGTCGACGACCACCACCCGGAGACCGGGCCCCGTGCCCGACCCCGGCGCGCCAGGCGCGCAGAAACCATCTCAGCCCCGCCCACAACCGACAGACGGCCACCACCCCGCCCAATGTCGCCGCAGCTCACCGAAGTCGGCACGCTCACGCCGGTTGTCATGACAATTGATCGTTGATCTTGTCATCACCAGAGCCCATCGCCTGATACGGGACAGCCGCGCCGGGGAGGCCGCCGAAGTCCTGCGCGTCGCGGCCGATGACAGCGACGCGTCGGGAGTTCGGTCGACTGCTGACCTTGCGCCGGGATCAGGCACTCTTCCGCCCGCATGAGCGCTGGGAGGCGGAAGAGCGCCTGATCCGTTCGGGCGGAGGCGATCCCGTGGCGGCCTGCGCCCTGATCAACCTGTACGCGACGGCCTCCGCCGAGATCCGTCAGGACTACGCCCCAGACTCGTGGGACCCCTGGGAGGAGGAGAAGGCCGCGCGGTTGGCGTACTGCCGGGATCGGGCAGTGGAGCCGTGCGACCGAGTTCTCGCCTCTGACCCACCGAACTGGACGGCGGCAAGCGCCATGGTCGCCTTCCTCTACGACGAGTGGAACTGGCATCAGGACCTGGACCACTGGGAGGATCCCGGGGAGGAAGAGGACGCGAGAAGCCGGGGCTTCAGGGTCGACGGTCAAGCGCTACGGCCACAACGCGACCGGCACGGACCCGCTGAGTCCCAGAAAAGGCCGTACCAGCCGGCGACGAAGCACCGACGTCCGGACGGGCCCCGACGACCGAGCGCTCCAAAGGCGTCAGAGGGATGTGCCCGATAATCGCCTGGTGAGCTGGGTGGCGAATGTCATGGTGTCGGTTGATGCGATGGACCGGCCCAACGTTGAGGCGTTCAGCGAGTGGTTGCGGGCCGAGGCTCCGCGGCGGGACCGGCCAGGAACGGGATGTGGGTTCCTGACCGAGACGACTGGCCAGGATTCGCAGTGGGGTGGTTGGAAGTTCCCCGAGTGCACCGTGTGGGCCAGGGCGCTCAACAACGCTGATCTGCCCGCGGTCCTTGATCGGGTCCAGGGCATCGCCTGGCGATGCCCGAACGCCGTCCAGGTGTTCCTGATGGATCAAGAGGAGTCGTTCTTTCGGGTGTGGATGCTGCGGGACGGCACGCTGCAGCAGTATGCGCCCACGCACCCCGACGAGGAGGATGAGGGCTTCTTCCCCGGCGACTACGGGTGATTTCGGTCAACTGTGTCGAGACAGTTTGGGCCCGTTAGGAGCTGGTGGCGCGGGCCTGCGACGGTGAGAGTGAACAGATCAACAATGGTGCAAGCGGCGATCACGCCGTTCCCCGGTCGGACCCCCGGGTGCCACCGGACCTGGCACAGCCTCCGCGGTGGCGAGAGTTGACCGGGAGTTCGGTGCTGTCCGGGGATCAATAGGTGAGCAGGTGCTGTCAGGTTCTGCAGTTGCCAGGAGGACTTGCTGTCCGCTCAGAACATTCCCTGGGGAACCTGCGCGGCGTCCGGCACCGGCTGGACGACATCCCAGTGCTCGACGATCTGCTCGTCGACCAGCCGCCAGATATCGACGACGGCGGTGCCGCGCGGGTCGTCGTCCGTGACCATGTGGTAGTGCATGACCACGTGATCGCCGTCGGCGATGACCCGTTTGAGGTCGAGCCGGGCGCGGGCCACGGGAGCCTCGGCGATGAACTCGATGAACGCCTCCCGCCCAGAGGGATTGCCCGGGCTGTGCTCGATGAAGTCCTCCGCCAAGAGGGTACGGAGCACGTCGATGTTCCCCGCCGCGAACTGGGTGAAGCCGTGGAGGGCGAGCTGCTTGTTGCGTGCGGCCTTGCTGTTGTCGCTCATGCGGGTCACCGTCCCAGCCGCCGCCCGCCCCTGTCGATTACATGGCATGTAATCGCGGTGATGGAGAGGCGGGGCGATAATCGCCGCATGATGCAGGACCGGCCGGTCGGTGAGCTGCTGCGCGAGTGGCGGCACCGCAGAGGGCTCAGCCAGTTGGATCTGGCGATTCAGGCGGAGGTGTCCGCCCGGCACGTCAGCTTCGTGGAGACGGGACGGACCATTCCCAGTAGCCCCATGGTGCTGCGTCTGGCCGAGCATCTGGGCGTGCCGTTGCGGGAACGCAACCGCCTGCTGGTCGCGGCCGGGCACGCGCCCGTCGTCCGGGAGCGGCCGCTGGAAGATCCGCACCTGGCCTCGGCGCGGAATGCCCTGGAGCAGATCCTGCGGGGGCACGAACCGTATCCGGCGCTCGCCGTGGACCGCCATTGGAACCTGTTGCTCGCCAACACCGCGATCGACGTCTTCCTGGAGGGCGTCGATCCGGCGTTGCTGCGGCCTCCGGTCAACATGATGCGGCTGGGCCTGCATCCGGGCGGGTTCGCGCCGCGGCTGCGCAACCTCGGGCAGGTCCGCGCGCACCTGTTGCCCCGGCTCGCCCGCCAGGTGGCGCAGGCCGGTGATGCGGAGTTGAGCGCGCTGTATGAAGAGCTGCTGTCCTACGGCCCCGACGACGATCCGCCGCCGCCCGATCCCGCCGACATCGCACTGCCCATCCGCATCTGTCATCGCGGCGCGGAGCTGTGTTTCATCAACACCATCACCACGTTCGGCGCCGCCTTCGACGTCACGCTGGAAGAGATCGCCGTCGAGGCGTACTTTCCCGCCGACGACGACACCGCCCGGTTCTTCCGGACGGAAGCCGCAGCACCTTCCGCATGAGAGTCTCCGGCATGTCCCGGCCATGCACGTCCACCCGTACCTGGCTCCGCAGGTGAAGCCGTACGCCGACCTGCGGCTTCCGAACCTGCGGGCTCCCAGGGTGGAAGGCGCGGCGAGCCGCCCCAACATGCGGAGAGCCCCTGTGTGAGGGTGAAAGACCTCACACGGGGGCTTCCGTCAGCCCGGACGGACTGGGCGTCAGTTCTGGATCGGGGCGGCGATCGCCGCCGCCGAGTCCGGGATCTTCGCGACGGACTCGCCCCTGAAGATGAACTTGGCGTTGTCGCCCTCGCCCTCCACCGTCACCTTCACGACCTGACCGGGCCGGAGCTCGCCGTAGAGGATCTTCTCCGACAGTGAGTCTTCCAGCTCCCGCTGGATCGTCCGGCGCAGCGGCCGGGCGCCCATGACCGGGTCGTAGCCGCGGTCGGCGAGCAGTTGCTTGGCCTCGGGCGAGACGTCGAGCCCCATGTCGCGGTCCTTCAGCCTGCCGTCGACCTGGGCGAGCATCAGATCCACGATCTTGATGATCTCGTTCGGCGTGAGCTGGTGGAAGACCACGATGTCGTCGACACGGTTGAGGAACTCGGGCCGGAAGTGCTGCTTGAGCTCCTCCTGGACCTTCGCCTTCATCCGCTCGTAGTTGGACTCGGTGTCGTTGGACTTCGCGAACCCGACCCCGATGCCCTTGGAGATGTCGCGGGTGCCGAGGTTGGTGGTCATGATGATGACCGTGTTCTTGAAGTCGACCACCCGGCCCTGGGCGTCGGTCAGGCGACCGTCTTCCAGGATCTGCAGCAGCGAGTTGAAGATGTCGGGGTGGGCCTTCTCGATCTCGTCGAACAGGACCACGGAGAACGGCTTGCGCCGCACCTTCTCGGTGAGCTGGCCGCCCTCCTCGTAGCCGACGTAGCCGGGAGGCGAGCCGAACAGCCTGGAGACGGTGTGCTTCTCCATGAACTCCGACATGTCCAGGCTGATCAGAGCGTCTTCGTCACCGAAGAGGAACTCCGCCAGAGCCTTGGACAGCTCGGTCTTGCCGACACCGGAGGGACCGGCGAAGATGAACGACCCACCGGGACGGCGCGGGTCCTTCAGACCGGCGCGGGTGCGCCGGATGGAGCGCGACAGACCCTTGATGGCGTCGTCCTGGCCGATGATCCGCTTGTGGAGCTCGTCCTCCATGCGGAGCAGGCGCTGCGACTCCTCCTCGGTCAGCTTGAAGACCGGGATGCCGGTGGCGGTCGCCAGGACCTCGGCGATGAGCTCCTGGGTGACCTCGGCCACGACGTCCATGTCGCCGGCCTTCCACTCCTTCTCCCGCCGCTCGCGCTTGAGCTGGAGCTGCTTCTCCTGGTCGCGGAGGGCAGCGGCCTTCTCGAAGTCCTGCGCGTCGATCGCGGACTCCTTGTCGCGGCGCACGTTGGCGATCTTCTCGTCGTACTCGCGCAGGTCGGGCGGGGCGGTCATCCTGCGGATGCGCATCCGGGACCCGGCCTCGTCGATGAGGTCGATCGCCTTGTCGGGAAGGTAGCGGTCGCTGATGTAGCGGTCGGCGAGCTGCGCGGCGGCCACCAGCGCGTCGTCGGTGATGGACACGCGGTGGTGCGCCTCGTAGCGGTCGCGCAGGCCCTTGAGGATCTCGATCGTGTGGCTGAGCGACGGCTCGGCCACCTGGATCGGCTGGAAGCGCCGCTCCAGCGCCGCGTCCTTCTCCAGGTATTTGCGGTATTCGTCGAGCGTGGTCGCGCCGATGGTCTGCAGCTCGCCGCGGGCCAGCATCGGCTTGAGGATGCTGGCGGCGTCGATCGCGCCCTCTGCCGCGCCCGCGCCCACGAGCGTGTGCAGCTCGTCGATGAACAGGATGATGTCGCCGCGGGTGCGGATCTCCTTGAGCACCTTCTTCAGGCGCTCTTCGAAGTCGCCGCGGTAGCGGGAGCCGGCGACCAGGGCGCCGAGGTCAAGCGTGTAGAGCTGCTTGTCCTTCAGCGTCTCGGGCACCTCGCCCCTGACGATCTTCTGGGACAGGCCCTCGACGACGGCGGTCTTGCCGACGCCAGGCTCGCCGATGAGAACGGGGTTGTTCTTGGTCCTCCGGGAGAGGACCTGCATGACCCGCTCGATCTCCTTCTCGCGGCCGATGACCGGGTCCAGCTTGCCCTCGCGGGCGGCCTGGGTCAGGTTGCGGCCGAACTGGTCGAGCACCAGGGACGTGGACGGGGCCGACTCCTGAGGGCCGCCCGCCGCGGCCGGCTCCTTGCCCTGGTAGCCGTGGAGCAACTGGATGACCTGCTGCCGCACACGGTTGAGATCAGCTCCAAGCTTGACCAGCACCTGAGCCGCCACACCTTCACCCTCACGGATGAGCCCGAGCAGGATGTGCTCGGTGCCGATGTAGTTGTGACCCAGTTGCAAAGCCTCACGGAGCGACAGCTCGAGGACCTTCTTGGCCCGCGGGGTGAACGGAATGTGCCCCGACGGAGCCGATTGGCCCTGGCCAATGATCTCCTCGACCTGCTGACGCACACCCTCAAGGCTGATGCCGAGGCTCTCCAGAGCCTTGGCGGCCACGCCCTCACCTTCGTGGATCAAGCCAAGAAGAATGTGCTCAGTGCCGATGTAGTTGTGGTTGAGCATCCTGGCCTCTTCTTGGGCCAAGACGACAACACGCCTCGCTCGGTCGGTGAACCTCTCGAACATCTCGTCGCTCCTCACAGAGCGGTCAGTCAGGCCGGTAAATCCGGTCCCGTCCTCCCGCATGCTAGCCCTGGCTCGGCGAACCGTGCCCACTGCCGCTGACACGCTCTATAGCAGAGACGTTCCCCGAGAGCAGGGCGTTCACCCTCCATCCAACTACTGTTCGGGGGTGACGTGTTCCCGATACGCCGCAAGCGAACGATGTTTGGGACGCTTCGCGGAAGCGGCTGAAAAGGCCACCCACGGCGTAGACGGATGCCTCAGGACACCGGGCTCGAAGCCGACGAGGGGACGCCACTTCGCCCGCGCATCTCAGATGCCACGTCCGTATCTGTTACGCAATCATCCTATGTGGTCACACGAGGCTTGGCCAAGCGACGGCGCTGCGCCCTGAGCACGACGCGGCACCCGCCGCGCGCCGCGCCTCGCACCCCGCGTCGGCCCGCGCTCCCGTACTGACGGTAATCGGTAATCCGCATCCGGTCAGCCGGGTTACCGAACCGCACCGCGCATCATGAGACGTACCTCGAGACCCTTGAGACACAGTCCATGAACGTTGCACGGCATTCGCCACCACCGCTTGCAGTTGCAGGTGCACGGCAATCGCAATCAGGCGCACTCACGAGACAGCCGGATTGTGCGCGGACGCATGGGGAAGAGAGATTGCGCGAGCGACGCTCATACTTGCGGCTTATGCCCGGCCCGCCGCCTCTCGGCGGGCGCGATATCAAGAGAGCCTACATATCCGGGGGCACCGGGTTTCATCGGCGGGACGCCAGTCGGGATCGCGCTTTGGCGTTACAGCGCGTGAAGGGGCACCGGGCTTAACCGTGCCGATGATTTTGCGATGGCGCGTTCCAGGGCCGGTTCCGTGACCGCTTACTAGGACCGCCATGCCCGTCCGCGGAGGGCTCGGCAATGCCGCCCCCGTACGGCAATGTGGACGACCGCCACGCCATGCGCCGGGGACGCGCGAATGAGGTATGCCCGCCCCGGGCGGCATTCGGCACGCACGCGGGCACGACGTCAACACAGACGCCATCACGGGCGCCATCGCAGACGTCATCCCGGGCGCCATCACGGGCGTCGTCGCATATGCGGGCGCCCGCCGGTGAAACGGCGCCACGGACGAGCCTGAACGCGCACGCCCAAAACGCCCGCATATGAGAGCCTCAGGAGACCGTCCTCCGGGGCGGCCCTGGTTTCGGGAGCACCCCAGAAACGATCATGCGCTTATGGCGGCCGCCGGGGTCCAAGGCGAGCATCATAAGCGCATGGTCGAGAGACGGCTCCTTAGTGAGCAGCTTCGTACTTCTCCACGACGGTGGAGGCGATGCGGCCGCGCTCGCTGACCGGCAGGCCGTGAGCCTTGGCCCACTGCCGGATCTCCGAGCTCTTCTCGCGGCTCATCGCACGGGTGCCGCCGCGACCGCGACGGCGCACGGCCACGGCTCCCGCCCTGCGCGCGTGCTGCACGAAAGGCGTGAGGGCGTCCCTCAGCTTCTTCGCGTTAAGGTCGCTGAGGTCAATCTCATAGGTGGAGCCGTCAATAGCGAAGCTGACCGTCTCATTGGCCTCGCCCCCATCGAGGTCATCGATGAGAATCTCCTGGATCTGCTTGGCCATGTACGCAATCCTTTCGCGGAGCATTGTTTCATTCGCCTGCCCAAACATATACCCGGAAAGGCGCTGAGACAATTCAGCGTACGGGGATTCGGCTGAGTCGCCGATCAGTTGTGGCTCTCGGGCTGATCCTCGCGGTTTCGACGGCCCCCCACAGCCTCGGACCGGACCAACTTCACTACGCCATAGATGAAGGCGCCGCCCACCACGGCCGGTGGGATGAGCGCTGACAATACGTCCGTTAGGGCTTCCATTCGGCCTCGCCTCCACGGCTTGCGGGGTTTCGGGGGCGCATTAAGCGCCTGGAGCGTCGCCACAGGGAGCCCTGGCCCCTCATGACACGCGGGCGACAACCACCCGTACCCGACCATAGCGGCACACAGATGCCCTGCGTGTCGCAGGGGCGCCAAGATCCGGCAACCCGGATGCCCCATAGCCTAATGCCAGTCTCTCCAGGCTCCTTACCGGATCATGCGAAAATTTTGCGAAAAGACATCGCCCCAGGTACGCCCGGCTCAGCGAAGATCTTTTACCACCCGCGTTCCGGCCAGTCTGTCGTGCGGCCCCGCTCGAGCGGCTTGTCCACCAGGATGAGCAGCCCCACCCCGAACAGCAGCATTCCGGTCAGGAGATTGACCACCGGAATGCCCATGAGCAACACCGGGGCGGGATAGACCAGGGCTCGTTTGAGCAGCGCCAGGGGCGCAAGACCGGCCGAGGCGAGGCGAATCCCCATGATCGCCTTACCGAAGGTACGGCCACGCCGGCAATGCGCCCGCCAGTCGTAGCCCGCATAACCCAGCCCGGCCACCAGCCACGCCAGCACGCCGGGCAGCCGCCCGTCGAACACGTCGAGCCCGCCGACGGTTCGGAAGGCGCCCCACAGCACGATGAACAGAATGTAATAGATGACCCCGAAGACGAGCGCTTCAATCAGCCGGGCGGCGAGTCGTTCCCACCATTCCGCGGATGGCCCGTCCAGCCGCGCCACCGCCCCGGCCATAACTCCACCTCACGTCGTCGACGGCGCCGATCACGAACCATTTTCGTACGGACCCGCGGGCAAAACACAGGGGCCGGCGGGAAGCCGGCCCCTGTGTTTGCGTCGTGACGGATTACTTGATCTTCACCACGACCGTGCCCGCGATCTTGTCCGCGAACGTCTGCTGCAGCGGCTTGTCCCAGAGCTGCGAGGCGCCGTTGAGCGCGTAGAACAGCCCGGCCAGGTACATCCCGAACGGGACCCCGTAGAGGAGGTAGACGCCAACTGTCACCACCGACCGCTTGAGCGCGGCATCAGTGGGAAGACCTGCCGGCGACATCATCGAGCCGACCTTGACGGTCTTGATGCCCATGACCATCTTGCCGACCGACTGGCCCTTCGCCTTGTGTAGTTGGAAGTCATAGACGATGTAGATGGCGCCGATGACCAACCCGATGACAAGGCTGACGAGGAAGGCGTTGAAGAGACCCGACGTGATGCCGGTGACGGAGTCGTAGCTTGGGCTCAGGACGCTGGTGAGCACGATGCTCACGACGGCCAGCACCACGCCGAAGATGACGCCGTCGATGATCCTGGCCACCAACCGCTGCCACCACTCCGCCAGCGGCGCAGGGGCCCCCGGAGGCTGTACGCCGACCGGCGCGCCGTAGCCCTGCTGCCCGTAGCCGGGCTGCTGGCCGTAACCGCCCTGGCCGTAC
Organism: Nonomuraea sp. NPDC051298; assembly: GCF_055586305.1. Lineage (NCBI taxonomy): Bacteria > Bacillati > Actinomycetota > Actinomycetes > Streptosporangiales > Streptosporangiaceae > Nonomuraea > Nonomuraea sp. NPDC051298. The sequence continues at coordinate 100,614 of NZ_JBVJIM010000021.1, forward strand.
GCCTGCGGCTGCCCGTAGGCGGCCTGGCCGTACTGCTGCTGGTCGCTGTAGCCGGCCTGCTGGCCGTACTGCTGCTGGTCGCCGTAGCCGGCCTGCTGGCCGTAGCCGGGTTGGGCGTAGCCGGGCTGCGACTGCTGCTGCTGGCCGTAGCCCTGCTGCTGGCCGTAGCCCTGCTGACCGTACTGCTGGCCCGACTGCGCCTGCTGGCCGTAGCCCTGCTGCCCGTGGTCGGGCTGGGACTGCGGCTGCTGACCGTACTGCTGGCCCGACTGGGGCTGCTGGCCGTAACCCTGCTGGCCGTAGCCCTGCTGCTGGCTGTAGTCGGGCTGGGACTGGGGCTGCTGGGCGTACTGCTGGCCGTAGTCGGGTTGCGACTGCTGCTGCTGGCCGTAGCCCTGCTGCCCGTACTGCGGCTGCTGGCCCGACTGGGGCTGCTGGCCGTAGCCGTACTGCTGCTGTTGCTGCTGACCGTAGCCCTGCTGGCCGTAGCCCTGGTCGTAACCCTGCTGCCCGTAGCCGGGCTGCGAGGGCTGCTGCTGGCCGTACTGCTGCTGACCGTATTGGGGCTGCTGCTGGCCGTAGCCGTGCTGCTGTTGCTGCTGTCCGTACTGGGGCTGCTGCCCATAGGCGTCGTCCGCCCGGTAGCCGATCACAGTCGCGTCCGGGTCGGGTTCGCCGGGGTGGCGGCCCGCGTTCTGCTGCCCGTACGGGGTGCCGGGTGCAGAATTCTCGCCGGATGGGTCCTGTGGATACGGCGGCTGTCCGGTACTCACCGTGTCACCTCGCTTCGAGTGCGCATGTGGCACGTGTCAGGACACATGCCTGTGCTGCCCAACGTATCGACATAGGTATCAACAATCACCTTTCCATCAGGTCAGGGTCCGCGTCACCCGATGTCAGATGGAGCAGCATGCGGGTGTTGCCCAGGGTGTTCGGTTTCACGTGTTCCAGGTCGAGGAACTCCGCCACGCCCTCGTCGTACGAGGCCAGGAGTTCGGCGTACACCTCTGGAGAGACCGGCGTGCCCTGTATAGGGCGAAAGCCGTGCCTCGCGAAGAAGTCGACCTCAAAAGTCAGACAGAATACACGTCGCAGACCCAGATCCGTCGCCTGCTGTATGAGCGCCGAGACGATCCGATGGCCGACGCCCTTGCCCCGGCACTCTGGATCCACGGCGACGGTGCGGACCTCGGCGAGGTCTTCCCAAAGCACGTGGAGCGCACCGCAGCCGACAACCTGCCCGCCCCGCTCTGCCACCCAGAACTCCTGTACGTCTTCGTACAGGGTCACCGTGGCCTTCTCCAGGAGCCGCGGACCGGCGCCCGCGTAGGTGTCGACGAGACGTCTGACCGAGCGCACGTCGGGCGTGCGGGCACGCCTGACCACCACCGCGGTCTCCGGCATCGTCAGTTCCGCCACCTGCTCCATGGCTCTCCAGGGTACAGATGTCATTACGGCTCAGCCCTAACTCCCATGTCTCGGCCTATCTTGTTACATCGGGTGGCCATGTGTGCACGAAACCCGCGTGCACCCTCGTTCCGGCGGAACCAACGGCAAAGAGGACATAAAGTCAGTTCGGCACGGTTGGGCACGAGATCACCTTGTGACCCTTCAGTTGTGAAACCTCTACAGACTCGGCAGTTCTGGTTGAGCCCGAACCTGGAGTGCATTAGTGTCCAGCGACGATGTTCGCCGCGTGTCGCAGGCGGCGAACCCGCCCAATCCCCGCAAGGGGAGCCGGGGACCCGCCGGTGACGTCCTCCCAGCGCCACCAACTGGGGTGAATCCGACCCGTTCGGTAGGGCTGCTCCGGCCCGAACCCGCCAGCTAACCCGGTAGGCGTCGACGAGAGGAGCTGGTTGGTGAAGCGCACGCTCAACCGCGGGAGGCAGTCGGCGGGCAAGCACGCCCGCCCTCGTGAACAGGCGCGGCGACCACGCCCCTTCGGTGTGGTAAGTGTCACAGTCGCCGCGTTCCTGATCGCCGTCCCCGTCGGCTCGGCGTCCGCCGACCCCAAGCCCTCGCTGCAGGACCTGGCCAAGCAGGTCGAGCAGATGCACACGGAGATCGAGACGCTGTCCGAGGACTACAACGGCCAGCGGGAGAAGCTCAAGGCCGCCAAGAAGACCGCCGACGCCGCACAGAAGACGCTGGCGACCAGTCAGGCCGATTTCGCGGCCAAGCGCGCCAAGGCCGCCCTGCTCGCCGAGAACGCCTACATCACCGGCGGGCTGAGCAGGGCACTGGCGTTCACCACCTCCGTCGACCCCGACACCTTCCTCGACAGCGCCGCCACCACGTACGTGCTGGAGCAGCAGCAGGGCGAGCAGGTCAACCAGGTGGCCAAGGCCAGGGAGGCCGCTGAGCGCGCCCAGGCCGGCGCCGAGACGCGCATCGAGGAGGTCGAGAAGCTCGTCGGCGACCTCGACTCCAAGCGCGACAAGATCACCAAACTCGTCACCAAGGTCGAGAGCAACCTGTTCAAGCGGGCCCTGGGCGAGGCGGGCCGGTCCGGCACGCGGGCCCAGCGCGTCAACCTGCCGATCGCGGGCGGCGGCAAGGCCGCGCAGGCCGCCCGCTGGGCACTCACGCAACAGCTCAAGCCGTACGTCTGGGGCGCGGAAGGGCCCAGCTCCTACGACTGCTCCGGCCTCGTCATGGCCGCCTACCAGAAGGTGGGCATCTCGCTGCCGCACTACACCGGCAGCCAGTGGACCGCGGGCAGGCACATCGACCGCTCCGAGCTGCGGCCAGGCGACCTGGTGTTCTTCTACAACGACCTGCACCACGTGGGCATCTACCTCGGCGGCGGCATGATGGTGCACGCGCCGCAGACCGGCGACGTCGTACGGATCGCCTCGATCGAGGGGCGTCCGTGGGCCGGTGCGGTACGCATCGCCGACTGAGCCCGGCATCGACCGGATCTCCCGTCGCTAGATCAACTGGCGGCGGGCCGCCCAGGCCACGGCCTCGATCGCCGTGGCCACGCCGATGCGGTCGCAGATGCCCCGCAGCCTTCGGCGTACCGTACGACCGCTGATATCCAGTCGTCTGCCCACCCGGTCTACCGTGACCCCCTTGGCCAGCTCCGCCAGCAGCGCCAGATCCGCATGGCTCAGCTCAACGCCTTCAGTGAGCACATCCATCGGGAGCCCTCCCCCCCAACAGCAGAACTTGGGCCTCTCGACCGGGCCCAAGTCGCTCCTCGCAGACGGTAAACGCATCGCGGAAAGGTCGTCAAGCATGACAATCGCCACTCTTGACGAGCACTATTGACATGATCCGAAATGTGTGACGTACTCGCGATATGTCGGCATCGATCGGTCCACGATGAGCGATCTCGTCGAGCCTTCCGCCGTTCCGGATCAGCCGTCGACGAGCCCGGCCGACGTCCTGGGTTTCGATCCGTTCGATCGGGAGTTTCTGCGCGATCCATATGCGCGCTACCGCGAGATGAGCGCTCGCGGCGCCCTCTTCCGTACGCCCGTCGGCCTGCTCGTCGCCACCACCCACGAGCTGTGCGCGACGCTGCTGCGCGACCCGCGCTTCGGCCGCGGCCCCGGCGGCGGGCCCGGCAGAGACCCAGGTCAGCCCGTTGAGTCGTTCCTGTGGATGGACCCGCCCGACCACACCAGGCTGCGCGCGCTGGTGAGCAGGGCCTTCACCCCACGCATGATCGAACGGCTGCGCCCGCGCGTCGAGGCGGTCACGGCCGGGCTGATCGACACGCTGCCCGAGGAGGCCGACCTCGTGGAAGGGCTGGCGTACCCGCTGCCGGTCACGGTGATCAGCGAGATGCTCGGAGTGCCTCAGGAGGACTCGGAGCGCTTCCGTGGCTGGAGCGAAATCCTGGCTCGCGGCCTTGACCCGATGCTTACAGACGACCTCGTATCGGAAACCGGGCGGGCCGGAAGGGAGTTTCGCGACTACTTCCGCGAACTCGCCGCGCTCAGGCGCCGCCGCCCCGGGGACGACCTCCTGAGCGCCCTGACCCAGGTGCGCGAGCTGACCGAGCCCGAACTGCTGGCCACCTGCGTGCTGCTGCTCGTGGCCGGGCACGAGACGACCGTCAACCTCATCGGCAACGGGGTGTTCCACCTGGTGCGGCACGGCCTGCTGGGGCACGCCGCGCAGCGGCCCAAGCAGGTCGTGGAGGAGGTGCTGAGGTACGACCCGCCCGTTCAGCTCACGTCGCGGGTGGCGCTGGAGGACGCGGAGCTGGGCGGCGTGGCGGTGCCCAAGGGCACGCCCGTGCTCGCCGTGATCGGCGCGGCCAATCGCGACCCTGCGGTCTTCCCCGACCCAGAACGCTTCGACGCGACCCGGGAGCCCGGCCGGCACTTCGCCTTCGGGCTCGGCATCCACTTCTGCCTGGGGGCCACGCTGGCCAGGATGGAGGGCGAGATCGCGCTGTCGGCGCTGGCCTCGGCGGCGCCCGGGCTGGAGCTGGCCGTCGCGGCGCCGCCGTACAAGGCGAACGTGGTGCTGCGCGGGCCGGCCCGCCTGCCCGTCAGGCTGCGGCGGGCCGGCGCCCGTGTCACTGCGTCGGCTTGACCAGCGGGAAGAGGATCGTCTCGCGGATGTTCTTGCCGGTGAAGGCCATGATCATCCGGTCGATGCCGGCGCCCATGCCTCCGGTGGGCGGCATGGCGTATTCCAGCGCCTGCAGGAAGTCCTCGTCGAGCTGCATGGCCTCCACGTCGCCGCCGGCGGCCAGCAGGGACTGCTCGACCAGCCGCCGCCGCTGCTCGATCGGGTCGTTCAGCTCGGAGTAGGCGGTGCCCAGCTCGGTGCCGAACCCGATCAGGTCCCACTTCTCGGTCAGCAGCGGGTCGTCGCGGTGGTTGCGGGCCAGCGGCGAGGTCTCCAGCGGATAGTCCATGACGAACGTGGGCTGCACGAGCGTGTGCTCCACCAGCACCTCGAACAGCTCCTGCACCAGCTTGCCCGCGCCCCACTTCGGATCCCAGTGGATCTCGCGCCGGTCGGCCAGCTTGCGCAGCTCTTCCAGGGTGGTGGCGGTGGTGATCTCTTCGCCCACCGCCCGCGACACCGCGTCGTAGAGCGTGATGCGCGGCCACTCGGCGAGGCCCAGGTCGATCTCGGTGCCCTCGTGCACGACCACCGTGGTGTCCAGCGCGGCCACGACGGCCTTCTGGTACATGCGCTGGGTCAGGTCGGCCATGTCGTTGTAGTCGAGGTAGGTGCCGTACGCCTCGATCATCGTGAACTCGGGGTTGTGCGTGGAGTCGGCGCCCTCGTTGCGGAAGTTGCGGTTGATCTCGAAGACCTTCTCGATGCCGCCCACCACGAGCCGCTTGAGGTAGAGCTCGATCGCGATGCGGAGGTAGAGCTCCATGTCGTAGGCGTTGATGTGGGTCCTGAACGGCCGGGCCGCGGCGCCGCCGTGGATCGGCTGCAACATCGGCGTCTCGACCTCGAGGTAGCCCTCCTCGTGCCAGAAGTCGCGCACCGCGCGCACCGTCGCGCTACGGACCCGGGCCATCGTCCTGGCGTCGTCGTTGACGATGAGGTCGACGTAGCGCTGGCGCACCCGCGCCTCGGGGTCGGTGAGGCCCACGTGCTTCTCCGGCAGCGGGCGCAGGCACTTGGCGGTGATCTGCCAGGAGTCGGCCAGGATCGACAGCTCGCCCCGGCGCGAGGTGATGACCTCGCCTACCACGCCCACGTGGTCGCCCAGGTCGACCTCGCGCTTCCAGCTCGCCAGGGACTCCTCGCCCACCTTGTCGAGCGAGATCATGACCTGGAGGTCGGCGCCGCCGTCGCGCAGCGTGGCGAAGCAGAGCTTGCCGCCCACGCGGTTGAGCATGACGCGCCCCGCGACCCCGACCTTGTCACCGGTCGCGGTGTCGGGCTCCAGGCCCTGGTATTTCTCCCTGACCTCGGCGTTGGTCGCCGTGCGTGGGAAGGTCACCGGGTAAGGGTCGACGCCTTCGCTGCGAAGGCGGTCGAGCTTCTCCCTCCGGATGCGCATCTGCTCGGGAAGTTCGTCGCTCACACCATCAAAGGGTAGGGGATATGGCGAACTGCAAGGGCTCGTCGGCTCTCTGCAGGGTCGCTGCAAGAGTCCTCGATTACCAATGTCCCACGAGCTCAGGGGGGAGCCGGCAGGGAGCCGGCCCACAGGGGAGCTCAGGGAGATGAGATGTTCAAGAAGATCGCGACCGGCTTACTCGCCGCAGCCGCCGCCACCGCCGTCGCCCTCTCGCTTCCGTCGGCCGCCGGCGCCACCACCTCGTCCGACTCCGACGACTACTCCGAGTACTGGGGCCCCGTCTACGCCAAGCAGTACCTCGCCAAGGCGCAGGGCTGGGTCGGCGTCAACTGGGACCACGACGGCGAGTCGAACGAGGTCACGGTCAACGGCCGGCTGTACGACCGGGACAACCGCACCTACAAGCAGGGTGGCAAGTGCGCGTACGTGAAGTTCGAGGCCAGCGACTTCGACCACGACTGGTCCCCGGTCTACTCCAAGAAGTACTGCGGCTACCCCGGCTACAAGAAGTTCTCCTTCCAGGAGCACGACGTCTTCAGCCTGCGGGTGAAGGTGTGCCAGATCGGCCAGTACAGCAACTACCCGACCAAGTGCGGCCCCTGGGAGTACCTCTACACCGCCGAGAGCGAGTGACCCAGGACGATGGCGAGCGGCTCCCGCGGCGGCGGGGGCCGCTCATCCGCGTGCGCCGCACACCTCATGGGCCGCTACGAGGCGTTCCGGTGGTAGACCAGTCGCAGGCCGATGAGGGTCAGCCACGGCTCGTGCACGTCGATCGAGCGCGACTCGCCCACCACCAGCGCCGCGTGCCCGCCGGTGGCCACCACGGTCACCTCGTCGGGGTCGTCGGCCAGCTCGGCGGCCATGCGCTCGACGATGCCGTCCACCTGGCCCGCGAAGCCGTAGATGATGCCGGCCTGCAGCGCCTCGACGGTGTTCTTGGCGATCACCGAGCGCGGCCTGACCAGCTCCACCTTGTGGAGTTGCGCGCCCGCGGCGGCCAGCGCGTCCACGGAGATCTCGATGCCGGGGGCGGTGACCGCGCCGACGTACTCGCCCTTGGCGGAGACCGCGTCGAACGAGGTCGCGGTGCCGAAGTCGACGATCACGCAGGGGCCGCCGTACTGGTCGATGGCGGCCAGCGCGTTGACGATGCGGTCGCTGCCGACCTCTTTGGGGTTGTCCATGCGTACGGGCACCCCGGTGCGGATGCCCGGCTCCACGATCACCGCGGTCACGTCGCCGTAGTAGCGGCGGCACATCTCGCGCATCTCGTTGAGCACGCTCGGCACGGTGGAGCAGATGGCGATGCCGTCGATGTCGGCCCCCTTGAGCAGCGGCGACTGTGCCAGCAGCCCCTGGAGGACGACCGCGATCTCGTCGGCGGTGCGGCGGGCGTCGGTGGCCAGCCGCCAGTGCTCGATGACGTCCTCGCCTTCGAAGAGCCCCAGCACCGTGTGCGTGTTGCCGACGTCGATCGTGAGCAGCATCAATTACCCCCGCAGATCCAGTGCGATGTCCAGGGCCGGCGCTGAGTGCGTCAGCGATCCCACCGCCAGGTAGTCAACGCCAGTTTCCGCCACATCACGGGCCGATTCCAAGGTCAATCCCCCGCTCGCCTCAAGCGCAACCCTGTTTTTCGCCCGATTTTTCACGACATGTACGGCACGCTTCGTCTCCTCGACCGTGAAGTTGTCGAGCAAGATCAACTCGGCCCCTTCGTCCAGAACGGGATCGAGCTGGTCGAGCCGGTCGATCTCCACCTCGATCGGCAGGTCAGGACAGCGCTCCCTGACCGCCCTGAACGCCTCGGCCACCCCTCCCGCGGCCACCACGTGGTTGTCCTTGATCAGGGCGGCGTCCGACAGCGACATCCGGTGGTTGACCCCGCCGCCGCAGCGCACCGCGTACTTCTCCAGCGCCCGCAGCCCCGGCAGCGTCTTACGGCTGTCGCGGACGCGCGCCCGTGTGCCGCTGATCGCCTCGACCCAGCGGCCGGTCAGCGTGGCCACCCCGGACAGGTGCGTGAGCAGGTTGAGCGCGGTCCGCTCGGCGGTCAGCAGGGCCCGCACCGGGCCCTCGACGGTCATCAGCACGTCACCCGCCGCGACCCGCTCGCCGTCCTTGGCCCGCCGCTCGGCCCTGGCCGCCCCCAGCCGGACGAACACCGCCTCGGCCACCGCGAGCCCGGCCACGACGCCGCCCTTGCGGGCCACCACGTCGGCCACAGAACGCCGCCCGGCCGGGATCGTGGCCTGGCTCGTCACGTCACCGGCCTCCTGCAGGTCCTCCTCCAGCGCGCGGTCGATGAGCGCGTCCACCTCGGCCGGATCCAGCCCGGCGGCCGTCAGCTCCTGCGCCAGTCGCGGCGGCATCGCGTCGCCGTGGGGTGTGTACGTCATGCGAAGGCCCTCCTCCGTCAGGGTCACGTCCAGGTGGCCCAGCCATTCGTTGTCGTCGCGCAGGTCGTGGTCCTCGCGCCAGTGTGAGCCGCGCGTCTCCAGCCGGGCCGCCGCCGCGCCGGTGAGCACGGTGGCGACGGTGAGCAGGTTCGTGGCCTCCCACGACTCCGTGCACGCGGGCACCTCGACCGGGGTCCAGCGGGCGTCGCGCAGCGCCCGCGCGGTGTCGGTCAGCGACTCGCGGCTGCGCAGCACGCTCGCCCCCGTGCTCATGTGGGCCTGGATCCTGGGCCTGACCCTCGGGTCCACCAGCCCCTCCACCGCCTCGCCCAGGACCGGCGCACCGGGCGACGGGCGTGCCGCGTGGATGTCCGCCGCGATGCGCTCGGCGAAGACGAGCCCTTCGAGCAGGGAGTTGGAGGCCAGCCGGTTCGCGCCGTGCACGCCGGTGCAGGCGACCTCGCCGCAGGCGTACAGGCCCTCGATCGAGGTACGGCCGCGCAGGTCCGTACGGACGCCGCCGCTGGCGTAGTGGGCGGCCGGCGCGACCGGGATCGGCTGCGTGACCGGGTCGACGCCGTGCTCGCGGCAGATCGCGTAGATCGTGGGGAAGCGGGACTCCCACGTGTCGCGCCCGAAGTGACGGCCGTCGAGGAACATGTGGTCGTGCCCGGTCTCGCGCATCCTGCGCACGATGGCCTTGGCCACGACGTCGCGCGGCGCCAGGTCGGCCAGCTCGTGCACGCCGGCCATGAACCGCTCGCCCTCGTGGTCGACCAGGAACGCCCCCTCCCCCCTGACCGCCTCGGAGATCAGCGGCTGGCGGCCCGTCGAGCCCGCCCCGAGCCACAGCACGGTCGGGTGGAACTGGACGAACTCGAGATCGCGCACCACCGCCCCCGCCCTGAGCGCGAGGGCCACGCCGTCGCCGGTGGAGACCACGGGATTGGTGGTGGCGGAGTAGACCTGGCCCATGCCGCCGGTGGCCAGCACCACGGCCCTGGCGTGCACCGCGCCCACGCCGTCGCGCGCGCCCTCGCCCATGACGTGCAGGGTCACGCCCCTGGCCCGGCCCTCGGCGTCCTTGAGCAGGTCGAGCACCAGGGCGTGCTCGATCACCTCGATCGCGCCGGCGCGCACCGCCTCGACGAGCGCCCGCTGCACCTCGGCGCCGGTGGCGTCACCGCCGGCGTGCACGATGCGCCGCCGCCGGTGCCCGCCCTCGCGGGTGAGCTGCAGCTCCCCGTCGGGCGTACGGTCGAAGCGGGCGCCGCGGGCCATGAGCCGCCGCAGCGCGCCCGGCCCCTCGGTCACCAGCGTGCGCACCGCCCGTACGTCGCACAGCCCCACCCCGGCGACCAGCGTGTCGTTCAGGTGCTCGTCGGCGGTGTCGCGCGGGTCGAGCACGGCCGCGATGCCGCCCTGCGCCCAGCGGGTGGAGCCCGAGGACAGCACGTCCTTGGTGACGACCAGGACCTTGGCCGACGGCTCCAGTTCGGCGTAGCGCAGGGCCGCGGTCAGGCCGGCGATGCCGGAGCCCACGACGACCACGTCCGCCTCGACGGTCCAGCCGGGCGCCGGAGCGGTCAGACGCAGGGGAATCGCCGGTGCACTCATCGGGGGTCTCCTCACTGAGGCGATTTCGTCAACATGACGATAACGCCTGGCGCGGCGCGAACATGCCCCGGGGTGTCCGGTGCCGAGCGCCCCGCGGTCGGGCGCCCTGCGGTGCGGCACTTCAGGCGGTGCGGCGCGCCCGGCGGTGCGGCGCCTCAGGCGGGATTCAGGGTGAGGGTGACGTTGTCGATCAGGCGCGTGCCGCCCACCCTCGCGGCCACCGCGAGCACGGCCACGCCCTCGAAGTCGTCGCCGACCTCCGTGAACGTGGCCGGGTCGACCAGGGCCAGGTAGTCGACGCCGAGGTCTGCCCCGGCCGCGTCGAGCACCTCCTGGGCCGCCGCCCTGATCGTGGCCGCGGTGAACTGGGCCGCCCCCGTACGCAGGGCCCGCGAGAGCGCCAGCGCCACCCGCCGGTCGTCCTCGGAGAGGTAGCGGTTGCGGCTCGACAGGGCCAGGCCGTCGGGCTCGCGTACGGTGGGCACGCCCACGATCTCGATCGGCAGGTCGAGGTCGGTGACCATGCGGCGGATGAGGGCGAGCTGCTGGGCGTCCTTCTGGCCGAAGACCGCCAGGTCGGGACGTACCAGGTTGAACAGCTTGAGCACCACCGTCAGCACGCCGTCGAAGTGGCCCGGCCGGAACACGCCCTCGACCCTGGCGCCCATCTCGCCCGAGGAGATGCCGACCTGGCGGTCGAGCGCGTACATGTCCTCGGCCGCGGGGTGGAACACCACGTCCACACCCTCGGCCCGGCAAGCGTCCAGATCGGCGTCAAATGTACGGGGATAGCGTGAAAAATCCTCGTTAGGGGTGAACTGCAGGGGGTTGACGAAAACGCTCACCACGACCTGGTCGGCGCGGACCCGAGCCTGCCTGATCAGCGACATGTGGCCCTCGTGGAGCGCGCCCATGGTCGGCACCAGCGCCACCGTTCCAGCACGACGCGCCTTGACCAGGTCTTCCCGGTTCCTGGCGACGATCAGATCCATAACTGCCCTCCGAACGCGACGGTCAGGTCCATATATTGCCCCCCAGCGCATCGAGCAGCCGCTCCGCCTCCTCCGGTTTGAGCAGCCCCGCGGCCAGCGCCCGGTCGGCGGTGAGCCGGGCGAGCGCGATGTAGGCGTCGGCGGCCTCGGGGGCCGCCAGGATCAGCGCGTCCACGTGCTTGCGCACGGTGCCGGCGTCACCGCGTACGACGGGGCCGGTCAGCCCCGCGATGCCGAGCCGCAGCACGTTGTCGAGCGCCGCGCCGAGCAGCGGGCCCAGCATCCGGCCCGGGTGCTCGACGCCGATGCCCCGCAGCAGGTCGGACGACTCGGCGATGAGCGTGACCATGTGGTTGGCCGCCCCCGCCAGGGCCGCGTGGTAGAGCGGGCGGTCGGCGTCGGCGATCCACACCGGCTCACCGCCCATCTCGATCACCAGGGCCTCGGCGACGGGCCGCAGCAGGTCCGGAGCCGTGACTCCGTAGGAGATGCCGGTGAGCTTGTTGAGGTCGTCGTCGCGGCCCGTGAACGTCATCACCGGGTGCAGCGCGAGCGGCAACGCCCCGGCCTGGGCCGCCGGATCGAGCACCGACAGCCCGTACGCCCCACTGGTGTGCACCAGCATCTTGCCCTTGAGGTCGGCCCCCGTGCGGGCCAGCCCGTTGACGAGGTCGGGCAGCGCGTCGTCGGGCACCGTGAGCAGAATGAGCTGGGCCGCCGCCACCACCTCGTCGGGCCGGGACGGGGTGACGCCGAGCCGCTCGGCCGCCCATCGCTGCGAGTTGTCCGACACCCCGCTGGCGGCCACGACCCGGTGCCCGGCCTGCGCCAGCGCGGCGCCGAGGGCCGAGCCGACCTTGCCCGCCCCGAGCACACCGACGGCCAGCCGTGCCGGGCGATCGCCTGCGTCCATCACGTCTCACCTCTGTAGAACGCGAATGAGAGCCCCACGGAGCGGACCGCCGCCGTGGGTCTCGGTCAGGCACGATTATGCGGCGGCGGCTCGCTGACGCGGTCATCTCGTCCGTATGGCATCGCCGAACAGAGTAACGGCCTCTCGGAGCGGTGAGCGTGACTGGTGTTTTGCCGCGCGTTGAGTTAACGACAAAAGCGACAAGGGCACACAAAGAGTGCACCCCCTGTCGGAAGAGATGAGGAGAGGGGTTCATCGCAAAGGCAGCGGGCGCCGAGTCCCTGATCGAGACCCGACGCCCGCACGATGTGACCTCTTGGAGGTGCGCCGGCTGGTCGCCCGCCGACTGACCAGCCGGGAGACGAGCCCGGGCCGGCCTGCGCCGGTCCGGGCTCTTTCGTTGCTCAGTGGTGGCTGGGTGCGTAGGCCCCAGCGCCTCCCTTGCAGCCCGCGACCGCGACGCCGATGACGGGGACAGCGTTGCCGCAGACGTTGATCGGGGCGACGATCGGGATGTGGAGTTGGTTGCCGGAGATCACGCCACCGGTGCCGTTGGTGATGTCGGCGTGCGCCGGGGCAGCCAGCGACATCATCGCGACTGCTCCGGTGACGACCATGACCTTCTTCAGCACGAGGGCTCCTCTCAGTTTTGCGGCTCGGACCGCTGGGGTGCTTTGTTCGTGAGCGACCGGCCCCGCCAATTGGGGGTTGGCGCAACGCAATCACTCGCTGACAATGTGTAAACGTTACCGCAAGTTGGCGACTTACGGTAGTCATTTGGTAACGATGCGTGTCGCCCGGAAGTCGTGAGATAGTCCTGGGCATGTGGCTCACCTGGCGCGCCGCAATGGAGCGCGCGCTGTACGGCGACCAAGGTTTTTACCTCCGCGAACGCCCGTCGGGCCACTTCCGCACCTCGGTCAGCGCCTCGTCAGCCTTCGCCGGCGCGGTGCTGTCGCTGCTCGCGGAGGTGGACGCGGAGCTGGGCGAACCCGGCGCGCTCGACCTGGTGGACATCGGCGCGGGCGAGGGCGCGCTGGTCACCCAGGTGCTCGAGGCCGCCGGGCCCCGGCTGCGCGACCGGCTGCGCGTCACGGCCGTCGACCTCTCCCCCAGGCCGGAGGGGCTGCCCGAGCGGATCGCATGGTCCGGCACCCTGCCCGGCGAGATCACCGGGCTGGCCATCGCCAACGAGTGGCTCGACAACGTGCCGCTCGACGTGGCCGAGCAGACCCTCGACGGGCCTCGGCTGGTCATGGTCGACATGCGTACGGGCGAGGAACGCCTCGGCGACCCCCTCCCGCCCGCCGATCGCGAGTGGGTGGAGCGGTGGTGGCCGTTGTGCCGGGTCGGGTGCCGCGCCGAGATCGGCCGCCCTCGTGACGAGGCGTGGGCCTCGGTCCTCATGCGCCTGACCAGCGGCCGGGCGATCGCCGTCGACTATGCACACCCTGTGGACAACCGGCCGCTGCACGGCACGCTGACCGGTTACCGCGACGGTGCGGTGGTGGTCCCCGTACCCGACGGGAGCTGCGACATCACGGCGCACGTCGCGCTCGACGCGTGCGCCGAGGCGGGGCGGGAGGCCGGTGCGATATCCACAGGCTTGTCCACACAGCGCGAGGTGCTGCGGCGGCTGGGGCTCACCGGCACGCGTCCGCCCCTCGACCAGGCCCGCAGTGACCCGCGCGGCTATCTACGGGCCCTGGCGCGGGCCTCGGAGGAGGCCGAGCTGATCGACGCGTCGGGGCTGGGCGGCTTCGGCTGGCTCGTCCAGACCAAGTGAGCCCGCCGGGACCCGCGGGCGGACGACGCGGCGGAACAGGTCGCGGGATTCAGGCGGCGGCGGTCAGGTCCAGCGACTGGAGGCCGCGGATGACGAATCCCGGCTTCCACGACGGCTCCTCGCGCGGCTCCAGCGTCCCCGCCCGGTCCAGCAGCGCGCCGAACGACTCCATCAGCTCGATGCGGGCCAGCGGCGCGCCCAGACAGAAGTGGATCCCGGCGCCGAACGAGATGTGCGGGTTGTCGGTACGCCCCACGTCCAGCCGGTCGGGGTCCTCGAACACCGCCTCGTCCCGGTTGGCCGAGCCGAAGAGCAGGGCCACCTCCGAGCCGCGCGGGATCCGCACGCCGTGCACCTCGATGTCCTCCAGCACCCAGCGCTCGAACATCTGCAGCGGCGTGTCCCAGCGCATCAGCTCCTCCACGGCCATGGGCAGCAGGGAACGGTCGGCGCGCAGCCGGGCCAGCTCGGCCGGGTTCCTGAACAGCGACCACCAGCCGTTGCCCGTCACGTTCACGGTGGCCTCGTGACCGGCGTTGAGCAGCAGGACGCAGGTGCCGACGAGTTCGTCCTCGGTCAGCTCGTCGATCCGGGTGAGCGCGCTGATCAGGTCCTCGCCGGGGGCGCGGCGGCGCTGGGCGGCCAGGGACTTGAGGTAGCCGGCGAACTCCGACGCCGCGCGTACGGCGGTGTGCTGGGCCTCGGGGGCCGGGTTCAGCTCGTACATGCCGCAGATGTCGGCCGACCAGGGGCGCAGCAGGTGGCGGTCGTGGTCGGGGATGCCGAGCATCTCGGCGATGACGGTCACCGGGAGCGGCTCGGCCACCTCGGCGATCAGATCACCGCCGCCCTTGTCCACGTACGCCTCCACCAGGCCCTCGGCGACGGCCCGGACGCGGGGGCGCAGCGACTCGACCATGCGCGGCGTGAACGCCTTGGAGACCAGCCGGCGCAACCGGGTGTGCACCGGCGGCTCCACGTCGAGCATGCCCGCCCTGATCACGCGCCAGAACGGCTCCTGGAACTCGGGATCCGGCGGCCGGCCGAACTCCTCGTGCGTGGCCACGTGCAGGTACGAGCGGCCCAGCCGGCGATCTCTGAGCAGCGCGTTCACGTCGGCGTGGCGCGCGATCAGCCACTGGCCCGTCGGCTCGAAGTAGCTGACGGGCGCCGCACGCCTCAACTCGTCGTACACCCGATACGGGTACGCCACGAAATCCGGATTCCAAGGATCAAAGCCCACTATTGCATCTTAGGAGGATGCTCCTTTGGTCTCGGGAACCTCCTCCGGCTGCTGCTTCGCGTTCCTGCCCCGCATCCGGATGTTGAGCAGTTCCACGATGACCGAGAACGCCATCGCGAAGTAGATGTAGCCCTTCGGGATGTGCTGCTCGAGGCCCTCGGCCACCAGCACCACACCGATCAGCACCAGGAACGACAGCGCCAGCATCTTGATGCTCGGGTGGGTGTCCACGAACCTGCTGATCGGCCCGGAGGCGAACAGCATCACCAGCACCGACACCACGACGGCCGCGATCATCACGCCCAGCTCGTCCACCATGCCGACGGCGGTGATGACGGAGTCGAGCGAGAAGACGATGTCCAGCACCATGATCTGCGCGATCACGGAGGCGAAGGAGGCGGCGGCGGCGTTCCTGCCGTTCTTGCCGTGCGGGGCCTCCATGCTGTGGTGGATCTCCGTGACGCTCTTGCCCAGCAGGAACAGGCCGCCGAGCAGCAGGATCAGGTCGCGTCCCGATATCTCGTGACCGAGGACCTCGAACAGCGGCTCGGTGAGCTGCACCACCCAGGACAGGCCCAGCAGCAAGAGCAGGCGGCTGATCAGGGCCGCGGCCAGACCGAGCACCCGTGCCCGGTCCCGTTGTTCGGGTGGCAGCTTTCCGGCGAGGATGGAGATGAAGATGATGTTGTCGATCCCCAGCACGATCTCCAGGGCGACCAGGGTGAAGAAGCCGATCCAGATCTGTGGATCGGCCACCCAGTCCAGCATCGGGGGTACCTCCATGACTCGGGGCTGACGGGGGTTTCCCGGTAGCAACGAGCCAGGGGCCTCATTAGTTCGCGAAAAATCATGATTCCTGCGGGAGCGCCGAACGGCGGGCGACCTGCGGTCCCGACAACCGCCACGGCATCCGCCAAAACCCGTGCGGCGGGCTGCCGCTGTGGCATCCGTCACGGGCGTCTTCGGGGTGGGAGTGTTATGCGGAGGTTTGTTCTTGGTATAGTCCGCTCGTAGGTCATGAGCGCCAGCGTCAAGCCCCGGCTAGCTGGCCGGCAACCCTCGCGTCCGCGGCGGGGTGCCCCGGGTGAAGACCAGGTCCGCCACGAGGTGTGGCGGGCAAGCGCGGGCTCCGTGGCACTTCCTGGGGTCCGATGACCCCGAGGAGCTTCGCCGTGTCCACACTGACGATCTTCAACTCCACCTCTTCCGCCGAGGCGGACGCGTCCGCGTCCTCGACGAGCCGGCCGATCCCCGCCGTGCTGGGCGCCGACCTCGAGGTGCCGGTCAAGGGCGGCCGGCTGGTCGGGTACGCCAACCTCGACTACGCCGCCAGCGCGCCCTGTCTGGAGCCGGTCAGCGCCGCCGTCACCGCCGCGCTCCCGGCCTACTCCAGCGTCCACCGCGGCGCCGGCTACGCCTCGCAGCTCACCACCGCCCGGTACGAGCAGGCCCGCCACACGGTCAGGGCGTTCGTCGGCGCCCGCCCCGACGACGCCGTGATCTTCACCCGCAACACCACCGACGCCACGAACCTGCTGGCCGGCTGCCTGCCCACGGGCACCACCACCGTGGTCTTCGACACCGAGCACCACGCCTCCCTGCTGCCCTGGCCCGACGCGGTCCGCTTGGCGCCGCCCGCCTTCCCCGGCGAGGCCGTACGCGCCGCCGACGAGGCGCTGGCCGGGATCGACGGGCCCAAGCTGCTCGTCGTCACCGCCGCCTCGAACGTCACCGGCGAGCTGTGGCCCATCGCCGCCCTGGCCCACATCGCGCACCGGCACGGGGCCCGCATCCTGGTGGACGCGGCGCAGCTCGTACCGCATCGGCCGGTCAACCTGACCGCGCTCGACCTCGACTACGTGGCCTTCTCCGGGCACAAGCTGTACGCCCCCTTCGGCGCGGGCGCGCTGGTCGGGCGGCGTGACTGGCTGACCGGCGGGGAGCCGTACCTCAAGGGGGGCGGCGCGGTGCGCTCGGTCGGCGAGGACGTCGAGTGGCACGACGACCCCGAGCCGCGGCACGAGGCGGGCACCCCCAACGTGCTGGGCGCCATCGCCCTGGCCGCCGCCTGCGACGCGCTGACCGCCACCGGCTGGACCGAGTTGGTACGCGAGGAGGAGCGGCTGATCGACCGTCTGCGCTCGGGCCTGGCCTCGATCGCGGGCGTACGCGAGCTGTCCCTGTGGGGGGACGATCACCCGCGGGTCGGCATCGTGTCGTTCACCGTGGCCGGGTACTCGGCCCGTGAGGTGGCCGAGGTGCTGTCCGGCGAGCACGGGATCGGGGTGCGCGACGGGAAGTTCTGCGCGCACCCGTTCGTCCGGCACCTGCTGGGCGCCTCCGACGGCGGCTGCGAGGACGACACCGCCTCCGCGGTACGGGCCTCGATCGGCATCGGCAGCACGCAGGAGCACGTGGACCGGCTCATCGAGGCGGTGCGAAACCTGGTCGCCCGCTGACGGCGAACGGCTCGGCGGCTCGACGGCTCGACGGCTCGACGATTCAGCGGCCCAGGCGGCTCAGCGGTTCGGCGGCTTGTGGTGCTGGGGCGGCTCGTCGGCCACGAGGGCGTCGATCTCCCTCATGTCCTCGTCGTCGAGCCTGCGCGAGGCAGGCGCGGCGGGCTGCCTGGGCACGTCCGGCCGCCTCCCGTGCGTCGTGGCCCCGGCGGCCGTGTCGTCTCCCCGCGCCGTTCCGCCCGCGGCGGTCCCGCCCGCGGCGTACGCTCCCGGCGGGTACACGACCGGCTCCTCCCCCTCGGCGGCCCGACGTTCGGAACGCCTGCGGAACATCCGGGCGAAGATGCCGTCCACCCCGATACGCCCACCGCCCAACGCCAGGAACAGCAGGCAGAGCGCGCCCAGCGCCCCGGTCAGCTCCCAGCCGCCGTTCTCGACCATGACGCCCTTGCCCCCGTGCACGAAAGCGATCGCACCGAGCATGGCCAACAGCAACAACAGCGCCACCGGGCGCACCAGCAACCCCAGGATCAACAGGACGCCGCCCACGACCTCGACGAGGGTCGTGTACCCGGCGGTCAGCTCGGGCATCGGGATCCCCATGTCCCTGAAGTCCCGCGAGGTGACGCTCTGACCGCCCTGCCACTTCTGCCAGCCGTGGGCCACGAAGATCACGCCCGTCGCGATCCGCGCGATCAAACCCGCGACATCATAAACAACTCTCTTCATGGTGTTTCCTCCCCCGTTCCCGGCTATTACTCCCCGTGTCCGGCTTCGGGATGCGTTTCCCTACCATCTCTTGACCATCCCCCGCGCTGGCTCGCCACCGCGGGCGGTGGCAGCATTGCCATATGACGGAACGTGTGGTCGGAATCGGCGCGGGCGCGAAAGAGCTGGCCACCGAGGACATGATTCTCAACATCGGCCCCCAGCACCCGTCCACCCACGGGGTGCTCAGGCTCCGGCTGACGCTCGACGGCGAGCGCATCGCCACCGCCGAGCCGATCATCGGCTACATGCACCGGGGCGCGGAGAAGTTGTTCGAGGTGCGCGACTACCGTCAGATCATCATGCTCGCCAACCGGCACGACTGGCTCTCCGGCTTCGCGAACGAGCTGGGCGTGGTCATCGCCGCCGAGCGGCTGCTGGGCATGGAGCCGCCGGTGCGGGCCGTGTGGGCGCGTACGCTGCTGGCCGAGCTGAACCGGGTGCTCAACCACCTGATGTTCCTCGGCTCCTACCCGCTCGAACTGGGCGCGATGACGCCGCTGTTCTACGCCTTCAACGAACGCGAGCGCGTCCAGGCCGTCATGGAGGAGATCTCCGGCGGGCGCATGCACTACATGTTCAACCGGGTCGGCGGGCTCAAGGAGGACCTGCCGCTCGGCTGGCTCGACCGGGTGTCGGAGACCGTCGCGGAGACCCGGCGCAGGGTGCCCGACATCGAGAACCTCATCCTGCACAACGAGATCTTCATCGCCCGCACCAAGGGGGTGGGCGTGCTCACCCGTGAGCAGATCATGCAGTACGGCGTCAGCGGCCCCATCGCCCGCGCCTCCGGGGTGGACTTCGACCTGCGGCGCGACGATCCGTACCTGGCCTATCCCGAGTTGCCGGTGACGGTCGTCACGCGCGACGCCGGCGACTGCCACGCCCGCTTCGCGGTCCTGCTCGACCAGCTCAAGGTCTCGCTCGACCTGGCCGACGCCTGCGTCGAACGGCTGCGCTCGCTGCCGCCCGGCCCGATCAACCAGCGGCTGCCGAAGGTGCTCAAGGTGCCGGAGGGCCACACGTACGCGTGGACGGAGAACCCACTCGGCATCAACGGCTACTATCTGGTCTCCAAGGGGGACAAAACGCCGTGGCGGCTCAAGCTGCGCTCGGCTTCCTACAGCAACATCCAGGTACTGCGCGAGATGCTCCCCGGGCACCTCGTGGCCGACATGGTGGCCATTCTGGGCTCCATGTTCTTCGTGGTGGGGGACATCGACCGGTGAAAGCGGGGGAACGCGACAAATACGTCGACTGGCTGCGCGCACTGAGCCTGGTCGTCGTGGTGGTGTGGCACTGGGCCTTCACGATCCTGCAGTGGAAGCCGCACGGCCCCGAGGCCACCAGCCCGCTGGGCTTCACCTCCGGGCTGTGGATCCTGACCTGGCTGCTGCAGGTGCTGCCGCTGTTCTTCTACGTCGGCGGGCACGTGCACCTGCTGTCCTGGCAGCGGGCCAAGGAGAGCGGGGTGGGCATCGGGGCGTTCGTGCTGCGGCGCATGCGGGCGCTGGCATTACCGGCACTGTTCCTGTGCGGGGTGTGGATCATCATCGGCGCGGTGGTGACGTCCACCTTCCACGTGGACTGGATGTGGCGGGTGGTGGTGCTGGTGCTCAGCCCGCTGTGGTTCCTGGCCGTCTACCTGATGCTGATCGCGTTGCTGCCGGTCGCGCTGTGGCTGCACC
This sequence comes from Nonomuraea sp. NPDC051298, assembly GCF_055586305.1. Taxonomy (NCBI): domain Bacteria; kingdom Bacillati; phylum Actinomycetota; class Actinomycetes; order Streptosporangiales; family Streptosporangiaceae; genus Nonomuraea; species Nonomuraea sp. NPDC051298. The sequence continues at coordinate 120,498 of NZ_JBVJIM010000021.1, forward strand.
GGCGCTACGACGTACTGGCCCTGATCTGGCTCGCCGGCGCGGCCCTGGTGGTCGACGTCGTACGTTTCCGCTACGGCATCGAGGGCGTCGGCTGGTTCAACATGATCATCGTCTGGGGGCTGGCCCACCAGGCCGGGTTCTTCTACGACCGGGTCGTGGCGCTGCCCAGGCGCTACGACTTCGCCCTGCTGTGGACGGGGTTGTTCGCCCTGATCGGGCTCGTCTACTCGGGCATCTACCCGGGCTCGATGGTCGGGGTGCCCGGTGACAAGTGGTCGAACATGGCGCCGCCCACGTTCGTGATCGTGGCGCTGCTGCTGTTCCAGATCGGGCTGGTGGAGGTGCTGCGCCCGGCCATGGAACGGGTGCTGGCGCGGCCGCGCTGGGCCAGGGCGAACGACTTCATCAACCGGTACTCACTGCCGCTGTTCCTGTTCCACACCACCGGGATGGCGATCGCGCTGGGGCTGTCGTGGTGGTTGTTCGGCACCCTGGGCGACAAGATCCCGCCCGACCTCAAATGGTGGCTGGAGCGGCCGATCGCCATCATCGGCCCCCTCATCTGCACGGCTCCCGTCATCTACCTCTTCGGCCGCCGCACTCCCGCGCGGCGGACGCGGGACACGGAAGTCGGCGGGTCCATCAGCTCGAGGCATGGCTGACCGGGAGCGGGACGACGGGCACTAGTCGCGCTTGTCACGCTTGTCGTGCTCGTCGCGCTCCTTGGGGATGCGGCAGGAGTGCTCCAGATAGAGGGCGGCGCAGACCAGCGCGACACATGACACGAACGAGCCCGCCGCCACGAAGAACTCGCCACGCGGCGTCGCCCTGTCGAGCATCTGCGCCGTGTAGAGGGCGAACCCGGCGAAGATGCCGCCGAACAGCGCCCCCGCGTACGCCGACGCCTTCGCCAGCGCCGCCAGCCGGGCCACCGACAGCGGCTCCACCGGCTTGGTGCCCGGCTTGCGGGCGATCCTCGCCTTGGTCGCCCAGCCGCTGTACGCCTCACCGAGGGCCAGCAGCAGCACCGTGGGGATCGCGGTCCACGGCATGACCGGCAGACCCGAGTAGACCGGCCTGATCGCCACCCAGGTCAGCAGGGCCACGACGACGACGATGCCGACCAGGGGGCCGGGGTGGGTGGGTTTCAATCGGGCCTCTGCAGCTTCAGGTCGGGGCGCAGGTGTATCCCCTGCCTGTCGAGCCCTTCCAGCAACTCCGACACCAGGCCGCGCCCGGGAACCACACCCTCGGGGTCGGCCATGGACCAGGGCACGAGCACGAACGCGCGCTCGTGGCACCGGGGGTGCGGCAGCGTGAGGTCGGGGTCGTCGCAGACGGTCTCGCCCACCACGATCAGGTCGATGTCGAGGGTACGCGGCCCCCAGTGCTCCACGCGTACGCGGCCGAAGGCGTTCTCCACGCCCTGCGCCCGCTCCAGCAGCGTACGCGGCTCCAGTGTGGTCTCGGCGACCACGATCGCGTTGAGGTAGGGGCGCTGCCCGCCGGGCCCGCCCACCGGCGCGGTCTCGTAGACGGGCGACGCCTTGACGAACTCGAGCCCGGGGGCGTCGAACAGGGTGTCCACGGCCTCCTGCAGCGTACGGAAGCGGTGGCCCAGGTTGCTGCCGAGAGAGAGCACGACCTTCATCCGCGGCTCCGCTCGATGGTCACGATCACGTCGTCGAACGGCAGCGGGATCGGCGCCGCCGGCTTGTGCACGCTCACCTCGACCTTGTGCACCAACTCGCTGGCCAGGCACACGTCGGCCAGGCGCTGCGCGAGCGTCTCGATCAGCTCGACCGGCTCGCCCGCCACCACCTCGGTCAGCGCCTGCGCCAGCTCCCCGTAGTGGACGGTCTTGGTCAGGTCGTCGCCGGCCGCGGCCGGGGCGGTGTCGAGGAACAGCGTCGCGTCCACCACGAACTCCTGGCCCAGCTCCCGCTCGGCGGCGAGCACACCGTGCCGGCCGCGGGCGCGCAGGCCCTTGAGAGCGATGCGATCAAGGCTCAAGCTCGCTGTCCTCCTCCTCTTCGTCGTCTCCCTGGAGCACCGGCGAGCCGTGGTGCATCCACAGCCGCCAGCCCTGCGGGGAGCGGATGTAGACGTTGCTGGCCACCACCTTGCCCGCGGCGAAGCTGGCCTCACCCTCCTCCCCCGCGGTCAGGATGTTCTCCACACAGGTGAGGACCGCCACGTCACCCAGCACGGTCGTGCTGACGTCGGTCAGCACGAACTGGATGTAGGTGGTGTTGGCCATGATCAGGGCCCACGACCGCAGCACCTCGGACCGGCCGGTCAGCATCGTCCAGCCCGGATGGACGCAGCTCACCTGGTCGTCGGGGGAGTCTTCGGCCCAGATCTCGGTCATCTTGTCGAGATCGCCGCTCTCGATCGCGGCGTAGAACTCCTGGTTGACCGTCTCGATGGCGGCGGTGTCGACGCTCATGTGCCAGCTCCGGCTCTCTTCCATGCGGCGGCCACGCGCACGGCATCGGCGTTGGGACCTACCTCGTGCACGCGTACGCACCAGGCTCCGGCGTGCGCGGCCAGCGCGGTCACGGCGAGCGTGGCGTCGTCGCTGCGGCTGAACGGCCGCGGCGTGCCGTCGGGACCGGCCAGCAGCCGGCCCAGGAAACGTTTGCGGGAAGCCCCGATGAGCAGGGGATAGCCCAGCTCGGCCAGGCGCGGGATGCCGGCCATCAGGGCCCAGTTGTGCTCGGCGTTCTTGGCGAAGCCGAGGCCGGGGTCGAGCACGATCTGCTCCTCCGCGACGCCTTCGGCCAGCACCAGGTCGACCCGCTTGGCCAGCTCTTCACACACCTCGGTGACCACGTCGGCGTAGACCGCGCGGGAGTACATGTCGTGGCTGTGCCCGCGCCAGTGCATCACGACGTACGGGACGCCGGTCGCGGCGACCACGCGGGGCATCTCGGGGTCGGCCAGGCCGCCGCTCACGTCGTTGACGAGCTGCGCGCCTGCCTCGACGGCGGCCTTGGCGACCTCGGCGCGCATGGTGTCGACGCTGACCGGCACCCCCTCGGCGTGCAGCGCCCTGATCACCGGGACGACCCTGGCCAGCTCTTCCTCCAGCGACACCCTGGCCGCGCCGGGACGGGTGGACTCGCCGCCCACGTCGACCAGGTCGGCGCCCTCCCGTACCAGGTCAAGGCCGTGCTGGATGGCGATCGCCGGGTCGAACCACAGCCCGCCGTCGGAGAACGAGTCGGGTGTCACATTGACCACACCCATGACGAGGCACCGCTCCGCACCTCCCGGCACGTTGATGGGCACGCTAGTCATGGGCCAAGCCTAGGCGCTTCCCCACACCTGCTGACATCGTGGGTACCCCGTTCGGTCTTCGGCGGCGTCTGCGGCGGGCACGTGGACGGGGCTCTTCAGCGGCCGCCCAGGATGAGCGCCATGGCCTCGGAGCGGGTCTTGTCGCTGGTGCGGAAGTCGCCGCGGACGGCCGAGGTGACCGTCTTGGCGCCCGGCTTGCGTACGCCGCGCATCGTCATGCACAGGTGCTCGGCCTCGACGACCACGATGACCCCGCGGGGCTCCAGGACCCGCATGAGCGAGTCGGCGATCTGGGAGGTCATGCGCTCCTGCACCTGGGGGCGGCGGGCGAAGATGTCGACCAGGCGGGCCAGCTTGGACAAGCCGGTGATCTGGCCCCTCTCGTTGGGGATGTAGCCCACGTGGGCCAGCCCGTGGAACGGGACGAGGTGGTGCTCGCAGTTGGAGTAGACCTCGATGTCGCGGACGAGCACCATCTCGTCGTGATCGACGTCGAAGACCTTGTTGAGCACGTCTTCCGGCGCCTGGCCGAGCCCGGAATACTGCTCGGCCATGGCGCGGGCGACCCGGGCGGGGGTCTCGATCAGGCCGTCACGGTCGGGATCCTCGCCGATGGCGTAGAGGATCTCGCGTACGGCCTTCTCGATCCGCCCGAAGTCGACGTCGTGCTGTGTCACGCACTGTCCCCTGACGGCAGCGCGTCCTGGTGACCCGAGGTGAGCGAGCCGTTGGCCGACTGCTCCTTCGGCGTCAGGATCGGCGGACGGTCGGAGGGCAGCCGCTTGCCGTAGCCCGCGTAGGACGGGCGGTGCGCCTTGATGACCACCGGGGCGAAGATCTGCAGCACCTGATCGCGGGAGAGGGTCTCCTTCTCCATGAGCTCCAGCACCAGGTTGTCGAGCACGTCGCGGTATTCGACCAGGATGTCCCATGCCTGGTCGTGCGCCGTCTCGATCATCCGGCGGACCTCCTCGTCGATCGTGGAGGCGATCTTCTCGGAGTAGTCGCGCTCGTGGCCCATCTCGCGGCCCAGGAAGACCTCGGCCTGCCCGCTGCCGAACTTACGGGCGCCGAGCTGCTCGCTCATGCCGTATTCGGTCACCATGCGGCGGGCGACGGCCGTGGCCTTCTCGATGTCGTTGGAGGCACCGGTGGTGGGCTCGTGGAAGACGAGCTCCTCCGCCGCGCGACCGCCGAGCAGCATCGCGAGCTGGTCCATCATCTCCGACCTGGTGGCCAGGAACTTGTCCTCCATCGGCAGCGTCATCGTGTAGCCGAGCGCTCGCCCACGGGACAGGATCGTGATCTTGTGGACCGGGTCGGAGTTGGGCAGCGCGTGCGCCACCAGCGCGTGACCGCCCTCGTGGTAGGCGATCATCTTCTTCTCCTTGTCGGACATGACCCGCGTCTTGCGCTCGGGCCCTGCCATGACACGGTCGATCGACTCCTCGAGGACGTCCATCGTGATCAGCTTCTGGTCGGCCCGCGCGGTGAGCAGGGCCGCCTCGTTGATCACGTTGGCCAGGTCGGCGCCGGTGAACCCGGGGGTGCGGCGGGCGATGACGTCGAGGTCGACGTCGGGCGCGAACGGCTTGCCGCGGCCGTGCACCTTGAGGATGCCCTTGCGGCCCTCGAGGTCGGGACGGTCGACGGTGACCTGCCGGTCGAACCGGCCTGGACGCAGCAGCGCCGGGTCGAGGATGTCGGGCCGGTTGGTCGCGGCGATGAGGATCACGCCGCCCTTGACGTCGAAGCCGTCCATCTCGACGAGCAACTGGTTGAGCGTCTGCTCGCGCTCGTCGTGACCGCCGCCCAGGCCGGCCCCGCGGTGGCGGCCGACGGCGTCGATCTCGTCGATGAAGATGATCGCCGGGGCGTTGGCCTTCGCCTGCTCGAACAGGTCGCGAACGCGCGAGGCGCCGACGCCGACGAACATCTCGACGAAGTCGGAACCGGAGATCGAGTAGAACGGCACGCCGGCCTCACCGGCGACGGCACGGGCCAGCAGCGTCTTGCCGGTGCCGGGCGGGCCGTAGAGCAGCACGCCCTTGGGGATCTTGGCGCCGATCGCCTGGAACTTGGCCGGGGCCTGCAGGAACTCCTTGATCTCCTGGAGCTCCTCGATGGCCTCGTCGGCGCCCGCGACGTCGGCGAAGGTGGTCTTGGGGGTGTCTTTCGTGATGAGCTTGGCCTTCGACTTGCCGAAGTTCATCACCCGCGAGCCGCCGCCCTGCATCTGGTTCATGATGAACAGGAAGATCAGCACGATGATGACGATCGGCAGGAGGCTCACGAGCAGGCTCAGCAGGACGTTTTCCTGCGGCACCTCGGTCGTGAAGCTCTTGGTCTTGCCCGCGTCGACCTGAGCCTGCAGCTCATCGGTCAGCTTGCTGCCGTAGCCCGTGACCCAGTCGGACTGGATGAGCTTGGTCGGGGTGTCGCCGGGCTTGACCGGGACCGGGTTGACCAGCGTCACCTCGATCCGGTTGTCCTTGTCGACAATCTTGGCGTTGCTGACGTTTCCGGCGCGAATCTGCTGAAGGACCAAGGACGTGTCGGCCGATTTGTAGTTTCCGCCGCCACTCCACAACTGGGTGACGAGGAGGAGCAGCACGACGATGCCCAGGATCCACAGCAGTGGCCCACGTGTAAATCGCTTGAGATCCATCCGATGCGGAACCCCTTGCGGGCCCGTCCCTTCCTGACCATGGCCTGGAACCCCGGGCACGCCCGGGGCCGCGGCATCCGACCGCGACTTCTGACTACCCGAAGGGGACGCGCGGTCACCCTCCCGGAGTCTGAAGGTACACCGGCAGAGCGCACGGAGGGACCCGCCCGCTACACCGGTCTTGCCCTATCAACGTACGTCACGATGCGCGATGTTCCCGGCCATGGCGGAGAGTGCTACTTGTAAACGTGCGGGGCGAGCGTGCCGATGAAGGGAAGGTTGCGGTAGCGCTCGGCATAGTCGAGCCCATAACCGATGACGAACTCGCTGGGAATGTCGAAGCCCACGTATTTCACGTCGATCGGCACCTTCACCGCGTCGGGTTTGCGCAGCGCGGTGCAGATCTCCAGGGACGCGGGATTGCGCGACTTCAGGTTTTCCAGCAGCCAGTGCAGGGTCAGGCCGGAGTCGATGATGTCCTCGACGATCAGCACGTGACGATTCAGGATGTCGGTGTCGAGGTCTTTCAGCACGCGTACGACACCGGACGACTTGGTGCCCGCGCCGTAAGACGACACCGCCATCCAGTCCATCTGCACCGGCACGTGCAACGCCCTGGCCAGGTCGGCCATCACCATGACGGCGCCCTTCAGCACGCCCACGAGCAGGAGCTCCTCGCCCGCGTAATCCTCGTCTATCCGCCCGGCAAGCTCTTTGATCTTGGCCTGGAGCTCGTCCTCGGGAATGAGCACTTTTTCCAGGTCATTGCCCATGTCGGCAGCGTCCACCTGTGGTTCCTTACGGGATGGGACTGATGGCGAATATCAGGGTGCCATACCGGCGGATCGCGGACAGACCCCCGGGCAGGTCCACGGCTTTCTGCCCGCGCCAGTGCGTGACCAGCCGGTCCACGGCCAGTACGTGGCCTGCGGACAGGGCTCCGGACGGCGCACCGGCGACGATCGCCGCGCGCCGCAGCACCCGCCGCCTGACGGCGTCGGGCAGCTTCTCCACTTCGGCCACCGAGAGCCGTACCGACGCGCCGATATCGCTAAGAGCGCAATCCTGGTACGCCGATTCGGCCCACTGATCGAGGGCGTCCGCGTCCTGTCGCGCCAGCGCGGCCGTCCTCGCGAGCGCCTCGGCCACTCCGGGGCCCAGTTCCTCCTCCAGCACGGGCAGCACCCTCCGGCGCACGCGCACTCTCGTGTAGCGGGAGTCCTCGTTGTGCGGGTCGTCCCACGGGGTGAGCCCCTGGGCCCGGCAGGCGGCCACGGTGGTGGACCGGGGGAGGCCGAGCAGCGGCCGCCGATAGCGGCCGGCGACGGGCGCCATGCCCGACAACGACCGCGGGCCGCTGCCCCTGGCCAGGCCGAGCAGCACGGTCTCGGCCTGGTCGTCACGGGTGTGGCCGAGCAGCACGACCTCCGCTCCCAGCCGGTCGGCGGCCCGCGCGAGCGCCGCGTACCTGGCCTCGCGCGCCGCCGCCTCCGGACCGCCCGCCGTGCCCACCGCGACGGTGAGCACCTCGGCAGGGGTCAGGCCCAGCTCGATCGCCAGGGCGGCCACGGTCTGGGCCCGCCGGTCCGAGCCTGGCTGGAGCTGGTGGTCGACGGTCAGGAGCCCGGCGCGCAGGCGCATGCGGGGCGCGACGAAGGCCAGCGCGGCGGCCAGGGCCAGCGAGTCGGCCCCGCCGCTGCAGGCGGCCAGCACCAGCGCGCCCTCGGGGACGTCGGCCAGCGCCTCCCGCACGGCGCGGCGGACGTCGGCTACGGCTGGCTGAGGGCCCACGGGTGCCATTGTCGCGGCTCGCCCCGCCCCACCGCCAACACCCGGGCTCCCGGGTGGTCAGGCGGGTGGTCAGGCGGGGAGGGCGGGGGTGCCGATCACGCGGCGGACCCAGGCGTCCGGGTCGGCGATCTCGGGGGTCGTCGGCAGGGTCTCGGGCGACGTCCAGACCTTGTTGAAGCCGTCCATGCCCACGCGGTCGACCACGGTCCGCACGAACGCCGACCCCTCCGCGTACTGCTTCATCTTGACCTCGATGCCCAGCAGCCGCCGCACCGTGCGGTCGAGGCGGGAGCCGCCCTCGCGGCGCTGGGCGAACTTGGCGCGGATGTCGGCCACCGAGGGCACCACGGACGGGCCCACCGCGTCCATGACGTAGTCGCCGTGGCCCTCCACGAGGGTCATCACGGCGGTCAGACGGTCGAGGATCTCCTTCTGGCCCGGCGACTGGATGGCGTCGATCAGGTTGCCCTCGCCGCCGCGCACCACGTCGGCCACCGTGTCGGCGGCGTTGCGCAGGCGTTCGAGCAGGGTGGGCAGGTCGAGGTCGGAGGCGAGCAGGAACTCGGTCATCTGCGAGCGCACGTATTCGCGCAGCCACGTCACGCCCGTGAACTGCACCCGGTGCGTCTCCTCGTGGAGGCAGACCCAGAGGCGGAAGTCGTGGGGGTGGACGCCCATCTCGCGCTCGGCGTGGACGATGTTGGGCGCGACGAGGGTCAGCCGCCCCGCCGCCTCCTGCCCCGTGGGGTCGGGAGGGAGGAACAGCTCGTACTGCCCCAGCACGCGGGAGGCGAGGAAGGCCAGCACGGCCCCGACCTCGACGCCCGTGATGCGCGAGCCCACGGCCGTGACGATGGCCGGCGGCTGGTTGGGGCCGCTGCCCATGCGCTGCGTGAGCGGCTCGAGCACCACGCGGAAGCCCTCGACGTTCGCCTTGATCCAGCCGGGCCGGTCGACGATGGTCGCCGGCTGCGGCGCGGTCTCCGTGTGGATCTTGGTGAACTGGCGCACGTGGCCCTCGGCCTCACGCGACAGGGTGCGGAGCTCGGTGACGGCCGCTCTGGCCTCCTCCCGGCTCACCTGAGGGCCGGGGCGCACCAGGCGCGTGCCGGTCGTGACGGCCAGATCCCAGTCGATCACCTGCATAACGTCCACCGTACGTGGTTCTCGCCGGGGCCGCGAAGGACCGCCGTCAAGAACGCGCGACGATGGCGGCCAGCCGGTCGAGCACGGGCTCGGCGTTGACCGGCACCCGGTCGGCCATGAACGCGAACGTGACCAGCCGCCCGTCCTTCGTGGTCGCCATGCCGGCCAGCGTGTTGATGTTGTTGAGCGTGCCGGTCTTGGCGCGTACGAGGCCGACCTGGTCCCTGCTGTCGCTGCCGGTGAAGCGCCGGCCGTTGCCCAGCGTGCCGGAGAAGCCGGCGATCGGCATGCCAGTGGCGACGGCGTGCAGGTCGGGGCGGTTCGCGGCACTGGCCAGGGCGAGGGTCCTGGCCAGCGCCTCCGGGCTGATGCGGTTGCGGATCGACAGGCCGCTGCCGTCGGAGAGCGCGATGTCCTGGGTGACCCCGAGGCGCCGCAGCACCTCGACCACGGCCTTGGTGGCGCCCGCGAACGACGGCTCCTGGCCCTCCTTGATCGCGACGTGCCTGATCAGGGCCTCGGCAAGGTCGTTGTCGCTGCGGGTGAGCGTGTGCTCGACGAGGGCGTAGAGGGGGGCCGAGTCGACCTTGCCCAGCTCGGCGGCGCCCGCTGGGGCCTTGGCCGGGCGTACGGACTTGGCGACCGAGATGCCCTGCCTGCCCAGGAGCTTGGCGAAGGCGTCGGCGGCGAACTGGGGCGGGTCGGCCACCCGGGGGCTGCGGAACTCGGGGTCCTGGCGGCCCTCGTCGATGGTGAGGGCGTAGACGGGGGCCACCTCGCCGTCGGGGATGTAGTTCGGCTTCCAGCCGGCGGCCTTGGGCGTGCCGGTGAAGAGCGAGGTGTCGTACGAGAGGGTGACCTTGCGCACGCCCTTGGACTTGAGCGTGGCCGCCGTACGGGCCGCCAGGGTGGCCAGGGACGCCTGCTTCGGATAGTCCCCCTGCTTGGCCTCCGGGCCCGCCAGAAGGGGGTCTCCGCCGCCGACGAGGACCACCGTGCCCGGCTTGGCGCCCTGGACGGTACGGGTGGACAGGCGGGTGTCGGGGCCGAGCGCGGCCAGGGCCGCGGTGCACGAGACGATCTTGGTGGTCGAGGCGGGGGTGACGGCGGTGCCGGGGTTCGAGGCGAAGATTTGCTCACCGGTGACCGTGTCGAGGACGACCGCTCCCACCCGGCCGCCCAGCGCTTGGTCACCCAGCGCGCTGGCCAACTGTTTCGTCAAAGTACCCTTAGTCGGGAGAGGACCGTCTCCTGACGTCGCCGAAAGCTGGGCCAGCACAGGCCCCGAGGTGACCACGGGGATGGGGGGAGAGCCTTCCGCCGGAGACGCCGTCGGCTCGGTCGGTGACGACCCGCTCGTCAGCGCTCCCAGGCTGAAATCGGTGGTCACCGCGTAAACGCCGGTGACGATCGTCAGGGCTTGGAGCACGGCGAGGGTGGTCAGCATCACCAACCGGTCGCGCCGCGCCACGTCGCCTGCCCTTTCTCTGTGTTCGCTTACGAGACATTAATGCCCAACCGGGGGTGCCCGGGGGCCTGAGCGGAGGAACCGCGGTGGAGTTCGACGTTGTCGTTGAGATTCCCAAGGGGCAACGGAACAAGTACGAAGTGGACCATGAGACGGGAAAGATCAGGCTTGACCGGCTCCTGTTCACCTCCACGCAGTATCCCGCCGACTACGGCTTCATCGAGCACACCCTCGGCGAGGACGGCGACCCGCTCGACGCCCTCGTGCTGCTGCAGGAGCCGACGTTCCCTGGCTGCTACATCACGTGCCGGGCGGTGGGGATGTTCCGGATGACCGACGAGAAGGGCGGCGACGACAAGGTGCTCTGCGTGCCGTCCACCGACCCTCGCATGCACCACATCCAGGACATCCATCACGTGTCGGAGTTCGACCGGCTGGAGATCCAGCACTTCTTCGAGGTCTACAAGGACCTCGAGCCGGGCAAGTCCGTCGAGGGCGCCAACTGGGTGGGCCGCATCGAGGCCGAGGCCGAGATCGAGCGCTCGTTCCGTCGGGCCAAGGAGCAGGGCCACCATTAGGGGTCCGCTTCAGCGGGGCCTGGTGGCGCCCACCAGGTCCCCGCGCCAGATCGAGGCCACCCGCACCACGTCTCCGGTCTGCGGCGCGTGCACCATCTGGCCGCGCCCGACGTAGATCCCCACGTGGTGGATCGTCCCGGGGTCGCTGCTGATGTGCCCGAAGAAGAGCAGGTCGCCGCGGCGTAGCTGGTCCAGCGGCACGTGCGGGCCCGAGGTCCACTGCGTGCCGGTCCAGTGGTCGAGCCGCACCCCGACCCGTTCCCAGGCCCGCATGGTCAGGCCCGAGCAGTCGTAGGTCCGCGGGCCGGCGGCGGCCCACACGTACGGCTTGCCGAGCTGCGTCAGCGCCCAGTTCGCGGCCAGGTCGCCCATCGCGGAGCCGCCCGCGACCAGTCCGGCCGTCGCCGCCGCGCGCTGCCTGGCCAGCAGCACCGCCCGGGTGCGGGCCGCGTCCACCTGGCGCTCCAGGCTGTCCTTGCGCGCCACCAGCTCCCTGGTGTCGCGGCGTTGCCCGGCCACCGCCGCCTCGGCGGCGAGCTTGGCCTGGCGGGCGCGTTCCGAGGCTTCCTGCTGGGCGGCGTAGGCCCACTCGGCCTGGGTACGCAGGATCGTCTCGACCTCCTGGGCGTCGCGCACCCGGCGCAGGAACGCCGCCCGCTCGTCCCGCAGGTGCCCGAGCACCCCCGCGCGGTGCAGGAACCCGTCCGTGCCGCCCCGGTCGACGATCATGCCCACGAACGGCTTCAACGAGCCCAGCCCGCCGTAGCTCTCGGTCGCCAGCAGCGCCGCGTCCTGCCTGGCCCGCTCCACCTCCACGGCCGCCGCCGCCAGCCTGACCTGGGCCTGCGCGTGCGCCTGCTCGGCCTGCCGCAGGCGGACGACCTCCCCGTTGTACGCCTCCACCAGCCGCTCCACCGCGGCGGCCAGCTCGTTCAGCCTGGACTGGGCGGTGACCAGCTCGGCCGTCGTGCGGCTGAGGTCGTGCGACCGCTCGCGTACGGTCTGGCGGGCCTTCTCGACCTCGCGCGAGGACGGCCCGTCCGGGTCGGCCGCCACCGGGGGACACATGATCGCGACCAGGCACGTCGATAGGAGGCCGGCCCGGAATGCGCGCATAGGTCCCCCTGGAAACAAATGACTACTCTATGCACACAGTTCCCGGCAATTCACTCACGTAACGTGATCAATCGAGGTGGGAGTCCATTTTGGGGGGACCGGTCGCCGGGCGGCGGTTCCTTGGGGAGAAGCTGCGGCGGGACTGGGGATCTCTTGGCAGGGACCAGCCCGGCGACCGGCAGGGCTCAGCCCGGCGACGCCGAAGGGCTGACCGAGGGCTGCTCCGTCGGCGTGGGGGCGACCGTCTCGGACGGGGTGGCGGTCGGCATGGGCGTGGCGGTCTTGGTGGGCGCCGAGGTGGGCGCCGAGGTGGGCGCGGGCGTCGGCGCCTGTGTCGGCGCGTGCGTCGGAGTGGGCCAGGGCGTACGCGTGCCCGGATGCCACGGCCTCGGCCGCTTGGTCGGACGCCGGGTGGGCTCCCACGACGGCACCGGCTCGGCCGGGGTGACCTGGGTCGGGAACTCCCCCGGGGTCGTGCCGCCCGGCCGTGGGAGGTGGGGCGGCGCCGACGGGAGCGGGCCGCTGCTCGGCGAGGCCCACACCGGGGACGGCAGGGGGGCAGGCGGCCCCGGCGTCCCCGTCACCCCCAGGGGCCGCGCGGTGGCGTGGCCGAGGATGGGCGCCACCGTCAGCGGCACGTCCTGCGGCCGGTCGTGCCAGGGCAGCCGGATGCCGGGCGGCTCTCCCGTGGCGGGGAACGCGGCCGTCGCGACCCCGGTCACCCCGCCGTTGTCCCGCCCGATCCGATCGAAGATCACCGCGATCGCCACCACGGCCGCGACCGCCGCCAGCGTGCCCGCCACCGCCCGGCGCCACCGCCGGCCCTCTCTCCCGCCGGAGACGGGAAACCCGGCCGCGCCCAGGGCCGCGGTGCGCCTGGCCACGTAGCGGCGGTAGGGCAGCAGCTCGGGGTCGACGAAGCAGCTCATCACCCGGATGCGCAGGGCGCCGGGCAGCGCGGCCCCCGGCAGCAGCTCGTAGACCTTGGCCGTCGACACCTCTCGGGTGCGGTGGGGGGCGCAGATCTCGCACTGGGGCAGGTGCCTGACCAGGTGCTCGCGCATCTCCTGGGTCAGCTCGCCGGAGAAGCCGGCCAGGATGCGGGCCCGCCGCGGGCAGTCGTACGGGCCCTTCCTGGCCAGGATCTCGGCGTTGATCGCGTCGCGCAGGCTCTCGCGGGCCTCCTCCAGCAGCAGCTCGATCTGGCGCGGCGGGGTCGCGAGCACCTGGGCCAGCTCGCCGGCAGGCAGCTCGTGCCCGTGGACCAGCTCCAGGACCTCCCGCCCGGCCACGGGCAGGCTCCGCACGGCGTTCCAGGCCATGACCCGCAGGTCGGCGTCGGCGGGGTCGTCGAGCGCCGGCGCCTGGGCCAGGACCTCGGCGGCGCCGGGCGGCGCGGTGGCCCGGCGGCGCAGGCACTCGGCCCTGGCCAGCGCGTACAGCCAGGTACGCAGCCTCTCAGGGTCGGCCAGGGCGCCCACGTGCGCCTCGGCGGCGATCAGCGTGTCGCGGAGCGCCACCTGGGCGCTGTCGGGGCTCAGGAGGAGGGACCAGCAGTAGCGGTAGACGCTCTCCGCGTACGCGTCGTACAGCGCGGCGAGTGCTCCCGGTTCGCGGGCGCGGAGTGCTTCGACCAGGGCGCGGTCATTCATGTAACCGAAGGTAATGGATCGGTAACTAGTAGTTCCACCTGTTCCACGCCGATGGCATCACTTGTCTGCCGACGTGCCGCAATTTCGTGCGGAAAATTCATCCAGTCGAGCCCTACGGCCCGATATTTAGGTAAATCACTGCTTGTGCTCGGACACGACCTGGGTGCTCCGGTCCACCGCGAACGGTTCGCTCGTCGGCTTGACGGTGTGGACGGGCACGGCTCCGGCCAGCGCCAGCTCCTCGAAGGGCCGGCCGGTGGATCCCCAGGTCCTGGCGGCGATCTCGGTCCTGGCGACCTGGGCTTCCTTCGGCAGGCCGCCGACCGTCAGGATGAACCTCGGCGGGCTGCCCGCCTCGACCTCGTCCACGAACGTGCTGCCGCCGCCGAGCAGCTTGCCCGTCTTGTCGCGCAGCAATGCGCTGACGACCAAAGTGCTCGCCGCAATCTGATAGGGATTACTGACATATCCAGTAATTAGATACATGCCGTCTTTTTGGCGCATTGTCTGTACGCGCGAGATCGGGAACCGCTGGAACGCCGAGGCGATCCTGGCCGCGGGCCGCCACTGCGCCGGACGGTACTGGATCGTCACCTTCTCCGGCTTCTGGGCGGAGCTGGCCTGGCCGGTGAAGGCCAGCGACCCGCCCGGCGGCACCGCGTCGAGCGGCTGGTCCAGCTTGAGCACCTCGGTGCCCTTGGCGTCGCGCCCGACGATCGTGGCCACCACGTGCTCGCCGAAGTGCCACGGGTTGGCGTTGCTGAGCACGCCCGACCAGTTGACGGCGTACCCGTCGGCGGACTTGACGATGGTGGAGACCTGCTCCTTGAGCGCGAGCGGCTTGAGCTCTTGTACGGGTCGTTCCTCGCTCGCGCACCCGGCGAGGCAGATCGCCCCGAGTGCGAGGAGGCTGACGGTTCGGCTACGCGGGATCACTTTGCCGTGATAACCCGAGCATGGGCACGGCTGGCAGAGGACACGCGCCAGCCGTACCAAGTCTTTAACGCAGGCGCTCGTCTTTACCTGGGGCGGACCACCCTGGTCTCGTCCCAGATCGGGTCGGGCGACTCGTAGACCGTGCCGTCGGAGCCGAAGACCAGGTAGCGGTCGAAGTCGGCGGCGAACCAGCGGTCGTGCGTGACCGCCAGCACCGTGCCGTCGAACGCCTCCATCCCCGTCTGCAACGCCTCCGCGCTGGCCAGGTCGAGGTTGTCGGTCGGCTCGTCGAGCAGCAGCAGCGTGGCCCCGGACAGCTCGAGCAGCAGGATCTGCAGCCGGGCCTGCTGGCCGCCCGACAGCGTGTCGAAGCGCTGCTCGGCGACCCGCCCGGCCAGCTCGTAGCGGGCCAGGGTCTTCATGGCCTCGTTCTTGAGCCGGGCGTGCTCGGTCATGACGATCTCGACCGGGGTGCGGCCGAGCAGGTCGGGCCGGGCGTGCGTCTGGGCGAAGTGGCCGGGCACCACGCGGGCCCCGAGCCTGGCCAGGCCCTCGTGGGCGACCGGCTCCCCGGCCAGCAGGCGCAGGAAGTGGGACTTGCCCGAGCCGTTGGAGCCGAGCACCGCGACGCGCTCGCCGTACCAGACCTCCACGTCGAACGGGCGCATGAGGCCGGTCAGCTCGAGCCCCTCGCAGGTGACCGCGCGCTTGCCGGTGCGTCCGCCGCGCAGGCGCATCGTGATCTGCTGCTCGCCCGGGGACAACTCGGGCGGCCCGGCCTCCTCGAACTTGCGCAGCCTGGTCTGGGCCGCGTGGTAGGCGGGGGCCATGCCGTCGTTGTAGCGCGCCTTGTTCTTCAGCATGTTGACCAGGGCCTTGAGCTTGGCGTGCTCTTCGTCCCAACGCCTGCGCAGCTCGTCGAGGCGCTCGTTGCGGGCCTTGCGGGCCTCGCTGTAGGTGGCGAAGCCGCCGCCGTGGATCCAGATGTTGCCCGACTCGACGGTGATGATGCGGTCGGCCGCGTTGGCCAGGAGGCGGCGGTCGTGGCTGACCAGCAGCACGGTCTTCGGCGTCTCGTTGAGCTGCTGCTCCAGCCATTCCTTGCCGGGGACGTCGAGGTAGTTGTCGGGCTCGTCGAGCAGCAGGGTCTGGTCGGGTCCGCGCAGCAGGGCCTCCAGGACCAGGCGTTTCTGCTCGCCGCCCGACAGCGTGGCCACGTCGCGGTATTTCACCTGCTCGTAGGGGATGCCGAGGGCGGCCACCGTACAGGTGTCCCAGAGCACCTCGATCTCGTAGCCGCCGGCGTCGGTGTAGTCGCTGATGGCCTGCGCGTAACGCATCTGCGTCTTCTCGTCGTCGCGCTCCATCATCGCCAGCTCGGCCTCGTCGAGCCGCCGCGCCGCCTGTCGTACGGCGGGTGGCGCGACGCCCAGCAGCAGGTCGCGTACGTCGCTGCCGTCGCGCACGCTGCCGATGAACTGCCGCATCACGCCCAGCCCGCCTGAGCTGGCCACGCTGCCCTCGACCGGCTGCAGGTCGCCGGCCACCAGCCGCATCAGCGTGGTCTTGCCCGCGCCGTTGGGCCCGACGAGCGCCGCCTTGACGCCTTCGCCGATGCGGAAGGACACGTCGTTGAGCAGAGGCCGCCCATCGGGCAGCACGTACGTCAAATGTCCTACTTCCACGTGGCCCACCACGGCAGGGTAACCGTCGGCCCGCCCTCCGGTCACATGGATTTCCGCACCCTCACCCAGACTCTGGACAGCAAGTGATCTAATGACTAGAACTGTAGGGAACCCCCTCCCCCAAGGAAAACATGATGACGCGATTCCGCTCAGCCCTGGCACCCCTCGCCATCGCGTTGCTCGGCTTCACGGCCGTACCGCAGCCGGCCTGGGCCGCCCCGCCCAAACCGGTGCCGTCGGCGCAGGAGCGGCAGCAGGCCGCGGTCACGGCCGCCGCCGCCTGTGCCCCCACCGTCCAGGGCGCCACCACCAACGCCCGCCTGACCAACCTGTTCACCACCTACGGCAACGACAACAGCCGCCTCGACGACTGGACGGGCGCCGACGGCACCTACTCGCTCAAGCTCCCGAACGGACGCGAGCTGTGGGTGTTCTCCGACACCTTCCTCGGCCGGGTCAACCCCGACGGCACCCGGCCGCCCGTGGTCGAGGAGGGCGGCACGACGGTCTTCCTCAACAACTCCTTCGCCGTCGAGCGCGACGGCCGGCTGTCCACCATCCACGACGGCACCGAGGCAAAGCCCACGGCCGTGATGCCCCCGCGCGACAGCAAGCACTGGTACTGGGCCGGCGACGCGACACTGGCCGGCGGGATCGTGGAGGTCACCTACCAGGAGTACGAGCGCTACGGCACCGGCGCCTGGGACTGGCGCTGGCACCGCAACGTGGTGGCCAGGTTCGCCCCCGGTCGGCTGGAGCGGCCCATCAGCGTGCACGACCTGCCCTCAGGGCGCGGCGTGGCCTGGGCCTCCGCGGTGCTGAAGGACGGCGGCCACACCTACGTCTACGGCGTCGAGGACCTCGGCTCGGCCAAGTACATGCACCTCGCCCGGGTCCAGGGGGAGAGCCTGCTCGGCAGATGGGAGTACCGCAGGGCCGACGGCACCTGGTCGGCGAACGAGGCCGACTCGGCCCGGGTGATGGGCGGCGTCGCGAACGAGTACAGCGTCAGCCGGGTCGGCTCCGGATACGTGCTGATCACGCATGACACCACCGAGGTGCTGAGCCCGAACATCGTGGCCTACTCCGCCTGCTCGCCCGCCGGGCCGTTCACCGGCAAGCAGCACGTCTACACCACCCCCGAGACCCGCGGGGACGTCTTCACCTACAACGCCCACGCCCATCCCGACATCGCGGGTGGCGGGCTCGTGGTGTCGTACAACGTCAACAGCTTCGTCAACACCGACCACTACCGCGACGTCTCCATCTACCGGCCCCGGTTCCTGGACGTGACGTTCGGGTGAGACGCAACTGGGCGGCCCGCCTGCGGCTCGGCACGATCGACGGGCTGCGGGCGGTCACGCTGGAGAACGAGCGGCTGCGCGTGACGGTCCTGCCGGGCAAGGGCGGTGACGTGGTGGAGTTCCTGCACAAGCCCACCGACACCGACCTCGTCTGGCTCTCCCCCCAGGGCCTGCGCGACCCGCGCGACCACCTCCAGGGTGCGTCCGACGACGTCGCCCGGTTCACCGACCACTACGAGGGCGGCTGGCAGGAGGTCTTCCCCAACGGCGGCGCGCCCAGCGAGTACCGGGGCGCGCGGCTGGCGCAGCACGGCGAGGTGTCCGGGCTGCCGTGGGAGTGCGCGGTGGTGGCCGACTCCCCCGAGGAGGTCGCGGTACGGCTGAGCGTGCGGACGCGGCGGCTGCCGTACCGGGTGGAGAAGGTCTTCCGGCTGCGCACGGGCACGGCGGCGCTGGAGATCGAGGGGCGGGCCACGAACGAGTCGGACCTGCCGCTGCACGCGATGTGGGGTCAGCACATCGTGTACGGCCTGCCGTTCCTGCGTCCCGGCGCCCGGATCAGGCTGCCGGAGGGCGTGACCGTGATCCCGCACGAGAGCGCGATCAACCCGGAGGCGGGGCGCAGGGTGCGGGCGGGCGGGCCGTGGCAGTGGCCCGTGGTCCCGGCCGACGGCGGGGGCGAGACGGACCTGAGCGTGGTGCCCGAGCGGGGGGCGCCGAGCGAGATCGTCTATCTGACCGGCTTCGACGAGGGTTGGTATGAGATCTCCGGGGATATCGGTATGCGGGTGGAGTGGGATGCGACGCTGCTGCCGTACCTGTGGATGTGGCAGGAGTTGGGGGCGTCCACCGGTCACCCGTGGTGGGGGCGGGTGTACACGGTCGGGCTGGAGCCGTTCTCCAGCATGCCGACCGATGGCCTGGCCGCCGCCGTGGCCAACGGCACGGCCCTCGTCCTGGACCCGTACGAAACGAAGGTGCTGAGGTTGCGCGCGGAGGTGCTGGCGTGAACGAGCGTGAGTTCGACGGCAAGGTGGCGCTGGTCACGGGGGGTTCGATGGGGATCGGGCGGGCGGTGGTCGACCGGCTGGCCGACGGCGGCGCGTCCGTGGTGTTCTGCGGGGTCGACAAGGGCGCCGAACTCGACAGCGCGCACGTGACCGGCAGGATCGCCGACGTGCGCCGGGCCGAGGACGTACGCGGCCTGGTTGACCTGGCCGTCTCCCGGTACGGCGGCCTCGACGTCGTGGTGACCTGCGCGGGCGTGCAGCGCTACGGCACCGTCGAGGACACCCCGGAGGAGGTCTGGGACGAGGTGCTCGACATCAACCTCAAGGGCGTCTACCTCACCTGCGGGGCCGCCGTCCCCGCGCTGCGCGCCCGCGGCGGCGGCTCGATCGTGGTCATGTCGTCGGTGCAGGCGTTCTCCTCGCAGGCGCGGGTGGCGGCCTACACCGCGAGCAAGGCCGCGCTCAACGGCCTGACCAGGGCCATGGCGCTCGACCACGCGCCCGACGGCATCAGGGTGAACGTGGTCTGCCCCGGCTCGGTCGACACCCCCATGCTGCGCTGGGCGGCGGACCTGTGGCGGGGCGAGCTGTCCCAGGAGGAGCAGGTGGCGCAGTGGGGCCGGGCCCACCCGCTGGGCCGCGTGGGACGGCCGGAGGAGGTGGCGGAGCTGGTGGCGTTCCTGGCGGGGCCGCGGTCGTCGTTCATCACGGGGGCCGAGCACCGCGTGGACGGCGGCCTGCTGGCGCAGAACCCCGCGGCGCTTCCCGAATGACGCCGTCCTCAATTGGGGGCCGCCGAATTGGGCGCCCCCAAACAATGCCTCCCGAGTAGGTCGAGCAAAGGCCACGGGTTCCTCCGGTCACCCACCCGAGCTGGCAAGAGTTGCGTCAATGCGACGAACTCGCCGTTCACAGCCCTGGTACGAGTGGGTTTCGAGCGGGCCGGGGCACGCGACCCTCATCCGGGCGCGCAGCCCTTTCGCGCTGCGAGTCATGACGCCTCGCATGCGAAACGGCACGCTAAGTTACCGAGGTCGAAACGACTCACCGATCGAGGAGAGACCTGTGAGGCTATCCAAGAAGGCCGCCGGCTTCGTCGCGGCGGTCGCGCTGTTCGCCGTGGCCGCCCCCGCCGCCGCCGCGGCGGCGAGCCCCCGCTCGACCTGCTACGGCGGTCGGGTCTGCCTGTACGCCGGCTTCGACTACAACCGCGGTCAGATCGACCACTGGCGGGACTTCACCGCGGACGACTCGAACTTCGCCGACAACAACTGGCTGAACTGGGACTTCAGCAATTCCTGGCACAGCATGAACAACGAGACCAGCTCGATCCGCAACCGCATCGGCTGCGCCGCCACGCTCTGGCAGCACCCCGGTTACACCGGTGCGCACAGCACGTTCACGCACAACTCGAACGACGGTTTCCTGGCGAACAACGCCATCGGCAACAACCGCGCCAGCGCGCTCGACATCTGGTGCCGCTAAGCAATAAAGGGAGTGCCGGTTTCCGGGCTTGGCCGCCGGAAACCGGCTGCCGCGGAGTGCTCGCCAGCGCCCTGCTGCTGGTGACGACCACCGCGGCCTGCGGCGCAGAAGAGCCCGCGCCGCCGGCGCCCGTACGGGGCGTCACTTCGGTGTCGCAGCTCGTGCTGCCGTTCGACGCCTACAAGACCACTCCCGAGCAGCGGGCCGTCCTGGGCAACGCCCACAACCAACTCGTCGTACAGTGCATGCGCCGCCAGGGCATCACCATCAAGCCACCCGCCGAGGACCCGGACACCATCTCCGCCGTGGACCCCGGCAACTCCCGCCGCTACGGCGTCGCCGACGTCGCGGCGGCCAGGAGCCACGGATACCACCTGGCCAGACCGCCCTCTCCCGACACGACCGGCGCGTGGGCCGGCAAGCTGCCCATCCGGGCCCGGCACCGGCTGTACGGCACCGCGGCCGACCGGGGCTGCCTGGACCGCGCGACGCTCACCCTGGACAAGGGGGCGCGCAAGGCCGATTGGCCGTGGCTGGCCCTGCAGGACTCGCTCACGCTGGAACAGGCCGCCAAGCACCCGTCGGTGACCACGGCGGTCAAGCGCTGGCAGTCGTGCATGACCAAGGCCGGGTTCTCCTACCCGGCTCCTGAGGCGGCCATCGCCGACGGCCGCTGGGATCTCGACAAACCGCCCGTGAGCGAGGAGGAGAAGCAGACCGCGACCGCCGACACCGCCTGCAAGTGGTCGTCGGGCCTGGTCGCCGCCTGGTACGCGGCCGACGCCGAGTTGCAGCGGACGGTCGTCCACGACAACCCGGAGCGCTTCGCCGCCCTGCGGGCCAATCTCAGGCAGCGCCTGAGCCGGGCCTCACACCTGCTCACCGAGCACGAAAGCCGCCAGGTCCGCTGACTGCGCCAGCCGGCTCGGCTCGTGGACGTACATCATGTGGCCGGCCTCGTAGTACCTGAACTCGATGTTGCCGGTCAGCTCGGCGGGCAGGGGCAGGTGGGCGAAGGCGTGCTCGGCCGCGTAGTACGGGGTCGCGCCGTCGTGGTAGCCGCAGGCCACGTGCACGCGCAGGTGCGGGTTCGTGCGCATGGCCGCGGCCAGCCTGCCCGCCACCGTGACGTGCGCGCCCTCGAACTCCTGGTACGACCACGGCTGCACGCGCGAGGTGAGCACCTCGTACGGCAGGTCGTTGGCGTAACCCAGCTCCGTGCGCAGGTAGTGGTTGAGCGCGGCGCTGTAGGGGCCCATGATCGCGTTCATGCTGGGGTCGGCCGAGAACCGTTCGGCCCCGGCGTCCCTGTCCCAGCCGGTGAAGCGGCTGTCGAGGCGCCCGACGACCTTACGCTGCGAGCGCAGCACCTCGGTGAAGTACCGGTGGTGCTCGATCCGCAGGTCCACCCGGTCGACGTAGTCCTCGCTGAGCCCGGTCAGCCGGGCGATCTCGCTGACCGCGGCCGAGCGCTCCTCGCCGGTGAGCCGGCTGCCGCGGGCCAGCACCCAGGGGTAGTCGCGCTCGGCGTACGCCTCGGCCTCGCGGAGAACGTCGGCCAGCGGCCGGTCGCCGTGCAGGCCGTGATAGTGCGCGACAGCCGCGTAAGTCGGCAGGAAGAGGCTGTAGGCGAGGTCGTTGCCCTCGGTGAAGCGGATGGTCTGGAAGTCCAGCACCGAGGAGATCAGCATCACGCCGTTGAGGAACAGGCCGTACCGCGACTGGAGGTGGTCGGCCAGCCCGGCGGCCCGCACGGTGCCGTACGACTCGCCCGCCAGGAACTTCGGCGACATCCACCGCCCGTTCCTGGTGGTCCACAGCCTGATCACCTCGCCGACGGACTCCAGGTCGCCGGCGAAGCCGTGGAACGGCTCCGCCTTCTCCCCCGCGGCCGCCCGCGAGAACCCGGTGGAGACCGGGTCGATGAAGACCAGGTCGCTCACCCTGAGCAGGCTCTCCTCGTTGTCGGCCAGCCCGTACGGGGGCGGCAGCAGCGCCCCCGCGTCCCCCATCACGACCCGGCGCGGCCCGAGCACCCCCAGGTGCAGCCACACGCTGGACGACCCGGGCCCGCCGTTGAAGGCGAACGTGACCGGCCTGCTCAGCGGCTCGGCCCCGTCGAGCGTGTACGCGGTGACGAACACCTCGGCCTTGGGCCGCAGTCCCTCGAACGTGCCGTCGGTGACCACCTCCTCACGCAGCACCATGGTGCCGGTGGTGGCGGTGTACGACTGGCCGGACGGCAGGGTGTGGGAGGTGGTGACGAGGTTGTCGGCTGGGGAGGCAGGCTTCGACTCTTCAGACATACCTGGACATTATTCTGCGGTCCCCGTGTCCAGGTCAGCCTCCACCCCCGGGTCGGCGAACCGCTCGTTGGGCACCGTGGCGTACCAGCCCGGCCTGCCCGGATCGCGGTCGTACGGATAGCCGCCCAGCTCCCGGTACAGCTCGGCGTAGCGGGCCACCCGGTCCGGGTCCAGCCGCACGCCCAGCCCCGGGCCCGACGGCACCGGGATGGCGCCCTCCGAGTACGCCATCCTGCCGCCCTCGATCACGTCGTCCCTGAGCTGGTGGTAGTGGGCGTCGGCGGAGTAGGTGAGGTTCGGCAGCACCGCGCCCAGGTGCAGCATGGTCGCGAGCTGGATGCCCAGCTCCCCCGACGAGTGCACGGCCACCCCGAGCTGGAAGGTCTCGCACACCCCCGCCGCCTTCACGCACGGCCTGATCCCGCCCCAGAACGTCGTGTCCAGCAGGATCACGTCCGCGCTCCTGCGCAGCACGTTCGAGGCGAGCTGCTCGAAGTTGACCACGACGGTGTTGGTCGCCAGCGGCACCCTCACCTGCTCCCTGACGGTCCGCATCCCCTCGAGCCCCCAGACCGGGTCCTCCAGGTAGTCGTTGTTCAGGCCCTCGATGGCCCTGCCGAACCGCAGGCCCTCGGCCACCGACAGCACGGCGTTCGGGTCGTACCTGAGCCGGTCGCCGGGGAACGCCTCGGCCAGCGCGCGATAGCACTCCAGCTCGTGGTCCGGCGGGAACACGCCGCCCTTGAGCTTGTGGACGGTGAACCCGTGCGCCTCCTTGAGCCGGGCCGTGTGCTCGACGAGCTGCTCGGGCGTGCGGATCTCGGGGTGGCCGTCGGCGGCGTACCGGAAGAACAGGTACGACGCGAACGGCACCTCGTCGCGGATCCGCCCGCCGAGCAGGTCGTGCACCGGCACCCCGAGATGCTGGCCGACCAGGTCGAGGCAGGCGAACTCGATGGCGGCCAGGAGCTGCGTACGGTTGTTGTAGAGCGAGGCCGTCGGGTTCGCGATCTTGAAGCGCAGCGCTTCGAGCTGGAACGGGTCGTGCCCCTTCAGATACGGCACCAGGGCGCGGAAGGCCCCCTCGGCGCTCTCACCCCCGCCTCCCATCTCCCCCAGGCCGACCAGCCCGTTGTCGGCCTCGACCTCGACGATCGTGCGCACGAACCGGCCCCAGTGTGCGCCGTTGCTGTGCCGCAGCGGCGCCTCCAGCGGGACCGCGACCGTCGTGGCCCTGATGTCAACGATCTTCACTGACGCGTCCCCCTGACCACGGCCACACCGCACGCGGGCAGCCGAACCTCGATCGTCTCATAACCCGGCATCGCCACCTCGACCTCGACCGGCTCGGCCGCCAGCGACTGCAGCCTGACCACCCGCTCGTCGCCGTCCCGCCCGAGCGAGGTGACCAGCACGTCGGGATGGTCCACCGACACGTACGCCTCCGACACCTCGGGGCTGTCGGTGATCAGCGCCCCGACGAACGGCTCGGTCAGCCCGGAGGCCACCGCCGCGCCGAGCCGCCGGCCCTGGACGCCCGCCTCCGAGGTCACCGCGTAGCGGAACGTGGTCTCGCCCTGCTGCTGCGCGGGGAAGTTGGTGTCCCAGATGTTGTTGAGCGCCCAGGAGTAGACCGTGCCGTCCTCCTGGTCGAGGGTGGGCGGGAAGGGCGCGTACGGCATGTGGATGGTGCCGAGCTGCACCAGCGGGGCCTCCAGCGTGGCCCAGGCGATGGTCAGCTCGGGGTCCTCGAAGGCGATCCAGTGCCTGATCGGCAGCATGTACTCGGCCGAGCCCGGCACCCTGGGCACGTCCGGCCCGCCGACGCCGCCGGTCAGCTCCCAGGCGGTGGCCCCGCCCGCGGCGAACGGGAAGGCCAGGAAGACCGCCTCCTTGGCCGGGGTGCCCTGCTTGGCGAGCTGGTAGGTCAGGTCGACCCTGGGCACCCCGTGGTACACCTCGATCGTGGCGCGGATCCAGTCGACGCCCTTGCCGCGCAGCTCCACGACGAGCCGCTCGCCGACGGCCGTCCGCCGCGCCTCGCGGATCGTGGCGTGCGTGCCGATGGCGCGGTCGCCGAGCAGCGTGCGGTCGTGCGCGCCGACGTGTCCCGACAGGTGGTTGAAGTGCGGGGCGGTGGCGTACTGGTCGTAGACGTACTGGCCGAAGCCCGCCGCGGCCTCGCCGTTGACCAGCTCCCGCCCGGCCCGCTTGTCGAAGATCGAGCTGACGTAGCCCTCACTGACGTCGTACGCGACGCGGTAGAACTCGTTCTCGATCACCCCGCTCGGGTCGAGCGCGACCGGATCGGGGGCCTGGGACTCGCCGGGGACCACGTCCACCCGCGCGTAGGCGTATCCCGGGACGCCGGGCACGACGGCGTGCACGTGCCGCCCGATCGGCCGGGTCGGCCACTCCTCCGGGAACACCGGCTCCTCGTGGTGCGGCAGCGTCTGCCCGGTACGCGAGTCCACCAGCGCGATCGGCACCTCCAGGCCCACCACGTCGCGGGGCAGGAACGCGCGCACGACGTCGGTCCTGGCGCGGGTGCCCGGGTTGAAGACGGCGAACGAGGCCAGCGCGCCACCCTCGGTGCCCGCCTCCGACAGCGCCGCGGCGAACCTGCGGACCCCGGCGTGCAACAGGTCGGACGCGTCGTCCTGGGCCGCGTACGCGCCGGACGACTTGCGCGTCCACTGCAGGCCGCCGGAGTCGCCCCCCTCCTCGGCGTCCTCCCACGGGTTGGCCGCGCCCCAGGTGTGCTCGTTGAACAGGGCGACCTTGTCGTAGGCGGCGTCCACCTGCTCGGTGGCGTCCACGCCGGCGATGGTGTGCAGCGTCTCGGCCACCCGCAGCGCCGACTGCGCCCGGCGTACGTAGCCGAGGGGACGCGCGCCCGAGCCGAGCCCGTCGGCCCACCAGTCGGTCCAGTCGCCCTCGTGCACGGCCAGCCGGTCGTGGTAGCGCTCCTCGACGTGCTCGAAGAAGTCGCTGTTGACCGCCGAGCGCAGACGCGGGTAGGCCCACTGCTCGTTCCACCGGCGCGCGATCGTGGCCGGCACGATCGACGGGCCCGCGTTGTCGGCGTGCGCGCCCTGCACGCGCAGGTGCAGCGCGTCCAGCTCGTACGGCTCCTTCGGCGCGTCAGGACCCTGCCAGCCGAACGTCCCCGGCCCGTACGGGTAACCCCGCGTGGCCAGCGCCGACAGGTAACGCGGCAGGAGATCGTCGGCCAGCTCGTACGAGTCGGTCAGCCCGACCGTGTTGCCCTCCATGTACGCCATGCCGTGCGGCGTGTCGGTGAACCACACGATGATCTCGTTCCCGCTGGGCGCCCGCCAGCGGAACGGCCGGGTGAGCTTGTCGCCGCCGTGCAGGTACGGCACCGACCGGCCCGCCCAGTTGTGCGCGGCGGCCAGGTAGCGCACCCCCGCCGCGCTGAGCGCGTCCACCAGGCCCACGACCGCCCCCGGCACATCGGTGTGCATGGCCGACCTGGTCGTGAACCCGTGGCGGCGTTCGAGCTGGGCGGTGAAGCGGAGCTGACGGTGCAGCTCCTCGGTCGAGCACGCCTCGGTGTGGAGCTGGAACGGCAGCGCGGTCACCTCGATCTGGCCCGCCCTGGCCAGCGCGGCGAACGAGTCGACCAGCTCCTTGGGCCGGGCGTCGAGCCACTTCAGCGCCGGCATCGACGACTCGACCGACCACCGGAACCTGGCGTCGTCCGGCCAGGACGAGGTCTCCTCGGCCAGCCGCACCGCCGCGTCGAGGTAGTCGAGGTGGTGGCGCAGCACGGTGCCCTGCGGGTCGGTGTAGCCGATGTCGAGGTGCGAGTGGTGCACCACGAACACGCTCCACTTGCGCTGCGGGGTCACCGTGACCTGCGCGCTGCCGACCACGCCGGCGTCGTCGCGGCACTCCAGGGTCAGCACGCGCGGCGCGTCCACCTCGGGCACCAGCAGCGTCACGTCGCTGCCCGACGCGCTGTCGACGCCGACCAGCACGTGCGTCAGGGGCACGGTGCTGGAGACCCGGACCGCCTGGCGGCCGTCGTGGGTGAACAGCGGCAGCACCGCGACCCGTACCTCCAGCCCGCGCACGCTGATGACGGGCGTCGAGGTGTCGTCGCGCAGCGCCTGCCTGATCCCGTCGTAGTCGGGGCTCCCCAGGCTGCGCTGGAGCAACCGGCTGGTCATTGAACACTCCCTAGAGACAGGCCCCTGGCGAAGAGGCGCTGGGTGGCGAGGAACAACAGCACGGTCGGCAACGAGACCACGAGCCCGGCGGCCAGGCCGACGGGCACCGGGGTGCCGGCGTACACGTCGGACATGAGGCCCGCGATGGCCGTCATCACCGGCCGTACCTCCTCGGTCTGGGTCAGGGTCAGGCCGAAGACGAGGTCGTTCCAGATGAAGGTGAACTCGAGGATGAACACGGCCGTCAGCGCGGTGAGCGAGATCGGCAGGTAGATGCGCCAGAAGATCCGCCACGTCGAGGCCCCGTCCATCCGGGCGGCCTCGAAGATCGAGAAGGCCACGCCGGAGTAGAAGTTCCGCAGGACGAACGCGGCCAGCGGCACGTTGACGGCCGTGTAGATGAGGATCATGCCGAGGCGGCTGTCGTACAGGCCGGCGTCGCTGTAGCCGACGAAGAGCGGCACGAGCAGCATCTGGGAGGGGAACACGGTGCCGCCGAAGATCAGCAGGAACCACCAGAACCCGCCCCTCAGCCGCAGCACCACGATCACGTACCCGGCCAGCGCCCCGATGATCACGCCGAGCAGCGGCGACAGGATGCTGTAGAGCGCGGTGGAGGCCAGGCTCTGCGTGAGGTTCGCGCTCTCCAGGGCCTTGCCGAAGTTCTCGAACAGCGCGAAGTCGCCGGAGGGCGCCCAGGCGCTGCCCGGGTCGTACGAGCTGGCCGGCCGCGAGGCGTTGACGAGCAGCAGGTACGTCGGCCCGAGCCAGACCAGCCCGAGCACGACGAGAACGGCGCGCCTGATCATGTGGCCGTCACCTGCCTGCGCAGGTAGAGGTAGGACGCGAGCCCCGTCACGACGGTCAGCAGCACCGCCACCGCCGAGCCGTAACCGTAGTCGCCGGCCACGAACGTCTCCTTGTACATGGTCACCGCCAGCGTCTCCGAGTTGCGCCCAGGCCCGCCCTGCGTCAGCACCCACACGATGTCGAACGTCTTCAGGCTCGCCACCAGCGCCAGCCCCACCACGACCGCCGTCAGCGGACGCATGAGCGGCCAGATCACGTGCCGGAACAACCGCCACCCCGAGGCCCCGTCGATCCGCGCGGCCTCGACCGGCTCCCTGGGGATCGACTGGAGCCCCACGACGAACAGCAGCGTGTTCACGCCGAGCTGCTGCCACGTCCAGACGGCCAGCATCGCGAACGTGTTGGCCGGGGCCTCCTGCAGGAACGCGGTGTCCACGCCGAGCAGCAGGTTCGCGATGCCGTCATGGGACAGGATCGGGCTCCACACCATGGCCAGGCCCGCGCCGCTCAGCGCGTACGGCAGCATGAACGGCACCCGGAACCACGCGCCGCCCCTGATGTCGTACGACAGCACCGCGACCAGCAGGCCGAGCCCGACCGGCAGCACCATCGTGCCGATCACCCAGATGAGCGTGTTGCGGGTCGAGGTGAGCAGCGCGGCGTCGTCGAACAGTTTGGCGAAGTTCGCCAGGCCACTCCACGCGGGCGGTTCCAGGCCGTCGTAGCGGGTCAGGCTCAGGTAGGCCGTCCACAGGAACGGCGCGTAGAGCAGCACCGCGACCAGCAGCGCCGCGGGCGCCACGTAGCCGTACCTGAACCGGCCGAACCTCGGGGCTCGAGCACTCACTGATGCGTGCTCCAGTACTCGTCGGCGGCCTTCTGGATGGTCTCCAGGACCTCCTTGTACGTGCCCGGCTCCGTCACGAACTTGCTGAACCCGTCGAGCGCGGCGCTCAGCACAGGCGGCGGCGTGGCCTCGAAGTAGCGGTTGACCAGGCGGTACTTGCCGCCGCCCGCGTCCTTGGTGACCGCGCCGAGCGCCTTGTCGTCGATCACGACCTTCGGGTTGGCGCTCACGTCACCGCGGCTGGTCGCCCACTTCTCCTGGGCCTCGGAGGACGTCCACCACTTGAGGTACTTCGTGCTGGCCTCGGGATCGGCCGCCTTGGTCAGCGAGCACAGCGGCCCGCTCTCGAAGATCATCGAGGTCTTGGGCAGCGCCGGGTTGACGTTAGGGATGACGAAGAAGTCGTAGTCGGTGCCCGCCTTCATCTCCCGCGTGGCCATGCTGGTGTTGAACCAGGTGCCGAACGACACCATCGCGGCCTTGCCGTTCTTCAGCACGTCACCGGGGTCGGTCTTGTCTCCCGGGTTGATGAAGTAGCCGGCGTCGATGAGCTGCTTCCACTTCTCCATCACCTGGACCACGCCGGGGTCGGTGTACTTCGCCTTGCCGGTGGACAGCCGGTCGTACAGGTCGGGGTCGGTGCCGGCCATGAGCTGCTCGAACCAGACGAACGAGAACAGCACGCTGGTGTGGTAGAACGCCTTGACCCCGTTCTTCTTGAGGGTCTCGGCGACCTGCACGAGGTCGTCCCACGTCTGCGGGGGCTTCAGGTCGTGCTGGTCGAAGATCTTCTTGTTGTAGAACATGCCCCAGTAGGCGACGTTCATGGGCACGCAGTACTGCTTGCCGCCGACCGTGTAGTACGGCAGGAGGTCCTGCGAGAGGTCGCCCGCCTTGATCGCCTCCTGCCAGATGGCCGTGGTGTCGGCCACCTGCTTCTGCTTGACGATCTCCTCCAGCATCCCCCCGGTCTGCCAGGTGAACAGGTCGGGCTTGACGTTCGTACGGAACGACGCCTTGATGAACGCCTGGTACTGCGCCGAGTCCGTGTACCCGGTCGGCTTCATGCCCAGGCCGATGCGCTGCTTGGACAGGGCGCCCATCTCGTCGAAGTACTTCGTCCACGCACCCTTGTCGTTGTACAGCGTCAGCTCGGTCTTCTTCTCTTGCGTCGCGGCGCCGTTGCCACCGCAGGCGGTCAGGACCAGAGCCGCCACGCCGAGCGTGGCCACACGTGACCGGAACATGGGCCGGCCTCCTTGGATCTCATAGGGGGGATTGCACCCTGTTCTCTATAACCGTCTTCACGTCGACCAGGTGGGCCCTCATCCGTGCCTCGGCCTGCGCCGCGTCACGTGCTTCGATGGCCTCCAGGATCGCCAGGTGCTCGTCGTAGTCACGGCGCCGGTCGTCGAAGATCTGCAGGATCTCCCGCTGCTCCGGGCCGTGGACGGTGAGCAGCGAGTCGACGATCTCGTGCAGCACGCTGTTGCCCGCCATCCCGGCCGTCGCCCGGTGGAAGGTCATGTTGGCGTCGTGCAGTTCGGCGTCCTCGCCGCGCAGGTGCCTGCCCGCCTCGTCGAGCACCCGCTTGAGCGCCGCCAACTCCTCGTGACCGGCGTTCTCGGCGGCCAGGGCCGCCAGCGGGGGTTCGATGACGATCCGCGCGCCGAGCAGGTCGAGGAGCTGCGCGGCGTGCATCTCGCGCATGTTCGGGTTGGGCAGGACCAGCCGCTCGATGTCCGCTCCGACATAGATGCCGGAGCCATGGCGCAGCTCGATGGCCCCGGTGGCCTCGAGTCTGCGTAGCGCCTCGCGCAGCGTCGGGGTGGTGACGGCGAAGCGCTGGGAGAGCTCCCTGGTCGAGGGCAGCCTGTCGCCTGGCCGGTGCCCTCCTGTACGGATGAGCTCCAGCATGCGCTCGGTCAGAGCGTCGGAAAGCGTGGGCCGCGCTACCTCGGACATATCAAGTGATCTAATCACTTTTCTCCCCTTGCCGTCTATGAGGAACTTGGATTTCGTTACCTGAGAGCTGTGATGACGTGTTGCGCGACACACCCGGGCTCCTGGCGGGGCTTCGGACGAGACTTCGTGCGCGCACAGCCCGCAGCACACGGCACATCGAGACACCCCGAACGCCGAGACACCCGGAACGCCCAGAACGCCCCGGACGTCGAGTCACCCGGGGCGTCGGGTCCGCCCGCTAGGAACAGGCGCGGGGAAGCCGCACTGGCCGCCGCCTCACCGCTTGACGAGGTTCATCATCATGTCGATCTGCCCCCGGCGGGACGTCTGCACCTGAGCCGCCCACTCCTGGACCTCGGGGTTGGCCCCGCCCGACACCTCCGCCGCGGCCATCTGGACGGCGTCGTCCTGATGCGCGATCAGCAGGTTGAGCAGGTCGTAGTCGAAGTTCTTCGACTTCCGCAGCGACTCGATCTGCTTGAGGTCGGTCTCGGGCATGCCGCCGTGGTGGTCGTGCGCGCCGGTCGCGGGCGTCAGCGGCTGGCCCCAGGCGTGCAGCCAGCGCAGCATCCTCTCGACCTCGTCCTGCTGCGTGCTCTCGATGGCCGCGGTCAGCGTCTTGACCTCGGGATTCTTGGTACGGGACGTGCCCACCTTGGCGATCTCGATGCCCTGGCGGTGATGCTGCACCATCATCTGCACGAACATCACGTCCTCGGCGTTGACCGGCGACTCGGGCTGGGCCTGCCCACAGGCGGTGGCCAGGAGGAGCCCGAGGATCGCTAAGACTGCGCGCACCCGCCTCAACTCCCTGTATATAGATAGGAAACCTTCCTAATCGATCACGGGCAGGCACGCAAGAGCACTCCCACGCTTCGGGACAAACCGCTCACAGCGGGTGCTCCAGCCTGGCGCATGGGCACGAAACTCCTGGCCCGCGTCATCACGTCCCCCGGGCGCCCCCGCACCTCGGCGACGTACGCCAGGGTGTGGTTCGGTCACGGCGCGACCTCGTTTCGCCGATCGCCCGTCCCCGCCATCGGTTTCCCCGTTGACGTCAACCTGGCTTGAGGTTGCAGGGTGGTCCTCGTGGGAAATCTCGAGATCGGCGTCATCCTGCCCGGGGTGGCCGTACAGCGCAGGGAAGGCATCACGCCCGCCGCGGCCGCCAGGCACGTGGAGGACGCGGGACTGGACGGCGTCTGGCACGGAGACCACCTGGCCATCGGCGCGCCCACGCTGGACGCGCCCATCGTCCTGGCCACCGCCGCCACGGCCACGAGCCGCATCCGAATAGGCACCAGCGTGTTCGTACCGGCCATCCGCCCCCTGGCCTGGGCCGCCAAGCAGATCGCGACCCTCCAGTACGTCTCCGGGGACCGACTCGTGCTCGGGGTCGGGTCCGGCGGGGGCGCTGGGCAGTGGGCGGCGGCCGGGGTCGCGTACGCACAGCGGGGGCGGCGTACGGACACGGCCCTGGAACTGCTGCCCCGGCTGCTGGCGGGCGAGCCGACGCGGCTGCCGTCGTACGAGCGGGCTTCGGCCGCCGCGCTCCCGGAGGAGAGCGGCGAGCCCGTCGAACTGACCCAGCCGTTGAACGCGGCGAGCCCGTCAAGCTGACCCCAGCCGTTGAGCACGGCGAGCCCGCCGAGCTGACCCCAGCCGTTGAACGCGGCGAGCCGGTCGAGCTGACCCCCGCCGTCACGATGCCACCCGTTTGGGTGGGGAACGCCTCGCCCGCGGCCATCCGGAGAGCCGCCCGGCTGGGCGACGGCTGGTTCCCGTCGCTCATCTCTCCCCGCGAGGTCGCCGAGGGCCGGGCCCGACTGGCGGAGCTGGCCGCCGAACACGGCCGCCCCACCCCGCTGATCGCCATCGGCGGCACCTCCGCACTCGGAGACGGCCCGGGGCTCCCGTCCCGGGAGGCGCTCGCCTCAGGCATCGGCTCCGCCTACGGACGTCCCCTCCAGGACGTCATCGACATCCCCCTCACCGGCCACCCGGAGGCAGCGGCGGAGCGGCTGGCCGAGTACCGCGAGGCCGGGGCGACCCACGCGATCATCGGCATCTCGGGCGGCGACGACTGGCGAGCCCAGGTCGACCTGCTGGCCGAAACCAGAACCCTGCTCAACTGACACCCGCCCCTCGCTCCCGTCCTGAGCCCTGACCAGGCCCTCTGAACTGAGCCCAGCCTCAGCCCAGGTGTGAGGCGGCCCGCCAGCAGTCCTCGGCCCCCGGCTGCCCGCACCCCCGCAACCGATCGAGCACCTCGGCCAGCTCCGCCGTTCTCGCGTTGCCGGGGTCGTTGGACTCCTGACGCGGATCCCGCACCGTGTCGTAGTACTCGGGCTGCTCGACCCCTTCGTACTCGACATACAGCTCCCCGGCGGTGCGCACCGCCGCGTAGCCGGGCATTCCCGCCTGCGTCTCCTCCGCGTCGGGGTCCGGCTCGCCGGGCGCGGCCGGATCCGGCCTGACGTGCTCGATCAGCGCCGCCTGCCGCCACTGCCCGACCTTGCGCCCCTGGACGAGCGGCAGCAGGCTGCGTCCGTCGCGGTCTCCCGCGTCCCGGACCCCGGCCAGGTCGAGGAAGGTCGCGAAGAGGTCCACGTTCTGCACGATGGCCTCGCTCACCAGGTCGCCGCGCCGTCCCGCCGCCGGCCGCTTGACGAGCAGCGGCACCCGTACGTCGTGGTCGTAGGCCGTGGACTTGCCGCGCAGGAGCCGATGCTGCCCCAGGTGGAACCCGTTGTCGCTGGTGAACACCACGTACGTCGAGCGCCGCTCCGCGTCCGACAGCGTGCCCAGCACCCGCTCCACCATGTCGTCCACCGACTGCACCATGCGGATCCGATCCCGGAAGTCCTGACGCAGCTCCTTGACGAGTTGCGGGCCGAGCGGCTCCCGGCGAACCCAGGCCGGTTTGTCGGCCGTGTCCTCATCGAACGCGGGCAGCGCGGCCACGTCGATCGTGGCGCAGTCGGGCCCGCCGCAGTCACCGTTCGGGAACTCCCCGGCGGGGAACTGGTCCTTCGGCCGGTCCCGCCGCGCGGGCGGGAAACGCGGCTCCTTCTCCCCCGGCTTCGCGCCGATCCTGGAATGCGGCGCGAAAGGCGAGACCTGGAGAAAGAACGGCTCCCCCGGCGCGTGCCGCCTCGACCGTTCGATGAAGTCCACGGCCCGCTGCCCGAGTTCGTCCACCAAGTAGGTCCCGTCTGAGGAGTCGATGGGCTTGTCGCCGGCCGACTCCTCCTTGACGTAACGCGTGAGCTGGTACTTGAACTCGCTGTATCCGCCCCCGCCCGCCACATGCCATTCGTCCCAGCCGACGGGCACGCGGTAGTCGGCGTCCAGCGGGTATTCGTTGATGTATTTCCCGAGGTAGCCCGTACGGTAGCCGGCCTGGTCGAGGGCGGCGGCGTACGTCCGCGCCTCGTGCTTCTCGAAGGCCCGATAGCCGCCGCCGTCGGACCCCTTGTTCGTCTCGACCCCCGTGTTGTGCGGGAACTGGCCGGTGAACATGGAGGCCCGCGACGGGCAGCAGAGCGAGTTGGAGACGTAGTAGTTGCTGAACGTCGTACCGTCGCGGGCCAGCCCGCTCACGGCGTCCATATACTGGAGCAATTCGGCCGAAAGATCATCGACGAGAAAGAAAATGATGTTCGGCTGTCTGGGCTTGGCAACCGTCCCAGCCCCGGCCTGCGACGCCACGGTCATGGCCAGGACGACGGCTAACGCCACCGCCACGGCCCTGCGAACATTCCCGGTCACGGACATGACCGCCCCTTTGACAATTGACGGGAGATCGGAGTCGCGATGCTAATCGCCGACCACGCGACCGATCAACCGTCCACCAGGCCACGGCACGCACTCGCCCCCGCGGCAGTCCCCTCCACCAAGGCGGCACGTTGAATTTCACGGTCGATTACGAGCCCACTCCCGACGAAGTGGCGCGAGCGTTGAAGCTGGGCCTGCGGCGGCAACTCAAGGTCCCGATCCGGGCCCTGATCGCCGTCCTGCTGGTGCTGGGCGCGCTCTGCCTCCTCCTCGGGAACCTGGGCCTGGGCATCGGCATGCTGGCCGGGGCCGTCGTGTTCCCCTTCGCCCTGACCTGGTCGATCCGCCGGACCGCGCGCAGGCAACTGGGCTACCTGTGCATTCCCACCACGATCCACGTGACAGACGACGGCATCGACTCCCGTACGGAGCAGACCACCTCCTCCATGCGATGGTCCTTCTTCAGCCAGGTGGTGCACGACCCCGAATTCTGGCTGTTCTTCGTGAACAGGCAACTCACCGGCTTCCTCCCCCGCCGCGCCTTCACCCAGGAACAGCAGGCCCAACTCGACACCGTTCTCACGCCCCCGTCCAGAACGACGCCATAACCCCGTCGATCACACCGCCCGCCGCAACGTGAGCGACTGAAACCTGTGTCCGCCGACTTCCACGACATGGAAGTCCACGATCTCGAAAGCCTTCCGCGCGTACTCCTGAAGCCGCTCGTCGCTACGGAACGAGAAGAACCTGGGCGGGTAATGATCGTCCCTTTCGAAGGGGCCCTCCTCAGTCGCGTCGGCCAGGCCGTACACACCGAGAAAGAACAGGCCACCGGGCCGCATCAGCGCGTGGATCGCATCCAGAACCGCTGCCAGGTCACTGTTGGGGACATGCAGCAAGCAGTTCAGCGCGTACACCGCATCGAACGAACCGGCTGCGAAATCGAGACCCAGAAAGTCCATGACATGGGCCTCAATTCCTTTCTCTCGGCAGAGCGCAACCATGGCGGGCGACAGATCGACAGCCACGACTTCCAGCCCGTTCTCCTGAAAGTACGCACTGTCCTGACCGCTCCCTGCGCCGACCTCCAGCAGTCGCCGGCAACCGTGACCCCGCAGACGTTCCAGAAACGCCTCCCGCTCTGCCAGCTTCCACGGGGCCTTGCCCATGACATCACGCTGTCGGGCACCGTCGTCGTACGCCGTTCGGAGAGGACCGATCACCTCGTCATAACGCACAGTCATGCGGCCATGATGCCCAATCAAAGACCTTCGACAACGGCCGGCCGACGGAACCTGATCGCCCCTGCTTCCCGTCGAAGCCCGCGACCGTCACTCAACTCAAGGAGAACACTCAGAAACGCTCGACCACCCGCCTTTGACCAGGTTCTCCGCTCCGCGCCGACCTCCACCTGTGCCTCGATGCTCGCGGCGCTCGGCGTCCACCCGTGCGTGACGACGCACACCCTGCGGCACTCGCAAACCTCGGTGACCAATGAACGTCTACGCACAGATCGCCAGCCCGGAAGCCCCGGAAGCCTGTAAGGCCCTCAACCGGCTCAACGACAATCCAGATCATTAGACCCGGTAGCTGGATATGGCGCTTCGCGCGCCCTTCCAGGTCGCGCGGAGCACGGATAAACGCGCGAAGCGCCATATGCCGTACCCTTCCCAGTGCGTTCTCCGAGAGGGCCTCAACTCACGAGCCGCCTAGAACGGCTCAGTCACAGTGCCTGTCGTAGTAGGTGGCACCGTTGCCGCCGATCTTTCCTGAGATGTCGATGCAGTCGCCCGGAGCGGAGACGTAAACCGGCCCCGCGTACTCGTGGAAGTTCCCCGAGTCACTGTCGAACCATGCCGTTTTGTCCGCGTTACGGATTCTCACCTCCTTGTAGCCGCGCTTGGTGGGCGTGGCGTAGGTGAGGGCGCAGTTCTTCTTTGTGGACTTGGAGTAGTAGACGTGTATGCGGCCGACCGTCTTGCCCGAGCTATTGCTGATCTTGTATACGTCGAGCTGGTAGTAACCGCTGCCGCATGGGCCAGCCGCGTATGCCGGCGTAGCGCTGGCGACCAGGCAGGTGGAAACCATCGCAGCGCCGGCCAAGGCCGCGAGCTTGGTCCGAATGTTCATGCCCTTCCTTCCGCTGAGCCCCACCGTCCTCGCAGAACTCGGGAGCCCTCTGTGACGGATGGGGCGATTGTTGCGGTTTGTGATCATACAGGCACTCAGTCGCGCTCGAAGGGCAAACGTAGAGCCGACGCCCACTGCGCTCCTCATGATCAGGCGTGTTTGCCCTGGTCA
Organism: Nonomuraea sp. NPDC051298; assembly: GCF_055586305.1. Lineage (NCBI taxonomy): Bacteria > Bacillati > Actinomycetota > Actinomycetes > Streptosporangiales > Streptosporangiaceae > Nonomuraea > Nonomuraea sp. NPDC051298. The sequence goes on from NZ_JBVJIM010000021.1 coordinate 156,842, forward strand.
GAGATGAGCCGGGGACGCGAGGAACACCGGAACGCTTCCCGCACCGTTCCCCCGTACGTGGCCGTGCAGCAGACCGGCCGTACCAGCGGGGTCACAGCAGGCGGCGGACGAGAAGGAGGCGGGCGAGCGATGGAACACGCGCCCGTGTGTTCGCCCCGACCGTGGGCACTCCACTCGACTCCCACAACGTGCGGCGCGCCTTCCGCGCGGTCATCACCAAGACCTTCCTCGACCCCGATAAGTGAACGCCCAGAGAGCTTTGAGTACTGGCCGCCATCACACCCGGGCTCTGGGCCCGGCGCCACTGGCACACCACTCCTTCTGGCTCGTCATCGGCTTCCCGATCACGGCCATCAGCGTCCTGGCGTCCAGGCGCGAGGTCGCCCTCGGCTGCGGCCTGACCAAGAATCGGCAGCGCATCTGGTGCACCACCGTCCCCGGCCTGGTCACGTCGACCGACATCGCCCGCGTCCGGTGCAAGTGGCAGCGCCTACGGGTCGGCGACAGACCGTCATACAGCCGACCTGGCGATCGCGTGGGCCAGTGGCGCACGACTGCCCTCTGCGTTCCTCACCTGGCTGCACCGCGACGTCGAGGACGTCTGCTCGCCGCTGCGCCGGACCATGGCCAACTTCGCCGCGAAGACCTGCTCAGCATGGGCCCCCTTGCCAGGAAGATCAGGGCCCCTTCGAGCAGCGATCAGCCCACCTGCTGAATGACACTGCTGTACGCGACAGCAAAAAGCCCTCCTGGATCATCCCGGAGGGCCTTTGAGCTGGGAGCCGCCTTGGGGATTCGAACCCCAGACCCCTTCATTACGAGTGTGTGGGACTGTACGGTCTTCGACTCTGGCCCACTTTCGGTGGTGACGGACCGTGATAGTTCGTGTCGGTACATGGCTATCTCGGGGTGCTGTGTCAGCGTGACGCCGGTGTGACG
>NZ_JBVJIM010000022.1:0-149326 GCF_055586305.1 Nonomuraea sp. NPDC051298
GCCGACGTCAACGCAGCCCTCAACATCGCCTCGCGCGGCGTGGTGGGCTGGGCTGCTGTCAACCAGCCGAACGCGGCCTGACACCTGACCTCCAGCCAGGACGAGGAGCTGCAAGCTCGGGCCTTCACTTCAGGCCCGAGTCGTTGACGAGGACTGTTCCATGACTTCGGCCGCGCTCGCGGAGGTGCTCGCCGAGGCGGGGGTCGAGTCCGAGATCACCGAGATCACCGAGGACATCGCGGGCGCGCTGAGCGAGCCGTCGGAGTTCCAGCTCATCACGGTCAACGCGCTGCGCTGGCAGATGGACCAGGACCGCTTCGCCGACCTGCGTGACGAGTGGCGCTTCGCCCTGCCCGCCGAGGCCCGTACGACGCTCCTCGACCACCTCGACCGGGGCGGCGGGCTGCTGTGCATGCACGCGGCGTCGATCTGCTTCGACGACTGGCAGGGCTGGCCGCGCGTGCTGGGCGGCTGCTGGACCTGGCCCAAGTCCCACCACCCGCCGCTGGGCTGGACGGGCGTGCGCGTGCACGGCACTCACCCGGTGGTGGACGGCCTGCGCGACTTCGACGTGGTGGACGAGGTCTACAGCGACCTCGACGTGCTGCCCGACGTCGAGCCGCTGGCCTCGTCGAACGGCCAGCCGCTGATCTGGGCGCGGCCGGTGCGCAGGGGGCGGGTGTTCTACGACGCGCTGGGGCACGACACGAGGTCGTACGACAACGAGGTCCACCGGGCGCTGCTCCGGCGGGCCGCGCTGTGGCTGCTCAAGCGGCCGGTGACGATCACGGAGTAGCCGACCAGGCGCTCCACCGGGTCACCTCGACGACGATCACGGGGCCTTGCGGGCGGCGGTCGCGGTATTGCGCGTACTTGGCCGCCAGCAGGTCGAGCGCCGCCTCGCGGCCGGGGCCGGCCGTCACGACGGAGGCCAGGCCGTCGGCGCGCACCCACCACAGCCGGGCCCAGTCGTCCTCGTAGTGGTCGGCCAGCAGGCTGACGGCCGGATCGCGCCGCAGGTCGCGCAGCCTGCCGAGGTCGGTGGTCGTCTTGGGCTTGTGGTCGACGGCCGTCACCACCCGGTCTCCGTCGAGAGCGAACGTGATGGGCACCAGGCGCGGTGTGCCGTCGGCGGCGAGCCTGGCCATGCGGGCCACCGGCTGCGCGCCGAACCTCGCCCGCGCCGCCCCGTCGTCGACGCCGGCCGCCATGTCGTCATGATCGCACGGCCGTCCGGCGTGTCCGGAACCTGCAAGACCGAGGCGCGCCGATCTGGGCACGATGAGTGACATGAACGTGAACCTTTCCGTGATCCCCGGCTTCCTGGCCGGGCACGCGCGTGTCCTTGACCGCCGCCGCTACGACCTGCTCGTCGGCGAGGGCGTCGCGGCGGGCGCGCTCGCGGCCCTCGACGGCTACCGCAACCCCGACGGCGGCTACGGCTGGGGCCTCGAACCCGACCTGCGTTCCCCCGAGAGCCAGCCGGGCGCGGCGCTGCACGCCTTCGGGGTGTTCGAGGAGGTCGCCCCGGTCACCTCGCCGCACGCCGCGGGCCTGTGCGACTGGCTGGACGCGGTGTCGCTGCCGGACGGCGGCCTGCCGTTCTCGCTGCCGCTCAGGCAGACGGCCGCCACGGCGCCCTGGTGGGTGGCGGGCGATCCGAACACGTCGTCGCTGCAGATCACCGCGGTGTCCGCGGCGGCCGCCCACCGCGTGGCCGCCCATGACCCGGCGGTGGCCGCGCACCCGTGGCTGGAGAAGGCCACGCGGTACTGCTTCGACGCGATCCAGGCGCTGGAGGAGTGCCCGCACGCGTACGTGCTCGCCTTCGCCGTCCACTTCCTCGACGCCGTCTACGACACCCACCCCCGCGCGGCCGACCTGCTCAAGCGGCTCGGCGCGCACATCCCCGAGGACGGGCGGGTCCCCGTCGCGGGCGGCACCGAGACCGAGGCCCTGCGGCCCCTGGACTTCGCGCCCTACCCCGGGCGGCCGGTCCGCGAGCTGTTCGAGCCCGACGTGATCGCGGCGGACCTGGTCAGGCTGGCGGGGGAGCAGCAGGACGACGGCGGCTGGGTCGTGGACTACGCGCGCATCTCGCCGGCCGGGGCGCTGGAGTGGCGGGGCGCGACCACGGTGCAGGCGGTCCGGATCCTGCGCGCGAACGGCCTACTCTGACCCTCCCTGACCGGCGGGCCCCGGCCGGGGGGCGAGGCGGCGGGCCGACTCCGACTCCTGGGCCATCCGGCGCAGCGTGTCGAGCGCCCTGCCGTACAGGACCGTGCCGAGCACCAGCGCCTCCACGGCGGCGTCACGCGGGCCGTGGAACGGGATGACGTCCATCTCCACCTCGGAGACCAGCTTCCTGGCCACCTCGACGTACGGGGTCAGGTCCACGGGCACGCCGAGCTGGCGCATCCTGACCAGGGTCTGGGCGAGTTCGTCGCGGGTGGGGGCGGCGGGGGTGATGTCCCAGCCCAGGCTCTCGATCAGGGCGTCCACCTCGGCGCGGGCGGCCTGCCACTCCTCGCCGGGCTCGGGCTCGACGGCCGGGCTCAGGGCGTAGTGGGCCGTGCCGAGCATCTGGTGGATGGGCAGCGACTCGTCCTCGACCGCGGCGACGATCGTCTTGATCGAGGCCACGGAGAGGCGGCCCACGTCGAGCAGGGCCCGGATCAGGCGGAGCCTGCGCAGGTGCGTCTCGTCGTACTCGGCCCTGGTCGCGGCGGTCTGCTCGCCCTGGTGCAGCATGCCCTCGCGCAGGTAGTACTTGATCGTCGGGATGGCCACGCCGGACTTGGCGCTGAGTTCGGAGATCCGCATCGTTAGATAATAGTGCTATCCATGTCGGGCCAGGTGCCGGGCGGCGCTCACCACTTCGGGCACGTCGGCCTGGCGGTTCCAGAGGAGGACCACTTCGAGCGGCGGCACGTCCTCCTTGATCGGGACGAAGGTCAGGGAGCCGGGCACCGTCGTCCCCTCGCGTACGCACAGAGCGTAGCCGGTGCCCTCGCCGACCAGGTTGATGACCAGGTCGTGGGTGGCGGCCGACGGGCCGAGGCGGGGGTGGAGCCGGTGGCGGACGAAGCCCTCCAGGAAGCGGCGGGCCCCGGCGACCGCGTCCGACTCGGGCATCACCAGCGGCTCGGCGGCCAGGTCCGACAGCGACAGCGCCTCGTGCGACGCCAGGTGGTGCTCCCGGTGCAGCAGCGCGCGTACCGGGAACCGCTGGATCAGCATGCGGGCCACGCCCCTCGGCAGGGAGCCCGGCGCGTAGCCCAGCCCCGCCTGCAGCGTGCCGTCGGCGATCGAGACGATCTGCTCGGCCGTCCCCATCGGCGTCACCCGCAGGGGGCTCGCGTGGAGTTGGGAGAGCAGCCGGGCGGCGACGTCGGCCAGCCCGTCGGCCACGCCGAGCCGGACGGTGTCGCCCTTGCTCCTGGCGGCGGCCACGGCGCGTTCGAAGGCGTCGACGGCGACGGTGGCCTGCGCGAGGAACGCCTCGCCCGCCTCGGTGAGCTGCACCCCACTCGACGAACGGCTGAACAACTCGACGCCTATCTCCTTCTCCAGCGCCCTGAGCTGCTCCGACAACGTGGGCTGCGCGATGCGCAGCGCGGCGGCGGCCCGGCGGAGGCTGCCCGCGCGGGCGATCGCCATGGCGTATCGGACGTAGCGTAGATCCATCGCTCACCTCGGCGTGATGATGATGGGCTATCGGAAGATCACACCTCCGTATTACAAGAGCGGACAGCTCCCGTGAAGGCGCTCAGTCACCTGATTCCGCGAAGGTGGCGACAATCCGCTGGTCGCAGGGGGTTTCCCGGACCTCGTTCCAGTCTCATGGGATGCGGAACGACGGCGTTTCGGCCGCCCGTAACCACGCAGGGGGAGCGGCGGCGTGCCGAGCAAGCGCTTGCCTCAGGCCCGGGTGACGGCTAGCGTCACCGCCATGGGCGGGCGGGCGGAGGAGGGGGCATGCAGTCCTTCGCGGGGCGGGCGGCCGTGGCCGGGGTGGGCATGACCGCCCTGAGCAGGCAGTCCGGGCGCGGTGAGCTGGAGCTGGCCGCCGAGGCGTGCCGGGCCGCCTGCGCGGACGCCGGGATCGCACCTGGCGAGGTGGACGCCCTGCTCAGCTACCACATGAACGACTCAGCCCTCGTCGTCCAGGTCGCCCGCGCCCTGGGCATCGAGCGGCTCGGCTGGCACAACGACATCGCCGGCGGGGGCACGCAGGCGGCCTCGATCCTGGGCGACGCGGCCATGCTCGTCCACTGCGGCCTGGCGGACAACGTCCTGATCTACCGGGCGCTCAACGGCCGTTCGGGCAAGCGCATGAACACCGTCTCCACCGGCCCCCAGGAACGGTTCACCTACGGCCTGGCCGGTCCCGTCCCGCTCTTCGCCCTGGCCGCCACCCGCTACCTGTACGACACCGGCCTCACCGCCGAGCATCTGCACGCCGTCGTCGCCCAGTCCAGGGACAACGCCGGGGCCAACCCCCGCGCGCTGCGCCGCGAGCCGCTCGCCCTGGACGACTACCTGGCCAGGCCGTACGTCTGCACCCCGCTCCGTACGGTGGACTGCTGCCAGGAGACCGACGGGGCCTGCGCCCTGCTGGTCAGCGGCGTGCTGGACGGGCCGCGCGTCCACGCGGTCGTGCGCGGGGGAGGCCCCGGGTGCTCCTCGATGGACCGGGCGCCCGACGTCACGGCGATCTTCTCGGCGTACGTGGCGCCCATGCTCTGGCGGGCGTCGGGGATGCGGCCCCCGGACGTGGACGTGGTGCTGCCGTACGACGCCTACTCCTGGCTGGTGCCCAGGCAACTGGAGGACTTCGGCTTCGTGGCGCGCGGGGACCTGGGGGCGTACCTGCTGGAGCGGCGGCACGCCCGGGTGAACCCGCACGGCGGGCTGCTCTCCGAGGGCTACGTGCACGGCCTCAACAACGTGGCCCAGGCGGTACGCGAGTTGCGCGAGGGACGCGAGGTGGCGCTGGTGACGGGCTTCGGCGGCGGCTACGGCAGCGCGGCCCTCCTCGTGAGCTGAGATCCGGGCTGTTGCGCACGCTTCGTTGAACGGAATACTGTCGTCCCCATGCCCAGGGGAACCTCTGAAGTCAGCGAGCCGATGTACTTCGTGCTCACCGCCCTGCGTGCCGGGCCGCTGCACGGACACGCCATCAGCAAGTCGATCAAGGAGCTGTCGCGGGGACGGGTGCAGCCGTCCGTCGGCACGCTCTACGGCATCCTGGAACGCCTGAACGAGCGGGGCGTGATCGCCGTCGACCGCGAGGAGACGGTCAACGGCCGCAACCGGCGCTACTTCAGGATCACCCCCGACGGCCAGGCGCTCGTGGAGGCCGAGGCCCGACGGATGCAAGAGGCCGCCGCCCTGGTCCTGCGGCCGTCCGGCGCATGACGGCGTTCGATCCCGCGGGGGCGCGGGTCGCGACCGCACTCGAACGGCGTTACCGCAGGCTGCTGCTGGCCTATCCGCGGGCGTACCGGCGGGCGCACGGCGAAGAGCTGCTCGACGTGCTGCTGGAGGAGGCCGCGCCCGGCCGCAGGCTCCCCGTGCCCAGGGAGGCGTGGGGGCTGCTGACGGGCGGCGTACGCAGCCGCATCGCGCACCAGGCCACCGGCAGCGCGTGGGAGGACGGCCTGCACCTCGGCATCACGGCGGTCGCGGCGGCGAACCTGGCCGCGCTGCTGCCGTACGCGGGTGAGCTGCCGGTGTGGACGCTGCTGTCGGCGCTGGCGCTGCTGGCGATCCTGCGCGGATGGCTGCGTACGGCGTTCCCGCTCGCCCTGGTCACCGGCGTGAAGGCGGTCGGGATCGCGAGCGGGTGGGTCTTCCTCGACCTGACCCTGGTGCCGGTCGATCCGAATCCGCTGGGCGACCGGGCCATGTTCCAGGACAGTGATCCGCTGCTGGTGGCGTCCGGCTACGCGATCGTGCTGGCCGGTCTGGTGGTCCTCGCGTGGCTGCGGCGGCCGGTGCGGGCCAGGTCATGGTGGTGGTGGGCGGTGCTCGTGCCGGCCGCCTGGGCGGGGCCCGAGTGGATGCCCGGCGGCACGCAGTATCCGATGAGCCTGAGCAGGCTGGCGGTGGAGGCCGGGGCGTTGGGGCTGGGGGTGGTGGCGTGCTACTGGGCGCGCGACCACCGGTGGGCGCTGGCGTCGGGCATCTACCTGCTGACGGTCTGTGGCGATCTGGCCTGGCACGCCGACTGGCTGACCAGTCAGCACCTCGCGTATGCGGGCGTCCTCGTCCTGCTGGCCGTGTCCGCCGCCTTCGCCCCCTTGCGGCAGGGGAGGCATTGCCTGGATTGACGATACTTCGTGCAACGGAGTATGGTCACGCGTCATGTTGAGGAGATCCCGTCTGTTCCTGGCCGTGTCGTGCTCTGCGGTCGTGCTCTGCGGTTGCGGGGGCGCCGCAGGGGATGCCCAGCCGTCCGCCGGCGCCACCGCGAGCACGGCCGCCGCCGCGAAGGACAAGAAGCACCAGTACGAGGCGGCCAAGGCCGACTGCATGAAGCAGAAGGGCTTCAAGTACGTGGCGTACGTGAAGCCGGAGAAGCAGGTGTCCGAGGAGGAGCGCAAGCGCGACTCCGGCGATTACCAGGCGATGCGGAAATATCGAGAGAAATACGGGTTCGAGGCTTTCTCCAAGTTCGTCTACCCCGATGAGATCGGCATCTCGGCCGCGGTCGCGGACCACGAGCAGGACCCCAACGCCGCGGTCATCGGCTCACTTTCCGGCGCTCAGCTCGACGCGTACAACAAGGCCCAGGACGGCTGCGTCTCGCAGGCGGCCGAACAGGTCCTCGGCCTGGAGCTCAAGTCGAACCTTGACTACTTCAACCAGATCGCCCTCACCAGAGGGCGGATCGTGGGCGACGAACTGGACGGCGACCCCGAACTGGTGGAGCTGGCGGCGTCCATGGCCACCTGTCTGAAGGGCAAGGGCTACCCGGTCAGCGACACGAAGCCGTCGGCCATGGAGAAGCGTGGCCGGCTCGTCTTCCTCGAGCAGACGAAGGCGCTGGCCCGCAAGCAGAAGGGCGACGGGCACCAAATGCCTGACCTCACGCCCGAGCAAGCCAGGTCGTACCTGGCCAAGGAGGTCAAGGCCGCGCTCGACGACCTGGAGTGCGGCAAGGACTTCTACCCGGTCTTCACACCGAGGGAGACCGCGATCACGCAGCAGGTCGACGACCAGTTCGCCTTCTGACGCCGGCGTCGTGAAGTCCCCACGGAGACTCCTCGCCGTCGTCGTCGCCGGAGTCGTGATCATCGCGGGAGCGGGCTGGGCGGTCGGCGCCCGGCTGCGTTCCCCGGCCGACGAGGCGGCCCGCCGCGCCGCCCCCGCCGCCTCCCTCGTCACCGCCGCCGTCGAGCGCCGCAAGCTCGTCAGCACGGTGGTGCTCAGCGGCACCCTCGAGTACGGCTCCCCGCTACCGATCAGCCTGGCCGGCGTGGTCGGCGGCACGGCCGAGGCGCAGCGGGCCACCCGCGCGCCGCGCCAGGGCAGGATCAAGGAGGGCGGCGTGCTGATGGAGGTCAACGGCCGCCCGGTGTTCGCGCTGCGCGGCACGGTGCCGATGCACCGCACGATCGCCCCCGGCAGCGAGGGCGACGACGTGAAGCAGTTGCAGCAGGCCCTGCGCAGGCTCGGCCACCGCGTGCCCGTCACGGGCGCCTTCGACCCGGCCACGATCGCCGCGGTCACCAAGCTGTACGCCAAGAAGGGCTACGAGGCCCAGCAGCCCACGCTGACCGACCGGCAGGCGTACGACACGCTGCGCAAGGCCGTGCAGACGGCCGAGGAGACGCTCGCGACCGAGCAGAAGGCGCTGGACCAGGGCCGTGACGTGCTGCCGCTGAAGGTCAAGCTGGCCAATGCCGAGAAGGACCTCAAATCGGCGCGCGCCGCGCTGGAGAAGGCCGAGGCGCAGGAGTCCACGCCCGAGGACGAGACCAAGCTGGCGGCGGCCGAGGCGGCCGTACGCGCGGCCGGGGAGCGGCTGCTGGAGGCGGAGCAGGCGCTCGAAGCGGCCAGGAACCGTCCCACGGCCGCCCCGACGAGCACCCCGACCGGCACGCCCGCCCCCGCCCCCGACCCCACCGCCGACACCCGGCTGCTGGAACTGAAGGTGGACAACGCCAGGGCCGACCTGGCGGCGGCCGAACAGGCACTGGACCGGTCGCTGGAGGAGGCCGCGCAGAACAGGCAGACGAGGCTGGAGACGCTGCGCAAGGCCGTGCGGACCGCCGAAGAGGCCAAGGTCACCGCCCAGCAGGCGCTGCGCCAGGCCAGGCAGCTCTCGCCGTCCCGGCTGAAGGTCTCCAACGCGGGGAAGGACCTGGCCGCGGCGAAGGAACTGCTCGCCGAGTACACCCGCACGTACGGCGTCTCGATCCCGCCCGGCGAGGTGGTCTTCCTGCCCAAACTGCCCGCCCGCGTGCAGAAGGTCTCGGTGAAGGCGGGGCAGCGGGTCGAGGCGGAGGTGGCGACCGTGACCAGCTCGACGTTCATGGTGACCGGGTCGGTGGAGGCGGCGGAGTCTGAACTGCTGCGGCCGGGCATGAAGGCCGAGGTCGAGCTGGACACCGGGAAGTCGTACCCGGCCACGCTCACGGCGGTCGGCGAGAAGGCCAAGATGCCCGGTGCCGAGCCGGGCCTGGACGGCACGCAGCCGGTCCTGATCACGCCGGCCTCGGCCAAGGGCCTGCGGACCGGCACGGCGGTGACCGCCCGGGTGACCGTGGGGGCGACCGACGAACCGGTGCTGGTGGTGCCGGTGGCCGCGGTGATCACCTCGGCGGACGGCAAGGCGCGCGTACTGGTGGAGTCCGCCACCGACCGGACCAGGGACGTGGAGGTGCGTACGGGGCTGACCGCCGACGGCGACGTCGAGGTGAGCGGCGCGCTCAAGGAGGGCGACAGGGTGGTGATCAGCGGTGCCTGACAGCATGACGAGCGGCCGCTCGGCGGCGCTCACCGCCTCGGAGGCGTCTGCGGTGGCGGACGGGGGGCCGGTCATCGAGTTGACCGGCGTGTGCAGGAGCTTTCCCGCGCAGCCTCCCGTCCTGGCGCTCGACGACGTCTCACTCCGCGTGGACAGGGGCGACTACCTGGCGATCGTCGGCCCGTCGGGCTCCGGCAAGTCCACGTTGCTGAACGTGCTGGGCCTGCTCGACCGGCCAGGTTCCGGCAGTTACCGCCTGGACGGCACCGAGACCACCACACTCAGGGACGGAGCCAGAACCCGGTTGCGCGGCGACCGGATCGGCTTCGTCTTCCAGTCCTTCCACCTGCTCTCCCACCGCAGCGTGGTGGAGAACGTCATGCTCGCGGAGATCTACCGCCGCCAGGGGCGCAGGGGCAGGCGGGAACGGGCCCTGGCGGCGCTGGAGCAGGTGGGGCTCGGGCACCGGGCCGGGTTCGCGCCCGGCCTGCTGTCCGGTGGCGAACGCCAGCGCGCGGCCATCGCCAGGGCCCTCCTGGGAACGCCGTCGCTGCTGCTCTGCGACGAGCCCACCGGGAACCTCGACAGCCGCAACACCGAGGCCGTGCTCGGCCTGTTCGACGACCTGCGGGTCCAGGGCCTGACGATCGTGGTGATCACGCACGAGCGGGAGGTCAGCGAGCGGGCGGGCCGCCGGGTGCGGATCACCGACGGCGTGCTGGTGGAGGAGTGATGCACGTACGCGACCTGTACGACGAGGCCGTCGCCGGGATGCTCGCCAGACCGGTGCGCTCGGCGCTCACCACGCTCGGCACCGTGCTCGGCATCACCACGCTGGTCGTCACGCTCGGGGTGGCCGCCACCGCGGGCAACCAGATCGTCGGCCGGTTCGACGAGCTGGTGGCCACGGCCGTGACCGTCGAGGTGCCGCGCAACGCCCACAAACCACTGGTGACCTGGGACGCCGTCGACCGGCTGACCCGGCTTCGCGGCGTGGAGTCGGCCGCCGCCGTCTCCGAGAGCGAAGAGGGCACGAACCTGTCCGTACGCTCCAACGACCTCGTGGACCCCACCCGGGTCACCGCGCGCTCCCTGACCGTGCTGGCCGCCACGACCGGGCTGCCGCAGGCCGTACGCGGCCGGATGGTGCAGGGCCGCTTCTACGACGCCGGGCACGTCCAACGGGCCGACCGGGTGGCCGTCATCGGCGACGAGACGGCCAGGATGCTCGGCGTCACCCGGCTCGACCGGGCACCGGCGATCTTCATCGGGAAGCACGCGTACACGGTGATCGGGATCCTCGGCGACCTGGGCCGCGAGAAGAACCTCAGCTCAGCAGTGGTCGTCCCGCCCACCGTGGGCAGCAGGTTCGGGCTGCGCGACGTCACCAGGGTCCTGGTCAACACCAGCCTGGGGGCCGCCGGGCTGATCGCGGGCCAGGCGCCCGCCGCGCTCAGCCCGGGCAACGGCGACATGCTCCAGGTGATCGCCCCGCCCAGCCCCACCAGGGCCAGGGACAAGGCGCAGGACGACGTCAACGCCCTCTTCCTGATCCTCGGCTTGGTCTCGCTGGTCGTCGGCGCGGTCGGCATCGCCAACGTCACCCTCGTCACCGTGATGGAACGCGTCCCCGAGATCGGCCTGCGCCGCTCGCTGGGCGCGGCCCGGCGGCACATCGCCACCCAGTTCTTGCTGGAGTCGACGCTGATCGGGCTCGTCGGCGGCGTGATCGGCGCCAGCCTGGGCGTGGTCGTCGTCGTCGCGATCGCCGCCGCCAAACAGTGGACGCCCCTCCTCGACGCGTGGCTCGCGGTCGCCGCGCCCGTCGCGGGAGCCGTGGTGGGGCTGCTGGCCGGGCTCTACCCGGCGCTGCGCGCGGCCAGGATGGAACCGGTCGACGCACTCAGGTGAGCCGCGCCGCCTCGGTACGGGCGACGCACTCAGGTGAGTCGCCCGCCGCCTTGGCATGAGCCGTTCCCCATACGCGGGGGTCATGCCGTTGCTCGGGCCAGTCGGCCGGGTCGGAGACGAACGTGCCCCGGTGCGGCACCGTGAAGACCCACCGCTGCTCGCGCAGGAGGGAGACGGCCTGCCGCGCCGTGACCTTGGCGACCCCGTACTGCAGTGTCAGGGCCTGCGCGCTGGGGATCATCCGGTTCGGCCGCAGGTCGCCCCGCCTGATGCGGGCGGCGATCTCGTTGGCGATGAGCGCGTAACGGGCCCTGGTCGGCTTGACGCGCGGCACGCCGGGCGGGCCGACGAACGTGCCCTCGCCCCTGACCGTGTGAACGAGCCGGCGCCGCCGCAGCTCGCGGGCCACGTTACGGGCGGTGGTCCGCGCGATGCCGAACTCCGCCTCCAGCGCCACCTCGCTCGGCACGGCCTCGCCGACCCGTAGCTCTCCCCTGGCGATGCGCCCGTGGATCACCTCGGCGACCTGAACGTAGAGCGGGACCGGCCCGTCACGGTCGAGCATGCTCATAGCGTAGACGTCTGCATACGAGCACGTGGGCATATGCGGCCACGGTCAAGCCTGGGGCCACGACTCTTTCTGCGAGACGTAGCTGCCGCGCTGGGGCACGGTGTAGATCCACCCTTGCTCCCGCAGGAGCGCCATGGCCCGCCGCACCGTCTCCCGCGCGACCCCGTGCTCCTTCACCAGCGCCGCCTCGCCCGGTATGGGACGGCGCGGAGGGAACTGCCCCGCCTTGATCTGTTCGGCGATCCCTGCCGCGATCTGCTGGTAAAGCGGCACTTTGCGCTGCTTGCGAGGTGCCTGCGCGGGCGGCCCGACGAAGGCGCCCTCGCCCTGGACAGTGTAGACGAGCCCCTCTTCCCGCAGGACGTGGATCGCCCGCCGCGCGGTGGTCCTGGCGACGCCGAACTCGTACTGGATGTCGGCCTCGCTCGGCACCGGGTCGCCGGAGGAGAGCCCGGCGAGGCGGTGCCGCAGGATGTCGGCGATCTGGAGGTAGATGTGGGTGTCGCCTTCGTAGTCCAGCACGAAGGCAACATAGGCCAAGGCGGGCAACAGCTCCCATATCGTTCTGTCTAAACAGACAGATATGCCTGTGCAAGTAGACGAGCCGAGACGACCATAGCTATGGTTGCAGCATGACCGAACCTCCAGCGATCCCTTCGGACGATCGGTTCCACTCACACCACGTGCCGCCACCCGGCCCCAACTTCATTCCGCTGCGGTGGGAGCCCTTGCGTTCCTCTGCCGCGCGCGTCCGCGACTACACCTGCGACTGCCAACCAACCTTCTACGAGCTGTGCGTCGCCCACGGCCAGACCTTCATCCGCCGCACCCGCCGAAGGAACGGACAGAAGCTGGTCGACGAGACCGCCCGCGGCCCGTATGCCACAACCCTGGTCATCTGGCAGCAGCTACTGGGAGTGGAGGCCGGAACCGGGGCCGTAAGGAGCCCGGATCCCCAGGCCGGTCGGAGGCTGCGGATCCACATGATGGCCCCGGCCGGGATCCGATCTCAGAGCCTGCTGACAAAGGCTTAAGTGCTGGTGGGCATCGGGCCGTAGAGGGCGGGCCCGATCTTGTTGATGTAGCCCTGGTGGGACCATTGCGACAGTTGGACGCGGAAGCTGTTGACGTTCTCGATGCCGAGGATGGCGGCCAGTTCGGCTCCTTTCCAGGCCCGCCATGGCTGAGCGGTCAGGAGTTGCAGGACCTTGCCGCGCCGGTCGGGGCGGAACAGATCCGGCAGCGGCGGCGGGCTGCTCCAGCGACTGCTGGGCGGCCGGCCTGCCAGTTCGCGCGTCAGGCGGCGGGCCATCTGATGGGCGGTGGCCCACCAGATCAGGGCTTCGTGGTGGTCGGGCCTGCGCTCATAGACGCGCACCAGGCGGCGATAGCGGACGAGCCAGGCAAACGTTCGCTCCACCACCCACCTGCGGGGCAGCACAACGAAGCCGCACGGTCTTGCACCGACGCGGCGGTGACGATCACACACAACAGCAGCCCGAGCGTGTCCACCACGACATGCCGCTTCTGCCCCTTCAGCTTCTTGCCCGCGTCGTAAACCCAGGCTGCCGCGCCGACGGTCTCGGCTGCCCTGACAGTCTGGGAATCGAGACAGTCCGCGGGGCAAGCTCACCTCGTCCGGCCAGGATCCGCAACCCGGCCGCGCAGCCGCCCAGCCACGTGCTCCAGGTGATCCGACGGGCACCGCGGACGGCTAGCCAGGGTCCGAAGACACCATCTCAGCAAGTAGCGTGACCGCCTGTGTCACTCGGCTTGGGCGTCCCAGCCCAGTGACATACGAAGCTCACAACCCTGCCGACAATCCGTGTTGCAGCTTCCCCGGGAAGTGCCCACTTCGGAGCGGTTCCCTCACGCGTGCTACGTGGTCGGCAGACCAGGCCAAAGGCAGAGCAGGGGAAGTGCCCAGAGCGGGTCGCGGCTGTGGTGTTCGACCATGGGTGTGTCTACCGGGAGGCGAGTTCAGGCCAACCATGCAGGCCGATGCCCACATTGTCGAGATAGAGACTGATCCCGGCGGCCGTGTAGGGGACGGTGTTGTCCGGTAGCTGCTTGGCCGGGACCCAGCGCAGTTCGGCGCACTTGGCAGGTTCGGCGTTGAACACCGCACCGTTCCAGGCATCGGTGGCGAAGAACACTCCCACGCGTGGCTTGCCTTCGGGCGACAGGTGGTGGACGACGGTGCCAGGCCGCAAGGATGTCGGGTCCAAGCGGACGCCGACCTCCTCCCTGGCCTCGCGGATCGCGCAGTCCACCACCGTCTCGCCTTCTTCGAGGTGGCCGGAGGGTAGGCAGTACCAGCCATCGCGGTATCCCGTGCCGTCGCGCAGGCACAGCAGGATGTCGCTGCCTCGCTCAAGGATCACGTGGACGTCGACGACTACCTGGTACCGCTGCGTCATGGCCGGTCACCTCTGTGAGCTAATCCGCTTGGTTGCGTGACAGTAGCGCACTGGCGTGGCAGGTGATGGCCTGGACGGCGGCTTGCGGTGAAAACTCCCCGGTGTCCAATCTGAATGTCGGGAATCCATCCTCGGCCAGCACGTCGGCGAACTCGTCGTACAGGCGCACCTCCGGGCCGCTGGAGCCGTCGTGCTCGAATCGCGAGTGCACGCCCCGCTCGCGCAGCCTGGCGTCGAGCAGATCCGGGGCGGCTGTGAGGATTACCGCCAGGTCCGGGCGCCGGGCGGGCGCGTTGAGGTGGCGCACATACTTCAGTGGTACGCCGTCGAGCACCTGTAGGACGTAGGAGGAGGGAACGTATCGGTCGCAGAGTACGAACTGGCCACGAGCCAACGCGGGGTGGACGTCCTCTGCCAGGTGGTGGAATCGGTCGGCGGCGACCAGGCATGCCAGCGACAGTCCGTGGAAGTCGCTGGTCCGCTCGCGGGCGGCGCGTCCGAGTAGCCCGTCTGAGGGCTCGCGGGTGAGATGCACACGGTGGCCCGCCAGCTCCAGGGCGGCGCCGAGGAGCGGCAGGAGAGTTGATTTGCCGGCACCGCCCGGCCCGTCGACGGTGATGAACAGGGCAGTCATCAGAGGCTCCTCGTTGTGGGGTAACGGCGGGTGTGTTGTTCGCGGGCGAGCTCGGCGAGGTGTTGATGGATCTCGTCCTCGGTGGCCTCTCCGAACTGGATGCCGGAGGAGAAGTTGAACTCGTCGCGTCCGCGCAAGGCCGCGTCTTCGGCTCCGAGGTCGACGGGGGCGTAGCTGAGGAGTTGTTCGGCGGAGTAGCGGCCGTCGGCCATGAGCCTTGTCCACTCAGGTGTGCCGGGGTAGGGACGAAACTGGAAAACGGATGCCCGGAACGTTCCAGAGTGACGTTCGGATATCGCCCACAACTGCCGGACGAGGTTGACCGTCTGCTGCAGCTCTGTGCGGCTCTCGCCCGGGAAACCGAGGATGAAGTACCCCTTCACGCCGATGCCGCGTGCGACGAGTCGTTCGACGACCGACAGAACCATGCCCGGGGTGATGCGCTTGTCGATGTAGGACAGCACCCGTTCGCTGCCGGACTCGATACCGAGCGCCACCTCTCGCAGCCCGCACTCGGCGAGTTGGTCGAGTTGCTCCTCACGGCGCCGATCGAGCACGTTGATCCGGCCGGTGGCGTCCCACGCTGCCCACCTTCCGATGTCGGCCTGCTCGAAGGCGTGCATCATCCGATCGATGATGCGGCCGGCGCCGAGGAACAGGTCGTCCACGAACCGGAACGCCCTCACCGCGTGCCGGTCCCTGAGCTGCTGCATCTCGCCGATGATGTTGAGCGGGTCCCGTACGCGGATCGTCACGTCCGGATTCGCCGACACGGCCGCGCCGCAGAACGAGCAGTCATACGGGCAGCCGCGGGCGCCCACCATGTTGGCCTCGACTCGGCCATCGTCGGCCAGGTAAGGGTCCTGAGCAAGGTAGCCACGATCGACGAACGGGAGCGCGTTGATGTCGGGCGCCAGGTGGTGGCCGGCACCGGGGCGCCCACCAGTGACGGGCTGGCGAAGGATCGGGTCTGACCACATGACGGCGGGCAGGTCGGCGCGGGATCGGTGGTCGGCTAGGAGTTCGACGACACGGGTCTCGGCTTCGCCCAGGATGAGGGCGTCGCAGCGGGCCATGCGCGGGTCCGTGAGGATGCGCTGGGGCATGGCCTTGGCGTGGTGGCCGCCGGCCATGATGCGGATGCCCGGGTCGAGCGCGGCCACGATGGTGGCGGTCAGCTCGTAGGTGGGGGCCAGCAGGTTGAAGCCTGCCCAGCGGGGGTGGGTCTGGTTGATGAGGGCGATGGTCTCGTCCACCGGGAGTCCGGCGGCTTCGGCGTCCAGGACGCCGACGCGGTAGCCGCGGGTGGCGGCGTAGGTGGCGATGTAGGCCATCCCGAGGACGGGCAGGGTGTAGTCGTTGACGCGGGGGCGGATTCGGTAGTCGCGCAGCGGCGCGTTCACGAGGAGCAGGTCGAGCTGCCCGCCAGGGTCAGTGCACGAGCCTTCCTGGATGAGCGGGGTGTTGATGGACATGGTGGTCTCCCCAAGACAGGGTGAGAGCGGTCAGGGTGGACAGGTGCGGCCCGGCCAGCTCGCGCCAGCGGGCGGCGAAGGCGGGCTCGTCGTGAGGCCATGGCGAGGCCGGGTCGGCACGGCGGGCCCAGGTGCGTACGGCCAGGTCGCCGTACGGGTAGAGGGAGAAGTCGCCAGTGTGATCGGCGACTGCGGCGCCGGCGGTCCACGGGCCGATCCGGTGTACCGCCTGCAGGGCCTTGACCAGAACGTCTGCAGGCATGAGGGCCCATTCGTCGCGGTGGCGTAGGTAGGCGTCGGCGGCGGCCTGGAGTGGGCGGCGCTTGAACGCCATCCTGAGCTTCGCGAACTCCTGGTCCGGCATGGCGAGGATCTGCTCCGCGGTTGGGGGTAGGCATGCTTGATCGGCCGGTTGCCCGAGAGCGTTGAGCAGCGCCCGGTACATGGTGCGGGCCTGGGCGGCGCGGATGACCTGGCGGATGATGGCCGTGGCCAGAGCGTCCCACAGGTCGGCGTTGGTCACTCGGCGGATGGGGTTGAGCCCCTGCAGGGCGTGGGCCAAGCCTGCGGGCAGGGGCAGGCCCGCCAGCGTGGCGGGATCGTAGGTTTCCAGACGTGGGGCCGCTCCCTCGCCGTCGAGCAGGACCGGGTCGTACATGGTGGTGGCCTTGATCAGCCAGGTCCCGGTCGAGGTGCGCATGGCGCGTGTGGGCTGGGGACGCAGGTTCCAGCTCGGATGGTCGAGCATCCAGCTCATGGGCGTCGATCTCCAATGTGTGCGGCCTCGGGCTCAGATGCAAGAGTGTGTCAGGGCATTGACCTCCATGAGGTGCGACTTGGAGCCGTATCAGGACCAGATCGAGAGCCAGACTCCCGGGGAGAGCACGGCGACCGCAGTTGCGGCCAATGCGTACCAGTCCCAGAGCCTCGCACGCCGGTCGGCCTCACGGACAGCGTCTGTGTCCGGGCGGGTTTCGGCTGCATACGCTCGGCCTGGTCGGCGGGACGATGGCGGCGGTCAAGGGGGTGAGTTCGTCGGGTGTGGTCATTGGTCTCGCTCGCCGGTGAGTTCGGCCTGCAGGGCCTTGACTTCGCTGAGAAGTGAGGCGACCTCGCTGGGGTCGTGGGGGAGGCCGGCTGTGATGGCGCGCCAGTAGTTGCCGGCCTGGGTGGCGATGTGCTGAGCGCAGGCGTCGGCGGTGAGGTTGCCTGTGGCGGTGGTGAGTGGCTGTCCCATTCTGGATCTCCTTGCTTGGTGTAGCGGGTCCGTCTTCTTCTCTGAGGGTTTTCGGCACGCGTGGGGGTGACTGCCTTCGGAGGGTGGTCTATGCGCTCTGTCTGGTGCGTCGCGCCGCAATGATTTGGGCTGCTGTCAGTCCGCACAGGTGCTGGACGAACCAGGTGCGGCTGTCGGCGATCTGCTCGCCGTTCCACTGCCTGCGCAGGTGCTCCGGCAGGTCGCGGGGCGCTGGGATCATGGCGGGCCTGGACTTGGCACGCCAGATCCTCACCTCGCTGTAGGTCGGGTTCCAGAACGTGTAGTCGCCGCCGACCACCGGCTCTGGGTCGAGATCGATCTTCATTCCGCCGCGATCGAAGAGATAGACCGTGACCACGTTCCGGCCGCAGCCGCCGCAGTTGGGGAGGGCCCTGCTCATGGCCGGGGCAGCAGAGCCATCTGCCAGGCGAGCGTGGACGCGAGGGCGATTGCGTTCGGTTCCGCCACGATGGGCGTGACCCCGGCCGCGGCCAGGTCGATGCCGACCGGCCGGAGTAGCCGGCCTGTCCACCACACGCGGCCGGACGTGTCCGGCTCCCGGGCGATCTCCCACCCTGGATAGGTGCTGCGCAGGACCGAAAGCCGGCGGGCCGTGTAGTCCTGCAGAACGGCGCGGCAGGCGATCGCCCAGAGGGCGAGGCCGTCAGCGGGCCGGATCAGCGCACGCGCTTCGAGGCTCGTCATCGCTCGATCACTCGCAGCACGTGCACGATTCGGTCGGCCGCCCCGGACACGTCGTCGACAGGCCCGATCTTCGGTCCCCAGACCCAGTGGAACACGTCGCCTCGGCATGCGACCGAGTCGTTGAACTCGGGGTCGGCCGGGTTCTGCACGTGCAGAAACGGGCCCGTGCGGTCACTCCGATGGTCGGCGTGCCAACCGCGGCGTTCCATCTCCGCGCGCAACTGCTCAAGCTGCTGCTTGGCGCTGATGGCCGTGTCGGTCTCCATGACCACAGAACGTAGTGAGCTCGTCACGGCCTATTTCCGCTGGAGCGGAATCGGCCGAACTTCAGTGGGGAATCCCCATCCGCGCGGCCATACCGCGCAGTTCACGGCCCATGGCGGCTGCCTGGGACTGCGCCATCATTACCGTTACCGTGTTGTGGACACGGCGATCATTGCGGATCTTGTGCGGGGCAACAGTCTCAGCTCGGCGAAGCCACTGTACGGCCTGTTCCCGGGTGCGAGGGTCTCTGGCCAGGCCCCGGCCGACATCGGCCAGGAACGCCGCGCGTCGTCCCCGCCTGCCCGCCAGCCTGCTCTCGTCGACCTTCTGGGCCAGGTCCAACATCGCGCCGCCGCCTTCGCCGCGCTCGACCGCGAGGGCGACACGCCAGACACCGACGTTGCTGGTCGAGAACGCGCCCCAATTGTCCAAGGGGGTGTCCGGTATGCGGGTGGCGAGCTCTTCGGACTCGTTCAGCCATTGCTCGGCGCGAGAGGAGTTGCCGGCGACGGTTGCCGACAGAGCGGCCACCAGTGTGATCATGCCCAGGACGGGGACCGTGGAGTCGTCGACGTGCGGTTCGAGCGCGTCGGCGGCGGCCTCGGCCGCGTTGAGCCGAGCGCGCCAGGACGTGGTGGGCATCGTGTGGATGCGCAGCGATGCCGCTTTGCCGCGGCTGACCGGGTCGTCCAGGATGTTCGCGGCCTCCATGGCTCGCATGGCGGCGATGTGCCCGAGGTCGGTGTACCCCAGGTCCTTGCATACGAAGGTCGCGGTCTGGAACGCATCTATCAAGGTGCCCAGCGCGAGCCGGTGGGCTGGCTCGTCCACGGGCGCCGCGGCATGTACATGGAGCTCGTCGATCAGCGCGGGCAGGATGCGGCCGGCTTCCCGGAACTTGAACTGGCTGCGATCGAGCTGGGTCGTCTCGGCTGCGAGCTCGGGCAGCGCCCGCGCCTGGTTGACCACTGGCGCGGTCAACGTGTTGGCGAGCAGGGCTTCCCTGATACGGGGGATGGCGGCGTGCGGTTCGGCCTGGATCGGATCCGCGGACAGGTGCGGGCCTCCCACGATGTCGCTCTCGGACACCCGCAATGCGGTGGCGAGACCGGCGATGTAGGAACGCCGGTCGAGCGCCTTCAGCCCGCGCTCGATGTCGGACAGGTGGGTCTTGCTCATGCCCGCCTGGCCGGCGAGTTCGACCAGGCTCAAGCCGCGCCAGCGACGAAGCGTTCTCAAGCGGGCCCCGATGGCACTCTCGTCGTACATCAGCCCTGCACCTCCTGAACAGGTCGCACCTTCAGGTTACGGCTCGGGGCTTTTGCCGTGCCATGAACATCTGCAGAACGATGGCATCATCGACGGGCTGGCCCGTCGATCGCGATAGCGCCTCTGGGCGAAGCCTTGCGCGCCGGAGGCGCGCTCGGGAGGGCGCCCGAGCGACAGCGAGGACCGCTCGGGCGGGCATACAGGGCTCACCCGGTAGACGGCCCACGGGTGGGTGCTGGTGGGTGCCGTCCGGTTTGGTCCGGCTGGGGGCTACTTCAGGGCGCCTGAGGTCAGGCCGGACTGGATCTGGCGTTGGAAGACGGTGTAGACGATCAGCATGGGGAGGATGGCGAGGGTGAGGGCGGCGAAGAGGGCCGCCCAGTCCTGGTCGTAGCCGGCGGCGGTGGAGATGTCGGCGATGCCCATGGTGAGCACCCACTTGTCGCGTTCCTGGAGGAGGATCAGCGGGAGCTGGTACTGGTTCCACTGGCCGAGGATGTTGAAGATCGTGATGCTGACGATGCCGGGCTTGGCCATGGGCAGCATGATCTGGAAGAAGACCCGGGTGTGTGAGGCCCCGTCCACCATCGCGGCCTCACCCACGGCCGTCGGCAGCGTACGGAAGAACGCCGACAGGAAGAAGATCGTGAACGGCATCGAGTACGCGATGTAGACCAGCACCACGCCCGCGTGCGTGTTCAGCCCGATGAAGGGACCGATCACCGGCAGGTTGCCCATGTTCTGCACCACGAAGAACAGCGGCGTCAGCGCCAGGTAGACCGGGAACGCCAGCCCCGACACGAACAGCAGGTAGATCGCCCGGTTCCCGCGGAAGGGATACCGGGCCAGCACGTACGCCGCCATCGACCCGATGAGCATCGTCCCGAACGTACTGGACGCGACGACGATGACGCTGTTGAGCATGTACTGCCCGATGTGCGCCTGCTCCCAGGCCCTGGCGAAGTTGTCCCAGCGCAACGTGGCGGGCAGCGTCCAGGCGTCGTCGAAGATCTCGTCCTCGCTCTTGACCGAGGCCAGGAACGTCCACAGGATCGGGATCATCACCAGCAGCGTCCAGATCAGCAGGGCCAGGTGCGTCAGCACACCGAGGGGGCCGAGCCGGCGACGGCGCTCGGCCCGGAGGAGCTTGCGCGAGTTCGCCACCGTCCACGAGATCATCGTTGTCATCAGTACTCGATTCGTTCGCGCCGGGACAGGCGCAGCGACAGGATCGCGAAGCCGACGGTGAAGAAGAACATCACCACGCCCAGTGCCGAGGCGTACCCGAAGCGGAAGTACTCGAAGGCGTTGCGGTAGATCTCGGCGGCCATGACGGTGGTCGACCGGTCGGGGCCGCCGCGCTGGAGGGTCATCACCCAGACGATCGCGAAGACGTCGAGGGCGAGGATGCCCAGGTAGACCCAGGCGACCTGGACGGTGTCCCAGAGCAGCGGGAGCGTGATGCGGAAGAACAGGCTGAGCCGGCTCGCGCCGTCGATCTGCGCGGCCTCGAACATGTCCCTGGGGATCGAGGCCAGGCCGGCCGAGAACAGCACGACGTAGAAGCCGACCGCCTGCCAGACCATCACGCCCAGCACCGACCAGAACGCGATGTCGGGGTCGGAGAGGAAGCCGACGGGGCTGAGGCCGAGCGCCGTCAGCGGGCCGTTGAGCATGCCGCTGCCGTCCGGCCGGAAGACCTGCTGGAACAGCACCGCCACCACGGCCACGGCCAGCACCTGCGGGAAGAAGAACACCACCCGGTAGAACTTCGACCCGCGGATCCCCGTCACGCCCTGCGGGCCCCCGACGTTGAGCAGGAAGGCGAAGAACAGGGCGATGACGATCGTGATGAGCGGCAGCAGCACGAGCAGGGCGGCGTTGTGCGTGACCGCCTTCCAGAACGCGGTGTCGGCGAACAGACGCACGAAGTTGTCCAGGCCGATGAACCGCGGCGTGGCCGTCACGCCGCGCCAGTCGGTCATCGCGATGTAGAACGCCTGGACGTACGGGGCGATGACGTACACCAGGTAGAGAATCACCGGGGCTGCCAGGAACGAGGTGATGAACAGCCCGCGGCGATACCTGTTGAAGATCATTGGCGCTGGTACTTCTTGATCGAGGAGTCGTTCTTGATCTCGTCGGCCTTCTTCTGGATGCGCTCCAGGTACTTGTCCGGGGTCAGGCCGCCGGACATCAGCTCGCCGGTGGCGGCGATGGCCTCGTCCTTGAGCGGGCCGTACCAGTTGAACCAGCGGTAGTAGACGGTGTTCGCGCCCGCGTCGGTGACGGCCTTGGTGGCGCTGGTGACGCCAGGGGAGATCTCCCTGCCCTCGGTGGCGCCCTTGACCGCGGTCACCGTACGCACCAGCGCGCTGAAGTCGCCCGCCGCCTTCTTCGACAGCATGGCCCGCAGGTACTCCAGCCCGGCCTGCGGGTGAGGGCTCCTGGCGGAGACGATGAAGTTCTCGCCGGGCTGGGTGTGCAGGGTGCCGTACGGCAGCTTGTCGGAGCCGGTGACGTCGGGGATCGGGAACACGCCGTACTCGAAGTCGGCCGGGGTAGTGGTCTTCTGCTCGTTCTCCAGCCAGGAGGCGGAGGGCAGCATGGCCACCTTGTACTTGTTCTGGGCGGTCTGGGTCTGCACGTGGTCGAGGCCGGTGGTGCCCTCCATGAGGTATTTGGCGCCCACCTCGGCCCAGGCCGTGGCCGCGGTCTTCATGGCCTCGGCGGTCCAGGCGCCGTCCTCGAGGTTGTCGATGTTGACCAGCACCTCGTTGCCGCCGATCTTCGCGGCCATGGTCAGCAGCGGCTCGTAGAGGTACTGGGGGAACTTCCCCGCGTACGTGAACGGCGCCATCTTGCCGGACTTCTTGACCGTCTCGCAGAGCGCGAGGAACTCGTCCCAGGTCTTCGGGATCTGCCAGCCGTTGTCGCGGAACACCTTCTGCGAGTACCAGATGCCGTAGATGTAGTTGACGTAGCCCAGGACGCTGAACTTGCCGTCGTACTGGCCGATGTCGATCACGGACTGGTCGATGGTGTCCCTGACCTTGACGTTCGGGTCGTCCCAGGAGGGCGCGTCGAGCAGCGGGGTCAGGTCCTGGAGCTGGCCGTCCTGGGAGAGGGCGCCGAAGTCGATGAACTGCGCGCCCGAGTTGTCGATGACCTCGGGCGGGTTGCCGCCGGCGAAGCGCGGCTGGAGGATCTTGGTGATCTCCTTGGTGGCGTTGTGCTTGATCTCGACGCCCGGGTACTTCGACTTGAACAGCGGCTGATGGATGTTCGTGGCGTAGTCCTGGCCGAAGCCGCCGTCGAAGATCCAGACCTCCAGCGGCTTGTCCGCGGCCACGCCGAACGGGTTCGCCGCGCTGGTCGCGACCGGGGCGGCCGAGGTCGAGGCGGCCGGCGGCGCGGCGGGCGTGGCGCACGCGCCCAGCGCGCCCGCCACGGGCACGAGCGCGGCTCCGCGCAGGAGTTCGCGCCTGCTGATACGGGGGGTGTGAGGCATGATGTCTACTCCTGACCTTTCATGATCCGCGTCTGATCCGGCCTGCGTAGCGGCCCTCCAGGGCGCTGTTGTGCTCGTCGCCGCCGGTCACGTTGGCCGACAGGTAGATGGGCGGCCGCTCGCCGAGCGCGACGAGCCGGTCCACCGCCTCGGTGACCACCATCTGCGCGAGCAACGCGGAGGTGATCGTGGAAACCGCGCCGTAGCTGCCGCCGCCGGGCAGGTCGAGGATCGCGTCACCGTACGGCGCCCCGTTGTCCAGCACTACGTCGGCCAGGTCGAGCAGCTTGCCGCCCGACGGGTGGCGGGAGGTCATGCGCGTGCTGTGCGCGACCGAGGTGATCGCGATGAGCGGGTGGCCGCGGTCCTTGACGATCCTGGCCAGCTCGACGACCGTGCCGTTCACGCCCGAGCTGGAGATCAGCACGAACACGTCCGCGGGCTCGACCGGCGCCAGGTCGTAGATCCGCTGCGCGATCGCCGGGTCCCGCTCCAGCTCGGGGGTCAGCACGCTGGGGGGCTCGCCGCCGTACAGCACGAGGTCTTTGGGGGAGAGGCGGTTGCTCGGTACGAGGCCGCCGGCCCGCCCGGCGATCTCCATGGCGATGGCCTCGGAGTGCCCCGAGCCGAACGCGTTGACCAGGCCGCCCGCCCGGATCGAGGTCACCAGCAGCTCGGCCGCCCGGCCCACCGGTTCCGCCTGTTTCTCGGCGACCTGCCGGGCCAGGTCGAGGGTCTTGGATGCGTACGTCAATTCAGCCTCTTTCCACCCGGTGGCTCTCCACCGCCCGGATCGTGCGTTCGAACGCCTCGTTCGTCCGTTCGTAGGTGAGCTGGGCGACGGCGACGTACACGGCGTCCAGCACGAAGAGCTGCGAGTGGACGGCCGCCAGCCCGCCGAGCCGGAACGTGGTCTCCCTGCTGGCCGTGGTCAGCACCAGGTCGGCCAGCTCGGCCAGCGGCGAACGGGCGAACGAGGTCACCGCCACCGTCAGCGCGCCGTGGCTGCCCGCCTCGGCCAGCGACTCCATGACCTCCCGCGTACGGCCCCGATGGCTGATGCCGATGGCCACGTCGCCGGACTTCAGCAGCGCCGCCTCCGACAGCGCCACGTGCGAGTCGCCCGCGCTCCAGACCGGGATGCCGATGCGGCGCAGCCGTCCTTCGAGCATGGTGGCGACGTTGCCGCTGGTGGAGACGCCGACGAGGAGCACGCGCGGCGCGGCCACGATGGCCTCGGCCACCCGGGAGACGACGTCGAGGGCGAGTTGGGCGGCGGTGTCCTGGATCAGGCGGGTGTCGGCGGCGGCCATCACCTCGATGGCCGAGTCGAGCGGGTCGTCGGGGCCGATCTCGTGCCCGACGCCCGCGCCCCAGCCCGCCTGGGCCGCCCTGCCGGTCTCGGTGGCCAGGGCCACGCGCAGATCGGCGTACCCCGAGAAGCCGAAGGCCCGGCAGAACCTGGTCACGGTCGCGGGCGAGCTGCCCGCGCGCTCGGCGAGGGCGATGATGGTCGACCGCGCGGCCTCGGCCGGATCGCCGAGAATCACCTCGCCGACCCTGCGCAAAGCCTCCGGCAAACCGGGTAGCTCTGTTTCGACGCGCCCGAGCGCTCCTGAAGTCACGAATATTCCTTCCGAATACCCGGTCTTCTGGCGAAAATTATTCTTGCTTATCGGTCACGTCAACCCCCAGACTCGGACCGTGACTGAATCGCTAGTGGTCGGTGTCGATGCCGGCGCCACCTCCACGCGAGTGGCCGTGCACACGCTCACCGGCACGCGGGTCGGGTACGCGCGGGCCGGGGCCGGCAATCCGACCGCGCACGGGCTGGCCAAGGCGGTGGCGGCGGTCGCCGACGCCCTGGGCCCGGCGCTCGGGTCTCTCGACGGGGCGCGGGTCGTCGCGTCGGTGGCGGGGGTCGCGGGGCACGTCGAGGAGATGGTGCCCGAGCTGGCGAAGGTCTGGGCCGCGCACGGCATCGCCCATACGCCGCGTTACGTCGATGACGTGACGGTCGGCTACGCCGCCGGCTCGGCCGAGCCCGAAGGGTCGCTGCTGCTGTCGGGAACGGGGGCGGTGGCGGCCAGGATGGCGGGGTTCGAGCCGGCCGCGATCGCCGACGGGCTGGGCTGGCTGCTCGGCGACGCGGGCTCCGGGTTCTGGATCGGGCGGCGGGCGGCCATGGCGGTGATCGAGGCCCTCGACCGGGGCGCGCCCGTGCCGGGCCGCACCGACGCCGGAGACGTGCTGGCCGGGCTCGTCGTGTCGCACTTCCTCGGTACGCGAGCACCCGACGAGCCGCGAGAGGCCGCCCTGCGCGTCGTACGGCTGGCGCAGGCGGACCCCGTGCGCCTGGCCGCCCTGTCGTCGCTGGTCGGCCGGGCGGCCTCGGCGGGCGACCCGACGGCCGTCGAGATCGTCCGCGAGGCAGCCGGCCACCTGGTGGCGACCTTGCGCAGGGTTCACGTGTCGGGCCCCGTGGTGCTCACGGGCAGCGTGCTGACCAGCGAAGGGCCGATCCGTCAGGCCGTCGTCGAGCTGCTGGCGGGTGAGACGGTGACCACGGCGGGCGACGCGGCGGGCGCGGCGGCCTGGCTGGCGGCCCGCGAGGTGCTGACGGAGGCCGACGCCAGGGCCCGGCACGCCACCTTCACGACCGCCGCCTGACTACACAGGCCGCCTGACGCGCCTCTTGGGCGCTCTTGCCGATGACCGGGCGAGGGCTACGGAAGGTCACCCGCACGATCGACGATGCCACGGGCCTCCTGCACCCATGCGGCTCTCAGCTCGCCGTCCCCGAGGACGAGGTTCCGGCCTCCGAGGTACGCGTAGGTCTCCGGGTCGACGATGATCTCGTGGCGGGTTCCGTCCGCGTTGTCCAAGTAGATTCCGACGCCTTCACGGTCCGCCAGATCCCGTACGTTCTCCTCCAGCCCGACGCCCTCCAGCTCGGAGACGACGGTGTAGAGGGCGGCGCGCAGGCGGGGCGGAGGGGCGCCATCCTGGAGGATCAGTTGCACCTGCTGGAACAGCGTCCGCGCGGCCGGCAGGTCAGGGCGGTCCGCACCGTTCTGCCGCAGCCGCTCCTTCAGCTCGGCCGGATCCAGGGGAAGGGAACTCAGGTAGGCCGGGTCCCACCGCCGGCCCGTGGAGTTCTCGACGGGACCGGCGGTGACGGGGTCGCCGGAGCCGTCGGAGGACTGGCCCTTGTCCGGGTCCGTGCTGGTGTGACGGATTGCTTCCTGCTCGCCGTCGCCGCGCTGCCAGCTTTCGTGCGTCTGCGTCTCGCCCGCCTCCTGCGTCCCCTCCTCGCCGGGGACGTAGATCCGTGACTTGGTGTAGAGCCACTGGTCGGCGCGCGGGTAGGTGTCCGTCGTCCGCGCGGATGCCGCCGTGGCGCGTTCTGCCAGGTGTTCCACGGCGGCCACCGGAACCCACGCGGGAGCACTGGCGGTCGGCGGCACGTCGGCGCCGTCGGAACTCTGCACGACCGTGATACCGAGGGCCAGCGTCAGGCCGACGGCACCCGCCAGGCCCAATGTCATGCGCTGTGTCATGCGTCGGGGCCGCCGAGCGGGGGAGGGGGACGTCATCGCGGCGAGCAGGCGCCCCCGAGCGGCGTGCAGGGTGCCGGGATCGCTCTGCCGCACCTCGGAACGCAGGTCCCGGACCAGGTCAACGTCATTCATGGGGTCTCCTCCCGCACATCGATCGGGTTGACGCCGCCCAGAGCCTTGGCGACCTTGCGGCGGGCGCGCGACAGGCGCGAGCGCACGGTGCCGATGGGCACGCCCAGCGCCTGCGCCGTCTCCTCATAGGTCAGGTCGCCCCAGGCGATCAGCAGCAGCACGTCGCGCTCACCGCGTCCCAGCCTCGCCAGCGCGTCGGCGATCCGCTTCCGCGTGGCCGAGGCGGAGACCCTGGCCACGACCTGCTCGTCGAACGCCACCGCGACAGGGTCCTCTCCGGTACGGGCCAGCGCCCGGTAACCGCGGACCTCCGCCCGCCGGTGGCTGCCGATGACGTTCGTCAGGATGCCGTACAGCCAGGGCAGCGCCGCTCCGCGGCTGAGGTCGTAGTGGTGCCGTTTCTCGAAGGCCCTCGTGAACGTCTCGGCCACCACGTCTTCCGCGGGTTCGGGGCCGAGCCGCCGGACGACGTAGCGGTGCAGTTCGGCGGCGTGCCGATCGAACAGCTCCGCGAAGCGCTCCGGAGCGCGCAGCGAGGTCTCGATGATCGAGGAGTCGTCTCGCTGATCTGCCCGCAGGACGCCGCCGGATGTCGGCGCTTGCACGGGCGTCGGAGGATCAGCCAAGACGATCTCCTGTTCCAGGATGGTTCTCACGACGATACTTAGCCGAACCGCCGCGGGAAGTTCCCGCCGGGAGACCCGGGCGGAGGACGATCCTGGCGGACGTCGTCCGTGACGCCTGGAGGCGGCGGGCCGGAAAAGCGTTCGCGGGCCTGCCCGCCGATCTGCTTTGCTCACCTCCATGACATCGTCCGCCTGGGTAGGCGAGCGCGTCCGCCTGCGCGCGAGAGAACCCGAGGACTGGGAGGTCTTCCAGTCCTTCGACGAATACTCCGACGCGGTGCGGAGCGGCTGGCGGCTGGCTCCGCCCATCTCAGCCGCCCGCGCGAAGAAGGAGGCGACCGAGCAGGCCGAGCAGGAGCCCGATCTCGACAAGCTCTCCCTGGTCATCGCCGCCAAGGCCGACAACGCCCCGGTCGGCTCGATCAACACCCACGAGATCGACCGCCCCTACGGCGTCTTCGCCTACGGCATCAGCATCGGCACCCCGCACCACCGCAGGGGCTACGCCAGCGAGGCCGTCGTCCTGCTGCTGCGGTACATGTTCTTCGAACGCCGCTTCCAGAAGGCCGAAGCCTGGGTCTACAGCTACAACGAGGCGTCCCTCGCCCTGCACCGCCGCCTGGGCTTCGTCGAGGAGGGCCGGCGCCGCCGGAGTCACTACGCCAACGGCGCCTATCACGACGAGTTCCTGTTCGGCATGACGGTCGAGGAGTACGCCGAGCGTCACCGCCGACCAGGCGCCACCTCCTAGACGGCTGCGCGCCCGCGTGGCCGGGACGGATCAGGCCCCGAGTTCGTCCCGCAGCCGGCGAGCGGCGGTCACCACGTTGGCCAGGGACGCCTCGACCTGCTCGTACGTACGCGTCTTCAGCCCGCAGTCCGGGTTCACCCAGACCCGCTCCACCGGCAGAGCCGCCACCGTCTGCCGCACCAGCGACTCGACCTCCTCGGTCGAGGGCACCCGAGGCGAGTGGATGTCGTAGACGCCGGGCCCGAGCCCTCGCCCGAACGCCGACACCGCCCTCAGGATCCGCGCCCCCGAGCGGGCCGACTCGATCGTGGTGACGTCCGCGTCCAGGCCGTCGATGGCGTCCAGGATCTGGTCGGCGTCGGAATAGCACAGGTGCGTGTGGATCTGGGTACGGTCTCCGGCTCCCGAGGTGGCCCGCCGGTAGGCCGCCACCGCCCACTCCAGGTAGTCGGCCTGGGCTGCGCGGCGCAGGGGCAGCAGTTCGCGCAGCGCGGGCTCGTCCACCTGGATGATCGACACCCCGGCCGCCTCCAGGTCCCGCACCTCCTGCCGGACGGCGTCGGCCACCTGGCGGACGACGTCCCGCAGCGGCAGGTCGTCGCGGACGAACGACCAGGCCACGATCGTGACCGGTCCGGTGAGCATGCCCTTGACCGGCTTGTCCGTGAGCGACTGCGCGTGGGCGGCCCAGCGCACCGTGATCGGCGAGGGACGAGAGACGTCGCCGTACAGGATCGGCGGGCGGGTGCAGCGCGACCCGTACGACTGCACCCAGCCGTGCCTGGTGACCGCGAACCCGTCGAGGTGCTCGGCGAAGTACTGCACCATGTCGTTGCGCTCGGGCTCGCCGTGCACCAGGACGTCGAGGCCGAGGCGTTCCTGGAGCCTGATCACCCGTTCGATCTCGGCCTCGACCCGGTGCTCGTAGCCCGCCTGCGACAGCGTGCCGGACGCGACCGCCGCGCGGGCCGCGCGCAGCTCGCCGGTCTGCGGGAAGGAGCCGATCGTGGTGACCGGCAGCGGGGGCAGGCTCAGGTGCTCGGCCTGGGCGGCGGCGCGCACCGCGTACGGGCTGCGCTCCCCGGCCGCGACCGGCCCCGGCAGCGCCACCGACGGCCGCCCGCCCGACCCGTCGCCCCCGAACCCGGCGCTCTCGAACCCGTCGCCCTCGAAACCGGGGCTCGGGAAGTCGGCCCCGGCCAGCGCCACCACCTCGGCCACCTTCTCCTCGGCGAACGCCAGCCGCGCCCGCACCCCCGGCTCCAGCTCCGGTTCGGCCGCCACGGAGTAGGGCACGTGCTGCAGCGAGCACGAGGTGCTCACCACGACCCGCGAGGCCCGTACGGCGGCGAGTGCGGCCAGCGCGCGCCCGGGAGAGGTCCGCCACACGTCCCGGCCGGACACCACCCCGGCCACCACGGTCTTCCCGGTCAGGTCGGTCTCCGGCACCGGCCCCCGCACCAGGTCGAGCCCGATGGCCTCCACCGGCGTGCCCGCCAGCACCGGCAGCGCCTCGCCGAGCGAGCCGAAGTACGACGCCACGAACAACCCGGGCCGCGCCCCCATCGAGCCCAGCCGCTCGTAGGCCGTCCGGACGGCGGCCAGCTCCGACGCCGTCCGGTCGCCCACGAGGGCGGGCTCGTCGAGCTGCACCCACGCCACGCCCTCGGCGGCCAGCGCGGACAGCAGCTCCTCGTAGCAGCCCAGCACCTCGTCCAGCCGGTCCAGGGCCGAGCCCAGCAGCAGGTACGTCACCGGCCCCACCACGACCGGCCGCGTCTCGTACCCCAGCGCCCGCGCCTCCCGCACCTCGCCCAGCGGCTTGCCCGCGTTCAGCCGGAACTCGGTCTCGGGCCCGATCTCCGGCACGAGGTAGTGGTAGTTGGTGTCGAACCACTTCGTCATCCGCAGCGGCGCCCGCCCTTCCGTGCCCCTGGCCATCGCGAAGTAGGGGTCGGCGGCGTCCCGATAGCGCGCGGGCACGGCCCCGAGCAGCACCGAGGTGTCGAGCACCTGGTCGTACAGCGAGAACGTGTTAGACGGCAGCCCCTCCAGCCCCAGCTCGGCCAGCCTCCGCCAGGTCCGCGCGCGCAGCTCCGCGCCCACCCGCTCCAGCTCCGCCCGGGTCGAGCGCCCGTCCCAGTACGCCTCCAGCGCCCGCTTCAGCTCCCTGTCCGGCCCGATTCGCGGATATCCGAGCACGGTGGACGTGGGGAATGAGGACATCTTCTTCGGCTCCCTTGTGAACCCTGGTGATCCGTCAGGTCGCTGGAATGGTGCCGACGACCCACGGGGTCATGCACCATGTATTGGTGCTGCTTATGCTTCGGGAGATCCACTGCTTCACGCGGGTCGCGGAGCGGCTGAGCTTCTCGGCCGCCGCCGCCGACCTCGGGATGTCCCAGCCCGCCATGAGCCAGGCCATCACCCGGCTCGAACGCGCCACCGGCACCCGGCTCTTCGAACGCTCCGCCCGCGAGGTGCGGCTCACGGCGGAGGGCAGGGCGCTGCTGGCGTACGCGGAGCAGGTGATCGAGTCGGTCGCGGCGTTCACCGCGGAGTCGGCCCGGCTGGCCCGGCCGACCATTCATCTGGCTTATCCACCGCTCGTGGGTGCGCTGGCGGCGCGGATCGTCAGGCGGCTGGCGGGCCGGACCCCGGCCATCCGGGTGGAGCTGCACGCGGCCGGGCGGGCCGCGGCGGCGCGGGCGCTGGCCGACGGGGAGGTTTCGGCGGCGATCCTGGCCACGCCCGCGCCCGCGCGGTTCGTCACGGCGGCCAGGTTCCACGTCACGGTCGACCACCTGGCCGTCCCCGCCGGACACCGGCTGGCGTCAAGGGCCCGGGTCACGGCGGCGGAGCTGGCCGGTCAGGTGCTCATCACGCCGTCCGGCCGGCCCTGGCACGGCCTGCCCGGCCGTGCCCGCCTGGTGGCCGACGACGACTTCGCCGCCGCACTCGACCTGGTGGCGGCGGGCGCTGGCCTGTTGCCCATCCCGCAACTTCTGGTGCGCACGATCAGGCGGGACGACCTCCGCTTCGTCCCCCTGGAGGCGGGTGACCTGCGCATCACGTACGCGCTGGCGTGGTCGAGGGAGCGCGTCACCCCGGAGCTGATGGCCCTGGTGCAGGCCGTGCAGGACGCCCTCTGGACGAGGTGACCCCCGACCTCCCGGCCGTCGGGCGCGGGCAGGCGCGGTCAGGCCACGGGCAGGTTCTTCAGCGCCTCCCGCCGGCTGAGCCCGGTGAGGCCCTTGGCCTTCACGTAGCGGATCACCTCTTCCGGCCTGGTCTTGGCGTATTCGCGTAACGCCCACCCGATGGCCTTGCGGGCGAAGAAGTCGTTGTCGGACAGGCTGGGCTCGATGCACGCGTACAGCAGGGCCGTGTCCGTGCGGGACTTGAACCGGTTCTGGCACAGGATGGCCGTGCGCCGCTTCCACAGGTCGTCGTCGTGCGCCCACTCCAGCATGAGCGGCCGCATGGAGTCGGGGTAGGCGGCCAGCAGCCCGCCGATCCGGTGCGTGGCCAGCTCGTCGACCAGGTCCCACCACGCCCCGGAGACGATCATCTCCTCGTACATGGGGATGGTGTAGAGGGTCTGGAACTCCCGGTAGAGGTGGTAGCCCGACAGCTCGACGGCGGCGTAGCGCTCCTCGCGGTATTCGGCCTCCCGCCACAGCGACAGCACCGCCCGCCGCCACTCCGGGGCGCTGTCCAGCCGGTGCTCGGCGAACACCTTCCGCAGCGCGGCCCGCCGGGGCACCGCCTGTACGCCCAGGAACGGCATGTCCGACCGCATGTAGGCGCGCATCGTCTCGGCCTTGCCGGGCTCGGCCGCGTCCTGCAGTGCCAGCCGCACCGCCTTGCCGAGGCTCATCCTTGCTGGGTGGTGCGCTCGCCGGTGGCCAGCCCGTCGAAGAGCACGGTGATGTAGTGCTCTGCCAGCCCGGCCGTGTTGAGTCTGCCGCCGGGACGGAACCAGCGCACCGCCACCCAGATGGTGTCGCGGATCATCCGGTAGGTCAGCTTCGGGTCGACGTCGGGTCTGAACTGCCCGGCCGCCTGCCCCGCCTTGATCTGCGTGACCCAGATCTGCTCGACCTCGTCCTCGGCCTTGACCAGGTAGTTGAAGCGCTCGAACTGGCGCAGGTAGTTCCAGTCGTTCTGCATCACCGTGATGGCGGCGCGGTGGGGCTCGAGCGTGCCGAAGCCGATGCGGACCATCTCCGAGAGCACGGTGCGCGGGTCTGAGCCCGTGTCGAGCGCGGCGCGGTAGCGGGCGATGAGGTCGTCGAGGAAGGTGGACAGCACCTCGTCGACGATCGTCTCCTTGGAGTCGAAGTGGTGGTAGAGACTTCCGGAGAGAATGCCTGCTTCGTCGGCGATCTCACGTACTGTCGTGGCCTGGAAGCCCTTGCGCGCGAAGAGCTCCGCGGCGAGCTTGACGAGGTGGTCACGGCGCTCGGACGCCGACCCCGATGAGGTGGCGCGCTGGCGCTTCGCCGGAGTCGTGGCGGTGCCGGAGTTCTTTCGCGTGGTCACGACACCATTATGGGCCCTCAGGCAATCGCTTGTTCACGTTACAGGCCCAGCTCGTGCGGCGTTCCCGACTAGACCAAGCGCTTGCTACGATTCGAGGATGAGTGAGGCGTACATCGTCGGCGCCGTCCGCACCCCCGTCGGGCGCAGGAACGGCGGCCTGGCCGGAGCCCACCCCGCCGACCTCGGCGCGCACGTGCTCAAGGAGCTGATGCGCGGGGCGGGCGCCGACCCGTCGGCCGTCGAGGACGTGATCTTCGGCTGCGTGGACACGGTCGGCCCGCAGGCGGGCGACGTCGCGCGTACGTGCTGGCTGGCGGCCGGGCTGCCCGAGGAGGTGCCGGGTGTCACGGTCGACCGCCAGTGCGGCTCCTCCCAGCAGGCCCTGCACTTCGCCGCCCAGGCCGTGCTCTCCGGCACGAACGACCTGGTGGTGGCCGGGGGAGTGCAGAACATGAGCATGGTCCCCATCTCCTCCGCGATGCTCGCGGGCCGCCCCCTCGGCCACGAGACCCCGTTCGCGGGCTCCAAGGGCTGGACCGAGCGGTACGGCACGCGGGAGGTCTCCCAGTTCGCCGGCGCCGAGCTGATCGCCACCCGGTGGGGCGTCACGCGCGAGGAGATGGAGCGGTACGCGTACGAGTCGCACCGGCGGGCCCTGCACGCCATCGACGCCGGACACTTCCGCCGCGAGATCGCCCCCTACGAGGGCGCGGCCACGGACGAGGGCCCGCGCAGGGACACCACGCCCGAGAAGATGGCCGCGCTCCGGCCCCTCACGCCCGGGGGCCGCCTGACCGCCGCCCTGGCCTCCCAGATCTCCGACGGGGCCGCGGCGCTGCTCATCGCCTCGCCCCGCGCCGTACGCGAGCACGGCCTGACGCCGCGGGCCCGCGTGCACCACCTGTCGGCGCGCGGCGGCGACCCGATCATGATGCTCTCGGCCCCGATCCCGGCCACCGCGCACGCGCTCGGCCTGACCGGCATGTCCATCGGGGACTTCGACGTCATCGAGGTCAACGAGGCGTTCGCGTCGGTCGTCCTGGCCTGGCTCAGGGAGACGGGCGCCGACCCGGCCAGGGTGAATCCGAACGGCGGCGCCATCGCGCTGGGCCACCCCCTCGGCGCGACCGGCGCGGTGCTGGCGGTCAAGCTGCTGCACGAACTGGAGCGGACCGGCGGCAGGTACGGCCTGCAGACCATGTGCGAGGGCGGCGGACAGGCGAACGTCACCGTCATCGAGCGCCTTTGAGGGCCCTGCCGGGGACGGGATCTGCCTGAGGGCTCCCGGTCAGCCGCAGTGGACGTTCCTCTTCCACAAGGTGGCCAATCTGCTCTCGCCCTTGATGGAGCCGAACACGGTGATGCACGTGTCCTTGGCGGAGACGTACACCGGACCCGCGTAGCGCTTGTAGGTGCCGACGTCGGAATCGGCCCAGTTGTCAGCGCTGGCCACCTTGATCCGCGCCGACTTGAGTGCGGACCGGCCGTCGTTCGAGCCGGTGCCGTAAGCGAGCGCGCAGTTCTTCCCGGTGCTGCCGTTCCATCGGACCTCAAGGGTGCCGTACTTCACGCCGTTGAGCGAGATGCTGTACGTCCCGACGAGGTTGTAGCCGCTGCCACACGGGCCGGCCGCGCTGGCCGGAGTCGCGGCGGCGGAGACGAACAGGGTCGCGAGCATCGCGACGCCCACGGCGGCGGCTGACTTGTGACGAAGGTTCATGTTCTTCCTGTAGTCCTGGGTGAACCGGAGGGCGAGCGCGCCGCCCGTCCCCCCGGCGTCCGGTCCGCGCCATAATCACGCCACACGTTGAAAATCCGCTGAAGCCGCGCTGAAAACGCGCGCCGTCCCGCGATCAAGCAGAGCCTTGCCCGGAGACGTCGGGGGTTCCTCGCGAAGGGAAGCGGGCTGACGTCAGAAAATGGCTCTAGCAAATAAGAAACTTTCCTATTAGATTTCGGGTCATGCCCCTGAGCGGTGATCTGCTTCGCCTCGCTGACGCAGTCCTCTTCCCCGGTTTCCCCGGACACATGCCTCCCGACTGGCTCCGACGCCGGCTCGGCGACGGGCTGGCCGGCGTCGTGCTGTTCTCCCGCAACATCGCCGACGTGGCGCAGGTGGCCCGGCTGACCGCCGCGCTGCGTGCGGAGAACCCCTCGGTGCTGGTCGGCATCGACGAGGAGTCCGGCGAGGTCACCAGGCTGGAGGTGGCCTGCGGCAGCTCCCGCCCCGGCGGGTACGCGCTCGGCGTCGTGGACGACGTGGACCTCACCGAGTCCCTGGCCAGAGACCTCGGCGGCGACCTGGCCAGAGCGGGCATCACGATCGACTTCGCCCCCTCCGCCGACGTCAACTCCAACCCCGACAACCCGGTCATCGGCCTGCGTGCCTTCGGCGCGGACCCGGTGCTGGTCGCCCGGCACACCCGGGCGTTCGTCCGCGGGCTCCAGTCGGCCGGGGTGGCCGCCTGCGCCAAGCACTTCCCCGGACATGGGGACACCTCGGTGGACTCCCACCACGGGGTGCCGGTCGTGGCTGAGAGCGGGATCGAGGAGGCGCTGCACCCTTTCCGCGAGGCGATCGCGGAGGGCGTCAAAGCCATCATGACCGGCCATCTCCTGGTGCCCTCGTACGACGCCGAGCGGCCCGCCACGCTCAGCACCAAGGTCCTGACGGGGTTGCTGCGGGAGGAGCTGGGGTTCGAGGGGATGATCATCACTGACGGCATAGAAATGGCCGCGGTGTCGGGGGCGTACGGGATCGGGGGCGCCTCCGCCCGCGCCATAGCCGCCGGCGCGGACGCGATCTGCGTCGGCGGCGAGAACGCTGACGAGGCCACCGTCATCGGCATCCGCGAGGCGATCGCGGCGGCGGTGGCGGAGGGGCTGCTGCCCGAGGAGCGTCTGGCCGACGCCGCTCGCCGGGTCCGCGAGCTGGCCGCATGGGCCGCCTCCTCGGGCAGCCCCGCACCCGCCGACGGCCGGATCGGCCTGGTCGCGGCCCGGCGGGCGATCAGGGTCACCCGCCGCTCCACCGCGCCCGTACTCCCGCTGATGGGCGTGCCCCACGTGGTGGAGCTGTCCCCGGAGATGAACCTGGCCATCGACAGGAACACCCCGTGGGGCGTGGGCCGGCCGCTGAGCGTCCTGATCCCCGGCACCAGCGTCACCCGCCTGACGGTCGCGCAGGCCACCGGCCCCGAGCTGGAGCGCCTGATCATCGAGGCCGCAGGTCACCCGCTGGTCGTGGTGGTCAGGGACGTGCACCGCCACGCCTGGCAGTCGGAGGCGCTGCGGCACCTGCTCAGCGCCCGCCCGGACGCCGTGGTGGTCGAGATGGGCCTGCCCGCCCGCTCGGACCTGGGCTCCGTGCACGTCGCCACGTACGGGTCGGCCAGGGTCTGCGGGCAGGCCGCGGCGGAGGTGCTGACCGGTAGTCTCTGAGGGTGAACTTCGACGGCGAGGACCTGTCGCACAAGGCGCTGGCGGACCGGCTCCCCCCGGGTGAGACGCACGTCTTCCGCGAGTGCGACCTGACGGAGGCCGACCTGTGGGGCGCCCCGCTGGCCGGGGCCACGTTCGAGTCGTGCGTGCTGGAGCAGACCGACTTCCGCAAGGCCGACCTCGACGGGGCGGTGTTCGGCGGCGGGGGCGGGATGCGCGTCAGGTTCAACGACGCCGACCTCATCGACGTGACGTTCACCGACGTCGACCTGTCGTCGGCGCAGTTCGGCGGGGCGCTGCTGACGGACGCCTCGTTCACGGGCTGCCGCATGATCGGTGCCTCGCTCACCGGCTCGCGGGGCACCGGCTTCAAGGTGTCGCGCTCCAACCTGACGCTGGCCAACCTCGGCGGCTGCTCGCTGCGCGGTGAGGTCGTCGAGGGCGTGCGCTTCGACGACGCCGACCTGTCGGGCTGCGACTTCACCGAGGCCACGCTGAGCGACTGCCGGCTGCGCGGCACCCGGCTGCTCGGCGCCAAGTTCGCCAAGGCCGACCTGCGCGGGGCCGACCTGGGTGAGCCCGACGACGCCAAGCTGAGAGCGTTCGCGGGCGCGATCATCAACCAGGCGCAGGCCAACGCCATCCTCGCCGCCCGGGGCATCACCGTCCTGTAGCTCCCGCTCAGCCGGCGGGCCGGGGGAGCCGGGCCAGGGCGGTCTCCGCCTCGGCCATGACGCGTTCGACCAGCTCCCGGCACGACGGCAGGTCGTCGAGCACTCCGACCACCTGCCCCGAGGCCATCACCCCCAGATCCACCCGCCCGTCCACCATGGCCGCCCGTAGCAGCACCGGTGTGTTGGCCGCCTGCAGCACCTGCGCCCACGTCAGCTCGCGCCCGCGCCGCATCCGCCGTCCCTCCCTGAGCATCGCCCGCCACGACAGCCCCGACAGCCGCCTGAAGCGGGTCCCGTTCACCACCGCCCGCAGCAGCCGCGCGCGTTCGAGCGAGGCCACGAACGGCGTGTTCAGCACCCGGTGCGGCACGCCGTCCACGGACGTGGTCACCACCGTCTCCCGCGCCGCCAGGTAGAACCTCTTCACCTCGTCGGGCACCGGCGAGTCCTCGGTCAGCAGGAAACGGGTGCCCATGGCGATCCCGCAGGCCCCGTACGCCAGCGCCGCCACCAGCCCCCGCCCGTCGAAGAACCCCCCTGCCGCGATCACCGGGATGTCCACCGTGTCCACGACCTGCGGCAGCAGCAGCGTGGTGGCCACGGGACCGGTGTGCCCGCCGCCCTCGCCGCCCTGGACGACGACCGCGTCCGCGCCCCACCCGGCCACCTTCTCCGCGTGCCGGCGCGCGCCCACCGACGGGATCGTCACGACGCCCGCGTCCTTCAGCCGGGCGATCAGCTCCCGTCGCGGCGCCAGCGCGAACGACGCCACCCGCACGCCCTCCCTGACCAGCACCTGCACCCGCTCGGCCGCGTCGTCGGCGTCGGCGCGGAGGTTCACCCCGAAGGGCGCGTCGGTACGCTCCTTCACCCGCCGGATCGCCGCCGTCATCTCCGGCACCGACATGGTGGCCGCGCCGATGACGCCCAGGCCGCCCGCCAGGGACACGGCCGCCGCCAGCCGGGCGCCCGCGACGTACCCCATGCCGGTCTGCACGATCGGGTGCCGGCAGCCGACCAGGGAGGTCAGCGCGGTCCTCACCCGGACACCTCCCGGTCGCGCAGGCGGCCGGGGTCGAGCCGGTCCAGCACGCGCAGTTCCTCGGGGGTCGGCTCCCGCGTCCGGGCGACATTTCCTGACATGCCGTGCAGGTCGAACCCCGTCGCCGCCGCCACGTCGGCCACGCTCACCCCGGGATGCACCGACACCAGCCGCATCGTCCCGTCAGGCCCGCCGAAGTCCAGCACGGCCAGGTTCGTCACCACCCGCCGCAGCTCGAACGCGCCCCGATCGGTGCCGAGCCCGCTGACCATGTCGACGGCGGGCACGAAGACCCGCCTCGAATGCCGGGGGATCCAGTAGCTCGTCGGGTCGCAGCGCGTGTTGCCAGGGGCGCCGCGCACGCCCAGGAGCTGCGCCGTGGGCCGGGCCCAGTCGCCGACGCACGAGATGTTCGTGTTGCCGTACCGGTCGATCTGGCTCGCCCCGAGCATGACGTGCCGCCGACCGTTCAGCACCAGCCACAGGTGCTCCCTGAACGGCAGCCACCCCTCCACCTCCCGCGGCGCCTCGCCCAGCGCGGGCACGTCGCCGGTGAGCAGGCAGACGCCGTCGTGCGTGAGCAGCAGCGGCTCGAACGTCAGCCGCGCCAGCCGCGCCGCCAGCACCGTGATCGCCCCGCCGATCCCGGCCGCGAGGATCTCCCCGTCGCCCCTGAACGCCTCCGCGCACGCCACCACGCAAACGTCAGCCCTGCTCACGGGAGTCCTCCACATAGCGCCGCTGCGCGTCCTCGTCGCGCCCGTAGTCGGGCTCGCACGAGGTGAACCCGGCGCCGCCCGGCGCCTCCACCACGCCCGCCACCATCGACCGGCTGATCAGCAACGACTGCACGGGCCCGCCCTTGAGCAGGTCGGCGGTGTCCACCACCCGCTCGCACGAGACGTAACACCGCGCGGCCGCCTTGGCGTAGAGGTCGTCGAAGTACGGATCGGGCCCCAGGTACTGGGCGTTGCCCAGCGCGTCGGCCCGGTTCAGGTGCACCAGCGCCACGTCCGCGGTCAGCGCCGGCACCGCCACCAGCTCCTCGCCGTCCGCGTACGGCGAGCGCACCGTGCGCAGCTCAGGATTGACCCGCAGCACGTCGGACCCCATCCCCGCCCGCGTCGGCAGGAACGGCAGCCGGTGCGCCCCCGCCAGCAGCCCGAACATGAACATGCCCTCGTCGTACTCGGTGAACTCGATCTCCCCTGCCTGACGGGCGCGCCGGAAGTTGGGCTCCAGGGGGATGGAGTCGAGCGTGACGAACGGGGCCACGACCCTGCGCACCTTCCCGGCCGCGCAGAGCAGGCCGACGTCGGGGCCGCCGTACGAGACGATCGTGAGGTCGCGTACGGGGGAACGCAGCAGGGCGCCGACGAGGGCCATGGGCTTGCGGCGCGAGCCCCACCCGCCGATGCCCACCGTCATGCCGCTCTCCACCGACGCGGCCACCTGCCCGGCCGTCATCAGCTTGCTCACGTGAACCGCTCCCGGTGCCGGTCGCCGATGCCCATGAGGTTCAGCTCGAAGGTGAAGCCCTGCTCGAAGCGGTAGCTGCGGTTGACGTCGACCGGGTCGATGCCGTTGAGCGACTCCTTGGCGCGGCGGATGACGTACGGGTCCTTGGCCGCGATCTGCCCGGCCACCTCCATCGCCGCCTCGCGCAGCCTGTCGCGCGGCACCACCGCCAGCACCGACCCGAACGCGTGCAGCTCGGCCGCGGTCGCGTTCCTGCACGTGTAGACCATGGCGCGTACCAGGTGCCGGGGCACCAGCCTGGCCAGGTGCGTGGCCGCCCCCAGCGCGCCGCGGTCCACCTCGGGCAGGCCGAAGTACGCGTCCTCGCCGGCCACGACCACGTCCGCGTTCCCCACCAGGCCGATCCCGCCGCCCAGGCAGTGCCCGTGCACGGCGGCCACCACCGGGACGGCGCACTCGTACACGGCCGCGAACGCCGCGTAACACGCCCGGTTGGCCCCGACCAGCGCGGTGAAGCCCTCGGTGTCACGCATCTCCTTGATGTCCACCCCGGCGTTGAACCCGCGTCCCTCGGCCCGCAGCACGACCACCCTGGTCGCGGGGTCGTCCCCGGCGGCGCGTACGGCCCGCGCCAGCTCCTCCCAGGCCCGCACGGGCAACGCGTTCACCGGCGGCACGTCCACGACCACCTCGGCGACGGGCCCACCCAGCAGCGAGATCCCCATCCACTCTCCCTTACCTAACGCTTGCTTGGTACGGTAGCATCCGTGACCGTCACTTACGACTACACGGGCAAGTCCGTCCTGGTGACCGGCGGGACCAGGGGCATCGGCGCGGGCATCGCCGCGGCCTTCCGCGCAGCGGGCGCCGAGGTCACCGTCTGCGCCCGCACCCCACCCGAGCCCGGTTCTGTTCGGTCAGGCGCGCCCGGGAACGTCTTCGCCCAGGGGGAGGTGGCTGCGCCCGGGAACGGCTTTGCCCAGGCGGAGACGGGTGCGCCAGGGGACGTCTTCGCCCAGACGGAGGCGGGTGTGCCTGAGGGCCGTGGGCGTCGCCTGGCGCAGGCGGGGGTCCGGTTCGTGCGGGCGGACGTCCGGGTGCCCGAGGACGTCGAGCGCCTGCTCGCCGGATTCGACCGCCTCGACGTCGTGGTGAACAACGCGGGCGGCTCGCCCCCCGCGCCCCTGGTGGGCACCTCGCCGCGCCTGCACGCCCGCGTCATCGAACTCAACCTCACGGCCCCGCTGCTGGTCTCGCAGTACGCTTACCCGCTGCTCGCCGCCTCGGGTGGGGCCGTCATCATGATCGGCAGCGCGAGCGGCGCCCGCCCCTCGCCCGGCACCTCCGCGTACGGCGCCGCCAAGGCCGGCCTGCACCACCTGGCCCGCTGCCTGGCCGCCGAGTGGGCCCCGCGCGTACGCGTCAACACGGTCGTCGTGGGCCTGGCCACAACCTTCGACACGCCCACCCTCGACCCGTCCGCCCCTGGCCCGTCCGGTCGTGAGGCGTCCGGCCGTGACACGTCCGGCCACTATGGGGGGCGCTCCGATCTGGACGGGCGGGCCATTCCGGCGGGTCGGATGGCCACTCCTGCCGACGTGGCGCGGGCGTGCCTGTGGCTGGCCGTGCCCGGCTATGTGACCGGGGCCGAGGTGCGGGTGGACGGCGGCGGCGAGATCCCCGCCTGGCGACATCTGGTTTCTGGCGACATTTCCTGATATCTCTGCTTGATCCTTCCTGCTTGATCCTTCCGGGAGGTCTGTGTGGAAATCTGTGCCGGCCGAGTGGTGGTCGTGACGGGCGCCGGTCGCGGCATCGGCAGGGAACACGCGCTGGAGTTCGCCCGGCAGGGCGCCCGCGTCGTGGTCAACGACCTCGGCACCGGCCCCGGCGGCGACGGCGGCTCGCCAGGCCCCGCGCTGGCGGTGGCCGAGGAGATCCGCGGGTTCGGCGGCCAGGCGGTGGCCAGCAACGACGACGTCGCCGACTGGGACGGGGCGGCGCGGCTGATCAAGACGGCGGTCAGCGCGTACGGCAGGCTCGACGTCCTGGTCAACAACGCGGGCTTCGTCCGGGACCGGATGCTGGTCTCGATGACCGAGCAGGACTGGGACGACGTCGTACGCGTCCACCTCAAGGGGCACTTCGCCCCGCTGCGGCACGCGGCGGCGTACTGGCGGGAGAGGTCCAAGGCCGGGGAGCGGGTCAGCGGCCGGGTGATCAACACCTCGTCGGGCGCGGGCCTGCTCGGGAGCGTCGGGCAGGCCAACTACGCGGCGGCCAAGGCGGGCATCGCCGCTCTCACCCAGGTGGCGGCGGCCGAGCTGGGCCGGTACGGAGTCACGGTGAACGCCATCGCGCCCGCCGCCCGTACCCGGATGACGGAAGAGGTCTTCGCCGGCGCCATGGCCAGGCCGGAGTCCGGGTTCGACGCCATGGACCCCGCCAACGTGGCCCCGCTCGTGGTGTGGCTCGGCTCGGCGGAGTCGGGGCACGTCACGGGGCGGATGTTCGAGGTGGAGGGCGGGGCCGTCTCGGTGGCCACCGGCTGGCGGCACGGCCCGGCGGTGGACTGCGGCGCCCGCTGGTCGCCCGCCGACCTCGGCCCCGCCCTCACCGCCCTCCTCTCCTCCGCCCCGCCCCCAGAACCGGTCTACGGCGCGTCCTCACCACCGGACTGAGGTTCCCCGGGAAGAAGCGGCAGCCCTCCCTCCGTGGCGCGGGTGGCTCCGGCGCTCGGGACCGACGCCGGGCGAAGAGGGCGGTGGACCTCCGTGGCGCGGATGGCTCTGGGGCTCGGGGCCGACGACGGCGGAAGAAAGCGGCGGCTCTCCAGAGCGTGTGGTGGGGTCAGCGCATGGCGGAGCGGGCGGTGGGGTGCAGGCGGAGGCGCTGCGGGGCGGCGGTGAGGCGGGTCGTGAGCATGGGCAGAGGCACCTCGCGTTCGTCCGCCGCCCGTTCGAACCGGGCGAACCACACGAACACGTTCACCCCGGTCCGTACGGGCAGCCGCGGAAAGGTGTTCTCC
This sequence comes from Nonomuraea sp. NPDC051298, assembly GCF_055586305.1. Classification (NCBI taxonomy): domain Bacteria; kingdom Bacillati; phylum Actinomycetota; class Actinomycetes; order Streptosporangiales; family Streptosporangiaceae; genus Nonomuraea; species Nonomuraea sp. NPDC051298. The sequence continues at coordinate 42,274 of NZ_JBVJIM010000022.1, forward strand.
GAGTGCTCGCTCTCCAGGCAGGCGACCGGCGCCGCCCCGGCCGCGGCGAGCACCGGCGCGGCCTCGCGGGCGAAGAACGAGGCGAAGTCGTCGCCCGCGACGTGGTAGATCGTGGCGACGTAGAGTGACGAGGGCGGTTCCCCCGCGTCTGTGGGCGGGCGTTCCCATGAGGGCGGCTCGGGCCCGGCGGGGTGCAGCAGGAGCACGTCGTCCGAGTCCAGCATCGTGGCGTTGGCCGCCTCGTGGTGGGCCCGCCACACCGGCCCGCCGTAGAAGGCCGCCAGCGACTCCCGCCGCGCCTCCATGTCGGGGAAGGCCCGCAGCCAGGGAAAGGTGTCGGGCTCTCCAGCCTCTCGGAACGTGCCCGTCACGCGCATGCCCACGGCTTCCTGCGTCTCGATGAACTCCCGCTCGAACAGGGAGATCAGCGTGTCCCGCCGCCCTGGACGCATCTGGTAGCGGCGCAACTCGTAGATCATGCGGCGGACGCTATGCCCTGGTCACTGACACCCCCTGTCAGCGTATTGGCCGAACAATATTCTGATCACTCACAGCTATCGAACGACCACGTGAAGTTATATGCTCGCACTGACCTTGATCCCCTGAGGTCAAAGAAGGTCAACGGGGATGGTGGTGTGCCCTGGGCCCTGGCCCACCGCCGTTCCTGAGGGCTTGTTCCAGGCGAAGGAGCAGATGTGATCAAAAGAGTGTGCGCCGCCGCGGCCGTGCTGGCAGCGGTCGCCGGCGGCACGCTGCTTGCAGTCCCCGCTCACGCTGACGACGACTGGGCCGGTCCCTGGGGCGGTGGCAACTGGTCGACCAACCGGAGTGACAACAGCGACTCGACCCAGTCGGGCAACAACTTCGGCGACGTCTTCGGCCGCATCCACGGCCAGGGGTTCTCGACCAACGTCAACAACGTCAACGGCTTCGCCCCGACCGCCACCAACGGCGGGATCACGGTGACGTACATCTTCCACTGACCGGCTGACGTCCGGAAAACAGCACTCTGAAAGGACATCGAGATGATGAAGAAGCTCTGCGTGACGGGTGTCATCGCCGCCGCGGCCGGGGTGACCCTGCTGTCCGTCCCGGCGTACGCCGACACGAACGCGGGTAACTCCAGCCACAATTCCCACTCCTCGCAGTCGGGCAACAACTTCGGCAACGTCGTCAACACCAACCTGAGTGGCGGCCACGGCGCGACCAGCGTCAACAACGTCAACGGCAACGCCGTGATCGGCACCAACGGCAGCGACGTGGTCGTCGACGACGTCGTCGACTGATTCGGGGGCCACGCCGCGGGACGGCATGAACGCGGTGTGTCCGGTAGGCGCGAGCCGGGTCGGATTTGGCCCGGCTCGCGCCGTATTAGCATCCGTGCGTGACTATCTGTGCTTATGCCACGTCTGCGGGGGCTGACGACGACGAGATCGCCCCGGTTCTGGCCGCCTGGCGGGAGGTCGGCATCGAGGGGCGCGCCGAGCGCTGGGACGACCCCGAGGTCGACTGGAGCGCGTACGACGCCGTCGTCATCCGCTCGGTGTGGGACTACGTACCCAGGCGGGAGGAGTTCCTGGCGTGGGCGCGTGGGGCGGAGTCCGTCACGCGGCTGCTGAACTCCCGCGCCGTGCTCGAGTCCAACACCGACAAGACGTACCTGCGTGACCTCGCCGTGCCGACCGTGCCCACGCACTGGTCGTCGCGTGGGCTGCCGGACTGGCAGGAATACGTGGTCAAGCCGGCCGTCTCAGCCGGGGGCCGCGACACCACCAGGACCACCGACCGCGCCGAGGCCCAGGCGCTGGCCGCGGCGCTGGAGGCCGCGGGGCGCACCCCGATGGTGCAGCCCTACCTCGACATGGTGGAGTCGGAGGGCGAGACCTCGCTGCTGTACTTCAACGGCCGCTTCAGCCACGCCGTCCGCCGCAACCCCGTGCTGGCCCCCGTGTTGGCCACAGGGCGGGCGGCCGGTGAACCCCCGCGGGTCCACACCCGCACCCCAGCCCCGGACCAGGTCGAACTCGCCGAGAAGGTGCTTGTTGCCGTACCCCATGTCCTTCTCTACGCCAGGATCGACCTGGTCCGGCTTCCCGGCGGCGGACCGGCCGTCATCGAGGTGGAGCTGACCGAGCCCTACCTCTTCCTGAACCAGGAGCCGGAGGCGGCGGCGAGGTTCGCGCGGGCCCTGCGCGAGCTGCTGTGATCAGCAGGAGATCCCGCCGTCCACCGGGATGACCGTCCCCGTCAAGTACGCCCCCGCCCGCGACGACAGGTAGATCGCCGCGCCCGCCATGTCCTCGGGCCGCCCGATGCGGCCCAGGGGCACGTTCGAGGCGATGGCGGAGCGCGTGGCGGGGTCGTCGAGCGCGAAGGCCATCATCTTCGAGTCGAAGGGTCCCGGCGCGATGGCGTTGACCGTGATGTGTTCCCGCGCCAGGCGCCTGGCCAGGTGCCGGGTCAGCATGTGGACGGCCGACTTCGTCGCGGAGTAGGCGAAGCTCTCCAGCTCCGGCACCTTGATCCCGTCGATCGAGCCCACGTTGATCACCCGGGCCGGGTCGTCGGCGTCGGCCGCCTGCCTGAGCTGCGGCAGGAAGCTCCTGGTCAGCGAGAAGACGCCCTTGACGTTGATGTTCCAGAGCTTGTCGAAGGCGGACTCGGGATACTCCTCCAGCGGCGCGCCCCAGGTGGCCCCCGCGTTGTTCACCAGCACGTGCAGGGGCCCGTCCACCGCCGACACCAGCCGCCGCACCCCTTCGGACGTGGACAGGTCGGCCGGTACGGCGCGGCAGCCCAGCTCGGCGGCCGTCCTCTCGACCTCGGCCGTCTTGCGGGCGGAGATCCAGACCTCCGCCCCCGCCGCCACGAAGCCCGCGGCGATCATGCGCCCGATGCCCCGCGAACCGCCCGTGACGACGACGGACTTGCCTTCCACCGAGAACAGCGTCATGTTCTGAAACAATGCCATACCGACCGGTCGGTTACCAGAAGGCCGGGATCACACCCCCGGGAGGCGGCCGTTGCGGAAGAGGTCCACGAACCGCTGGTGGTCGTCCCGGGCCTGCGCCCCGTAGCGGTGGGCGAAGTCCACCAGCATCGCGACGAACCCCGTCCGGTCGTCGCCGATCACGTGCACGATCGCCTCCTCCGTCGAGAAGTCCACCAGGTCGTGGCTGGACTCGTCGTCGGCCACCGAGTGCATGCGGGCGACCGCCCGGCCCAGGTCCTGCACGATCGAGCGCAGTTCGGCCGGCTCGTTGACGTCGTCCCAGTCGAGGTCGGCCGAGTACGGCGACACCTCGGCCACGAGCTGCCCCACGCCGTTGAGCGTGGTGTAGCCCAGCCACGGGTCGGCGTACGCCTGCAGCGCCCGCTGAGACTCGGCCGTACGGTGCCCCTGGTGCAGGAAGTAGGAGGTGACCTTCTCGTCGGCGACGTGCCGCGCCACCGCGGGTACCGCCGCCTGCTTCATGTACAGGATGACGTCGTTCTCCAGCGCCTGCGAACGTCCTTCGAGCAGCAGGTTGTACGACGGCAGCCCCGCCGACCCGATGCCCACGCCCTTGCGCAGCGCCACGTCCTTGATCACGTGCTCGACGGGGTTGACCGTCACGGGCAGGGTGGCCAGGTAGTCGTCGAACGCGGCCAGCACGTCCCGCCGGGTCGCCGCGTCCACGGGCTCGCGTCCCTCCATGAGCGCGAAGCGGCGGTCGTAGTCGTCGATCACGGTCTCGACGTCCAGCAGCGCCACGCGGGTGCTGAGCCGGGCGCGCTGGAGCACCCGGTGCAGCACGCCGCTGGTGGTGCCGAGCGTGAGCGACCCGATCGCGTCGTCCCCGCCCGCCGCGACGGCCCCCAGCTCCACCAGGTACGCGCCGGCGAAGTCGGTGACGAGCACGCTGATCGAGTCGTCAGACAGCGCCTTGGCGTAACCGAGCAGGGCCACGCTGGCGGCGAAGCGCTTGAGGTCCCAGACGTACGGCCCCACGTACGCCTCGTCGAAGTCGTTGACGTTGAAGACCAGCTCGCCGGAGGCGTTCATGTACGTGCCGAAGTTCTCCGCGTGCAGGTCGCCGTGGATCCACACCCGGCTGGTCGGCCCGTCGAGATAGGAGTCGTCGGCGTACGCCCCGCTGGAGCCGCCCGCCATGTCGGCGTAGAACAGGCAGGCGCTGCCCCGGTAGAAGGCGAAGGGCGAGGCCGCCATCTTCCGGAACTTCCGCCTGAACGCGGCCGGATCGCGCTTGATCGACTCGCCGAACTCCGTCATGAGGACGTCGAGCAAAAAGGAGGAGCGTGTGCCCATGCAGGGACACTAGATCCGGATCCCCCTTGCCGCCTACCCTGGTCTTTCCCTGACAGGTCCAGTCAGGGCCCGGGTGCGCTCCGCACGGCGGGCAGCCGGCTCAGCCCGGTCGCGGCCAGCGCGGCGGACAATGTGCCGAGCAACGCGCACTGGACGCAGACCGCGGCCCACTCCGCACCCGTGGGCAGGTTGGTGAGCGCCGGCAGCCGGGCCGCCAGCAGCAGCAGACCGGCCGCCGACAGCGCGAGCGCCCAGGACGCCGAGCGGCGGCGGGCCAGCACCACCGTGCCGCCCACGACCCACGCCGCGACCACAAACCCCAGGTCCAGCCACATGTAGATCCACTCCGGCTCGCCCAGCCCCAGCGCGAGGGCGGCGCCGGGCCAGCCCAGCAGCACCAGGCCCGCGGCGGCGGGCGCCAGCGCGAGCGTCCACGGGCCGCGCGTCGGCTCGAAGTCGGAGTGGAAGCCCGCCAGGAGCGCGGCCAACGGCACCAGTACGAGCGCCAGGCGGGCCACCTCGGTCAGCGGCCCGTCGCCTGAGTACCCGGCCAGGACCATCGGGAGCACGAAGTAGGCCACCATGGGCGCGGCGCCCAGCAGGGCCGTCACCTTCGCCCGGCGGACGTGGCCGCGGACGACCGCCGCGAACGCGACCGCCGAACAGACCGTCGCGGCCAGGACGGCGATGGACATCAGCCGCTCGAAGGAGAGCGGTGGGCTCTCGGTGAGGCGGTGGTCGGTGCCGAGGGCGAACTGGTGGGCCAGCCCGATCAGCTCGGAGGTGGCGTACATGCTCTGGTGGGCCAGGCCGAGCAGGGCGAAGAGGCGTACGGCGCGGCCCCAGGCGAAGGCCCGTGGGGACGCGCCCGCGCCGCCCAGCCGCACCCGCACCGACAGCGCGAGCACGCTGGCGATCTCGCCCCAGCGAGGGCGCGGGTCCACCTCGTCGGGCACCTCACCCGACATCTCCATGAACGCGGACACCATCTCCTCCTCCCGCTCGGCGCGGTAGGAGGCGGGCAGCAGGCGCAGCACCGACCGGTAGCGCTGTTCGAGCAGGCTCACGCGGCTCCTCCGGCGGTCCTGGCGCGCAGGCGGACCGTGGCGGCGTGCGCGGTGGCGGCCAGCCTGGCGGCCTCCTCCTGGAGCGTGCGGGCGCCCTCGTCGGTGAGCCGGTAGTAGCGGCGCAGCCGCCCCTGCTGCGCCTCCTCGCGGTCGAGCGCCACCAGGCCGGCCGCGGAGAGACGGTCGAGGACGCCGTAGAGCGTGCCGATCTTGAGCTGGGTGCGCCCCTCGGACAGCCGGTCGACCTCCTGGAGGATGCCGTAGCCGTGGCGCGGCTCGTCCACGAGCGCGGTCAGCGCCAGGAACATGGGCTCCGTCATATTCATGCCCCCACCATATCCTGTCTCGCAGGATATTGTCAGGGGTGCTGCGAGGAGACCGAGACCACCTCGCCCGTCATGTACGAGGCGTAGTCGCTGGCCAGGAAGACGATCACGTTGGCCACCTCCCACGGCTCCGCCGAGCGCCCGAACGCCTCCTTGGCCGTCAGCTCGGCCAGCAACTCCTCGCTGGTCACCTTGGCGAGGAACGGGTGCACGGCCAGCGACGGCGCCACGGCGTTGACCCGGACCCCGTGCTCGGCCGCCTCCAGTGCGACGCACCTGGTCAGCGCCATCACACCGGCCTTGGCCGCCGCGTAGTGCGCCTGCCCCCGCTGGGCCCGCCAGCCGACGACCGAGGCGTTGTTGACGATGGCGCCGGAGCCCTGGGCGACCATCTGCCGCAGCGCGGCCCTGGTGCAGCGCATGGTGCCGGTCAGGGTGACGTCGACGACCGCGTGCCACTGGTCGTCGGTCATCTCGGACAGGGGGGCCGTACCGCCGAGGCCGGCGTTGTTGACCACCACGTCCAGCCGCCCGTGCGCCTCCACCACCGCGTCGAACAGCGCCAGCACCTGAGGCTCCGACGTCACGTCGCACGGGACGGCCAGCGGCTTGACGCCCGTCAGCTCCGTCAGCGCGTCGGCGGCGGCCGACAGGCGGCGCTCGTGCCGGTCGGAGACGACGATCGTGGCGCCCTCCTCCGCGCAGCGCCTGGCCGTGGCGTAGCCGATGCCCGCTCCCGCGGCGGCCGTGACCAGCGTGACCTTGCCGTCGAGCAGGCCGTGCGCCTTCGGGTACGACGAGGATCTCTGCTGGGGCATCGGCAGGCTCCAATCAGCGGGGGAGTCCCAGGGTGCGCTCGGCGATGATGTTCCGCTGGATCTCGCTGGAACCGGCATAGATCGTGTCGGCCCGGCTGAACAGGTAGAGCCGCCGCAGGGCGTCCGGCTCGCCCACGAGCCCGGCCCTGCCCTGGACGGCCTGCGCCAGCTCGCCCAGCCTGCGGTGCCACTCCGACCAGTACAGCTTGGCGATCGATGCCTCGGGGCCCGGATCGGGGCGCAGCATCCTGAGCGCGTTGAGCCGCATGATCTCCAGCTCCAGCCACGAGCGTACGAGCCGGTCGCGCAGCACCGGGTCCTCGGCCGCGCCGGTCCGCCTGGCGGTCTCGACGACCGCGGCCAACTCCCGCCGGAAGCCGATCTGCTGCCCGAGCGTGGACGCGCCGCGCTCGTGGCCCAGCGTGGCCATGGCGACCCGCCAGCCCTCGCCGGGCGCGCCGAGGATGTTGCCCGCCGCCGTGCGCGCGCCGTCGAAGAACACCTCGTTGAACTCCGAGGTCCCGGTGAGTTGCACGATCGGCCGGACCTGCACGCCCGGCCGCCGCATGGGCACCAGCAGGTACGACAGCCCGCGATGCCGCCGCGAGCCCTCCTCCGTACGGCACAGGACGAAGCACCAGTCGGCCACGTGCGCCAGCGACGTCCACACCTTCTGGCCGGTGATCACCCATTCGCCGCCTTCGAGGCGGGCCCGCGTCTGGACGTTCGCCAGGTCGGAGCCGGCCTCGGGCTCGGAGTAGCCCTGGCACCACAGCTCCTCGCCCCGCCGGATCGGGGGCAGGAACCGGTCCTTCTGCTCGTCGGTGCCGAACTCGAGGATGGTGGGGCCGATCAGGCCCTCGCCGATGTGGCCCACGCGGGCCGGGGCCTCGGCCCTGGCGTACTCCTCGTGGAAGGCGACCTGGTCCTCGAGGGAGGCGGCGCGGCCGCCGTACCGCTCGGGCCAGGCCAGGCACGTCCAGCCGTGCTCGCCGAGATGCCGTTCCCACGCCTGGCGCAGCTCGTGGCCCTCGTGCTCGCGGCCGGGGCCGCCGAGCCCCCGCGCGGCGGCGAACTCGCCGCTCAGGCTCGCCTCCAGCCAGGCGCGCGCCTCTTCACGAAGGGTCAACGAATCCCCCGTCGAAAGAGCCGTAGGCGCCGCGGAAGAAGACCAGCGGGCCGCCCTCCGCGTACGTGTCGAGCTGGAGCACCCGGGCCACCACGATCACGTGGTCGCCCGCCGGGTGCTCGGCCTCGACGGCGCAGTCGATCCAGGCCAGCGCGCCGTCGAGCACGGGGTTGCCGCCGGGGGAGCCGCTCCACTCCAGGCCCGCGAACTTGTCGCCGCCCTTGGCCGCCATCTGCGCGCAGACGGGCTGCTGGTCCTCGGCGAGCACGTTCACGGTGACGACCTTGGCGCCGCGCACCTTGGGCCAGCTCGTGCTCGTGTACGCCACGCAGAACGCCACGAGCGGCGGGTCGAGCGAGACCGAGGTGAAGGAGTTGGCGGCCAGGCCGCACGGCCGTCCGTCCAGCGGGTCGACCGAGGTGATCGCCACCACGCCGGTCGCGAACCTGCCGAGGACCTGACGGAAGCGGCGGCTGTCGAGGTGGCCGTTCGGGCTGTGGTGGGATGGGCCCGGCGGCATGGCGGCTCCGTTGCGAATCCTGCGCTGATGGGGCGTCGGAAGGCCGCGACAGCCGTCCGGCGTGATGAGCCGGGCAGCGTGTGTGCTCATGGTCCGCCTCCTCGTCCACCGAATGCGCCTATCATACCAAGCGCTTGCTTGGACGGTAGGGCGATCCACGAAACGCTGTCAAGTCGCCCCCTCCGACCTGCGTTGACAGGTCAGGACGCGCCCGCCTACCGTGACCGAGGTGTCCAAGCGCTTGCTTGAGTTCCGTGACCGCACCGCCGTCGCCGGGGTCGGCTACACCCCCTTCACCAAGGACTCCGGCGTCAGCACCCTGACCCTGGCCTGCCGCGCCGTGCTCGCCGCCCTGGAGGACGCGGGGCTGTCCCCCGACGACGTGGACGGCCTGGCCACCCACCGGGTGGGCGACTCCGTCCCACCCACGCTCGTCGGCCCCGCGCTGGGCCTGACGGACCTGGCCTGGCACCTCGACCAGTTCGGCGGCGGCAGCGTCTCGCACGCGGTGGTCGGCCAGGCCGCGCTGGCGGTGGCCGCCGGGATGGCCGAGACCGTCGTCTGCTACCGGGCCGTCAACGCCCGCTCGGAGTTCCGCATGGGCGGCACCGGCCGGGGCGTGCCGGTCAGCCCGGAGACGCAGTACCAGGCCCCGTACGGGTTCGTGGCCCCGCCCCAGCAGTACGCCATGTACGCCCGCGCCCACATGCTCCGCTACGGCACCAGGGAAGAGCACTTCGGCCGGCTCGCGGTGACCCAGCGCGCCAACGCCGCCAAGAACCCGCGCGCCCTCATGCGCGCCCCGATCACCCTGGACGACTACCTGGCCAGCCGGTGGATCGCCGAGCCGTTCCGCCTCCTGGACTGCTGCCTGGAGACCGACGGGGCCTGCGCCGTGGTCGTCACCACCGCGGAACGCGCCCGCTCGCTGCGCCGCCCGCCCGTCCTCGTCTCGGCCGCGGCCTGGGGCGGCGGCACCTCTCACCTCTCTGGGGCCGGCGGTCCTTCCTGGACCGGCCCCGATCCCACCGTGACCGCCGCCGCCGCGCTGGCCCCGCGCCTGTACGCCCAGGCCGGGCTCGGGCCCGGCGACATCGACGTGGCCGAGCTGTACGACTGCTTCACGTACTCGGTGATCGTCCAGCTCGAGGACTACGGGTTCTGCGCCAAGGGGGAGGGCGGCCCGTACGTGGACTCGGGGGCCACCGCGCTCGACGGCCCGCTGCCGGTCAACACGCACGGGGGCTTCCTGTCCGAGGGGTACGTGCACGGGATCAACCACCTCGCCGAGGCGGTCTCCCAGCTCCGGGGCGAGGCCGGGGACCGGCAGGTGCCGGGGGCGGAGGTGGCGCTTTCGACGTCCCAGCCCGGCTACATCCTGCCCGCCACCTCGGCCCTGATCCTGAGGAGAGCGTAGTGACAGGTCCTGAGGGGGCGTCGTGACGGACTATCCGCCGCAGCCCGACCGGGACTCCGCGCCCTGGTGGGAGCGGGTCGCCAGGCGGGAGTTCGCGGTGCAGGAGTGCGACGCCTGCGGCACGCTCCGGTTCCCGGCGCGGGCGTTCTGCGCGGCCTGCCGTACGGAGGGGTGGCACTGGCGGGAGGTGGCGCCCGTGGGGACGGTCGAGAGCTGGATCGTCAGCCATCAGCCGTTCGTGCCGGGGCGCCGCGAGCCATACCTAGTGGTGATGGTCCGGCCTGTGGCGGTTCCGGACTGTCTGGTGTACGGCAACTGGCGCGCCGCGCGGCAGCCGGTGGGCGGCGAGCGGGTCGTGGGGGTGTTCACCGAGGTGGGGGAGGGGGTGACGCTGCTGGACTGGGCGCCGGCCGACGCCTGCACCCCGGGTCCCGATCCGTCCTGACCCGGAAATCCGCCGGCTGGTCGATCTTGCGCCGAAAATTGGATTGGTACCAGAAAATCCCACCAGTCCCACCAACAAGAAAGGTGTCCCCGCGTTCGCGTCCCAGGGTTGATGATGAGGCAGTAGGCGTCGTCGACGCGGACGGCACAGACCTGGCGGCAGACGTGAGCGGTGAGGACTCGGTGGCGATGGTGACCGGGGGGTCACGCGACGAGATCCTGCCTGCGCGCCCGAGGGCGCGAGCGGGTGCCCGCCCCAGTGCCCGCGCCCCGCCGTCCAGAAAACGAGAAGGCCCCCATCGGGAGATGGAGGCGTGGGTCTCGTGGTCGGTCCCTGAGTGGAAAACGCGCCCTGGCGGGCGTGGGGGACCCGCCAGGACGCGCTTCCTGCCCCGTGTGCGACGGCGCCAGGACTCCGGCGAGGGATGGAGTCCTAGACCGTTGGCTCGCCCACGGAGTCGATGGGGGGACGTGAAGGTCCCTGCTGCCGGTTACGTGTGGTGATGCGTCGAGCTGCACCGACCGGGTCATCAATGGGGCGCGTGACGGGGGCGTCACCCTCCTCGTTCGCGACAAAGGATCCGTCATCGCACCACACGGTCAGCTCAGTCAACACCGATTGCGCGGAGGCGCCGTTGGACATGCTCTGGTAGGTGTGGGTCGATCGCACGCGAGGCGACGCGTAACGCAGTAGACGCGTAGCTTCGCGAGGGTCATGCCAGGGCAGGTATGGCGTACCCGTGCGGACCGGCAACACTGGCCTTCACCCCCTCACCGGCCTTTAGATGGATTTGTACCAACGAATGGATGATGGGCCGGTCGGGGCGGTTTGGTCAAGGGGTTGTGGCCTGCTAGAACCAGATCGTCTAAATTGTTGGAACAAAAGGGGTGAAAGTGGCAAGGTCGGTGCTGTATCAGCAGGTGGCTTCGGAGTTGCGACGAGCCATCTACTCGGGTGTCCTCGGCCCCGGGGCACAGCTACCGACCGAGGCGCAGCTCATGGAAGACCATGGGGTGAGCAGGAACACGGTGAGGCTGGCCCTCGGGGAACTCGTCAACGAGGGACTCGTCACGCGCACGCCGCGGCGCGGAACCGTGGTCAGAGACCGCAGACCGCTGCTGATCTATCCGCAGCGGGAGCTGGAGCCGCAATCCAGCGGGGAGTTGCGCGAGGCGTTCGCCTACGCCGTCGCGCAGGAAGGCCGAGCGCCCAGCCAGTACATCGAGGTGCTGACGGTGTCTCCCGTCGAGGAGATCGCCAGCAGGCTGGAACTGGCGGACGGTGAATTGGCGGTGGTGAGGCGTCGTCTGCGGTTCGTGGACGGCCAGCCGTACAACACCAATGATTCCTACTTCCCCCGTGATCTGGTTGCCGACTCCGAGATCGCCAGGCCCGGAGACATCGCGCGAGGGGCGAATCGGGTGCTGGAAGAGTTGGGCCATGCGCAGGTCCGCGTCATCGACGACATCTGGGCGCGGATGCCCAACCAAGAGGAGGCCGAGCGCCTCCAACTCGAACTCGGCACGCCAGTCATGGTCTATGTCCGAGTGGGTTACGACGGGGCCGACATGCCTGTGCGTGTCGCCGTGTCGGTGTTGCCAGCCGACAAACATCTGATCAGATACGAACTCGATCGCCGCTGACGAGTTCGTGGGTGAAGGGGTGATCCCGCCGGCCGGGCGCAGCGAGAAATAGCCGCCTCGCTGGCCTAGGGGAGTCGTGCATACTCCCCTAAATCGCCATTTATCCAGTTTTTTCGGATTATGGCCATATTTCGCCCTCTGCGCGACATTGCGTCCTCACGCTATGTGTCTGCGCTGCAACCCATCGCAACGAAGGGTACGACTTATGCACACCACCACCTTGCTGCACCCGCTCTCCCTCCGCAGAGCGCAATCATCGGACCTTCCCGGCGTGCTCACGCTGCTCGCCGACACCGCCGAGTGGCTCTACTCGCGAGGGGTGCGGCAGTGGCCCCGTGGCGGGTTCGGCCCCGAGCGGATCGAGCCGCTCATCGAGGAGCGGGTGCTGTTCCTGCTGGACGACGAGCTGAGATACCTGGACCCCGACGAATCGGCCCCTCCGGTGGCCACGATAGCCCTTGACGACCACGCGGACCCGGAGTTCTGGACTCCGGGCGACAATCCGGGGGCGGCACTCTACATCCACAAACTGGCCGTGGCCCGTCCCTGGTCGGGCTTCGGCCTCGGTGACGCCCTGCTGGACTGGGCCTGCGCCGCGGCCCACGCCGCGGGGCTGCCCTGGCTCCGGCTCGACTGCGCCAAGGGCAACCCGCGGCTGCAGCACTACTACCGGACCCGCGGGTTCCGCCACGTCCGCACGGTGGACCTGCCCCATCGGTCGTCCGGGGCGCTCTTCGAGCGGCCGTCGGAGGACGTGACGACCACGGTGTTCCGCGACCTGACCATCGCCGAACTGATCGGCGCCTAGACGGGCAGGTCCTGAGCCGCCGCGGCCAGGAGTGCGGAGATCGCGAAGGGTGTCGCGGGTCGCCTGGTGAAGACGACCTCGACACCCTTCTCACCGCGCCGTACGTCGGTCAGGTGACCCCGCCGGGCGCCGCCGGGCGGGCTCGGCGGGATCCCGATCGTCCTGGCGGCCGGTCCCGCATTCAACAGTTCGGCCGCTCGGGCCGTCTATCCCCCGACGGAACGAGGAAAGGCACAGGTCATTGGAAGACGATCCCCGCTTCGAGGAGTTCGTGGCGGAACGGGCCGACGCCCTGTTGCGCTACGGCTACCTGCTGAGCGGCAACCCGCACGACGCGGCCGACCTGACGCAGGAGGCCCTGATCCGGCTGCATCAGGCGTGGCCGCGGGTACGGCGGAAACAGGCGCCCGAGAGCTACACCCGGATGATCATGGCCAGGCTGCACATCAGCACGTGGCGGCTGCGCAGGCGTGAGCGGCCGGACTGGGCGCTGCCCGAGGCGGCCTGGTCCGACACACCGCCCTCCGACAGCGACGACGGCCTGTGGCAGGCGCTGGCCACGCTGCCGCGCAAGCAGCGGGCCGTGCTGGTGCTGCGCTACTACGAGGACCTGTCCGACACGGAGATCGCCGACGTGCTCGGCATCTCCCGGGGCACCGTACGCAGCCACGCCTCCCTCGGCCTGGCCAAGCTCCGCACCGTCCTGCCCAGCCCCTCACAGATGAACGGGAGCCCCGCATGACCGACCAGTTGGAATCCCGCCTGCGCGCGACGCTCGGAACCGCCGCCACGCGCGCGCCACAGGCCCCGACAGAGTTCTCCGCGGAGTTGGTGTCCCGGTCACGGCGGCGCAGGATGCGCAGGAACGCCGTGGTGTCGGGCATCTGCGTGGTCGCGATCGCCGCGCCGGTCGCGCTGCTGGCCACCGGCGGCATCGGAGAGAGTGGTGACGTCGCCAGCGTCGCCACCTCCGCGCCCGAGTGGAACCGCATCTCGGACATGACCCCCGTCGGGCAGCGCCTGACGATCAAGAACCCCTCGGAGGAGCGTCCCATCTCGTTCTGGTTCGCCAGGGCGGACAACGGCGCCAGCGGCTTCTGCACGGAGTACATGAGCAGGTCCGGCGGGAGCACGAAGTCCTGCAGCGGCGCGCCGATCGACGGCGAGACCGCCACGGTCCAGGGCTCCACCGGGTCGTTCCCCCCTGCCGCCACGGGAAAGGTGCTGCACTTCGGCACCGCGCGGCCGGAGGTGTCCCGGGTCACGGCCGTGCTCCGCGAGGGCGGACGGGTCACCGGCACGCTCCAGACGCCGCAGGGCGCTCCTCAGGCCGTCTGGACGGTCTCCGTTCCCACGGACGAGACGGTGACGGCGTTCGAGTTCGCGGGCGGCGACGGCGAGACGATCAAGCGGATCGCGCCACAGCCCGTGGTGGTGCCAGAGGCCGACGCCAAGCCGGTCGGTCCCACCAAGGAGATGCCCGGCAAGCTCGACGTGGGGCTCTACGAGACGCCCGACAGAACCCTGATCTGGAAAATGGACGGGAAGGCGGTGGGGCTCAACCTCCTCTCGCCCGGCCTGGCGGTGATCGAGAGCGGCGGTCCCGACCGGCCGCTGATCGACATGGGCGGCAAGCCCATGAACGTGGAGTTCCGTGAGCACAAGGAGCACTGGTTCGGCATCGTGAGCACGAAGACCCACCGCGTGGCGCTCGTCTTCAAGGACGGCACCTCAGTGAGCGCCGCCACCGTGCCCGATCCGTGGAAGGCCGGCGGTTTCCGGATGTTCGCCGGAACGCAGGACCGCACCGACGACATCTACGCGGAAGACTTCAGGATCGTCGGATATGACAAGGACGGCGCGGAACTCTGGCGCGAGGACCACGAGTCCACCCGCTGAGACATCGGGGCGGGGACGGTAGATCGGGGGCGTCCCCGCCGAACTCCCCGGTAGCCACAGCGGCCGCTGTTTCCTCATGGGCAGCACGACACTTTCGGACGCAAAGGCGCAGATCACCATATAACCTCTCCTCCATGACCGGATCCCTGCTCGAGGTGATCGCGCTCAACGTGCGCGACGCCGTGGCCGCCGAACAGGGCGGCGCCGACCGCCTGGAGGTCGTGGCCGACATGGCGGCAGACGGGCTGACCCCCTCCCCGGAGACGGTCGCCGAGATCGCCGCCGAATGCCCTCTCCCGCAGATGGTGATGCTCCGCTGCGACGCCAACTTTCTCGCCGATCCCGATGTGCTCGACCGGCTCAGGCGCGACGCCAAGACGCTCGCGCAGGCGGGCGCGGCGGGTTTCGTGTTCGGGTTCCTCGACGGCGGGGGCGTGGTCGACCTGGCGGCCACCGAGGCGCTCATCCACGCCGTCTCCCCGCTCCCGTGGACGTTCCACCGCGCCGTCGACCACGCCGCCGACGTCCAGGCGGCCTGGCGGGCCGTACGGCTGCTGCCCAACCTGGCCACCGTGCTCACCTCGGGCGCACCCACCGGCGTGGGCGACGGGCTGCCCGTGCTGAAGGCGCGGGCCGACGCGGGGGACGGGTCGATCGTGCTGGCCGGCGGCGGCCTGCGGCCCGCCCACGTGCCGGCGCTGCTCGACTACGGCGTGCGCGCC
This sequence comes from Nonomuraea sp. NPDC051298, assembly GCF_055586305.1. Taxonomy (NCBI): domain Bacteria; kingdom Bacillati; phylum Actinomycetota; class Actinomycetes; order Streptosporangiales; family Streptosporangiaceae; genus Nonomuraea; species Nonomuraea sp. NPDC051298. The sequence continues at coordinate 57,377 of NZ_JBVJIM010000022.1, forward strand.
TTCCACGTCGGGTCGGCCGTACGGGCGAGCTGGTCGGACCCGGTCGAGCCGGGCCTGGTACGCCAGTGGCGTTCGCTGGTGGAGCGCGACTGACGCGGCCCCGGGCTACTCGGGCAGGGCGAGTGCCGCGTCGGCGCGACGCAGGGCGGCGGCCAGGGTGCGGATCGTGGCGGGCTCGTCCATGACGCCGCCCTCGGCCGGTCGCCGCTCCTCCCAGGCCCGCACCCGCTCCCGGTAGGAGTCGTAGCGGGCCAGGTGGCTGGCGTAGACGGTGGCGAAGCGGCTGACCAGGTGCGACGGGTGCATGTCCCAGCCCTGGTGGAAGCCGTGCCGCAGCGAGTGGCGGACCAGCTCCGCGTGCCGCCGCCACAGCCCGTGGACGTCCGCCGTCCGATCGGAGGCCGGTGCGGCGGCCAGCGACCCGTCGGACAGCTCCACCCCGGTGCCCGCGAACGCCGTCTGCACGACGTGCCGCGCGTGGTCGCAGGCCGGATGGTCGAGCCGCTGCTCGTGCGGCGGCAGCCCGATCGCGGCGGTGTAGTCGAAGACCCCGAAGTGCGCCGCCGCCAGCCGCCCGCCGAGCGACTCGTTCAGGTCGCCCCGCAGGAACGGCAGCGTCTGCGGCGCCTCCACCTGCATCTCGAACCGCAGCCGCACCCCGAAGCGCGCCTCCAGCTCCGCCAGCACGCCCGCGAACTGCCCCAGGTACGCCTCCATCAGCACCTTCGGGAACGTCACCGTGAAGCCCTCGGGCAGCTCGCCCACCCGGGCGACGACCCCGGCGAGGAACCCGTCCAGCGTCCGCACCGACCGCGCGGGATCTCCGTCGGCGAACGACTTCACCCGTGGCCCCCACCGCCGCGGCAGCGTCCCGGCGGCGTGCATCGCGGCGACCGCGTCGGCGGCCTGCTCGACGTGCCCGTCCTCCTCGGCCCCCGGCCGCACGCCGTAGCCGTCCTCGAAGTCGACGCGCAGGTCCTCCACGGGCTCCGCGGCGAGCTTGCGCACCACCCTGTCGTGCACGCCGGCGGCCAGCGGCGCGGGCACCCCGAAGACCTCCGCCAGCTCGTCCGGCCCCGCCAGATGCGCCTTCACCAGGGACGACGCCTGATCGCCCCACTCGGCCACGGTACGCGCGGAGAACCGGTCGGCGGGTACGTACACGGTGTGCACCGGCTGCCAGCCCGGCTCCGCGGCGGGATCGACGGCGGGAAAGCGGGCCTGCTGCACCCGGTACGCCCGCTCGAACCCCTCAGGGACGTGACGCACGGAGCATGGCCTCCAACCCCACCAGCTTGACGCGCTCGCCCCGGCCCAGCGTGCGGGCAAGCTCGCTCTCGGCCTCCTCGATGGCCCGCCACTCCTCGTACGTCACCGGCCGCACCCCGCGCTCGGCCAGCAGCGCGTCGATGCCGTGGCGCCCGGCCCCTGGCCTGCCGCCGAGGTCGGCCAGCAGTGTGCGGACAGTCTCGGCCGCGTCGGACTTGTTGGTGCCGATCACCCCGGTCGGCCCGCGCTTGAGCCAGCCCGCCACGTATTCGCGGTCACGCACGCGCCCGGCCTCGTTGGGCACGGTCATGGTCTTCTCCGAGAACGGCACCCCGGGCAGCGGAACGCTCTGGTAGCCCACCGAGCGCAGCACCATGCCCACCGGCAGCGTCTCGTACTCGCCGGTGCCGACCACGCGCCCGTCGTCGGCCAGGCGGGTGCGTTCGAGCTTGAGCCCCTCGACCCGGTCGGTGCCGAGGATCTCCACCGGACGCAGCCAGAACCGTACGTCGAGGCGGCGCGGGCGGCCCACTGGCTCGCGACCCGCCCACTCCTGCAGGACCTTGATGTTGCCCTGGATCTGGCGGGGGAAGTCGCCGCCGAGCACGACGGCCTCCTCGGGGCGCACGCAGACGTCGGCGTTGGCCAGCTCGCCCAGCTCGCGCAGCTCCTTCAGGGTGAACTTGGCGTGCTCGGGCCCTCGCCGGCCCACCATGTGAATGGCCTTCACCTGGCTGTGGCCGAGGCGTTCGAGCACCTCGTGGGGCACGTCGGTGGCGCGCAGCTCGTCCGCGGTCTTGGCGAGCACGCGTACGACGTCGACCGCCACGTTCCCGACCCCGATCACCGCGACCTCGGAGGTGTCGAGCGTGAACCGGCCGGGATCGACGTCGGGATGCCCGCAGTACCAGTTGACGAAGTCGGTCGCCGCCACGCTGCCCGGCAGGTCTTCGCCGGGGATGCCGAGCTTCCTGTCGACCATCGCGCCCGTGCAGTAGACCACCGCGTCGTAGGCGCCCAGGAGATCCTCGACCGACAGGTGCGCGCCGAGCGTGACGCCGCCCAGGAAGCGCACCTCGGGCAGCTCCAGCACCCTGCGCAGGTAGTTGGCGATCGACTTGATCGACGTGTGGTCGGGTGCGACGCCGTATCTGACCAGGCCGTAGGGGGTCGGCAGGCGTTCGAGCACGTCGACCGCGACAGGCTCGGCCGACTGCTTCACCAGGGCCTCCGCCGTGTAGATCCCGGCAGGGCCCGACCCGATGACCGCCACGTGCAACGTCACGCCGCCTCCCTATGCCGGTGATTGTGGTACACGGGCCACGTGTCCCACCAGATGCAACCGGCCAGTGTGATCGATGTATCCCCGGTCGCCGGTGCGGATGAACCCGTCCCTGGCGAACACCGCGCGATCAGGGCTCCTGCCAAGGTAACCGCTCATGACCGCGTCGGAGCGGAGGAGCACCTCGCCCGGGTCCTCGCAGGGCAGCGGACGGCCCTCGCGATCTCTGATCGACACGTCCACGCCGCCGCGCGGCCTGCCCACGCTCACCTCCGCGGTCTCCGGCGGGTCGTCGGGCCGCGTGCCCATGCCCAGCCCGGCTTCGGTGCAGGTGTAGCGGTTGCAGACGGGCACGCCGTACTTGGCGCGCAATGCCCTGATCAGCTCGGGCGCGGCCGGAGCGCCCCCGCACAGGACGAGCGCCAGGCCGGGCAGGTCCTCGCCGTCCTCCAGGATGCGCGCCAACTGGTACGGGCTCCCCTGCAACACCCCGATCCCGTGCCGGCGGATCACCCGCAGGGCGGCCTCCGGGCTCCACTCGGGCACGACGTGGCAGGTCCGCCCGGTCTGGAGGAACACCGGCAGGCGGGTGGCGAACCCGAGCCGCCCCAGCGGGTACGGCACCAGCCGCGCCTCACCCGTGCCCTGCTGCGTCCCCCAGTGCGTGCCGGCCCCGTGGGCCCGGATCGCCTCCAGTTGGCGGTTGCCGAACACCACGGCCTTCGGCGGGCCCGTCCTGCCCGAGGTGAACGTGATCACGACCGGCCGCGCCGGGTCCGGCGGGAACGGCGGGGGCGGCGGCTCGTTCCTGCGCAACCCGGTGAGCAGGGCCGGGTCGTACGCCCGCGCCCCGCGTCCGTCGCGCTCGACGGGCAGCGTCACCACGTCGACCCCGGGCAGCGGCGGCAGCAGGCCGGGAACGGTGACGATCAGGGCCGGGTCGAGCGTGCCGAGCAGCTCCACGCGCGCGGTGCCGATACCCGCGGTCACCGCGCCGATCTTGGCCGCCGCGACGTAGCAGATCACGAACTCCGGCCCGTCGGGCAGCGCGAGCACCACGAGGTCGCCGATGCGCACCCCGCGATGGGCCAGCCCGGCGGCGACCTGGTCGGAGAGCCGGTCCAGCTCGGCGAAGGACAGCGAGGTGTCGCCGGTGACCACAGCGGCGCGTCCCCCGAACCTCCGTGCGGCCTCACCGGCAAGCAGGCGCAACATGGCAGCTCCCGGGGCGAAGGTCCTCCCTCCACGCTACTCGTTCATCCAGCCTTGTGGCGTAGGGCTTGTTTGTCGACTTTGCCGTTGGGGTTGGTGGGCAGGGAGTCGAGCACCGTGACCCGCCTGGGCACCTTGTACCCGGCCATGTTGTCCCTGGCCCAGGCGAGCAGGGCGGCGGGATCGGGGGGCCGCACGCCCGGCCGCGCGACCACGTACGCCAGCCCGGCCTCGCCCGACACCGGGTCGGGCACGCCGATCACCGCGGCCTGCGCCAGCGAGCCCTGGCGCAGCAGGAGCGACTCGACCTCGGCGGGGGAGACGTTGAAGCCGTTGACGATGTACAGCTCCTTCTTGCGGTCCACGATCGCGAGGTTGCCCGCCTCGTCCAGCACGCCCACGTCGCCCGTGTGCAGCCAGCCGTCCGCGTCGATCACCTCGGCCGTCCTGGCGGGCTCGCCCCAGTAGCCGCGCATCACGCCGTAGCCGCGTTGCAGGATCTCGCCGCGCCGGCCGGGCGCGACCTCGGCGCCGTCGTCGTCCACGATCCTGACCTCGATGCCCGGCACCGGCCTGCCCGTGGTGGCGGCGATCACGTCGATCGGGTCGCCCTCCCTGGTCATCGAGACGACCGTGCCCTCCATCAGCCCGTACGCGTTGATCACGCGGTCCAGCCCCACCCGCTCGACCAGCCGGGTGATCAGCCGGGCCGGTACGGCGGCGGCCCCGCAGATGGCCACCCGCAGCGAGGACACGTCACGCGCCCCCCGGTCCAGCTCGTCCAGCACCCGGTGGAACAGCGTGGGCGGCCCGGCCAGCACCGTGACCCGCTCGGCGGAGATCAGCGACATCAGCGCGTCAGGCGGGAGGGCCGGGACCGGCAGCATCGTGGCCCGGCGCAGCACGCACGCGACGAGCCCGGCGTTCAGCCCGAACCCATGGTTGAACGGGGCGATCACCGGATACCGGTCACGCTCGTCCAGCGTGACGATCTCCGACCAGTCCCAGTAGCCGCGCAGGACCTGGTGGTGGTCGAGCATGACGCCCTTGGGCACGCCCGTGGTGCCCGACGTGGACATGATCTCGCACAGGTCCTCGGGCCGCACGGCGAGCGCCCGTTCCTCCGCCTCCGCCGCGGGCACCCCGGCACCGAAATCGGACAGGCCCGCCGCGCCCGGCCTGAGCACGTGCCGCAGGGTGGGCAGCGGGGGCAGCAGGTCCGCCAGCGGGGCCTCCGACGGCCCCGCGCCGGTGACCAGCACCCGTGCCCGCGTCTTCTCGATGAGCTGGGCCGCCTCGAACCCCTTGTAGCGGGCCGACAGCGGCACGATCACCGCGCCCGCGTCCCAGATCCCGAACGCGTGCGCCACCCAGGACGCCGAGTTCACGCCCCACACGGCCACCCGGTCGCCGGGGGCCACGCCGAGCGCGATCAGGCCCCCGGCGATCCTGGACGCCGCCGTCCGCAGCTCCGACAGCGTCAGGCGGGTGCCTCCCGGCTCGGCGACGACCGTGTCGTCCGGGTGCCGTGCGGCCTGGTCGTGCAGCATCCGGGGAAGCGTCCCCCAGTCCGGCATCGATCCCATCGGCTGCCCCTTGCGTCGCTGGTGAGCGTCTAGGCGATGAGCGCCCGGTCCCTTCCGAGGTGGTGGCCGCGCAGGTCGTTCACGGCGCCGGGGGAGGGGGTCTCGGAGATCTCCCCGGCGATCTCCACGGTGACCGAGACGGGGGTGAGGGCGCGTACGGCCTGCTCGATCCGCGCCTTCCACATCGGGTTGCCGACCAGGCTCTCCCGCCCGAACGTCACCGTCAGCACCACCGTGTCCAGCGTCCCCTGGCGGCCGACGGTCAGCTCCCACCCCGTCACGCCGTCGACCCGCGACAGCGCCTTGTCCACCCGTGGCAGCGCCAGCCACACGCCCCTCACCAGTACGTGCTCTCCCACCGTGTGGGCCGGCGCGGGCAGGCCGGGACCGTCCGGCCGGGCGACCAGGCCGGTCCTGAGCACGGCGTCGCCGAGCGTGGCGTGGGCGCGCGGAGTGACGACCAACTCGACCGGACCGGCCGTCAGGTCCGCGGCGAGTTGGCTGGCCGCCGGGTCCGCGGCGGGTTGATCGGCCGCCGGGTCCGCGGCGGTGTCCTTGTTCAGGGCGGCCAGCCCCAGCAGGCCGTCCGCCAGCGGCCGGAGCGGGTCGTCCTCGTCCGCGCGCCAGGCCAGGGCGCCGCCGCAGAACGGGTCGGACAGCACCTCGGTCACCTGGGCCCCGAACTCCTGCGCCAGGTGCCGCAAGGTGCGCTTGGAGGCGATCTCGCCGGTCAGGACGATGGTTCCGAGCCCGAGGTCCAGCGGGTCCAGCAGGAACTCCAGATGCAGCCGGGCCAGGAGGTCCATCGCCCCCGTGGGGGTGGCGACCAGCGTGGTGGCTCTGAGCGCGGACAGCGCGTGGTGCAGGCGCATCCGGCCGCGCGGACCCACGCTCGCCGCCGCCTCCGCCACGTCCGCCGCGGCGGCAGCCCACAGCGCGCCGGCCGGCTCGGCGAGTGCCACCACGACCCGGTCGCGCCCGCCGACCCCCGCCTCCCGCAGCGCCGCCGCGGTGAGCGCGCTCGCCGCCGCACGGTCGTCCGGCCCCAGCGGGAACACGCTCGCCGCGTCGGGGGAGACGAGCAGCAGTCCGGTGGCGGAGCCGCCGGCGGCCCCGAGGTCGTCCCGGGTCAGCCAGCGGGCCATCAGCTCATCACGTCCTTCGTCACGGGGTCGCTCGTGATCGTGCCGTTCATGGACACGTCTCTCATGAACGACGTCATCGACGCGCACACCCGCTCGTGCGCCAGCCCGCCCACCTGCGCCTGGATGATCAGGTCCGTCGCCCCGGCCTCGGCGATCCTGGCCAGGGCCTTGCGCGAGCCCTCCACGTCGTCCACCACCACCATCAGGTGCTCGCGCAGCGTGGCCATCGACTCCTCCGGCGGCAGCCCGGCCGCGAGCTGCCCGAGCACCCGGTGGGTGGCGTGGCGGGCGTCGTAGTAGCCGGGCGGGGTGACGAGGTTGACCTGGCGGCGGATGTACCACAGGACGGGGTCGGCGGCCGTGGCGATGGCCTCGTCGCGGGTGGGGGCGACGTACCAGGGGATCATGAGCGCGACGCGGCGGGAGTCGGGGTCGAAACCCCGCTCCGCCAGGCACTCCCGGTATTTCGCGATGTCGGCGGCGACGTCGTCGATGCCCTTGAGCATGGTCATGCCGAGCAGGTTGTAGCCGTGCCTGGCCGCGGCCAGGTAGCCCTCCAGCGAGGTGGAGGCCACCCAGACCGGTGGATGAGGGTGCTGGACCGGGCGCGGGTAGACGGCCACGTCGGGGATCTCGAAGAACTCGTTCGAGCGGCTGACGGGCTCTCCGTCGGCCTGCCAGATGGCCAGCGTGGCCTCCAGCGAGTCCTCCCAGATCTGCCGCGACCTCTCGAACGGCCGCTGGAACGCCTGGTACTCCAGGGGCGAGGCCCCACGGCCGGTGCCGAAGTCGACCCGCCCGCCGCTGAGCACGTCCAGCGTGGCCACGCGCTCGGCCGTGCGGACGGGGGACTGGAACGGCAGCAGCACCACCCCGAGCCCCAGGCGGATCCGCTCCGTGCGCTGCGAGATGGCGGCCAGGACCAGATCGGGCGCGGAGGAGTGGGAGAAGCCCCTGGTGAAGTGGTGCTCCACGAACCAGGCCGCGGTGTAGCCCAGCCGGTCGCCCAGCACGACCTGGTCGATCACGTTCTGGAACGCCTGCTGCTCCACTTCGCGGGTGCGACCGCGGACCTCCAGCTCATATCCCAGGCTGATCCGTAGGGACGTCATCGCGCCTCCGGCGAAGTAGGAAACCAAGCGCTCGCTTGGTAGAGCGTATCAGCGGCAAAGACTTGCGGGAAGGGCGAGGCGGCGATCAAAGTGATGCTCGTGAAGCGAAAGCACACGCTGCGGCGGCCGAAGGGCGGCACGGTCCCCGACCAGGGCGACGAGCTCTCGCTCACCAGCGCCCGCAGGTACGAGGCGTTCGGCCGGGTGATGGCCGCGCTGGCGACCGAGGCCGAATTCGCCGAGTCGTGCCGCGACCTGACGTGGTGGCGCGGCTCCGACCACAGTTGGCACATCGAGTGGCGCGACGGCCCGTACGCCTCGGAGGTCGCCGCCCTGCTGGCCGACCAGGTCCGCGACCCCGACCACGACGGCTGCCTGGTCACCCCGGCGGGGCCGGGCGACGAGCGTTCGGCGGTGCTCGACGTGATGGGCGTCCGCTTCGAGTTGCGCGCGATCGACCCGCTGGGGCGGGCGGGCATGCGCGACCGCGCCGGCTTCTGGCGTCTGACCGAAGCCCTCGACACCACCCGCCGCACCAACGCCCGCCACCCCTGGGAAGAGCTGCTCGGCGGCTGACCCCGGCCGGCCTGGGGCCGGGAGGCGCTATCGCGCGTCCTCGCCGAACACGTACGCCGCCAGCCGAGCCCGGTGCGCCTGCGGCGGACCGAAGAGCTGGGCGTCGGAGGCGGCCCGCTTGAGATACCGGTGCGCCGGATGCTCCCACGTCACCCCGATCCCTCCGTGCACCTGGATGTTCTCGCCCGCCGCCGCCAGATACGCCTCCGTGCAGTACGACCCCGCCACGGCCGCGGCCACCGGGTCCCCGGCCGCCGCCCCGGCCGCCGACCTGGCCGACTCCACCAGCAGCAGCAGATCGGCCAGCTTGTGCTTGATCGCCTGGAACGACCCGATGGGCCGCCCGAACTGGTGCCGCCGCCCGGCGTGCTCGACCGCCAGGTCCAGACACCGCTGCGCCCCGCCCACCTGCTCGGCCGCCAGCGCCGCGATCCCCATGTCGCGCACGCGGGCCCACGACGTGCCGTCGCCCAGCCGCCGTGCCGGGGCGTCGTGGAAGGCGAGCCGCTGCAGCGGGCGGCTCTCGTCCATCGTCCGGTACGCCGTCCGCTCCGACGGCACGGCCCGTACCAGTGCCCCGCCCGCGTAGAGGAGCACCAGCTCGCCCTCCAGCGCGTACGGCACCTCGCCCGTCAGCCGGTCTCCCGTGAGCCGCAGCTCCCCGTCCCCCGGCAGCACCACGGTCGCGGTCACGGCCCCGTCGGCCAGCTCCGCCAGCACCGCGCCCGCCTCGTCGCCCGCCTCATCGCTGTCCGCCCCGTCGCTTTCCGTGCAGGCGCGCAGCGCCTCGACCGCCATCACGGCCGTCTGGAGGAACGGGTGGGGCGACAGGGCCCGCCCCAGTTCCTCCGCGACGGCGGCCAGCTCGGCCGGGCCGCACCCGGCCCCGCCGTACTCCTCGGGGACGAGCAGCCCCGCGATCCCCACGTCCCGCGAGAACTCCCGCCACGTCGCGCCGGGCCGCCCGGCGAGATGGGCTCGGACGACGGCGCGAAGGTCATCGGCAAGTGCCACGGAAGCATTTTAACCAAGCGATTGCTTGTTAGCATATGGATGACCGAAATTTGCCTTTTGTGGATGGATACATAATCTGGAAGTGGTCATCCCCTGCCGAACACGGGGGAGGGGTTGACCAGGGAAATAGCCATGAACCACACGAGCATCGACTACGCGGACTTCGCCGAATACGACCGGCGTCAGCGCGCGATCCAACGCCATTTGCTGGCGGCCTTCACCGGGGGGCTGGTCGTGGGCGTGCTCGGCATGTTCGTCCACGGAGACGGCCCCCGGTGGATCGGCCAGATCTACGACCCCTATGCCTATCTCGCCCTGTCGCTGGCCGTCGGCGCGACCGCGTCGGGGTTCGGGTGGGCGCTGCTGACCACGTTCCTGGCGGCGGCGTCGACGCTGGTCGCGACCATGGGCGCGAGCGCGCTCGGCGGCCATCCGCTCGACGTCGTCGTCGGCATCAGCCCCGCCGGGCTCAACTGGAACCTCTCCCTGCTCGTCGCCCTGGGCCTGCTCGCCTACGCCACGCGCAGGGACGACGGCTGGGGCGATCTGGCGGCGGGCGCGGTCGGCGCGGCGCTCCTCGCCGACGTGGTCGAACGGGCGACCCCGGGCTTCATCGAGACCGAGGTGTCGTTCTGGCCGGGCCCCGCGGTGGTGGTCGGGCTGCTGTCCGTGGCGCTGGTGCTCGTGCTGCGCAGGAGCGGCCGCCGACGGGTGCGCGCTCTGGTGCTGTCGGCGATGTTCTCGGGGCTGATCACGGCGGGCGTGGCCGCCTTCATGTCCGGCTGGATGCCCCCTTCCGTCTGAACCGCTCCACCCGCCGATCCCGGATCGGTGCATAAGCGCGAGCGCGGCGCTCCCCCGACTCGATAGCCTGGAGTCCTTCACATCCCAGGTTCGAGCGAGGAGTAGCCGTGTTGCTGCGCATGTCGTCGTTGTTTCTTCGCACCCTGCGGGACGACCCGGCAGACGCGGAAGTGCCGAGCCACAAGCTCCTGGTCCGCGCCGGTTACGTACGCCGCGTCGCGCCCGGCATCTACTCCTGGCTCCCCCTCGGCAAGATGGTGCTGGAGAACATCGCGAGGGTCGTCCGCGAGGAGATGAACCGCATGGGCGGCCAGGAAGTGCTCTTCCCCGCCCTGCTGCCCCGCGAATACTACGAGGCCACCGGCCGCTGGACCGAATACGGCGACACGCTGTTCCGGCTCCAGGACCGCAGGGGCGGCGACTATCTCCTCGGCCCCACGCACGAGGAGCTCTTCGCCGACATGGTCAAGGGCGAATACTCCTCCTACAAGGATTATCCGGTCATCCTTTATCAAATCCAGACCAAATACCGCGATGAGGCGCGGCCCAGGGCGGGCATCCTGCGCGGTCGCGAGTTCCTGATGAAGGACTCCTACTCCTTCGACCTCGACGACGACGGGCTCAAGCGCTCCTACGAGCTGCACCGCGAGACGTACATCCGCCTGTTCGATCGCCTCGGCATCGAGTACAAGATCGTCTTCGCGCAGTCGGGCGCCATGGGCGGCTCGGCCTCCGAGGAGTTCCTGGCGCCCACGCCGACCGGCGAGGACACGTTCGCCGCCTGCCGCTCCTGCGGCTACGCCGCCAACGCCGAGGCCGTCGTCACCACCGCCCCCGCCGCGCGCCCCCTCGACGACGCGGCGCCGCTGCGGGTCCTCGACACGCCCGGCACCCCGACCATCGAGACGCTGGTCGCCCACCTCAACGAGCACCACGGCCTGTCCGTCGGCGCCGCCGACACGCTCAAGAACGTCGTGGTCAAGGTCTCCACGCCCGGCTCCGACAAGGTCGAGACGCTGGTCGTCGGCGTGCCTGGCGATCGTGAGGTCGACTTCAAGCGCCTGGAGGCGGCGCTGGCCCCCGGCGAGCCCGCCATCTTCGAGGCCGAAGACTTCGCCGCGCACCCGGGCCTCGTACGCGGCTACATCGGCCCCCAGGTCCTGCGCGAGCTGGGCATCCGCTACCTCGTCGACCCCCGGGTCGTCACCGGCACCTCGTGGGTCACGGGCGCCAACGAGCCCGGCAAGCACGCCGTCGACGTGGTGGCGGGCCGCGACTTCGTCCCCGACGGCACCATCGAGGCCGCCGAGGTGCGCGCCGGCGACCCCTGCCCCCGCTGCGGCGCCGAGCTGTCCATCGACCGGGGCATCGAGATCGGCCACATCTTCCAGCTCGGCAGGAAATACGCCGACGTCGCCGGCCTCGACGCGCTCGGCCCCGACGGCAAGCCCATCCGCGTCACCATGGGCTCCTACGGCGTCGGCGTGTCCCGGGCGGTCGCCGTCATCGCCGAGCAGGCGTACGACGAGCTGGGGCTGGTGTGGCCGCGCGAGGTCGCGCCCGCCGACGTGCACATCGTCGGCACGGGCAAGGAGAACCAGGTGGAGGCCGCCCTCGAGCTGGGGGCCGAGCTGGAGTCGCGCGGGCTGCGCGTCCTGGTCGACGACCGGCCGCAGGTCTCGCCCGGGGTGAAGTTCAAGGACGCCGAGCTGCTGGGGATGCCGACGATCGTGGTGGTCGGGCGCGGGCTCTCCCAGGGCGTCGTGGAGCTGCGCGACCGCGTCTCGGGCGAGAAGTCGGAGATCCCCCTCGCCGAGGCCGCCGACCGCATCCAGGCCGCCGTAACCGGCTGACCGCCACCGGCCGCGCCTCAGCCTCCGGCCTGGCCGGAGGTCGAGGGCGTCGCCGACGGGGTCGCGGGCGCGGGCAGGCCGGGGAAGGCCGCCGGCGGCTCGGGCCGGAAGGAGTAGGAGCGGGTCACCGCCCGCTGCATGGCCAGCGCGGCGTAATGGCGCAGCGCCGTGTCGCGGGCGGCGGCCAGCTCGAGGTAGGCGGCCGTCACCCCGCTCTCCAGGTGCACCGCCAGCTTGGTCGCCAGCGTGGCGTTCGAAGGGAAGAACGGCAGCGTGTAGGACGCCTCCGACTCGACAGGACGGCCGCCCCGCGCCGTGATGAACCCGCGGAGCTGGTCGCGCCCGCCCCGGTGCGCGTCGTAGGCCGCGCTCATCCGGTCTCGCAGCGCCCCCGACGTGCGCGCTCCCAGCAGCCCGTACGCGAACACCGCGGCATGCTCGGCCGCCAGCGCCTTGCGCAGCATCTCGATGTCGTCAGCCGCCCGCACGCCGGTCACACCGACCTGGGCAGGGCGACCACGTGGGCCGCCTCGCAGGCGCCGATGCTGGCGATGAGCTGGGCCAGGCCGGGCGAGGCGGTGTCGAGCTGGCGCACCCGCTGGGCGGCGGCCTTGCGTTCGAGGTCGCGCAGCCGCGCCACCGTCGTCCTGCGCGCGGAGGCCGAGGGGGACGGCGACCCAGAAGGCGGTACGGAGGCGGCGGAAGTGGCGGAAGTGGCGGCGGGGGGCACGTGCTCGCGCAACTCGTTCAGATGGGCCTGGTGGCGGTCGCGGAACGGCACCAGCTTCTCGGCCCCGCCCGAGATCAGCGACGAGTAGAGCGCGATCGTCCGCTCCTTCTCCGCGATGAGACCCTTGACCAGGACGGTGTCGGGCGAGTCGGGAGGCGGGACCGACGGCTTCGGCGGGCCGGACGCGCTGCAGGCGGTCAGAGCGGCCGCCCCGCCCGCCAGCAGGGCTCGCCGGGAAAGCTGACGCGGGCGCACGGGCTCGAACCTCCAGGTGTCGCGGATCCCCCTTCGGGCCTCGGATAGCATCGTACGGCCAGTGCCCGGGAACGCCGCCCGGCGACGCTCCGGCGTTCGACCGCCGCCCGACCCGCCGCTCGACCGTGACGAGTGGCGCTCTTTCGGTGCCCTCATACGGATAGGGTGTCAACTGTCGCCGCTGACTGAGTGAACGGTCAGGCGGCGCGGAGCCAGAGGCGAGGTCCGCCCGGCTGAGACATGACAATTAGGGGAGGTCGATATGGGCAGCGCATCACCCCGCGACCACCTGATGAAGCTCCTGGAGCCCGTGGTCGGCGCGGAGGGCCTCGACCTGGAGGACATCACGGTCACCCAGGCGGGCAAGAGACGGCTGCTGCGCGTGATCGTCGACCGCGACGGCGGCGTGAGCCTCGACGACGTGGCCGACGTGAGCCAGGCCGTCTCCACGGCCCTCGACGACGACGACGCGATGGGCCAGGCGGCCTACACGCTCGAGGTCTCCTCGCCGGGCGTCGACCGTCCGCTCACCGAGCCCCGTCACTGGCGGCGCGCGGCCAAGCGCCTGGTGAAGGCGGAGCTGAGCGACGGCACCGTGCTGGAGGGCCGCATCCTGGCCGCCGACGAGGGCGGCGTCGACCTCGACGTCGCGGGCGCGGCACGCAGGCTTGACTATGAGCACCTGACCCGCGGACGGGTTCAGGTGGAGTTCCGCCGGTTCGACGACGTCGACGGCGACGAAGGCTAAGGGGGAGCCGCCGTGGACATCGACATGAGCGTCCTGCGCAGCCTGGAGCGGGAGAAGGACATCTCCTTCGACCTGGTCGTCAAGGCGATCGAGGACGCGCTGCTGATCGCGTACCTCCGCACCGAGGGCGCAGCCGCCAAGGCGCGCGCCCAGCTCGACCGCGCCAGCGGCCACGTCACGATCTGGGCGGCGGAGCTGGACGACGCGGGCGAGATCGTCAGGGAGTACGACGACACACCGGGCAACTTCAGCCGGATCGCCGCCACCACCGCCAAGCAGGTCATCCTGCAGCAGTTGCGCGACGCGGAAGACGAGATCAACTTCGGCGAGTACGCCAGCCGCGAGGGCGAGCTGGTCTCGGGCGTCATCCAGCAGGGCAGAGACCCGCGCGTGGTGCTGGTCGACCTGGGCAAGATCGAGGCCGTGCTGCTGCACGCCGAGCAGGTCCCCGGCGAGGAATACGTGCACGGCGAGCGCATCCGCGCCTACGTCGTGCAGGTGAAGAAGGGGCACAAGGGCCCCTCGATCTCCTTGTCGCGCACGCATCCCGGGCTGGTCAAGAAGCTGTTCGCGCTCGAGGTGCCGGAGATCGCCGACGGCACCGTGGAGATCGCCGCGGTGGCCCGCGAGGCCGGGCACCGTACGAAGATCGCGGTCAGGTCGCGCAAGCAGGGCGTCAACGCCAAGGGCGCGTGCATCGGCCCCATGGGGTCACGCGTGCGCAACGTGATGACCGAGTTGCACGGCGAGAAGATCGACATCATCGACTGGTCGGAGGACCCCGGCGAATTCGTCGGGAATGCCCTGTCCCCTGCGCGCGTTTCCCACGTCGAGGTGCTCGACCTCGAGGGGCGCGTCGCGCGGGTCACGGTGCCCGACTACCAGCTCTCGCTGGCCATCGGCAAAGAGGGGCAGAACGCCCGGCTCGCCGCCAGGCTCACCGGATGGCGGATCGACATCCGCCCGGACACCCAAGCCGAGGACGCCGCCGGTTCCGTAGATGCGTCAACACGGTAAGCTGGAATATGGTGGCCACGCGGTCCCACAGCGCACCTGTGTGGGCTGCAGGGTCCGTACGGCTAAGTCAGAGCTGCTCCGCCTGGTGCGGGTCGAGGATCAAGTGATCCCCGACCTGCGAGGACGGCTCCCGGGCCGCGGTGCATCACTGCATCCGGCCCTGAGCTGTCTGGAGTTCGCCGAGCGGCGCCGAGCGTTTCCGCGCGCGTTCCGCGTGCCGGGGCCGCTTGACGTGTCGCCCGTGCGGGCGCACCTGGAGGGAGACCACGAAATGTCATGTAGGACGCCGAGTTGATGGGCGGAGTCAGATTGCTATGAGCGCCTGATGAGCACGCGGCGATGAAGACGTCAAGGTAGCGACGGTCCGGACGGCATAGCCAGCCTCCCGGGCCGAGTAAGGGAGTGCAGTGGCGAAGGTCCGGGTATACGAGCTCGCTAAGGAGTTCGGCGTAGAGAGCAAGGTCGTCATGGCCAAGCTCCAAGAGATGGGAGAGTTCGTCCGTTCGGCGTCCTCGACCATCGAGGCGCCGGTGGTCCGCAGGCTCACCGAAGCGCTGGGGGTAGCCAAGAGCGGCCCCTCCAGGGGCGGCGGTCAGCCGTCCAACAAGCCGCAGCCGCCAAGGGCTGCGCCCCGGCCGGCGGACAGCCAGGCCGGTAACGGCGCCGGGCAGGCGCCGGTTCCCGCCCCACCGCGTCCGGGTCCCAAGCCCGGCCCGCGTCCCGGCCCCGCGGGCGGCGCTCAGCCGCGCCCGCCGGTGCCGATGCCTCAGCAGCAGCCGCCTCAGCCGCAGCAGCCTGAGGCCGCGCGCGGCGAGACGTCCGGGGCTCCGCAGGCGCGTTTCGAGAGTGGCGCGCCCGCCCGTCCGACTCCGGGCCCGCGGCCCGGCCCCGGCGCGCGTCCTGGCCCGGGTCCCAAGCCCGGTCCCCGTCCGGGGCCCCAGGGGGGCGGCGGCGCCCCGCAGGCGCCGCGTTCCGGCGCGCCCGCGGGTGGCGGCGGTCCGCGTCCTGGTCCCGGCCCGAAGCCGGGTCCCCGTGGCCCGCGTCCGGGTAACAATCCCTTCTCCTCCAACGCCAGTGGCATGGGCCAGTCGCGCCCGCCGCGTGCCGGCGGCAACCGCGACGGCGGCGGCCCCGGTCAGCGCGAGCGTCGTGACGGTCCGCCGCGCGACGGCGCGATGCCGCGTCCGCCGCAGGGTCGCGGCGGTGGCGACGGCAGGCCCGCTCCCGGGCCGCGTCCCGGGCCGCCCTCCGGCGGTCCGCGTCCCGGTCCCGGTGGTGGCGCGGGCGGTCCCCGTCCCGGTGGGCCGCGTCCCAACCCGATGATGATGCCGCAGGGCCGGCCTTCCGGTCCCGGCGGCGGTGGCGGTGGCGGCGGTGGCCGTCCCGGTGGCGGCGGCGGCGGTCGTCCTGGCGGTGGCGGCGGTGGCCGTCCCGGTGGCGGCGGCGGCGGTCGTCCTGGCGGCGGCGGCGGTGGGTTCGCCGGTCGCCCGGGTGGCGGCGGCGGCACCGGCCAGCGCACCGGCACCGGTGGTCCCGGTGGCGGCGGCGGTGGCGGCGGCTTCGGTGGCCGCCCGGGTCCCGGTGGCCGTGGCCGTGGCGGCGGCACCGCGGGAGCCTTCGGGCGTCCCGGCGGCCGTCCGGCGCGTGGCCGCAAGTCGAAGCGGCAGAGGCGCCAGGAGTTCGACAACATGTCGGCGCCGGCGATCGGCGGCGTGCAGGTCGCTCGCGGCAACGGCGCGACGATCCGCCTGCCGCGCGGCGCGTCGCTGTCCGACTTCGCCGACCGCATCGGCGCCAACCCGGCCGCGCTCGTGCAGATCATGCTGCACCTGGGTGAGATGGTGACCGCCACGCAGTCGGTCAACGAGGAGACGCTGCAGCTCCTCGGCGCCGAGCTCGACTACAACATCCAGGTCGTCAGCCCGGAGGAAGAAGACCGCGAGCTGCTCGAGGCCTTCGACATCGAGTTCGGCGAGGACGAGGGCGACGAGGACGACCTCGCCGCGCGTCCGCCGGTCGTGACCGTCATGGGTCACGTCGACCACGGTAAGACCAAGCTGCTCGACGCCATCCGCAAGACCAACGTGGTGGCGCGCGAGGCGGGTGGCATCACCCAGCACATCGGCGCTTACCAGGTCTCCGCCGAGCACGACGGCCAGGACCGGAAGATCACCTTCATCGACACCCCGGGTCACGAGGCGTTCACCGCCATGCGTGCCCGAGGCGCCAAGTCCACCGACATCGCGGTGCTGGTGGTCGCGGCCGACGACGGTGTGAAGCCGCAGACGATCGAGGCGCTCAACCACGCCCAGGCGGCAGAGGTGCCGGTCGTGGTCGCGGTCAACAAGATCGACAAGGAGGGCGCCGACCCCAACAAGGTGCGCGCCCAGCTCACCGAGTACGGCCTGGTGGCGGAGGAATACGGCGGCTCGACCCTCTTCGTCGACATCTCGGCGAAGAACGGCACGGGCATCGACAACCTCCTCGAGGCCATCCTGCTGACCGCCGACGCCGAGCTCGACCTGCGGGCCAACCCGACGATGGACGCGCAGGGCATCGCGATCGAGGCGCACCTCGACAAGGGCCGCGGCCCCGTCGCGACCGTCCTGGTCCAGCGCGGCACGCTGCGCGTCGGCGACTCGATCGTGTGTGGCGAGGCGTTCGGCCGCGTCCGCGCGATGCTCGACGACAACGGCGACGCGGTCGAGGAGGCCACGCCGTCGCGTCCGGTCCTGGTGATGGGTCTGACCGCGGTGCCGAGCGCCGGTGACAACTTCATCGTGGTCACCGACGACCGGATGGCCCGGCAGATCGCCCAGCAGCGCGCGGCGCGCAAGCGCAGCGCCGACATGGCGAAGTCGAGCCGTCGCCGCACCCTCGAAGAGCTGTTCAGCGACCTCGAGAAGGGCCGCGTCGACGAGCTCAAGCTCATCATCAAGGGTGACGTGTCCGGTTCGGTGGAGGCCCTGGAAGACGCCCTGCTCAAGATCGATGTCGGCGACGAGGTCAGGCTGCGAGTCCTGCACCGCGCGGTCGGCGCGATCACCGAGTACGACGTCAACCTGGCCGTCGCCGACGACAACGCGGTCATCATCGGCTTCAACGTCCGCCCCGAGCCGCGGGCGCGCGACCTGGCCGAGCGCGAGGGCGTCGACATCCGCTACTACTCGGTCATCTACCAGGCGATCGAGGAGATCGAGGCGGCGCTCAAGGGCATGCTCAAGCCCGAGTTCGAAGAGGTCCAGATGGGCACGGCGGAGGTCCGCGAGGTCTTCAAGGTGCCGAAGATCGGCAACGTCGCCGGTTCTCTGGTCCGCTCCGGCGTGATCGTCCGCAACAGCAAGGCCAGGGTGATCCGCGACGGCGTCGTCATCGCGGACAACCTGACCGTCTCGTCGCTGCGTCGCTTCAAGGACGACGCGACCGAGGTCCGCGAGGGCTTCGAGTGCGGTGTCGGTGTCGGCTACAACGACATCAGGATCGACGACGTGATCGAGACGTTCGAGATGCGGGAGAAGCCGCGCGTGTGACGCGCGGCCGGGCGCCCGGCGGGACATCCGCCGGGCGCTTCTCGCACGCCCTGGCCTGGTCCCCACCGCAGCAGGCCGGGCGTGCGCTCACCTCACCAGGCCAAGCGGTGGTTGACAACGATGTATGTGGGTGCTCTGACCCTGGACATCCTGCTCGGCGACGTGCACTCGCTGAAGCAGAAGCGCTCTGTCGTACGGCCGCTGATCGCCGAGCTGCAGCGCCGTTATCCCAGCATCGCGGTGGCTGAGACCGGCCACCTCGATCTGCACCGCAGGGCGGAGGTCGGCGTGGCGGTCGTGTCCGCCTCCGCCGGCAACTGCAAGGAGGTCCTCGACGCCTGCGAGCGCATGGTGGCCTTCCGCCCCGAGATCGAGCTGCTGTCGGCCCGGCAGCGGCTCTACAACGACGAAGACTGAACGACGGCACGGCCGGGCAGGCCGTGCGTGAGGGGGAGCGAACATGGTGGATGCCGCACGAGCGCGCAAGCTCGCCGACCGCATCCAGCAGATCGTCGCCGAGATGCTGGAGCGCCGGATCAAGGATCCGCGTCTGGGCTTCGTGACCGTGACCGACACACGTGTCACCGCCGACCTGCGCGACGCGACGGTGTTCTACACGGTGTTCGGCTCCGACGCCGAGCGGGCCGACAGCGCCGCCGCCCTCGAGAGCGCGAAGGGCATCATCCGCTCCGAGGTGGGCCGCCAGACGGGCGTGCGGTTCGCTCCGACGCTGACGTTCAAGCACGACCCGCTGCCCGACAGCGCCCGCCACCTCGACGACCTGATCACCGCCGCCCGGGCCCGCGACGCCGAGGTGGCGCAGCGGGCCCAGACCGCCACCTACGCCGGCGAGGCCGACCCCTACCGCAAGCCCGAGGACGACCTGGACGAGGGCCCGGACCGGGACGAACAGGCGTGACACCCGACGTTCGCGACTGGGCCGGACGCCAGCCCCGGATGGAGCGGCGAGTGGCGAACGACTGCCCGATCCCCGAATCGTCGTGGGATCGCGCGCTGTGCCTGATCCGTGAGACCGACGAGGTCGCGCTGGCCTGCCACGTGACGCCCGACGGCGACGCGCTCGGCTCGATGCTGGCCGTCGCGTTCGCGCTGCGCTCGATGGGCAAGCGGGTGGTGGCCTCCTTCGGCGACCGGCACTTCGCGGTGCCGCGGCTGCTGCGGTTCCTGCCGGGGCAGGAGATGCTGGTGCCCCCCGACGACTATCCCTCCGCCCCCGACCTCATGATCGTCTTCGACTCCTCCACCTTCGAACGCGTCGGCCTGCTGGGCGCGAACGTGGCCGCGGCCCGCGAGGTCATCGTGGTCGACCACCACCCGTCCAACGCCGGGTTCGGCACGCTCGACCTCATCGACGCCGCGGCCGCGGCCACCGCCGTGCTGGCCGAGCAGCTCGTCTACCGGCTCGGCGGGCGCCTCGACCGCGACATCGCCACCTGCCTGTACGCCGGCCTGGTCACCGACACCGGATCGTTCCGCTACTCCTCGACCACCCCTGCCGTGCACCACATGGCGGCCAGGCTGGTGGCGACCGGGCTGCGTACCGACGAGATCGCCCGCGAGCTGTGGGACCGCTCGCCGTTCGGCTATCTGAAGGTGCTGGCCGCCGCGCTCGAGCGGGTGACGCTGGAGGGCGGGCTGGTCTGGACGTACGTGTCACGGGTCGACCGGGCCGCCCAGGGGCTGCCGTACTCCGAGCTGGAAGGCATCATCGACATCGTCCGCCGCACCGACGAGGCGCAGGTGGCGGTCGTGCTCAAGGAGGACGACCACGGCGACTGGCAGGTGTCGACCAGGTCCAAGGGAGAGGTCGACGTGGCGGCCGTGTGCGCGGCGCTGGGCGGCGGCGGGCACCACAACGCGGCCGGATTCACCTCGTACGACACCGTGGAGGAGACGATGGCCAGGTTCCGGCGCGAGTTGCGGAAGGTCGGGTAGATGCCCGAGAGCGGTCTGATCATCGTCGACAAGCCCGGCGAGTGGACCTCGCACGACGTGGTGGCCAAGATGCGCCGCATCGCGGGCACCCGCCGCGTCGGGCACGCGGGCACGCTCGACCCGATGGCGACGGGCGTGCTGGTGGTCGGCGTGGAGAAGGCGACCCGGCTGCTCGGGCACCTGATGCTGACCGAGAAGGTCTACGAGGCCACGATCCGGCTCGGCGTGAGCACGAACACCGACGACGCCGAGGGCGAGGTCACCGCCACCGTCTCGGCGGCGGGGGTGACGGCGGCCGAGATCCACAAGGGCGTGGCGGCGCTGACCGGCGAGATCATGCAGATCCCGCCCCAGGTCAGCGCGATCAAGGTGAACGGGCAGCGGGCCTACAAGATGGCGCGGGCGGGCGAGGAGGTCGAGCTGGCGGCCCGGCCCGTCACGGTGCGGGAGTTCGCCGTACGCGACATCCGGGCCGAGGGCGAGGTCGTCGACGTGGACGCGGTCGTGACCTGCTCCAGCGGCACCTACATCCGCGCGCTGGCCCGCGACCTCGGGGCCGCGCTCGGCGTCGGCGGCCATCTGACGCGGCTGCGGCGTACCCGGGTGGGCCCCTACGACCTGTCGCTGGCCAGGAGCGTCGACCAGCTCGCCGAGGAGTGCGTGATCCTGCCGATCGGCGAGGCGGTGGCGGCGGCGTTCCCCCGGCGGGACGTCACGGCCGAGGAGGCCCGCGTCATCGGGCACGGCGGGCGGCTGCCCGCGGCCGGGCTCGGAACGGGCCCCATCGGCGTGTTCGGGCCGGAGGGTGAGCTGCTGGCGCTGGTGGAGGAGCGGGGACGGGTGGCCAGGCCGCTCGCCGTGTTCGTGGGTTAGCGCCCGGTGGCGGCGGGCTTGCGGGCCACGATGACGTCACGCACGATCGCCTGGTCGACCCAGTGCTCGAAGTCGGGGTAGTCCATGACCTCCAGGCCCGCGTCCGTGAGGATCTTGGCCAGGTCGGCGCTCTTGCCGCCGTAGGTGTTCCAGGCGATGCCCATGGCGCCGCCTGGACGCAGCAACTCGGCCCACACCGGCACGGCCCGGCCCAGCAGCTCCAGCGGGCTGCGCGACAGGCCGGCGCCGCCCTTGCTGCCGTGCTGGACCCCGTAGGGCGCGTCGGTGGCCAGCACGTCGAACGAGCGCGGCTTGAAGAACTCGCGGCTCCTGAGGGTGTCGGCGTTGACCACGGCCAGGTGCTGCACGTCGCCGCCCTTGACGGCCTCCTTCGACAGGCCGAAGGTCACGTTGAGCCGCCGCCCGGCCAGGGCGCGCTCGCGGCGCACCGGCACGGTCTCGGCCGTGTGCTTGAGCCGCTTGTTGCGCAGCCACGTCTTGATGAAGCCGCTGTACGCCTCGAAGTCCTTGGCGTCGACGTCGATGCCGTAGGCGTCGTAGCCGTACATGAGGGCCTGGTTGAGCGTGGTGCCCCGGCCGCACAGCGGGTCGAACACCGACAGCCCGTCGCCCAGCCCTTTGTCGCCCGCCAGCGCCGTGACGTTGAGCAGCAGCTTGGTGAAGTGCTCGTTGGTCTTGCCGGCGTATTTCTGGATGGTGATCAGGTCGCTGCTCAGCCGGTCGCGCGAGCGCATGGCCAGCGGCCTGAGCAGCTCGCCCTCCACGGCGAAGAGGGCGTAGACGGAGGAGAGGTTGGACAGCAGCCGGACGGCGGTCTCGCTCAGCGGGCGCTCGGTCTCGAACGTCACGTAGGGGACGCCGCCGATGGTCGTCTCGTCGCTGTCGAGCACCTCGCCGCCGAGGCCACGCGCACTGAAGACGGCCAGCTCGGCGCGGGTCAGCCGGACGGCGCTCTCGGCGTAGACCCGGTTGAAGGCAGGCAGGATCAGTAGCGCGTAACGAGGCATGATGCCCGATGATAGCCCCCTCGGTTGGAGGGAATGCCGGGCCTCGTGGCAGTCTTGTACGGGTTGATCCGGGGACGAGGCGGTCCCAGGACGAGCGAATGGGGCCTGGCGTGCAGGGTTCGGAGAGGTCTGTGCAGGGTTCGGAGAGATCCGTCGTGACCGTCGGCGTCTACGACGGGGTCCACCGCGGGCACCAGCGGGTGGTCGGAAGGGCCGTCGCCGTCGCCCGTGAGCGGGGGCTGCGCGGCGTGGTGGTCACGTTCGAGCCGCACCCCGACGAGGTGGTCCGGCCGGGCTCGCATCCGCACCGGCTGACCAGCCTCCGGCGCAGGGCCGAGCTGCTGGCCGGGCTGGGCGCCGACGAGATCGACGTGGTGGAGTTCAGCTTCGGCCTGTCGCGCAGCACGCCCGACGAGTTCGTCCAGAACGTGCTGGCCGAGCGGCTGCGGGCGGCGGTCGTCGTGGTGGGGGAGGGCTTCGTGTTCGGGCACAACGCCGCCGGTGACGTGGAGACCCTGCGCAGGCTGGGCGACAAGTACGACTTCGAGGTGGAGGCCGTGCCCCGGCTCGACGCCGTCTCCGCGACCTCGATCCGCGAGCTGCTGGTCGCGGGCGACGTGGCCGCCGCCGGGGCCCAGCTCGGCCGCCCGCACCGGGTGGAGGGCGTGGTCGTACGCGGCTACCAGCGCGGCCGCCAGCTCGGTTTCCCCACGGCCAACGTCGAGACCCCGCAGTACACCGCGATTCCGGCCGACGGCGTCTACGCGGGCTGGCTGGAGTGCGTGCCGGTGGCCAACCTGCCCACCCTGTACGAGGGGGAGCGCTGGCCGGCGGCGATCTCGGTCGGCACCAACCCGACGTTCGAGGGTGTGCCGCGTACCGTGGAGGCGTACGCGCTCGACCGGGACGACCTCGAGCTCTACGGCGCCCACGTGGCGGTGGAGTTCGCGGCGCGGCTGCGTGGCAACACCCGCTTCGACTCGATCGAGGCGCTGATCGCCCAGATCCACGACGACGTGGAGGCCACCCGCCGCCTCACGAGTTGACCGCCGCCCCGGGCGCCTCACGAGTCGGCACCGTCTGGGCGCCGTCTCGGCCTCGTTTTGGCGCCGTCTCAAGCAGCGGACACGAGGTGGTAACCTTGCATGTCGGCTCTGTAGCGGCGGCGCTGCGCGCTGCCATGACGGCCTTCACGCGGCGACTGTAGGCACGCACGGTCGTTCGCTCTCATCTCATTCGCGCGTGCCCGTAGCTCGAAGGAGAGCCGTGTCCCTCGACACCGCTGCCAAGAAGACCATCATCAGCGAATACGCGACGGCCGAGGGCGACACCGGGTCGCCCGAGGTGCAGATCGCGCTGCTGAGCAAGCGCATCAGCGAGCTGACCGAGCACCTGAAGACGCACAAGCACGACCACCACAGCCGTCGTGGTCTGCTGCTGCTCGTCGGGCGTCGGCGCCGCCTGCTGAAGTACCTGCAGAAGGTCGACATCCAGCGCTACCGTTCGCTCATCGAGCGGCTCGGCCTGCGCCGATAGCATGAAAGGGAGCGGCGGCCTGCGCCGCTCCCTTCTCATATGGGGGTAGGACCCCATACGGTCGGGCGCGTGGCGACGTGAAACCGTCCCGCGCCTGACGTACAAATGAAGATCCGAGACACACAGCCCCCGCGTCCGCTCAGCACCATGCGACCCGCGACGCCTGCGGGCCGGTCCTCGGTAGTGGCTTCCGGTAATCACGCACTCGACCGGGCGCTTCGATCGAAGACCGGCGCTGCACCTAACGAGGGTGCCGGTGAGAAAAGGCGCGGGTGACCGACCACAAGGAGGTCCCCCGTGGAGGGTGTCCACACTGCTGAAGCCGTCATAGACAATGGCTCATTCGGCACGCGTACGATCCGGTTCGAGACCGGACGGCTCGCGCGCCAGGCGGCCGGCTCCGCCGTCGCCTACCTCGACAACGACACGATGGTGCTGTCGGCGACCACCGCGTCCAAGTCGCCGAAGGACCAGTTCGACTTCTTCCCGCTGACGGTCGACGTCGAAGAGCGCATGTACGCCGCCGGGCGCATCCCGGGCTCGTTCTTCCGCCGTGAGGGCCGTCCGTCCGAGGACGCCATCCTCACCTGTCGCCTGATCGACCGGCCGCTGCGCCCGTCGTTCGTCAAGGGCCTGCGCAACGAGGTCCAGGTCGTCGCCACCGTCATGGCGCTCAACCCCGACCACCTCTACGACGTGGTGGCGATCAACGCCGCGTCGCTGTCCACCCAGCTCGCGGGCCTGCCCTTCTCCGGGCCGATCGGCGGCGTGCGGGTGGCGCTGATCGAGGGCCAGTGGGTGGCCTTCCCGACGCACCACGAGCTGGAGCGGGCCACGTTCGACATGGTCGTGGCGGGCCGGGTGCTCGGCGACGGCGATGTCGCGATCATGATGGTCGAGGCCGAGTCCACGAAGGACACGCTCAAGCTGATCTCCGAGGGCGCGGTCGCGCCCACGGAGGAGACCGTGGCGCAGGGCCTCGACGCCGCCAAGCCGTTCATCAAGGTGCTGTGCGAGGCGCAGTCGCGCATCGCGCAGGTCGCGGCCAAGGAGACGGCCGAATACCCCGTCTTCCTCGACTACCAGGACGACGTCTACGCCGCCGTCGAGGCCGCGATCAAGACCGAGCTGGCCGCCGCGCTGACCATCGCCGGCAAGCAGGAGCGCGAGACCGAGCTGGAGCGGGTCAAGGCGCTGGCCGCCGAGAAGCTCCTGCCCGAGTTCGAGGGCCGCGAGAAGGAGATCGGCGCCGCGTTCCGCTCGGTGATGAAGAAGCTCATGCGCGAGCGGGTCGTCAGCGAGGGCGTGCGCATCGACGGGCGTGGAACCAAGGACATCCGGGCCCTGTCGGCCGAGGTCCACGTGGTGCCCCGGGTGCACGGCTCGGCGCTGTTCGAGCGCGGTGAGACCCAGATCATGGGCATCACCACCCTCAACATGCTGCGCATGGAGCAGGTCATCGACACGCTCAACCCCGAGCGCACCAAGCGCTACATGCACAACTACAACTTCCCGCCCTACTCCACCGGTGAGACCGGCCGGGTGGGCTCGCCCAAGCGCCGCGAGATCGGTCACGGCGCGCTGGCCGAGCGGGCGCTGATCCCGGTGCTGCCCACGCGTGAGGAGTTCCCCTACGCGATCAGGCAGGTCTCCGAGGCGCTCGGCTCCAACGGCTCCACCTCGATGGGCTCGGTCTGCGCCTCGACGATGGCGCTGCTCGACGCCGGTGTGCCGCTCAAGGAGATGGTCGCGGGCATCGCGATGGGCCTGATCGCTGAGGGCGACGCGCACGTCACGCTGACCGACATCCTCGGCGCCGAGGACGCCATGGGCGACATGGACTTCAAGGTCGCCGGCACCAAGGACGTCATCACCGCACTGCAGCTCGACACCAAGCTCGACGGCATCCCGGCCCACGTGCTGGCCGCCGCGCTCAAGCAGGCCAAGGGCGCCCGCCTGGCGATCCTCGACGTGATGCAGGAGGCGATCGACTCCCCGGCGGAGATGAACCCGACCGCGCCGCGCATCATCACCATCAAGGTCCCGGTCGACAAGATCGGCGAGGTCATCGGCCCGAAGGGCAAGATGATCAACCAGATCCAGGACGACACGGGCGCCGAGATCACCATCGAGGACGACGGCACGATCTACATCGGCGCCACCGACGGGCCGTCCGCCGAGGCCGCCCGTTCGGCGATCAACGCCATCGCCAACCCGCACATGCCCGAGGTCGGCGAGCGTTACCTGGGCACGGTCGTCAAGATCGCGGCCTTCGGCGCGTTCATCTCGCTCATGCCCGGCAAGGACGGCCTGCTGCACGTCTCGCAGATCCGCAAGCTGCACGGCGGCAAGCGCATCGAGAACGTCGAGGACGTCATGAGCGTCGGCGAGAAGATCCAGGTCGAGATCGCCGAGATCGACGGCCGCGGCAAGCTCTCGCTGGTGCCGGTCGAGGTCATCGAGAAGGAGGCCGCCGAGAAGGACGCGAAGTCCGCCGACGGCCCCGCCGAGGCACCGGACGAGCCCGAGACCGCCGCTCCGGACGCCGCCGAGGAGAAGGCCGACCGGCCCCGCCGCACCCGTACGCGCGTGCGCAGCACCCGCGGCGCCGATGGGGACGACCGGAACTCGTGACGACGACCACGCTGCACCCCGGCAAGGACGGCGCCGGGGTGGTGAGGCGCACCGTCCTCCCGGGTGGGCTGCGCGTGGTGACCGAGACCATGCCGACCGTGCGGAGCGTCGCGGTCGGCATGTGGGTCGGCATCGGCTCGCGCGACGAGGCCCCCGAGCACACGGGCGCCACCCATTTCCTCGAACACCTGCTGTTCAAGGGCACCCCCACGCGCGACGCGATGGAGATCTCCGCCTCGATCGAGGGCATCGGCGGTGAGATCAACGCCTTCACCGCCAAGGAGTACACCTGCTACTACGCGCGGGTCCTCGACGAGGACCTGCCGATCGCGGTCGACGTGCTCGCCGATGTGGTGACCAGCTCGCTGGTGACCGACGAGGACGTCGAGTCGGAGCGGGGAGTGATCCTCGAAGAGATCGCCATGCACGACGACGATCCCTCCGACGTGGTGCACGAGCAGTTCGCCGCCGCGCTCTACGGCGACTCGCCGATCGGGCGGCCCATCCTGGGCACGGTCGACTCGATCAACGCCCTGAGGCGCGAGCGCATCGCCGAGTACTATCACCGCTTCTACCGGCCACGCCGGACGGTGGTGTCGGTGGCGGGCAACATCCGGCACGAGGAGGTCGTCGAGCTGGTCACGCGGGCGTACGAGCGGGCGGGCGCGCTGAGCGGCCCGGCCGAGTTCGCGCCGCCGCGCACCAGCGGCCCCGGGGCCGAGGCGCGCTCCGACGTCAAGGTGCTCGACCGGCCCACCGAGCAGGCCAACCTGGTGCTCGGCACGACCGGCCTGTCCCGTACGGACGATCGCAGGTTCGCGCTGGGCGTGCTCAACGCGGCGCTGGGCGGCGGCATGTCGTCCAGGCTCTTCCAGGAGATCAGGGAGAAGCGCGGGCTGGCGTACTCGGCCTACAGCTACACCTCCGCCTACGCCGACACCGGCCAGTTCGGCATCTACGTGGGCTGCCTGCCGTCGAAGATCGACGACGTGCTCAAGATCTGCCGGGACGAGGTGTCCAGGGTCGTGGCCCAGGGGTTGAGCGCCGACGAGATCATGCGCGGCAAGGGTCAGATGCGGGGCGGGCTCGTGCTCGGCCTGGAGGACACCGGGTCGCGCATGTCGCGCATCGGCAAGAACGAGCTGGTCTACGACGAGCTGATGTCGGTGGACGAGGTGCTCTCGCGCATCGAGGCGGTGACGCCCGACGAGATCTCCGAGGTGGCCCGCGACGTGCTCAACCGGCCGCTCACGCTCGCCGTGATCGGGCCGTACGGTGACAAGGACTTCTCCGACGCCATCCGCTGAGCGTGCTGCCGCCTCGGCCGCCGGGGCGGCAGCACGATAGGGTCGGCCTGTGATCAGGGTAGGTGTGCTCGGCGCCCGTGGGCGCGTGGGCGTCGAGGTGTGCAGGGCGGTCGAGGCGGCCGGCGACATGGAGCTGGTGGCCGCGGTCGACAAGGACGACTCCATCGAGGGGCTCGACGGGGCCGAGGTGGTGGTCGACTTCACCCATCCCGACGTGGTCATGGGCAACCTCGAATGGCTGATCGGCCACGGCATCCACCCCGTGGTGGGCACGACCGGGTTTGACGAGGCGCGGCTGCGGACCGTACGCGGCTGGCTGGCGGCCAACCCCGGCACCAACTGCCTGATCGCCCCGAACTTCGGCATCGCCGCCGTGCTGATGATGCACTTCGCGCAGCAGGCGGCGCGTTACTTCGAGTCCGCCGAGATCGTCGAGCTGCACCATCCCAACAAGGCCGACGCGCCGTCCGGCACCGCCCGGCGTACCGCTGAGCTGGTCGCGCAAGCGCGGGCCAAGGCGGGGCTGGGGGCGATGCCCGACGCCACCTCCACCGCGCTCGACGGCGCGCGTGGGGCCGACGTCGGTGGCGTACACGTGCACGCGGTGCGCCTGTCGGGGCTGATCGCGCACCAGGAGGTGCTGCTCGGCGGCGACGGCGAGATCCTCACGATCAGGCACGACACGATGAGCCGGTCGGCGTTCACGCCGGGCGTGCTGCTCGGCGTGCGCAGGGTGCGCGAGCTGCCCGGCCTCACGCTGGGCCTGGAGCCCCTCCTCGACCTGTAGCGACTTTGAGCGAGTTGAACGACACACGACTGTGCCCACGGCCGCGCACGGTCGTGGGCACGTCGTGAGGAGAAGGCCCCGGCTCCGCACAGCCGGGCCTACGATCATCAACCCTAATACGAGCGGCGAGTCGCACCCGAAACATGAGAACGTGTCGCCATGGTGCGATGGGCTGAAGAGCATGAGCTGGCCGGGCTGGTCTCGATCGAGCTGGCCGCCGATGGGCTGTTCGAGCAGGTGGGCATCGTGTTCCCGCCCGGCACCACGATGATCGAAGAGGTCGACGACCCGGGCGTGGTGCTGGTCGAGGGGGCGCCGCCGGCCGGGTTCGCGCTGATCGGATGGGTCGACGGCGACGTGCACCTCGAACAGCTCGCCGTCGATCCCGCGCACATGCGCCAGGGCATCGGCGGGCGGCTGGTCACGGCCGTGGTCGACCACGCGCGCGCCGCCGGAGCCTCGGCCGTGACGCTGACCACGTTCAGGGACGTGCCCTGGAACGCCCCCTGGTACGAACGGCACGGCTTCGCCACGCTGCCCGAGACCGAGTGGGGGCCGGAGCTGCGGGCGCTGGTCGAGCACGAGCGCGAGCTTGGCATCGAGGTCGCCCCGCGCGTGGCCATGCGCCGCCGCTGGGGCGGCCCGGCCGGGGACGCCCGCGCCTAAGGCGTCTCGACGGCGCTGTGGGCCGCGCTGCCGGCCGTCCGGCGCTGGGCCGTCAGCACGGAGTCCAGCAGGCCGGGGAACAACCCGTCGAGGTCGTCGCGGCGCAGCCGGACCAGCCGGGATCGGCCCTGCACCGTGGTCCAGGTCACGCCTGCCTCGCGCAGCACCCGGTAGTGGTGCGACAGCGTCGTCTGGTGGACGTCGATCTCGCCGCCGATCGTGTTGCAGGCGTCCTCGCCCATCTGGTCGAGCCGCCGGACCAGCTCCAGCCGCACCGGATCGGCCAGCGCACGCAGCACCTCGACCAGCCGGATGGCCTCGGTCGCCGGCTGTGACACCTCACGCATTGCCGCCCCCTGTGTTCCGCATGCCCGCACAGTAGCAACACATGGACGTATGGACAAGTATCCATATATCGCCTAGGCTCCCGCCCTGTCACCTCCTCTGGAAAGGCGGGCGCCGCCCGATGGTGAAACGACTCCTTCCCCTGGCCCTGGCGACGTTCGCCGTCGGCACCGACAGCTACGTCATCGCGGGCCTGCTCCCCTCCATCGCCGCCGACCTGCGGGTCTCCACCCCGGTCGCTGGGCAGCTCGTGACGGTGTTCGCCCTGGTGATGGCCCTGTCAGCGCCGGTCATGGGGGCGCTCACCAGCGGCCTGGACCGGCGGTCCGCACTGCTCGTCGCGCTCGGCGTCTTCGTGGCCGGCAACGCCGTCACCGCCCTGGGCACCGAATACGCCGTGGTGATGATCGCCCGCGTCGTCACCGCGATCGGCGCCGGGGTCATCAACTCCGCCGCCTCCAGCACCGCGGCGGCCGTCGTGCCCCCGGAACGCCGGGGCAGGGCACTCGCCTTCGTCATGGGCGGCCTCACCCTGGCGACGGCGCTCGGCCTGCCGCTCGGCACGCTGATCGGCCGTACCGACTGGCACCTCACCCTGTGGGCCGTCGCCGGGATCGGTCTCGTGGCGGCCCTCGGCGTCGCCGTCGGGCTGCCCAAGGTGACGCTGCCCGCCGCCGCACTGGGCGAGCGGCTGCGCCCGCTCAGGCAGGGCCGGGTCGCCGGGCTGCTGGCGGTGACCACGCTGGCCTTCCTCGGGGTCTACACCCTCTACACCTACCTCGGCCCGGCCCTCCAGGGCGCGACAGGCGGCTCTGAGCCGCTGCTCACCGTCGTCCTGCTGGCCTGGGGGACCGGCATCCTGGCCGGGAACGTCCTCGCCGGACGGCTGGTCGACCGGCGTGCCCCCGCGCACGTGCTGACCGGGACGCTCGCCGTCGCCGCCGTCGCCCTGGCCCTCACCCCGGTGGCGACCGCCGCCCTGGCCCCCGCGTTGGTGTGGGCCGCGATCTGGGGCGTGACCGTGGGCCTCGTCGTCGTGCCCCAGCAGCACCGGCTCCTCGCCCTCGGCCCGGCCGCCGCCCCCGTTCTCCTCGGGCTCAACTCCTCGGGCCTCTACCTCGGGATCGCGCTCGGCGGCGGCCTCGGCGGCCTCGCGCAGGAGTGGCTCGCCATCACGCCCGCCATGCTGGGGCTCCCCGCCGCCGGAATCACCGCCCTGACCCTGCTCTACCACGTGGCCACCGCACGCCGCTGGGAGAGGCGGGAGCCTCAGGCGACGTACGCGTCGACCTCGGCGAGATAGGCGTCCTTGAGCTGCCGGGGCAGCCAGGTGACCTCGAAGGCGTTGCGCTGGAGCTGGGCCTGCTCCTCCCGCGTGAGCTGCAGCGCCTCCTGGAGGGCCAGGAGGTTCTCCAGCACGTACGCCGAGAAGTACGCGGGATCGTCGGAGCTGATCGTCACCCGCACGCCCAGGTCCATCAGCTTGCGGATGCCCTCGGCCTTCATCGACCCGGTGACGTAGCCGTTGGACACCGGGCAGCACGTCAGCCCCATGCTACGGGCCAGCACCGTCTCCACCAGCCGCTGGTCCTCCAGGAGGTTGACGCCGTGGTCGACGCGGTCGACGCCGATCTCGTCGACGGCCTGCCGGATGTGCTCGATCGCATCGTCCTGGTCGACGTCGCAGTGCATGGTCAGCAGGTAGCCCTCCTGCCTGGCCCGCTCGTAGACCGCCGCGAACTTGCTCGGCGGGTTGCCCTTCTCGTCGGAGTCGAGCCCCACCCCCACGATCCACTCCTTGTACGGCAGCGACTCCAGCAGCGTCGCCATCGCGTATTCGGCCTGGAAGTCGCGCAGGAAGCACATGATGAGCTGCGCCCGCACCCCGAGCTGCGCGTACGCGTCCATCAGCGCCCGCCGCAGCCCTCTGACCACCACGTCGAACGGCACGCCGCGCGAGGTGTGCGCCTGCGGGTCGAAGAAGATCTCCGCGTAGCGGACGTTCTGCGCGGCGGCCCTGCGCAGGTAGGCCATGGCCAGGTCGTAGAAGTCGGGCTCGGTGCGCAGCACCCGCATGCCCTCGTAGTAGATCGTCAGGAACGACGGCAGGCTGTCGAAGGTGTAGGCCGCCCGCATCTCCTCGACCGTCGAGTACGGCAGCTCGAGGCCGTTGCGCCCGGCCAGCTCGAACTTGAGCTCGGGCTCCAGCGTGCCCTCGATGTGCAGGTGCAGCTCGCACTTGGGGAGACCGGCGATGAAATCCTTCACCGTCTCACCCTAGATGACGGCTCACCGCTAGAAAATGATGGCCAGCCCCACCGCGAACAGCAGCCCGTACGCCATCTGCAGCTTGCCCGTCTGCTGCAGCACCGCGATGAGCGCCGGGCCCACCGCCCTGCCCAGCACCGAGCGGATGGGGGAGATCGCCAGCGGCGCGGCCAGCAGCACCAGCGCCGCCCACGGCGTGATCGGCACCATCGCCACCGCCACCACGAACGGCACCACCTGGCAGGCCACATACAGCGCACGGGTGCGCTCGGCCCCCATCCGCACCGCCAGCGTACGCTTGCCCGCCTGCCCGTCCGTGCCCACGTCGCGCAGGTTGTTGACCACCAGCATCGAACACGACAACAGCCCCACCGGCACCGACGCGAACAACGCCGCCCAGCTCAGGTGCTCGGTCTGCACGAAGGCGGTGCCGACCACGGGCACGACCCCGAAGAACACGAACACGGCCGGCTCGCCCAGCCCGTGGTAGCCGTACGGATGCTTGCCGCCGGTGTAGAACCAGGCGGCCGCGATCGCCGCCGCGCCCACCAGCAGCACCCACCACGCCCGCGTCGCCACGACCAGGACCAGCCCCAGCACCGCCGCCACGGCGAAACAGCCCAGCGCGGCGGTCAGCACCTCCCGCGGCGTGGCCGCGCGCGAGCCGACCAGCCGCATCGGGCCGACCCGCTGGTCGTCGGTGCCCCGGATGCCGTCGCTGTAGTCGTTGGCGTAGTTGACGCCGATCTGCAGCGACAGCGCCACGAGCAGCGCCAGGATCGCCCGCCACCACACGAAGCCGCCCTCACCGACGGCCACGCCGGTGCCCACCATGACGGGCACGACGGCGTTGGGCAGGGTGCGCGGGCGGGCTCCGGCGATCCACTGACCGGGGGTTGCCATATTGCTCTTCAATCTCTAGCTGATGTCGGTGGTGAGCCGGACCATCCTGATCGGGCGGCCCATGTCGAGGACGCGCTCGGCCATGTCCTCGCCCCAGCCCGCCGACTCCAGGAAGCCGAGCACCGCGTAGTTGTCGGCGAACACCCAGGTGACGATCTGCCGGAAGCCGTCTTCTCGCAGGTAGTCGACCGTGGCGTTGAGCAGGCGGCTGCCGTGCCCCCTGCGGACGAAGTCGGGGTCGACCAGCAGCGTCAGCATCTCGGCCACCACGCTGGGGTCGAGGTCGGGATCCTCGGCGGGGGCATGGGAGGCCAGGCCCACCACGCGCTCTCCGCCGCGGGGGGTGACCAGCGCCGCCGCCACGCCGCCCGCGCCGAGGGCGGGGAAGCCCTCGGTGTCGAGGATGGTCTCCACCGCCACCAGCACCCGGTGCATGGGGCTGGGCGGAGCGACGATCGCCTCGTCCCACTGGCGCAGCCACATCTTCTCGGCCGCCGCGCCGGTCATCTGCTCGAGTGGGCCTTCGGGGAGGAAGTCCCGATAGCCGTAGCGCCAGGCGCGGATCTGAGTGTTCGCAACCTGGAGCACATCCTCGCGCCGGGCCGCCCGGACGCCTACGTCTGCCATCTCGGCCCGCTCCTTCGCCTGCCGTTCATGCCACAAGGCACGAGTTACACCGTATCGGTGTTTGAGCCTTGCAGACGACGCGAACCACGCTTCCTCGCCCGGTATGCCCGCGTCTTAGTACGGTTGCCGCATACCCGCATGGAACACCACGACCGGGAACGGTTCTTTGACGAGTCGATGAACGCCCACTGACACGTGCCCTCCGCGCACACCTTGAGCCGGTCCCACGACGCGGACACCGCCGCCGCGGCGATCCCGGCCAGCCCGCCCCGGACCCCGTCCGCCGCCGGAACCAGCTCAGGACCCTCCGCCCGCACCCTGACCTGGAGCGGCAGGGCCGGCAGCGGGGCCTCCTCGCGCCTGAGCGCGGCCCTGAGGCCCTCGCGGAGGTGGTGGGCGGCGTGCAGGTCATCGTCGGTCGCCCGGTCGTGGGGCCCGGCCAGGCCGCGGTCGCGCAGCCACAGGGCCAGCTCGGCGGGGGAGGACAGCTCGTCCGCCTGGGCTTCGACGTCGAAGGTGTTCACGAAGTCTCGTACGAGCTCCGTGGAGAACGGCATGCCGTCACTCTACTGGGCGACACCCGCCTTCGTGATCAACGGGGCAGTTCGGCGGGGCGTCGGTGGCCCGTCCGGCTTCGAGGGCTTGTGGGCGTCACTCGGCTTCGAGGGCTTTCTGGCGGCACCCGGCTTCGGCGGCTGCGGGTGTCATTCGGCTTCGAGGGAGGTCAGGGTCAGGGTCAGGGCTTCGGCGAGGCGTCGTGCCCCTTCGCCCAGCTCCGCCAGATGGGCGGCGGCCATGTGCGTGACCCGGATGTGCGGCCCCGGCGGCTCCGACGGGTAGTACATCCGTCCCGGGCTCACCAGCACCCCGTTCCGCCTGGCGGCCTCCACCAGGGCGGTCTCGTCCACGTCGGCGGGCAGGCGTACCCAGAGGTGCATGCCGCCGATGGGCAGCAGGTATGTCCGCGCCCGCGGCATGCGCGCGGCGAGGGCCGCGGCCAGCGCGTCGCGCCGGGTCCTGATCTCGGCGTGCACCGCCGTCAGGTGCCGCCGCCAGGCCGTCGAGCCCACGAACTCCAGCGCCGTCTCCTGCAGGGGCCGCGCCACGAAGAACGACTCCACGAGCTGGCTCGCCCGCAGCCGGTGCGCGGCGGGCCCCCTGGCGATGACCGCCGCCACCCGCAGGCTGGGCGAGAGGATCTTGGTCAGCGAGCCGATGTGCACGACGGTGCCGTGCTCGTCCATGGAGGCCAGCGACGGGGGCGGGTGCTCGGTCAGGTACCGCGCGAAGTCGTCCTCCACCACGAACGCCCCCGCCGCCCTGGCCACCTGCAGCACCTGCTCGCGGCGCTCGACCGGCAGGGTCGCGCCGGTGGGGTTGTGCAGGGTGGGCTGGCAGAAGAACACCCGCGCCCCCGTGACGGCGAACGCCTCGGCCAGCAGGTCGGGACGTACGCCGTCGTGGTCCATGGGCACGGCCGTGGCCCGCAGCCCCGCAGCCCTGGCCGCAGCCAGCGCCCCCGGGTAGGTGGGCGTCTCGACCAGCAGGGGCGTGCCCGGCGCCGCCAGCGCCCTGAACGCGTGCGTGAGCGCCGCCTGCCCGCCGCTGACGATCACGGCGTCGGACGCGGTCACGTCACCCCCGGCCTGTACGGCGAACCAGCGCCGCAGCTCCGGCAGCCCGGTCAGGGGCGGCACGGCCCAGGCGTCGGGCCTGCGCACGGCCCGTGCCGCCGCGGCCGCGAGCTGCTTGTCCGGCCGCAGCCCCGGCCGCAGGTAGCCGCCGGTGAGCGGCACCACCCCCTCGGCCGCCGTAGCCAGCAGCGCCGCGACGGGCCCCTCGTCGACCACGCGATCGCCCAGGGCGACGGTCTGCCAGGACAGATCGGCCGCCTCGCGGGCCCGCCCCACCGGCTGCGCCACGAACGCCCCGCTGCCCGGTCTGGTCACCACACGTCCTTCGGCGGCCAGTTGCCCGATGGCCCTGGAGACGGTGACGGGGCTGACGTTGTGCCGGCGCACGATCTCCCTGCTGGACGGCAACCGCGCCCCCGGGCCGAGCCGATCTGCCTCTTCCCGCAGTATCGCGGCAATCTGGGCGATACTGCTATCGTTGTCCATGAGAGATCAGAGTAGCGCTATTGCGGTCGATGCGATAGCGGTCCACCGGCGCGGCCAGGGCACGGCCCTGGCGTTCCTGGGCGTCCTGGCGTTCTCCGGCTCGTTCCCGGGCACCGTTCACGCGATGCAGGGTTTCGACCCCTGGCTGGTGGCCATCGGGCGGGCCGCCGTCGCGGGCGTCCTCGCCCTGATCTGCCTGGCGGCCGCCGGCGCCGCGCTGGTCCCGCCCCGAGCCCACTGGCCCTCGTACGCGCTGATCTCCCTGGGCGTCGTCTTCGGCTTCCCGCTCTTCAGCGGCCTGGCCCTGGACCTCGGCGCCAGTACCGCCCACGCCGCCGTGGTCACGGGCCTCCTCCCGGTGGCCACGGCCGTCTGCGCCGTACTGAGAGCCGCCGAACGCCCCCGCCCCCTCTTCTGGGTCGCCTGTGCGGCCGGAGCCCTCGCCATCACCGCGTTCACCCTCATCCAGCACCAGGGACGGCCCTCCTGGCCCGACCTGCTCCTTCTCGGCGCCCTCGGCTCCGCCGCGATCGGCTACACCGAAGGGGCCCGGCTGTCCAGGCGTGTTCCGGGGTGGCAGGTCATCTCCCACGCCCTCGTGTTCTCCCTCCCGGTCACCGTCCCCGTCTCGGCCGTCCTCGCGCTCACCACCCCCATCAGCCCCTCCGCGCCTGCCCTGGCGGGCTTCGCGTACGTGTCGGCGATCTCCATGTTCCTCGGCTTCATCCCTTGGTACGCGGGCCTGGCCAGGGGCGGGATCGCCAGGGCCGGGCAGACCCAGCTCGTCCAGCCGCTGCTGACCCTCGTCTGGGCCTGGTTCCTGATGGGCGAACGCTTCGGGCCGCCGACCGTCGTGGCAGCCCTGGCCGTACTCGTCTGCGTGGCCGTCACCCAGCGCGCCCGTACGTGAGGGGTGGGCGGGCGCGCACGCGTACAGCTCACGCCCGTCCCCACAGCACCTGCAGCCCTCTCCGACATCCCCGGCCCCTCAGACACACCCACCCGGCACGCCCACCCGGCCCCACGCCCCTCACGCACGTCCGGCGCGGCTTACCCATTGGGCGCGCACGTGCTTTCGAGAACCGCCGTCCCTGTTCGAGGGCCTTTGCGGCGGCCCGCCTGTGCAGGTCGGCCGGCCCGCACCGTAACCAGAGGCGCCCAGCAGAGGGCCCAGCAGAGGCACCCAACCGTTTGCCCAGCCGTTTGCTCAGCCGTTTGCCCAGCCCATGTCCAGGGCACATGAGGCGGCGCGGAGGGGGCGCACTTGAAAGCCGTGACGCTTCCCCGCAGGATAGGAGAGGAGGTGTCACAGCCATGGCAGACCTCACGATCCCAGAGGGCGGTTTCTGGCCCGCGCCGGAGATCCCGCAGCCCAACATCTATCCCATGGAATGGCACGTCGAGACCGAGAAGCTCGCCGCGATCTACGAGAAGTCCAAGCGCGTGGTCTGGAACCCGGCCGACCTGCCCTGGGACGGCCTCGACCCCGACGATTTCACGCGGGAGCAGCGCCTGGGCATCATGTACTGGTTCGCGGTGCTGGCGAACTTCGACGCCTCCGGACCGGCCGTGTTCGCCCGCGCGACCATCCAGGCCTTCGAGAAGCACGAGGAGGACCCGGTCAGGAAGTGCTTCTTCTCGATCACCCGTGACGAGATGAACCACGAGGAGTGCTGCCAGCGCACCATCGCCAGGCTCTGGCCGGGCGGCCCGCTCGACTGGACCCCGTCCGACGACCTCGAATCGGCCGCCCACAACAACATCGGCTGGCTCTACCACAACGGCGGCCGCTACTGGAACGGCTACAACTCGGCCGTCGGCAGGTATTCGCTGCCCGTCCTGTTCACGAGTTTCATGATGGGGGAGATGGCCGCCTCCACACTCTTCAGAGGCATGGCCTCCGGCACCCAGCACCCGGTCTTCAGCGAGATGTTCCACCGGATCGGCCGCGACGAGTCCCGGCATCTGCAGATCTGCATGACCATCCTGGAAAACGAATGGCCGGGTCTCACCGACGCGACCCGTACGCTCATCACACGTCAACTCCGGGCGGGATTCGTCTTTCTCAGCATGATTCTCTGGGAGCCGCCCGAGGGTTTCTGGGAACTGCCGCCGTACTTCCTGCCCAATCACCGCGTTCTCATGGACCACGCCCGGCAGGCCGGGCTGGGCGTGCTTTCGTACGAGGAGCAGGCGGAGAACTGGCGGGTGGCGATGGCCCGAATCCGCGCGATCGTGGAACGCTGGGGGATCGCCTTCCCCGCCATTCCCGAACTCAACCTGGAAGGCGTACCGGTCGACTTCATCAATCCGGAGGACATCATCCCCGTCTTCTAGGCGGAACCCACGCACGGCGTCTCCGAAAGGCCGACGCCCGCGCCGCCGTCTTCATCTGATGCGCCCCCTGCGGCCGCACGAAGACGGACTTCACACCCTCGACCTGGCCACGCCCACCCGGCTCACCCCGCGACGGCTACCAGCCCTGACCCACAAGACATGCATGCCCCGGCACCCAGAATCGCCGCCTGACTGCGACCGGTCCCCGGGTTGACGCGCAAACCAACGCACCACCGACACATGCCAGCAAAGGCCGCCGCACCCGAACCAGCGGACAGATACGACACCACCATGGGCCCGCGAGGCATACGCGCTTCAGCACCCCTGCACGCACGGCCGCCGACCACAACCTCCCCGGGCTGACGAGTACAATCCGACGAACCACCAGCAGGAACGCTGCAGGTCAGCCCCAAACCGGCGAACCACCAGCAGTAACCCGGCAGGTCAGTCCCGAACCGGTGAACTACCAGTAGGAACCCGGCAAACCAGTCCCGAACCGGCGAAGCACGAGCACCGCAACACCGGGCCCGGGGGCATGCGTGCCCAGCGCCCCTCCTTGAGGCCGCCGACTGCGACAACCGTCCCTGCGCCTGATGCACACGGCCCGGACCGCAGTCGAAAGAGGACCCGCTGCGCCAGGACCGAGCAGGTGAGACACCTGCGCACCGTTGCGTCGCCGTGCCGCGCCCTCCAGAGTGCAACCCAGCCCTCAGCTCTGCCGACCCGCAGCCTTCTGCCTGTACCGCCCGCACAGAAGCACCACACGCACGAAAAGTGAGGATCCGTGATGCGGCGCGGTAGCCGCCGCTTCCCTCGGACATGTCGTTCCCGGGGATGGCCGCAACCACATGGTTCGGCAGGTGATGCGGCCTCGCCCGGGACGAGGAGAGACGAGACCACGACAAAGCCGCTCGGCGTTCAGTAATCGCTGACCGATCGCCGTCCACCTGTCACGTTGTCGACGGCGTGGTCGGCGAGCCCCACAAGAGACCTGCCCAGGCCGATGAGCAAGCATCGGTCCGCACCGGACGCGACGTGGGCGGCCTTCTCGACGATCAGGTCACGACCGTGAGCGGGATATTCGCTGCCGTGGTTGATCAGGACGATCTGGGCTTTCACCTGGCGCAGACTTCTCAGAAGCTGGGCAGTCCAGCAGGGGTCGACCGGGCCGGAGTGCCCACGGATGGGCATCACGGTCAGTCGCCCTTGGGGAAGCATCCGGGTGAGCGCGATGAGGAAATCCCTGTTGCTGAATCCCGATCCCGAACTCGCCCCGTAGAACCCGTCCCTGAGAGCGACGACGACCTGGTACGCCGACCTGCCCGCAACAGCCGGCTCGATCACTATCACGTTTCCCTCCTCGACAGCCTCGTTCTGGCTGCCTCTACGACAGCCCAGGACGATGAGCGCCGAGGAGGTGGTCAAACGGTCAACTGGGTCAACTTTCCGTGCGGCGTCTCACGGAGCCGCAGGATGGGCACATCATGAAGAGGTCCCGAACGCGAGCGGACCTGACGACAACGAGGTGAGCGGCCATAACACCGCAGCCGAAGCGCTCGAACCCGGTGCTCGCCGCCTGTCTGGTAGAACTCGGTCGGAGCTCGGTATGCAGTGTCGGCCGCTCACCGGCGGCCGTCGGCGGTTGGTGGTGAACGGTCGGGCGCTAACCTCCTCCACCGACCGGCCACTTCTCCGCCCGGGACACGAAGCTCCCCCGATGCGGAACGCTGTACACCCACCCCTCATCCCGCAGCAACGCGACGGCCCGCCGGACCGTCTCACGCGCCGCGCGATACTTCCGTACCAACTCGGCCTCGGTCGGAATCTGTTGTCCTGCCGCCAGCTCGCCGCCCTGGATCCGCTCCCGGATTTCCCGGGCGATATGTCGATAGAACGGCACCTGCCGCCCCGTCACCTCTGCCTGGCCGGGAACGCTGACGAACGTCCCCTCACCCTGCCGCGTATGAACCAGCCCCTGGCTCCGCAGCACTTGAATCGCCCTGCGCGCGGTCGTACGCGCGACGTTGAACTCCCGCTGGATTCCCGCCTCGCTGATCACGAGATCCCCGGGGGAGAGTTCGGCGATGATGCGCGTCCTGATGACTTCGCTGATCTGAAGATATAGAAAGGTGTCACCCTCGCGATTCAGCACACTCCAAGGGTATCCAATGACCCGGCAAAGGGAAGGCCAATTAAGAACCTTGACTAATGAGCTATATTTCAGAGTGCGCCGCATATCCACCTCGATGCGGCATCAAAAACGGTCATAAGAGTTCATAGGGGTGCGCTATGTAACGCCCTGCAATTACCTTTGTGCCTGCATATTTCCGCATTACTGAATTCTCGTCAGGAATAACCCCGTTGGTGGGATCTCTCCGTACTCGCTACGTTCGGCAGTCGGCTGAGACGGCCCTCCTGGTCGACCGGCCATGCGGTGCTCGCCACGGACGCAAGCAAGATCCAGAAGAACCCAGGGTCAGTGCGATAACGCCCGATCACCTCCCACATCCGTCCGCCCCTGCCATCCCTTCCTCGCTTCGACCTAGCGGGGCACACGTGGGGCAGGCCATCCAGCCGGAGCACGGCCTCGCCCTTCACGTCGTCCCCACGCACAGGCGACCTTGTCGTATTCGGCCTGGCCAGGCTGCAGTACCGGCCAGACCGCGGTGGCGCCGTGCGGGAAGTCGTGACGCCTCGGGACCCGCACGACATCGGCTGAGCACAAGCTCCACGAGCCAAGAGGTCGAGCATGGGCGGCACGAGCGTGAGGGGGTAAGTCCGCGGAATCCGGGCAAGAGGGGTAGTCCTGCTGGTTTCTGTTCGTTGGAACTGACTGCACTTTGGCGGTTGGGGTCTGCGGGCCCGGGTGTCGGCGTATTGCTTGGGCTGTAGAGGCAAGTACGAGTCCTGGACTGGATGAACCGTGATCGAATATATTTTCGATCATGGTTCCGGGTCTTCTGCTCGTTCACCACTGGCTGGACGAGGACGGCCAGCGGCGACTAACGGCAGACATCGACACCGCGCCTTGGTCGTCGCAGTTGCGGCGGCGTGTCCAGCACTACGGGCATCGCTACGACTATGGCAGTCGTGGCGTGGGCGACGCTCCGGCCCCGCCACTACCAGGCTGGGCGGCGACGCTGGCCCTGCGGCTGTACGAGGGCGGCCACTTCGACCGGCCGCCTGACCAGGTGATCGTGAACGAGTACCTGCCGGGTCAGGGCATCAGCGCCCACGTCGACCACGTGCCCGGCTTTGGACCGGTCGTAGCCTCGGTCAGCCTGCTGTCGGCGTGCGTTATGGAGTTCACCCACCCGGAGAACAAGACGCGCGTACCGGTACGTCTCGAACCCGGCAGTCTCTGCGTGATGACCGGCCCAGCGCGATTCACCTGGCGGCATGCCATCCCGGCGCGCAAGAGCGACCTTGGCCCAGACGGACGGGTGCCTCGCGGCCGGCGGGTGTCCGTGACGTTGCGGACGGTCGTTCAAAAGTCGGTTGTATCGAGGGCAACGCGCTTATCATCGCCCGAGGAGGAAAGAGAAGCGGTCCAGGTCACAGCGGAGGACGTCCGCCGGCCAACCCGGTGCTTCTTCTCGATCGCACGCCCTGACATCCCCGCGCGGGCGTCCCAGCGGTTCGCGGCGTAACGCTCGACCTTCGAAGGGGGCATTGGGACGCTCCTTCATCACGAAGCGCCTCCAGCGCCTCACCGTAAGCCACACGGTGCGGTCGAAACTCACGAACAACGACTTCGCCGAAACAGGGTCGCGGTCACGCCCCGGTGAGCAACCGCGGTCATCTCTCACGAGCAGAACCATCCCGCGCAACCTCGGGCCCCACCCGCCCTCGGTAGGTAGGCTCCACCAGCGTGCCGCTTGCGCCGCAATGCTCAAGGATTGCCCGCCGACTCTTGACCGGCAGGACCTCGCCACCCTCAACGTGGCGCAGGTAGCCCCAGAGGCAAGGAGTCGCTCAGGCGAGAAGATGGTGACGGCCATCGCGACCCCTACGAAGACGCAGTTCGCAAGGGTGTCGAGCGCGATGGCCGCGGTCAACAGTCTGACGCCTCGACCCTTGTCCAGGGAAGAGGTTCATGACCAGTAACTCCGACTTTCATTGACGATCATAGTCAGGAGACCTGGTTGTCCACCCAACGCCGGATTCCCTGATGGCGCCCCCGGCCTGCGACTCCTGCCCGCGATCGGGCACCAGCGCCCCTGACGGCCCACGCACATCCCTGGTCGAAACTCACCTGGTCGGGGAGCTATCGGGGCGCCATGCCAGCAGACTCGGGTGTCCTGTTGCCGCCGGCGAGCGAACGCTTTCCTCCCCTGGACCGATCGCGAATCCTGGGGACAGATCGTGCCATCCACAGCACTGGTCAGGAGTCTTGGTCGCTAAAGGGCTGTCGTGCCCGCCGACCGGAACCCTCACCCGGACGAGTAGCGGGAGGCCGAACGCGCGGCCCGAGCCACCACCTCGTCCCTGGTCAGAGCCGGTCGGCCGGTCCCTCGGCCAGAGCTGTCGGCCCGTCCCCTTCCCAGTCCGAGCCGTCGGCCTGTCCTCGGCCAGAACTTCCGGACCGACGCCCACCCAAGCATCCAGACCGTCCCAGCAGGAGCCGCTGGATTGGCACCGGTGCAAGCAGTCGGATTGTCGTTGGCCCGAGCGGCCGGATTGTCACCGGATGGGAGTGCCGCCACCCATCCGGTGACAACAGTGCGCAACAGGCTCCTGTGCACGCAGAGCCATCGCCTTTGCAGACCGAACACCGCTGACGATTACGTGCTCAGGTGTCCAATGCTGACGCACCTGCTATCCCGCGCGTTGTCCCGGGTGACGCGCCTGCCCACCCCGACAATGTGCGGGACGGACTTCACCCGGGACGAACGCGAGCCCATGGACCTGGTCCCATGCTATTCAAGGGGACACGGAACCACAGCCCATGACGAGTATTGGCCGGCTGACGTCCGTAACGGCCTACCCGCGTCATTAGATTCTCATGGTCATCCGTTGGAAAACTGCCGTTCGGCGCTATACATGGGATGATGCCGTTTGCGGTTGGATGGGTTCATAGTCCGCCGTGGAATTGGTTTAGGTGGGAATCCGCCTCCAGGCGCCGTCCGAGATGATCAGATGGTCGAGCAACCGGAGCCCGACCGTCCGCGCGGCCTCGACGAGCCGGGCCGTGGCCTCCAGGTCTTCCGGGCTGGGTTCGAGCGAGCCTCCCGGGTGATTGTGGGCAAGCCCGAACATCGCCCCACCCGAGGTGAGCACCTCCGTGATCAGCTCGCGTACAGGCATCGGAGTGTGATCGCTGCCGCCTTCGGTCAGC
Organism: Nonomuraea sp. NPDC051298; assembly: GCF_055586305.1. Taxonomy (NCBI): domain Bacteria; kingdom Bacillati; phylum Actinomycetota; class Actinomycetes; order Streptosporangiales; family Streptosporangiaceae; genus Nonomuraea; species Nonomuraea sp. NPDC051298. The sequence goes on from NZ_JBVJIM010000022.1 coordinate 100,235, forward strand.
ACCGCTCGCTTCAGAATCCGTCCGCCGGTATCGCACACCACCATGACCAGGCGTTCCTGCCTCCGGTCACGCAGGAGCGGCGCGCACGCGTGGGCCAGGTCGGACGTGCTCGTGATCCGCTCACGCTCCGGCCACGCGTCCGCCCGGCGTACGAGTTGGAAGGCCGCGGTCACCCGCGCGGCCTTGGCAGGGCCGATCCCGCGCAGCGCGAGTAACCGATGCGGGTCGGAACGACTGAGCGCATCGAGATCTCCGCAGTGCTCGATCACCTGGGTGGCCAGGTCGAGAGCGCTCGCCCCACGGAACCCCGAGCCGAGCAGCACCGCCAACAGCTCCCGGTCTGCCAGTGCGGCAGCACCGATGGACATGAGCCGTTCGCGCGGCCGGTCACGCTCGGACAGGTCTTTGACTCGCATCGGCAACCTCCGCAACCGTTGTATCAACCCGCACCGACAATCTCTGAGCTGCACGTTCTCGGCAGACCCGCGTGATCGTCACGCGTTCACGGCACGGACCGCGCCGAGATTGGGCAGAATCCCGATGGCCTCGCAGCGCGGCCGGCAGACAGGCGTCCCTCGCCGGGCGGCGAAAGGTTCGGCAGAACTGCGACTGCCCCCTGGGCACCCCCGGGTACGGTGCCAAGAAGTGGCCCGGGCGTGACCGACGTGGAGGAAACGGCACTGCGAACAACGAAAACGTGGTTCGCCACCGGCATCCTGACACCCATGGCAACCGGGGCAAATGCCTGTAATTGCCCATGGAGACCAGGACAAATGCCGGTAGTCGCCCACGACGGCCAGGGCCAATACCGGTAATTCGAGCGCCAGACGCGCACAATCGCACATGCCCGGCCGACGCCGGGACGATGGACCAACCTGCCGGCCGGGCGGGGCCCCGGCCCGCCGATGGCGAACACGGGAGGAGGCGCGGAAACGGGATCACATGGTGCGCTGAACGGGACGCGTCGCGCAGTCGCCCCCAAGGCGGGGCGCGACTCGCCCGCGGCTGACCGGAACGGCACGCGTGGCTCGCTCACGCCCTACACGCGGCGGGTGGCGCCCAGGGGAGTGAGCCTTGCGTCGGCTGCGTCCCCGGAAATGGTTCGCGGAAGTGGTGTGTGAGTTAGTCCTGGTCACAGGCGTGGGGGGTCGCGAAACGGCGACGGCCGTGGCGCATGCGACTGGCGCGTACCTGCCTCAATGGCTCCACACGGCTCGGGCCTGACGCCTGCCCTGGTCCCGACAGTGTGCGCTGTCATCCGGGAGTACGTACGGTAACGATCTGCTCCGAGCCGTGCCCGCAGTCTCGGCGCGTTTGTCCGGGATCCGCGTCCTGTCACGGGGGTCGAGTCGAGGGAGCTCCGGGCGAGCGACCGAGGAGGGCGTGCGTCCGGAGCTCCCCGGCCTAAACCGGCATGCTGTAGGTGACCCGGAAGCGATCTCCTGGGATAACGATGTCGCTGGTCTCCACCGGGCGATCTCCCGCCCAATGAGTCCGCTCCACGTGCAGGACGTGCACACCCGCCGCCAGATCCAGCGCATCGCTCTCCACGGGACGGGGGATCCGGGTGTGTACGCTTTCGACGATCTCGGTGATCTTTATCCCGTGTGCGTACAGTCTCGTGACCAGACTGCGTCGCTCCTCTTCCGGGTGCGGGGTGAACTCGCGCAGTTCGTAGGACGTGGCGAGTTGCAGTGGACGTCCGTCTCCACGGAAGAGGTAATGCGTTTTGGTGAGTGTGGCGGTCTCGGGCAGGCGTAGCCGCCTGGCGATATCGGGGCCGGCTTCGACGGGTTCGCTGTGCCAGTCCCAGGTCACGCGTCTACCTTGAGATTGCAGGTCGGCGGCGAACGGGGCGGGGTGATCGAGAAAGCGCCATCGGTGAAGTGGGGTGAGGTCGGGGCGTTCCCTGACGTAATGGCCCGAGCCCACGCGGCCGATGATGAGGCCCTCGCCTGCGAGGACGCGAAGAGCGTGACGGGCGGCGGTCTCGCCGACCTGATACTTACGGGTCAGCTGCGCCCGCGAGGGAATGGGCGCGCCGGGTGGGAGGCTGCCGTCGGTGATCTGTCGCCGGATGTCTTCGACGACACGCAGGTAGACCGGATCTGAGGTGGCCACTAGTCCATCCCTGGGGGTTCGTGTGAGGCGTTGCCCCATGTTGCCGTATTCGACAGGTAACCGACCGTCATCGATGACCGCTGGAGCCCCAACTTTGCGATGGCGGAAAATTATCGGAGAAACCCTGTAACGCCGATGTAAGGCATACCGATTCTCCGGTAGAGGTCGTCGATGTGTGTACCCCCGAGCACATATCGGCGGCCTCTTCCATGTCCGCCTCCTCGCTCCTTGGCTTGCCCTCATTACTAAAGCCCTGGTCGGACGGGGCGCGTACCGTTGGGGCGAGGACTCCTCGACTGTCGACACCGGGTGAATCCGAGGCCCGCGGAGATCCCGTCCCTCCGTGACCCGGGCTGGCGCGTGCGTCGAGTGCGCCCCGTGCAGGTGGTCTCCGGGTATTGCCTCTGAGTGGTCGTGCCCTGAACGGTCACTTCTCTCTACGGTGTGACACCGGGTCCATTCAGGTGATCTACCGGGCCTGACGCTGTATCACGCAGAGTGCCGTAACTGTCCGTGACGTGGCAGCACCACACCGCCTTGGGGAAACTTCATGATCGACATCGGCAGGCTTCTTCCGTCTGAGCGGGACGCATGGGAGGGCTTGTTCCGTGCGTACATCGACTTCTATGAGCGAGTCGAACCGGACGAGATGTACGAGCACGCCTGGCGTGAATTCCTGGCCGACACCCGACTGCACGCCCTCGGGGCGAGGCTGGACGGTCGGCTCGTCGGAATCACGCATTTCCTCACCCACGGAAGCACTTCGGCTCCCAGCACCGACCTCTGCTACTTGCAGGATCTGTTCACGGCTCAGGACGTCCGGGGCAAGGGTGTGGGCCGTGCCCTGATCGGGGCCGTCACGGACTGGGCTCGGGAACGAGGCTGCATGCGCGTGTACTGGAACACGCACGAGTCGAACAGCACCGCACGCCGCCTGTATGACAAGGTGGCCGAGAACCGCGGCTTCATCCGTTACCAGATCGACGTGCCTAAGCGGGAGCCGTAGAGCGATCGCGCGGGCCAGGGCGAGGGCGAAGGACGGCTCAAGATCGCGGCAGCGAGCGGGTGCGGGCCGGGCGGGCGACCGGGCAAGTGGCGGGACGTGCCTCTCGGGCGGGGCTCGCTCCTGCTTTCGTGTTCCGGGATGCGACCAGGTGATCTCGCTGTTGCGGTCAGGCTCGATCTGCACGTAGCCGTCAGGTGGATGTTGTCGCGGCAACTGGGGCCTGATCTTGCTGGAGTGGTGTGGCTTGCTTCGGCGTCGATGATCGGGGGCGGGAGCGGCCGACGCGGATCGTTGGTCTCGTCGAAGGGCTCGGCCGACTCGTTCGCTGCGGGACGATGGGGTGTCCAGAGGCTGGCGAAAGGGGGCAAAAAGCGGCCCCAGGCAGGCAAAGCGGGGTGGCGGCGTCCAATGGATTTCTGAATCCAGGTAGCGTTCGCACTATGGCATCGCCAATTGGAACCACCGACGCGCCCTTCGGCCGCATGCTGACCGCGATGGTCACGCCGTTCACCCCCGACGGTGAGGTCGATTACGCGGCCGTGCGACGTCTTGCCATCTATCTGGTGGATGAACAGCACAACGACGGGCTGATCGTCAATGGGACGACCGGGGAGTCGCCTACCACGTCCGATGAGGAGAAGCAGCGCATCGTCAGCGCCGTCCTCGACGCGGTTGGTGACCGCGCGGTCGTGGTCGCTGGAGCGGGAACCAACGACACCCGCCACAGCGTCGAACTTGCGAAGCAGGCAGCGCGTGCCGGTGCACACGGCCTGCTGGTGGTGACGCCGTACTACAACAAGCCTCCGCAGGAGGGGCTGTATCAGCATTTCACCGCTGTCGCCGATGCGACGGATCTCCCCGTGATGCTCTACGACATTCCCGGACGCAGCGGCGTACCGATCAAGACCGAGACCCTGCTCCGGCTGGCGCAGCACGAACGCATCGTGGCCGTGAAGGATGCCAAGGGTGATCTGTTCGCCGCAAGTCAGGTGATGACCGCGACGGATCTCGCGTTTTACTCCGGTGACGACCTGCTCAATCTGGCCTGGCTCTCGCTGGGCGCGGCCGGGTTCGTGAGCGTCGTGGGGCATGTGGTGGGCGCCGAGCTGGCGCGCATGATCCACCTGCACAAGAGCGGTGACGTGAAGGAGGCGCTGGCCGTTCACGGTCAGGTCGCGCCGGTGGTGGACGGGATCATGCTGCGCGCCGGTGGCGCGATCATGGCGAAGGCGGCGCTGAGCATGGTGGGAGTGCCGGTCGGCTCGGTACGGCTGCCGCTCGTGGACGCCACGGAGAAGCAAATCGCCGAGCTGCGTGCTTGCCTGGTAGCCGGCGGGGTGAAGTTGACAGACGCATAGGAATGGGGAGGAACCGGGAGTTTTGAGAACAAGATCTGACCATAGGGGCCAGGCATGAGTCATCCGCATCCTGAGCTTGGCCCTCCGCCCACGCTGCCCGAAGGCGGCCTGCGCATCGTCGCGCTCGGCGGATTGGGGGAAATCGGCAGGAACATGGCCGTCTTCGAATATGACGGTCGTTTGCTGGTCGTCGACTGCGGGGTGCTCTTCCCTGAGCCGGACCAGCCGGGTGTCGACCTCATCCTGCCCGACTTCGAATACATCAGAGACCGGCTCGACGACATCGAGGCCGTGGTGCTGACGCACGCCCACGAGGACCACATCGGGGCGGTGCCGTACCTGCTGCGTGAGCGGCGCGACATCCCGCTCGTCGGCTCCAAGCTCACGCTTGCCCTGATCGAGGCCAAGCTGACCGAGCATCGGATCCAGCCGATCAAGCTCGAGGTCGTCGAGGGCGAGAGGCAGGTGCTGGGGCCGTTCGACTGCGAGTTTCTCGCGGTCAACCACTCCATCCCCGACGCGCTGGCCGTCGCCATCAGGACCCCTGCCGGCATCGTGCTGCACACCGGCGACTTCCGCATGGACCAGTTGCCGAGCGACGGCCGCCTCACCGACCTCGGCGGGTTCGCCAGGCTCGGCACCGAGGGCGTCGATCTGCTGATGTCCGACTCCACCAACGCCGAGGTGCCGGGGTTCGTCACCAGCGAGAGGGAGATCGCACCGGTCATCGACGAGGTGATCCGCACCTCCGAGCAGCGGGTCATCGTGGCGAGCTTCGCCTCGCACGTACACCGCATCCAGCAGGTCATGGATGCCGCCGCCAAGCATGGCCGCAAGGTCGCGCTCGTCGGACGGTCGATGGTGCGCAACATGGGAGTGGCCCGCGACCTCGGGTATCTCAAGGTGCCGCCGGAGCTGATCGTCGACTCGCGCGACATCGAGGAATGGCCGCCCGAGGACGTCGTGCTCATCTGCACCGGCTCCCAGGGCGAGCCGATGGCGGCGCTGTCGAGGATGGCCAACCGCGATCACCCCATCCGCATCGCCGAAGGCGACACCGTGTTGCTGGCCTCGTCGCTCGTGCCGGGCAACGAGACCGCGGTCAACAAGGTCATCAACGGCCTGACCAGGTGGGGAGCCCGCGTCGTGCACAAGGGCAACGCCAAGGTGCACGTCTCCGGCCACGCGGCCGCGGGCGAGCTGCTGTACGTCCTCAACCTGACACGCCCGTCGAACTTCATGCCCGTGCACGGTGAGTGGCGCCACCTGCGTGCGCATGCCAAGCTGGCCGCCCTCACCGGCGTGCCCGACGACCACATCGTGATCGCCGAGGACGGCGTCGTCGTGGACCTGGTCGACGGCCGCGCGAGGATCGTGGGCGCGGTGCACGCGGGGTATGTCTACGTCGATGGCTCGTCGGTGGGTGAGATCACCGACACCTCCCTGAAGGACCGCAGGATCCTCGGCGACGAGGGCTTCATCTCCGTGGTGGTCGTGGTCGACTCGAACACGGGCAAGCTCACCGCCGGCCCCGAGATCCACGCTCGCGGTTCGGGCATCGACCCGCTCCAGTTCGAGGGGTTCATCCCGCAGATCGAACGCGCCCTGGCGGAGAAGGCCGCGGACGGCGTGGTCGACATGCAGGAGATCCGCCGGGTCGTACGTCGTACGGTGGGCCGCTGGGTGAGCGACACCTATCGTCGTCGGCCCATGATCATTCCCGTGGTGCTCGAGGTCTGAGCACCACGAGGACGGTACGGCAGGTGTCCTCGCCTGCCGTACCCGGCGAAGGGCCTGAACCTGGCCGGTTTCCGGCCAGGTCGGCGGCGGATGCCGAGCCTGCGCGTTCGTGGTGGGCTCGTGGACGGCTGGCGCGTTCATGGTGCGGCCGTGGGCGACTGCGCGGTTTCTTCGCGTGTGGGGTGACGGGTTGACCTGGCTGTTCCGCGTGGTGGAGGCGTTGCTCTGGCGTAGGCGCGTGAACGTGTGGGCTGGCGTGGACCCGTGGGCTGGGGTCAACGTGTGGGTTGAGGTGGACGTGCGGGCTGGGGTGGACGTGCGGGCTGGCGCGGACAACGTGGGTTGGCGTGGGCGCGTAGGTCGGGGGAGGCGCCTCGGCGTCGGCGCGCATGGAGTTTTCTGCGGGCGAGGGCTTTGGGGCTCGCGTCATGTCAGGCGTCCCTTCGGCGAATCAGCCAGGCGGCGATCACGAGCGGGGCGACCGCGTAAAGGACCAAGGCCACGGCAGCCGCCGGGGGAGGCAGGAGGGAGCCGTACACCGAGTTGGCGTTGCTGTCACCGATGACCTCCCGGGGGAGCGCACCGATCATCAGTGAGCCCAAGAACTCGCTCCACGGCTCGGGGAGATGGCCGATGATCATGGGAATGACGTAGACCAGGCCCACGATGATCGCCATCGCACCGACGGTTGATCGCAGGAGGGCGCCGAGGGCGAGGCCGAGTAGCGCGAACACCGGCACCGTGAGGGTGAGTGCGATCAGGAGCGGTAGCCGGTCGCCGAAGGCCGTGGCGTACGCCCCGGAGAAGCGGTCACCGAGCATGCTCCTGGTCGCGAAATAGGTGCCGAAGACCGCTGCCGCGCCGACGAGCAGGCCCAGCGTACCGATGATCACGGATTTGGCGGCCAGGATGGGCCAGCGTTGGGGGACGACGGCCAGAGTCGTCCTGATCAGGCCCGTCACGTATTCGGATGTGATGGCCAGCGTGCCCAGGACACCCAAGCACAACTGCGGGACGATCACGAGGACCTCCTCCAGGGCCGCGATCCGGGCGCGCAGTTGTTGCTCCGCGGGAGCGGAGTCGTACATGTCGGCGGCCATTGCGGCGAGCCCGAGGCCCAGGAGAACGGTGCAGAGGCTGAGACCAAGGATCACGTATGTCGACCGCACCGAGCGGAGTTTGAGCCATTCGGAGGCGAGGATGCTCATGAGGGCATCCGAGAGGCGGAAGTGCTGGTGACAGCACAAGCGGCGAGCGTGGATCGGACAGGGACGTCCGGATCCGGTGGGTGCCTCGACGCTGTGAGGGCTGACGTGAAGGCCGGTGTGAAGGCCGGTGCGAGGGCTGAGGTCGGAAAGGTCGGGGGGAAGGTCGGTGCGAGGGCTGAGGTCGGGAAGGTCATGCGTCTCTCCGTTTGAGCGCGTTGAAGCCGATCACGAGGGTGACGAGCGGGTAGGCGAGGAGCACGGCCAGCGCGGCCCACGGCGGCAGGAAACCGTCGCCCAGACGGGACGAGAGGCGCTGATCGGCTATCTGCGGGACGAGGTTGGGCAGAAAGAGCGAGGCAACGCGGGTGTTCCACGGTGGGGGCAGGTAATTGGCGACGCCGGGCAGCACGAACAGCAGGGCGACGACCGAGACGACAGCACCCGCCGTCGATCGGATGGCGGCACCGAGGCCGAGCCCCACCAGTGCCAGGGCGGTCACCGACAAGGCCGAGGCGAGGAGCATGGGTAGGTCGTCGGCGAGCGCGGTCTCGTTGAACCGAGTCGGTGGTCGTTCGCGATCAGGCGGCTCGTCGCGTAGGTGAGCAGCAGGATAGAGGCGGCCGTCACGAGTGTGAGCAGGCCGACGATCTCAGCCTTGGCCAGGAGTAAGGCACCGCGCTTCGGGACCGTGACGAGACTAGTGCGGATCATGCCGGTGGTGTATTCGGAAGTGATCGCCAGCACGCCGAGCACGGCCAGGCTTAGCTGGAGCAGGGGTAGGAAACTCTCCTCGGGCGCGGCCGCCCGCAGAGTGCCGCGCTGATCGGCGAGGGTGCTCACGTAGAACGTCCACACGACACCGAGGAGCACCATCAGGGCTGCGGTGCCGATCGCGTGGTACGTCGAGCGGACCGAGCGGAGCTTCAGCCATTCGGAGAAGAGGAGCGGCTTCATCGGGCGGCTCCGTATTGGACGCTTTCTGCGGTCAGGGCCAGGTATGCCTCTTCCAGCGACGGATAGCGGGCCGTCAGCTCGGCGACGGTGGCCTCGGCGACGAGCTTGCCCCGGCCGACGATCACGATGCGCTCGGCGGTGAGGGCCATCTCGCTCATGAGGTGGCTGGAGAGCAGGACGGTCCTGCCCTCGGCGGCCAGCGAACGCATCAGGCCCCGGATCCAGCGCACGCCGTCGGGATCGAGGCCGTTGACCGGTTCGTCGAACATCAGCACACTGGGATCGCCGAGCAGCGCGGACGCGATGCCGAGACGCTGTTTCATGCCCAGGGAGAATCCGCCCACCCGTTTGCGCGCCACCCCCGACAGACCGACCATCTCCAGCACCTCCGCGACGCGAGCGGGACCGATGTCGTTGGTGAGGGCCAGGCAGAGCAGATGGTGGTAAGCGCTGCGGCCGCCGTGGACGGCGCCCGCGTCGAGGAGCGCGCCGACCTCGCGCATCGGCTTGGTGAGCGAGGCGTATCGGCGCCCGTTGACCAGGGCGCGGCCGGAGGTCGGCGCGTCGAGGCCGAGGATCAGGCGCATGGTCGTGGACTTGCCGGCGCCGTTGGGGCCGAGGAAACCGGTCACGTGGCCCGGCTCGACCTTGAAGGACAGGTCGTCCACAGCGAGGGTGTCGCCGTAGCGCTTGGTGAGGTGGAGGAGTTCGATCACGCGGTAAAGGATGCGGGAGGCCGGGCCGCCGGCGCGTCGGACCAGGGTTCGAACTTCAAGGTCAGACCCTGGGTTGACGTGGGCACGCCACTTCAACGGCTACGGTTCAACGCGTGGACACGCACCCCTTCTTCGTCAGGCGCATGAGCCGTCAGCAGTTGGTCGTGCTCGACCTGATGGCGGGGCTGTGCTTCGCGTTCCTGATGTTCACCATGACGGTGCACGCCACCGTTCTGCCGCCGTGGATGCGGATGGCGCTGCCGCTTGGCCTGGGGTTGCCGCTGGCGCTGCGCAGGGTGTGGCCTCTGTCGGTCTTCTGCCTCACGCTGGCGCTGGCCGTCTACGCCGTGCTGGCCGGTGTCGTGGGGCTCGCCTATCTCGCGCCCGCGTACGCCCTCTACATCGTCGCCTTGTCTGACCGGCGCGGCGCCGCGATCCCGACGTCGGCCATTGCGGTGGTGAGCCTGATCACTTTCCTCGCCCTGACGATGGCGGGCACAACACGCGGAGAGGCGCCCGACTGGCTGGTGCACCTCGACCAGCCGCTGCTGGGCATCGCGGCGCTGGGCGGGGCGTGGACGATCGGCCGGGCCGTGCACGAGCGCAGGTCGTATGCGGCACGTGACGCCGAGCGGCTGGCGGCGCAGGCGGTGACGGAGGAACGGTTACGGATCGCCCGTGAGCTGCATGACGTGGTCACGCACAGCGTCGGGCTGATCGCGGTCAAAGCCGGGGTGGCCAATCATGTCATGTCCACCAAGCCGGAAGAGGCGCACGACGCCCTGCGCGTGATCGAGACTGCCAGCCGGAGCGCGCTGGTCGAGATGCGCCATCTGCTGGGCGTGCTGAGATCGACCGAGATGCCCGACCGTGTGCCCGCGCCCGGGCTGGCAGGCTTGCAGGCGCTGGTGGATCAGGCCCGGCTGGCCGGGATCGAGGTGGAGTTCGAGCTCCGCTTCGAGCTGGCCGATGGCGGGGCGCGGGAACGGAAGACGGACGCATGGGGACGCCTGCCTGAGGGCGTGGCGTTGTCGGTTTATCGAATTGTTCAGGAGGCTCTCACCAACGTGGTGAAACACGCCGCGCCGACCACCTGCCGGGTTTCCGTGGTCGCGGACGGAAAGGTCGTGCGGATCGAGGTGACCGATGACGGACCGGGGAGACGTACATTGCCTTCCGGCGGTTCCGGGCACGGCCTTATTGGGATGCGGGAGAGGGTGATGATGTACGGAGGTGTTTACGAGGCTGGGATCCTGCCTGGTCGAGGATTTCGAGTGTTTGCGAAATTTCCGTATGAGGAGGTTTCGTGATCCGGGTGGTCGTCGCCGACGATCAGGCGTTGATCCGGGGCAGCTTCAGGGTGCTGGTGGACTCCGAGCCCGATTTGGAGGTGGTGGGCGAGGCGGCTACCGGGGTCGAGGCTGTTAAGGTCGTATCGGAGCGGCGGCCGGATGTCGTGCTTATGGACGTGAGAATGCCGGACATGGATGGCATTGAGGCTACTCGTCGTATCCGCGAGATCGCTCGGGTGCTGGTCGTGACGATGTTCGATCTCGATGCTCACGTTTATGATGCGCTTCGGGCCGGGGCCAGTGGATTTTTGCTGAAGGATACGCCGCCTGCGGACCTGCTGGCCGCGATTCGTGTGGTCGCCGGTGGGGAGGCGCTGTTGGCCCCGACGGTGACGCGGAGGCTGATCGAGGAGTTCGCGCGTACTCCGGTGCTGCCTCGGGTCAAAGGGCTGGAAGGTGTCACGGAGCGGGAACGGGAGGTTCTGGTGTTGATCGCGCGAGGGCTGTCTAACGGTGAGATCGCCGCGCATCTGCAGGTGAGCCTGGCGACGGTGAAGACGCATATCACACGGTTGCTGGCCAAACTGGAGGCTCGGGATCGGGCGCAGCTCGTTATCGCGGCATATGAGAGTGGGTTGGTCTCTGCGGCCAAGTGATGGAGGTAGACGATTTTGATTTTCGGTGAGTGACGGGATGAGGTAGGGCTGTTTCTTTGATGCTTTGGTTGCCTAATAGGGTCGCGGTGTAGCTTCAATTGGCGAGTGGGGTGCTTGGTTCACCCTTTGGGGTGTGGCTAGTTGGGCTTGTTTTGTGAGTGATGAGTTATGGTTAATGGGGCGGCGGGCTCGGATGCCTTGGCTGGTTGAGAGTCATGGGGTTAGGGTCGGGGAGTCGTGCGTTCGAGTGTCTGGGTTTGAGTGAATTGGTTGAGCTTGGATTTGAGTCAGGCGTTGTCTTTTATTGGGTATGGCATGGTTGTTGATGGGGGCGGGTGTCGTTGATGGGTTTTCTTGTGAGCGGTGACGGTTGGGGTGTGTTAGGGTTGGATTGATTTTGAGAGCCAGTCCAAATGTGCGCCGTCAAAGGGTCTTGTTCTTTTGCCCACTGCATTGAGAAGCCAGCGTGCGGATTCTTCTGCTTGTGTGATTAGCTCGGATGGGTAGTTCAAGAGGATCTGGTGTTCCGCGAACTCGTCTTCGTCGTCGAGGATTAGACGTCCGTCCCGCATTCGGATAACGTCCAGGTCGAGATCGAGCATGGTGACCTCGCCGTTCTTCCACTCTGGAATGGTGGTGACGTCGACGTAGACCTCGCTTTTGTGGGGTGGGGTGTTGAACGACGCTGTCCACCAGGCGTTTCGGGGGAAAAGCATGATGGCTGTCGTCTCCCACGTGACAGGCGGGCCTTCACCCTTGCGGGCCACGGTTCCGCCTGGGACTTCGACCCACACACCGTGTTCATCCTCGCCGAGTCGGCGGCCCGGGTGGTTCCAGTGCAGTGCGCCGCCGTACTTTCGGAAGACAACTCGCACATCGGTCATGGGGTGAATCTATCCGTGGCGGATGAGCTTTATCCGTGCCGGGCATGCGGTACGGCATGAGAGCGTGGCGCGACGTGAGGGTGCGTCTCCTGACCTGAGCAGCGCAGCGCCTTCTGATTCGGGCGGGCCTCGCGGTGTGCGGTGCGGTGTGGTGCGGTGCGGTGTGGCGCGGTGCGGTGCGTATGGTGCGTGCGGGGTGCATATGGTGCGTGCGGGGTGTGGCGCGGTGTGTGGCGCGGGTTCGGACTGGGCTGTTCGGCCGGGGGAATCCAGGTCGCTCCGCGTGAGTGGGGGCGGGGTGCCTGCGGGGGAGGCGCGGGCGGGTCCCGAGCACTGTGCCTCGGTCACTGTGCCTTGATCCCTGTGGCGCGCGCGTACGACTTGTGGTGGGTGCTGCCTACGGGAGGAGGGCCAGGGCTTGTGCGAGGGTCGCCAGGCGGCGGGGGGAGGCCAGGCCTGCGTGGTAGAGGTGGAACTCTGAGGCTCCGGCTTTGGCGTATGTCCGGAGGTGGTCGGCCAGGACCTCGGGGTCTGCTGGGCGGGGTGGGAGGGCTAGGACGTAGGCGCCTACTCGCTGGGTCGGTGTGGCGAGTTTCTTCAGGTGGGCGAGGCGGGTGGCGTCTGTGGTGGGGTCGCCCCAGCAGTTGGCGACCAAGACGTCTGCTCCCGGTTCGCCTGCGGGGAGAGGGGCGAAGGCGCCGGTGGCCCAGGGGTTCGGGTTGGCGTGGAGGGTGATGGGGACCTCTGGGGCGGTTTCTCTGGCGGTAGTGATCAGGCGTTGGCGGAGGGTGGTGGACAGCGCGACTCGGATGTTGCGGATTTCGTCGGCCAGGGGGCCGAGGGCGGCTTCGATGGTGGTAGGTGGGGGTTGCGGGGTGGTGACGCTGGTGCTCGATGTCTCGTCGGTGTCGGTGTCGGTGTCGGTGTCGGTGTCGGTGTCGGTGTCGGTGTCGGTGGCGGTGTCGGTGGCGGTGGCGGTCTTGGTGGTTTGCGTGGTTGGGCTGGAGGGGTGGATGTGGGTGGGGGTGTTGTGAGGAGGGGCGTGGGTTGGGGTGTTGTGGGGGTAGGTGGTGGCCGTTGGGCTGCTGCTGGATCTGATGTTGGCTGAGTCGGTGTGGGTGTGGGTGTGGGTGTGGGTGTGGGTGTGGGTGTGGGTGTGGGTGTGGGTGTGGGGGTTTTTGTCTATGGTGGCGCGGATTTTGGCTCTTGTTGTTTCTGGGTAGTGGGGGGCGCATTTTGTGCAGAAGCACAGGGAGAGGAGGTCGGTGTCCATTGCGGTCCAGTCTGTGCCGGAGGTTTTCTCGTGGACGCTTTGGTGGCCGAAGCCCATCGGGCCGCAGGCTTCCAGGATCAGGCCGTCCGGCTCGGCCAGTTCCAGGATCTCCTTGACGAGGTTCTCGCAGTACTCGATGACGTCCTCATTGGCCGGGCACAGTGCGTACGGGTACGGGTCGCCGAAGGCGTTGCGTACGACGAGGTCGGGGTTGGACGTGCCCAGGTGGGAGTTGTGGGTGAGGACGGTCCAGGCGTGGACCTGGAGGCCGACGGCCTTGAGCGCGTCCCTGGCCTGGAGGTAGGCGTCGGCGGGCGTCCAGGTGGGAGCGGCAGGGACGAGCCGGGACCAGGACGATGGACGGATCGGGAGGTAGAAGGCCGGATATGGCACGTCCAGTACGCGGTGGGCGGGGTGGTACGGCGTGGCCGCCCTTGTCGAGTGGTAACTGGCTGCCAGGGCCACCGCTTGGACGCCCAGGTCCGCCAGGCGACCGGGGGCCGATGGGTCACCGACCACGTCCCAGGGGTAGAGGTAGGCGACGTTCATTAGCGGGTCTCCTTGTGCCGGAGTGGATGGCCTGATGGGAACTGGTTCCGTGAGTGTGGGTGCTGGTGGCGGCGGAGAGGCGGATTGTGGGGATTGTGGGGATTGGGGGTTGTGGTGGGGGTGTTGGGGTGGGAAATGGATTTCTGTTCGTTATGTAGTGGAGTGGGCGGGTGGGCGCGGGTCTGCCTTTTGCGTGGGCGGGTGGGTTCTGTGGGTGTAGGTGGCCTGGTGGGAATGGTGTTGTGGGGTTGGGGTGGCCTGGTGGGGATGGTTGTTGTGGGGCTGGGGTGGCCTGGTGGGATTGGTGCTGTGGGTTGAGGTGGCTGGGTGGTGATGGGTTCTGTCGGTGTGGATGGTTTGGGGGATAAGGGTGGGTGGGCTTCTGGTTGGGGGGTGGGTTACCAGCGGGGTCTGGTTGGGGAGAAGGAGGGGTTGATGCGGCGCATGTACGACGTGTCGTCTCGCGCCACGATTCCGCACTTCTCGTACTGCTCGTTCATGACCGCCAGCGCGTCTCTGTCCAGTTCCACGCCGAGGCCGGGTCCTGTGGGCACCGGGACGGAGCCGTTGGTGAAGCGGAGGGTGCCGGGGGCGAGCACGTCTTGGCCGTTCTGCCAGGGGGTGTGCGTGTCGCACGCGTACGTGAGGTTCGGGGTGGTGGCGGCGAGGTGGGTCATGGCGGCGAGGCTGATCCCGAGGTGGGAGTTGGAGTGCATGGACATGCCCAGGCCGAAGGCGTGGCACATGGTGGCGATGTGCGAGGAGCGTGTGAGGCCGCCCCAATAGTGGTGGTCCAGGAGGAGTACGTCGATCGCGCGGGATGCCGTGGCGGGCGGGAAGTGTTCGGGGGTGACCACGCACATGTTGGTGGCCAGGGGCATGGGTACGGCGGCGGCGACCTCCGCCATGCCCGTGATGCCTGCCGTCGGGTCCTCCAGGTATTGGAGGGTGCCGTCGAGTTCCCGGGCGACGCGGATCGAGGTCTCGACCGACCAGGTGGCGTTCGGGTCGAGGCGGAGCGGGACGCCGGGGAACGCCTCGTGCAGGGCGCGGATCGCGGCGATCTCCTCGTCCGGGGGGAAGACGCCGCCCTTGAGCTTGATGGACTCGAAGCCGTATTCCCTGATCAGGAGTCTGGCCTGCTCGACGATGCCCGCTTCGTCCAGGGCGGCGCCGAACCGGTCCGGTGCCGCGCCGGGGTGGCCGGCCCACTTGTAGAAGAGGTACGCGCTGTACGGCACCGCGTCCCTCACCCGGCCGCCCAGGAGGTTGGAAACCGGGACACCGGCCGCCTTGCCGCGAATGTCCAGGCATGCCACCTCGAAGGCGGAGAAGACGCGGTCGATGCTTCGCTCTTGGGAGGCGGTCGGCGCGCGCCGAACGTCCTCGCCGACGATCGCGGTGACCCGGGCGTACATGGTGTTCAGGGCGTGGACGTCGAGGCCGGTCAGGGCCTGCGCGCATTCGCGTACCTTGCCGAGGTGTCCGAGATCGCCGTAGGTCTCGCCCAGTCCGGTCAGACCTTCGTCGGTGACGATCTCGACGATGGTACGGAGGGCCCACGGCTGGTGGACTCCGGCGGCGTTCAGGAGAGGCGGGTCCAGGAAGGCGACGGGGGTGATGCGGATCTGTCTGATGATCATCGCATGCCGTCCATATATGTGAACACTGGCCAGGTTTGTGGACACGTCGCCGCAACTGTAAGAATCAGCCTGAAGAAGTGTCAAGACTCCGAAGGGCCATTCGATGATCTACGGACACGACCCCAGGACCGGCGAGACCGTGGGCGCCGCCCTGCCCGAGACCGACAGCGCCGGGGTCGACTTGATCGTCTCCGCTGCGGCCGCGGCCGGAGCGGCCTGGCGGGCGACTCCGGCCGCCGAGCGGGCCGCCGCGCTGGAGTCCGTCGCCGACGCGCTCGCCGCGCAGGTGGACGACCTGTGGCGACTCGCTGACCAGGAGACCGCGCTCGGCGAGGTACGCCTGCGCGGCGAGGTGGCGCGTACGGCGGGGCAGTTCAGGCTCTTCGCCGAGGTGATCAGGGACGGCGGCCACCTGGAAGCCATCATCGATCACGCTGACCCTTCGACGGCGCCGCCCCGGCCCGACGTGCGGCGGATGAAGCACGCGCTGCAGGGTGTCGTGGCCGTGTTCGCGGCGAGCAACTTCCCCTTCGCGTTCTCGGTGGCCGGCGGCGACACGGCCTCCGCGCTGGCGGCCGGGTGTCCCGTGGTCGTGAAGGCGCACCCCGGGCACCCGAACACGTCCGAGCGGGTGGCCAAGCTCGTACGGGAGGCGCTGCCGTACCCCGACCTGCTGGGGCTGGTCCAGGGCATCCGGGCCGGGGTCGACCTCGTGCGGCATCCCGGCGTGGTCGCGGCCGGGTTCACCGGCTCCGTGGCAGGGGGCAAGGCGATCCAGGGGCTGATCGACGAGCGGGAGGTGCCGATCCCGTTCTACGGCGAACTGGGGAGCGTCAACCCCGTGGTCGTGCTCCCGTCGGCGTCCGCGAAGGAGGTCGCCACGGGGTTCGCCGCGTCGCTGACGCTGGGGGTCGGGCAGTTCTGTACGAATCCCGGGCTCATGTTCGTGCCCGACGACGACGAGTTGCGCGACGCCATCGTCGAGGCCGTCGAAGGCACGAGTGGCGGGCCGATGCTGGCCGAGCGCATCCGCGACGGGTACCTCGGGGGCGTCGAACGGCTGGGTGAGCTGCGACTGCTGGCCGAGGGCAAGCCGGGTGAGGGGAGTTGGGCGGTCACGCCGAAGGTGTTCACGGCCGATCTCGACACGTTCGCGGAGAAGCTGCCGGGCATTGGTGAGGAGTGCTTCGGGCCGACGTCGATCGTGGTCACTTACCGCGAAATTTCGGACTTGCGGCCGGTGCTCGGACGGCTCGAAGGCTCGCTGACCGCGACCGTCCACGGCACGGAGCCGGACGAGGCCGCCGAGGTCGCCGAGGTGCTGGCCAAGAAGGCCGGGCGGCTCATCTGGAACGGCTGGCCGACCGGGGTCGCCGTCTGCTGGGCCATGCATCACGGTGGGCCCTGGCCTGCGGCTACGACGTCGTACACGTCGGTGGGGGCCACGGCGATCGGGCGGTGGCTGGCGCCCACGGCGTACCAGGACTGGCCCGAGGAGCTGCTGCCGGACGAGCTCAAGGACGCCAACCCGCTGTCCGTCCCGCGCAGGGTGGACGGCCGGTTGGAGGTCTGAACGATCTGAGTGGCTCGCCTGTGTGTGAGCCAGACATATCGGGCCGATCACTTGGCGGGAGCGGGCAGCCATGGTCAATGTCGGCGTCGGAGTGATGCAGGGCTTGGGTGCGAAGATCTGCGGAATAGGGCCTGCGGGGGATCGCTGGGAGTGGCAGACGGTTGGGGAGCGGCTGTGAGGGGACGGGCAGGGGCCGAGGGAACGGACAAGGGCTGAAGGGGCGGGTAAGGGCCGAAGGGGACGGACAAGGGCTGAAGGGACGGGCAAGGGTCGAAGGGGACGGGCAGGGGTTGAAGGGACGGGCAAGGGCCGAGGGGAGGGGCGCGGGTGGTGGGTTTCAGGGGATGTGGGTGTCGGGATGTGGGTGGTTAGCGGCGGTGGGTGTTGAGTGTCTGGGCGGTGCCGGTGATGGACAGGCCCGCCCCGATGATTCGTTCCAGCTCCACCAGATCCTCCCCACCAGGATCCACCAGCGGCGCCCGCACACCCCCCACCTCCAGTCCCCGCATCCGCACCCCGGCCTTGACCAGCGAGACCGCGTACCCGGGCACCCGATCCCGCAGCTCCACCAGCGGCAGGTAGAAGTCGGTCAGCAGCCGCTGTGCCAGCACCTCGTCCCCGCCGGTCACGGCCTTGTGGAAGGCGAGCGCGATCTCGGGTGCGAAGGCGAAGACGGCGCTCGAGTACAGGTTCACCCCGAGCCCCCGGTACGCGGGCACGGTCAGCTCGGCCGTGGGCAGGCCGTTGAAGAACGTGAAGTCCTTCCCGGTCTCCCTGCGCACGGTCAGGATGATGCGCTGGAGCAGGTCGAGGTCCCCCAGCCCGTCCTTGAACCCGACCACCAGCGGCACCTCGGCGGCCAGTTCGGCCACCGCCGAGGGGGTGAAGCGGGCGGTGCCGCGCTGGTAGATGATGACGGGCAGCCCGCCGGCCTCGGCCACCTCGCGCACGTAGCGTACGAGGCCGGAGGCGGGCCCCGTGACGAGGTACGGCGGCATCAGCAGCAGGCCGTCGGCGCCCTCGGCGCGGGCGGCGCGGGCGATGGCGCGGGCGGCGGGGAGCGGCCCTCCGGCGCCGGCGAGGACGGGGACGCGGCCGGCGGTGGCCGCCACCGAGGTGGCCACCACCCTGGTGTACTCCTCGAGGTCCAGGGCGTTGAACTCACCGGTGCCGCACGCGCTGAAGACCCCGCCCGCCCCTGCCGCGACGCCGTTGGAGACGTGCCGGGCGAGGACGGGTTCGGCGAGCGCGCCGTCGGGGCCGAAGGGGGTCACCGGGAAGAAGAGAACGCCGTCTAGCCGCATCAACGGTCCTTTCTAGCGGATGCCCTCCCTGCGGAGGGTGGCTGCCAGCTTCTGGGTGTGTTTGACAACCGCGTGGGTGATCTGCTCGACCTCGGCCGGGGTGAGTCCGGCGGGCATCGAGCAACTGATCGCGTCGGTGGCCGGGATGCGGTAGTCGACCGCCACGGCCACGCAGGCCACGCCCGGCGTGCCCTGCTCGCGTTCGTACGACCAGCCGCGGGTGCGGACCTGGTCGAGTTCGTCTGTCAGTTTGGTGAGGTCGGTGATGGTGTGCTGGGTGAGCGTGGTCAGCGGGTTGGGCAGCAGCGCCACGACCTCGTCGTCGGTGAGCTGGGCGAGCAGCACCTGCCCGAGCGCCGTGAGGTGGGCGGGCAGCCGCCGGCCCACCCTGGGGATGACGTGGTCGGCCTCGCGGGACTCCCTGGTCGCCAGGTAGAGCACGTGCGCCCCGTCACGGCGGGCGAAGTGCACGGTGTGGCCGATCTCGTCCCGCAGGTCCTCCAGGCAGTCCTGCGCGTACGGCAGCGCGGGGTCCTTGTCGAGGTAGGCCGTGCCGGTGAGCAGCGCGTGCGGCCCGATCCCGAAGGCCGACCTGGCCGAGTCGGTCTCCACCCAGTTGAGCTCGACCAACGTCCGCATCAGGGCGTGCAGGCTGCTGCGGGGGAAGCCGGTACGCTGCTGGAGCTCCGACAGGGTCAGATGGTCGTGCGACTCGGCCAGCGTCTCCAGGATGCGTACGGTCCGCTCGGCGGACTTGACCAACTGGGGCTGCTCCATGGCCATCCCATCTCATATCCTTCGGCGGCTTCGGATATCCAGGATATGGGATACCGTCCAGATACATGGACGCCTAACCCTTGACCGCGCCGCTTGTCAGACCGCGCATGAACTGCCGCTGGAACGCCAGGAAGGCGATGATCGACGGCAGCAGCGCCAGCAGCGAGGCGGCGAGCAGCACGCCGATGCCGACCTCCTCGTCCGAGCGGAGCGAGCGCAGCGCGATGGGCAGTGTCCACATGTCCGACTCGGGGGCGACGATCAGCGGGAGCAGGTACTGGTCCCAGATCATGGTGAACCCGAAGACGCCGATCACGCCGAGCGCGGGGCGGCACAGCGGCAGGATGATCGTGGCGAAGATCCGCAGCTCGCCGGCGCCGTCGATGCGCGCGGCCTCCTCCAGTTCGACCGGCACCTCCTTCATGAACTCGGTCATCACGAGGATGGAGAAGCCCCAGGCCCCGACGGGCAGGATCATCCCGGCGTAGGTGCCGATCAGGTTCAGGTGCAGCACCGGCAGGTCGGCCAGGACGAGCGAGAGGGGGATCGCGATGATCTCCTCGGGGAGCATCATCGTGGTGAGCATGAGCAACATCACGAACGTCATGCCGCGGAACTTCTTGCGCGCCAGCGAGTACGCCGCGAAGACGCTCACCAGCATCTGCAGCAGCAGCCCGAAGCCCACGACGATGAACGAGTTGAGCAGGTAGCGGTAGACGTTCTTGTCCTTGGCCTGGACGAAGTTCTCGAAGGTGAACTCGTCGGGCCACAGCGAGAAGGAGGTGGGGTCGAGGGTCTTGTTGAAGGCGCTCATCAGGAGCCCGACCAGCGGCCCGGTGAAGACCGTGACCATGAGCCCGTAGACCAGGACCTTCCCCGCGACGGCCAGCGGCCCCCGCCGCGACTCCAGGCCCAGCGCGCTGTCGAACCTCATGTCGCCTGCCTCCTGCGCAGCATCTGCACGATCACGGTGAGCGCCAGCGTGGCCGCGAACAGCACGATGCCGCCCGCCGAGGCGACCCCCAGTTCGTTCTTCTGGAAGCCGAGCTTGTAGATCAGCGTCATCAGCACCTCGGAGGAGCCGTTCGGTCCGCCGTTGGTGAGCACGTACACCTCGACGAAGACCCGCAGGCCGCGGATGGCCGCCAGCGTGAACAGGATCCAGAACACCGGACGCAGCGCCGGCAGCGTGATGTGCCGCAGTCGCCGCCAGGTCGAGGCCCCGTCCACGGCCGCGGCCTCGTACAGCGTGCGGTCCACGCCGACCAGACCGGCCAGGAAGATCATCATGTCGTACGGGGTGCCGCGCCAGACGCTCATCAGCATGATCGACCAGAGCGAAGAGTCCTCGCTGGCCAGCCACGGTTGCGGGGCGATGCCCGCCCAGCCGAGGATCACGTTGAGCATCCCGTTGTTGGCGGGGTGGAACATGATGCGCCACACCTCGGCCACGGCCGCCATCGTGGTGACGACCGGCAGGAAGGCCGCGGTCCTGACGAACCACAGGTACCGGGCGGGCCCCTCGATGAGCAGCGCCAGCCCCAGGCCCAGCACGAGGGAGCCGACGGTGGTGCCCAGGGCCAGGACGACGCTGTGCCAGATGGCCGCGCCGAACTCGTCGTCGCCCATGATCGTCTGGTAGTTCCGCAGGCCGACCCATTCGTCGCCGAGGAAGGTCTGCACCTTGAACAGGCTCTTCCACAGGCCCACGAACATCGGGATGAACTTGAAGTACAGGAAGAGCAGCAGCGCGGGCGCCAGGAACAGCCACGCGATCAGCGGCCCCCGCCACCGCGCCGCCTTGGGCGGGTGGCCGGGGGACGCCGTGCGGCCGCGCGCCGGGGCGAGTGGGGAGGTCATGACGCTTTCTGGCTCTGCAGTTCCTGGGTCAGCTTGGTGTTGAGCTGGTCCATCGCGGCCTTGACGTCGGCGGAGCAGTCGGCCCATACGGCGTTGATGGCGTCGGCGGAGGTCTGGCGGATGGGCGCCCAGTTGGGCACCGGCGGGGCGTAGACGGCGTTCGCGTACGACTCCTGGAACACCTTCCAGCGCGGGTCCTGCCGCTCGGCGGCCAGGTCGACCGTGGTGTTGACCGGCAGGCGGACGATGGCGCCGTTGGCGTCTTTGTTCATGCCGATCCGCTGTCCCTCGGGCGAGACGGCGAACTCGGCGAACTTCTTCTGCGCGTCCTGGTTCGGCGAGCCGGCCATGAGGTAGACGTTCTCGCCCTCGCCGAGGGTGCCCGGGCCGCCCGACGGGCCCTTGGGCACGGGCAGCACCTCGAGCTTGTCGGTGCCGATGCTCTTGACGAACCTGGCCAGCACGTACGGCCCGACCAGGTAGATGCCGCCCTGGCCCTTCTCGAACACCTCGTGCGTGACGGTCGTGTCGTTGCTGACCGCGCCCGGGTTGACCGTCTTGGTCCTGCAGAACTGGTCCTGGAGGTACTGGACGGCCTCGACGGTCCTGGGGTCGTTCACCGTGGCGGTGTACTTGCCGGCGCCGGCGGCCGTGAGGAAGTCGCCGCCGTTGGCGTAGATGAGGGAGGAGGCGTACCAGGAGGCGTAGCCGCGCTTGGTGCCCGCCGGGGCGACGAAGCCCGCGGTGTCCTTCCTGCCGTTGCCGTCGGGGTCCCGCTCCGTGAACGCGGTGGCCAGCTCGGCGAGGTCCGCCCAGGTGGCGGGCGGCTCCATCTTGACCTTCTCGCGCCAGTCCCTGCGTACGATCAGCGCGAACGACTGGGCCGAGAACGGCGCCGCGTAATACTTGCCGTCGCTGCCCGCGGCGGCCTTCCAGGCGGTTTCCGCGAGCTGGTCGCCACCGGCCAGCGCCGCCTTGTCGACCTGCTGGAGCCAGCCCTGCGACTGCATGTTGCCGAGTTGGGCGGTGTCGTTGATGACGATGTCGGGCAGTTGTTTCTGCGCCGCCTGCTGGTTGAGTTTGGTCTCGAAGTCGTCGAACAGGGCGACGACTTTCGTCTGCACCCCGCTGGCCTTGGTGAATGCGTCGGCCAGTTTCTTGGCCGTCTTGGCGGAGTCGGAATCGGGCGCCTGCCTGATCCAGATCTCGAAAGTGTTGTCCGAACCTGACGATCCCCCGGAACCGCAGCCTGTCAGTCCTACGGCCAGAGTCGCCGCGACGGCGACTCCCAGCAGACGACGTGACATCAGACCGCCTCCTGTTCACGTACGTGGACATGAGTCGTGGACTTGGATGTGTGCCTGTGAACGTAACTAGCGACATGGCGCACGGTCAATATTCAAGGATGTGAATTTCGGCCAGAATCGTGTACATCATGGATGCATGCGCATTCTGATGACAGGAGCCGCGGGAAAAGTCGGGACGTTGCTCCGGCCACGCCTCGCCCGCGACGGCCGTACGCTGCGCCTTTCCGATGTCCGGCCGATCGCGCCCGGCCCCGGCGAGGAATGGGCGCCGGCCGACCTGACCGACCCGGCCGCCGTGGCAGAGGCGATGAAGGGCGTGGACGGCGTGCTGCACCTGGGCGGCCAGAGCAGGGAGCACCCCTGGGCCGACATCGTGCGGGACAACATCCACGGGACCCAGGTGCTGCTGGAGGCCGCGCGCGCGGAGGGGGTCGAGCACGTCGTGCTCATGGGCAGCCACCACGCCGCCGGGTTCCACACCAGGCCGCGGGACGGCTCCGACCTGCCCGACTACGCCTTCCCCCGCCCCGACACCTTCTACGGGGTGAGCAAGGTCGCCATGGAGGCCCTCGGCAGCCTCTATCACGACCGGTTCGGCATGAACGTCACCGTCGTCCGGCTCGGCACCTGCAACGAGGGGCCGGCCGACACGCGCGGGCTGGCCACCTGGATCTCGGCCGACGACCTGACCCAGTTGGTCGAGGCCGGGCTGAGCGCGACCGGCCACCACGTCGTCTGGGGCGTCTCCGACAGCCCTCGCCGCTGGTGGTCGCTGGAGGAGGCCCGGTCGATCGGCTACGTCTCGCGCGACTCGTCCGAGCCCTTCGCCGCCGCGCTCGTCGCCGAGCAGGGCGAGCCCGACCTGTCGGCCCCCTTGCACGACCGCGCGGGCGGCGTCTTCACGCTGAACGAACTGGGCGGCAAGTGGTGACCTGAGTCCGAGGCCATCTAGGCAACCGGTTGCACAACCTTGACGACAGACGACCAGAAGGTCAAGGTTAAGTCTGGCAACCGTTTGCAAGGGAGGGCCGGGCGATGGCGGCGACGATCAAGGACGTGGCCCGCGCCTGCGGTGTGCACGTCTCCACCGTGTCGCGTACCTTCTCCGCGCCGCACCTCGTCAATCCTGCCACCAGAAGCCGCGTCCTGGCAGTCGCTGACGACCTCGGATACCGTCCCAACCGGGCGGCCAGGGCGCTCACCACCGGCCGCACGTTCAACCTGGGCCTGATCGTGGCCGACATCTCCAACCCGTTCTTCCCGCCGCTCATCAAGGCGGCCCAGGCCCAGGCGCGCGGTCGCGACTACCACGTGTTCGTGGCCGACACCGACGAGGACCCCCGCGTCGAGGAGGAGCTGATCAGGACGCTCACCAAGCAGGTGGACGGCGTCCTGCTGTGCAGCCCCCGCCTGTCGAACAAGATGATCGAGCGCCTGGCCGAGGACGTGCCGTTCGTGGTGATCAACCGGCGCATCAAGGGCATGCCCGCCGTGCTCATGAACGTCGCCCACGGCGCCGGGCTCGCGCTGGAGCACCTGGCCGACCTCGGCCATCGCAGGATCGCGCTCGTGTCGGGCCCGACCGGGTCGTGGACCAGCAACGAGATGCAGGGCGTCGCCGCCGGGACCCCCGGCCTCGACCTGGTCTTCTTCGGCCCCAACCAGCCCACGGAGTCGGGCGGCCTGGCCGTGGCCCCGGAGGTGGCCGCCTGCGGCGCCACCGCGGTGCTGGCCTACAACGACCTCGTCGCGCTCGGCCTCATCGAAGGGCTGGCGGCGATGGAGATCGGGGTGCCTGACCGGATCAGCGTGATCGGGTTCGACGACATCCTGCCGGGGCGGCTCAACCGTCCCAAGCTCACCACGGTCGCCATGCCCGCGGAGGCGGCCGGCAGAATGGCCGTTGACCTGCTGCTCCAGTCGGGAGGCGAGGGCGCGACGGTGACCCTCGACACCGCCCTCATCGTCCGCGAGTCCACCGGAAAGGCCCATAAATGATCTTCGGAACGCTGCCGTCGGGCCGTCAGGTCGAGCGCGTGGAGCTGTCGTCGGGACGCCTGCGCGCCGAGGTGCTCACCTACGGCGCGATCGTGCGCACGCTGGAGGTGTCGGGGGTCGACGTGGTGCTCGGGCTGGACACGCTCGACGACTACCGCACCCGCAGCCGCTACTTCGGCGCCGTCGTCGGCCGGTACGGCAACCGCATCGCGCACGCCCGCTTCACCCTCGACGGCGCCGAGTACCACCTGCCGGCCAACAACGGCCCCCACAGCCTGCACGGCGGCACCGAGGGCTTCGACGCCAGGGTGTGGACGATCGCCGCCCGCACCGGCTCGTCGGTCACCCTCACGCTGGTCAGCCCCGACGGAGACCAGGGCTATCCGGGCACGCTGACCGCCTCGGTGACGTACACGCTGGAGGATGACGCCCTGCGCGTCGACTACGCCGCGGAGACCGACGCGCCGACCGTGGTCAACCTCACCAACCACGCCTACTTCAACCTCAAGGGCGAGGGCGACGTGCTCGACCACGTCCTGCGGATGGAGGCCGGGCACTACCTGCCGGTGGACGCGGGCAAGATCCCCACGGGGGAGATCGCTCCGGTCAAGGGCACGCCGTTCGACTTCACCGAGCCGCACGCCGTGGGCGAGCGGCTCGACGGCGGCTACGACCACTGCTTCGTGCTCGACGGCGGGGTCGAGGTGACGGCCGGCGCCCTGACCATGCGGGTCACGACCACCGAGCCGGGCGTGCAGTTCTACTCGGGCAGCATGCTGGACGGGGCCGCGACGCCGTACGGGCCGTTCGCCGGGCTGTGCCTGGAGACCCAGCACTACCCCGACTCGCCCAACCAGCCGCACTTCCCCTCCACGGTGCTGCGGCCGGGCGAGCGCCGCACCTCCACCACCACCTACCGCTTCGTCTGACCGCCCCCGGTGCCGAGGCGGGGATCGGTGAGGCTGAGTCAGGGGGTCAGCGCGGTGCGCAGGCGTTCGGCGTGGGCGCGGGTGAGGCCGTTGGCGAGCAGGATCCGTTCCGCGCCGCCGCGTCCGGCCACCACGCCCAGGAACGTGCGCATCGCGCTCTCCGGCGCCTCCATCAGCGCGGGGGGCAGGTCGTCGGACAGCGCGGCGCCCAGCATGAGCAGCACGTCGGGCAGCGCCTTGGCGGTGAGCGCGTAGTCGCGCACGATGGCCTCGTGCTCCACGCCGAGCAGGTCGAGGATCAGCGCGACCACGATGCCGGTGCGGTCCTTGCCCGCGGCGCAGTGAACGAGCGCGGGCAGGTGGTCGGCGATCTCCGCGATCACCCCGGCGAACCAGGTCGCCCGGCGGTCGAGCAGGGCCACGTACAGGTCGCCGAGTTCCAGGCCGGACGGCAGCGTGGCGAGGCGGGCGGGGGAGAGGGACGAGCCCGCGCCCAGCGGGGCGTGCCGCACGGCGCCGCCCAGGACGGGCGCCCAGTCGCCCTCGACCCGCTCGTGGTCGGCCCGCAGGTCCGCGATGAGCCGCAGCCCCGCCACCAGTTCGGCGTCCTCGCGGGTGAGGGTGTGCGGCTGCGCGGAGCGGTAGAGCACACCGGGCCGCAGCGCGGTCTCCGCCGCGACGTCCCGCAGATTGAGGAGAGGCATACGTCGTGTATACGAACGTTCTGTGCGGGGAAACGCGGCGGCGAACTGGACGCCGGGTGAATCTCTCGTCACCTTTGGGGTGATCAGCCTCGGGGAACAAGCGTGACGGGACATCGGCGAGCCTACGCGCGTGTCGCGGTGTCTCCGACGTACCTTTGGCATCATGGCCACCCGTACGCCGAAAAGCGCATCGAAGGGGCCGGCGAAGCGGTCGACCTCGACCCGTACGACCCCCGCGAAGCGCGGGGCCACGTCGGCGGGACGGTCAAAGGCGAAGGGGGCCGCCACCGGCCGCAAACCCTCGGTGACCCATCAGGACCCCGTGAGCTGGGTCTTCACCATGATCGGCAAGTTGATCGTGGGGTTGTGGATGTTGTTCGCCAACGGCGTCGGCAGTGCCGCGCGGGCGGTGGGCAAGAACGCCCGCGAGCTCGATCCGGTGCACCGGCGCGACGGGGTGGGCCTGACGGTGCTGGCGGGCGCGATCGTGCTGGCGGCCATGACGTGGCGCAACTCCGACGGGGCCGTGGCCGGTGTGGTCAACGCGGCCGTGCGAGGCGTCTTCGGCTCGCTGGCCTGGGCGCTGCCGCTGCTGCTCGGGCTGCTGGCCTGGCGCTACCTGCGCCACCCCGACCAGAACGCCGACACCGGGCGCATGGTGATCGGCTGGGCCGCGCTGATGGTCGGCGTGCTCGGCGTCGTGCACGTGGCCAACGACACCCCCTACCCGGCCGGCGAGGGCCAGGGCATGGACAAGGTGTCGCAGGCCGGCGGCATGATCGGGTTCATCGTGTCGGCGCCGCCGATGAGCATCCTGCCGTCCTGGGTGACGATCCCGCTGCTGCTGATCCTGTCCGGGTTCGGCGTGCTGGTGATCACCGCCACGCCCGTGCACCGCATCCCCGAGCGCCTGACCGAGCTGAAGCACCTGCTCTTCGAACGCCACTCCGAGACCGAGACGTCCAGGTCGCCGGCGAAGAAGCGGGTCAGGGCCAAGAAGCCCGAGGAGGGCGAGGGCGGCGACGGCGTCAAGCCGTACGACTCGCCCGTGCTGGAGGAGAAGGACAAACGGGCCGACCACTCGCCCGAGATCGTCCCCGGGCTGGCCGACGAGGAGGAGACGCCCGCTCCCGAGGCCGACAAGCGCCCTGAGCCGCCGGAGCCGACGCCCGCGCCCCGCAAGGTGGAGCAGCTCGTGCTGTCGCCGCAGGCGGGCCCCTACAGCCTGCCCGACCTGCAGCACCTCAAGCAGGGCAGCGCCCCGAAGCCGCAGACCAAGGCCAACACGACCGTGGTGAACGCCCTGACCAGCGTCCTTGAGCAGTTCACCATCGACGCGCAGGTGATCGGGTTCACCCGGGGCCCGACCGTGACCCGTTACGAGATCGAGCTGGGGCCCGCGGTGAAGGTGGAGAAGGTCACCGCGCTCACGAAGAACATCGCCTACGCCGTCAAGTCCGCCGACGTCCGCATCCTGTCCCCCATCCCGGGCAAGTCGGCCATCGGGGTCGAGATCCCGAACGCCGACAAGGACCTCGTCGCGCTCGGCGACGTGCTGCGCTCCCAGGTGGCGCAGGCCGACCACCATCCGATGATCGTCGGCCTGGGCAAAGACGTCGAAGGCCGGACGATCGTCGCGAACCTCGCCAAGATGCCCCACCTGCTCATCGCGGGCGCCACCGGCGCCGGCAAGTCGGTCTGCGTCAACGGCCTGATCACCAGCATCCTCATGCGCGCCACCCCCGACGAGGTACGCATGGTGCTGGTCGACCCCAAGCGGGTCGAGCTGAGCGTGTACGAGGGCATCCCCCACCTCATCACGCCCATCATCACCAACCCGAAGAAGGCCGCCGAGGCCCTCGACTGGGTCGTGGGCGAGATGGACCGGCGCTACGACGACCTGGCGGCGTCGGGGTTCCGGCACGTGGACGAGTTCAACAAGGCCGTGCGGGCGGGCAAGCTGCAGCCGCCGCCGGGCAGTGAGCGGGTCTACCAGCCGTATCCGTACCTGCTGGTGATCGTGGACGAGCTGGCCGACCTCATGATGGTGGCCCCGCGCGACGTCGAAGACTCGATCGTGCGCATCACGCAGCTCGCCCGCGCCGCCGGCATCCACCTGGTGATCGCCACCCAGCGGCCCAGCGTCGACGTGGTCACCGGCCTGATCAAGGCCAACGTGCCGTCCAGGCTCGCGTTCGCCGTCTCCAGCCTCACCGACTCGCGGGTCATCCTCGACCAGCCCGGCGCCGACAAGCTGGTCGGCCAGGGCGACGCGCTGTTCCTGCCGATGGGCGCGAGCAAGCCCATCCGCATCCAGAACGCGTTCGTCTCGGAGAAGGAGATCGCCGAGATCGTCACGCACTGCAAGGAGCAGATGCAGGTCGAGTACCGCGACGACGTGGCCGCCGCGCCGGCCAAGCGGGAGATCGACGAGGACATCGGCGACGACCTCGACCTGCTGATCCAGGCGGCCGAGCTGATCGTGACCACCCAGTTCGGCTCGACCTCGATGCTCCAGCGCAAGCTGCGGGTCGGCTTCGCCAAGGCCGGGCGGCTGATGGACCTGCTGGAGAGCCGCAACGTGGTCGGCCCGAGTGAGGGCTCGAAGGCGCGCGAGGTGCTCGTCAAGCCCGACGATCTGCCTGGTTTGCTGGCCGACCTGCGTGGCGAATGACCCCAATGCACGCTTGCACGATGATAACTGATTGAATATGTACCACCACGAAGAGTAGTCGGTGTGGTGGGGGGTGGTTCGCTGTGCAGGAGCAGAGCATCGGGGCCATGCTGGCGGCGGCCAGGCAGTCGGCCGGACTCACGGTCGCGCAGGTCAGCGCGGCCACCAGGATTCGCGAGGCCATGATCCATGGCCTGGAGCAGGACGACTACGGCCAATGCGGGGGAGCCTTCTACGCCAGGGGGCACGTCAGGGCCGTGGCCAAGGCGGTGGGGCTCGACCCCGAGGCCACCGTGCACCTTTACGACCAGCAGCACGGCGGCGCGCCGCGGCCCGTGCCGGCCTCGGCGGTCTTCCAGGCCGACCGCAAGATCAACCTGCGCGAGCGGCGCGGGCCCAACTGGACGATGGCGCTCGGCGTGGCGCTGGCCATCGTGGTGGTCTTCGGCATGATGCGGGTGCTGGGCGGCGCCAGCGACCAGGTACGGGTGGGTGACGTGCGGGTGGCCTCGGCCCGGCCCAGCGTCCCGCCGAACACGCCCATCACCGAGACGCCCAATCCCGCGCCGTCCAAGGTGTCCGCCAAGAACCTGGTGACCGTGCGTATCAAGGCGAAACGGTCGTCGTACGTGAACGTGCACGACGCCTCCGGGCGCAAGTTGTTCGCGGGCGAGCTGAAGGCGGGCAAGACGTCCACGTGGCAGGCGCCGGAGAAGGTCAACGTGCTCCTGAACGACGCCGGAGCCGTGACACTGCACGTCAACGGCAAGAAGGTGAAGAGCCTGGGCGGCCGGGGAGACGTGGTGCGGCGCTCGTTCGGGCCGCCGAAACCGCAGGCGCGGTAGTCACGGGGAGGTCACCCGGGGGGAGCCCGTGCATCGGGTGGTGGCCAACTCCCGATACCGTAGTGTTCACCATGTCATCCCGCCGAACCGCATCGCTGATCACTCTGGGCTGCGCGCGTAACGAGGTCGACTCCGAGGAGCTGGCCGCGCGACTCGAGGCTGCCGGCTGGCAGCTCGACGACGACGAGCCCGAGGTCGTCGTCGTCAATACGTGTGGCTTCATCGACTCGGCCAAGAAAGACTCCATCGACACGCTGCTGGCCGCCGCCGACTCCGGCGCCAAGGTGGTCGCCGCGGGCTGCATGGCCGAGCGCTACGGCAGCGAGCTGGCCGAGGCGCTGCCCGAGGCCGGCGCGGTCATCTCGTTCGACGACTACGCCGAGATCGGCGGCCGTCTCGACGACGTGCTCGCCGGTCGGCCGCTCAAGCCGCACACGCCACGCGACCGCCGCACGCTGCTGCCCATCTCGCCGGTGGATCGGGCCAGCGCGCCGAAGGCCAACATCCCAGGTCACGGCGACCTTCCGGCGGGCCTGGCGCCCGCCACGGGGCCGAGGGTGCTGCGCAAGCGGCTCGACGAGAGCCCGGTCGCCTCGCTCAAGCTGGCCTCCGGCTGCGACCGGCGCTGCTCGTTCTGCGCCATCCCGGCCTTCCGCGGCTCCTACGTCTCGCGCGGGCCGGACGAGCTGCTGGCCGAGGCCGACTGGCTGGCTCACCGGGGGGTGCGCGAGCTGGTCCTGGTGAGCGAGAACTCCACGTCCTACGGCAAGGACCTGGGCGACCTGAGGTCGCTGGAGAAGCTGCTGCCGCGGCTGGCGGCCGTCGAGGGCATCGAGCGCGTACGCGTCAGCTACCTCCAGCCGGCCGAGCTGCGCCCCGGCCTGATCGACGTGCTCACCGGCACCGACGGCGTGGCCCCCTACTTCGACCTGTCCTTCCAGCACGCCAGCGGCACGGTGCTGCGCCGGATGCGCCGCTTCGGCGATCCCGAGCGCTTCCTCGGGCTGCTGGAGAGCGTCCGCGAGCGGGCCCCGGAGGCGGGCGTGCGCTCCAACTTCATCGTGGGCTTCCCCGGCGAGACCGAGGAGGAGTTCGCCGACCTGGTCGGGTTCCTGGAGGAGGCCAGGCTCGACGTGATCGGCGTGTTCGGCTACTCCGACGAAGACGGCACCGAGGCGGCCGGGCTGCCGGGCAAGCTGGCGCAGGAGGTCGTCGACGAGCGCGTACGCGTGCTCAGCGACCTGGCCGAAGAGCTGACCGCCCAGCGCGCGGAGGAGCGCATCGGCACCGAGGTCGACGTGCTGATCGACGACGACCTCGGCGACGGCGGCTACGACGGCAGGGCCGCCCACCAGGGCCCCGAGGTCGACGGGTCCGTCACGGTCCAGGGCATCGGCCTGGTCAAGGGGCAGATCGTCCGCGCCGTCGTGGTCGACGCCGAGGGGGTTGACCTGATCGCGCGCATCAAGGCCGGTCCATGACCAGGGACGAGCGCCGCGTGGTGAGCCCGTGGAACATCGCCAACGTCCTCACGGTCCTCCGGTTGGTGCTCGTCCCCTTCTTCGTCTTCTGCCTCTTCCTGCCGGGCACGGGCTGGCGGGTGGTCGCGCTGGCGGTGTTCGCGGTGGCGTCCATCACCGACCACCTCGACGGGGAGCTGGCCAGGCGCTACGGCCTCATCACCGACTTCGGCAAGATCGCCGACCCGATCGCCGACAAGGCGCTCACCGGGGCGGCGCTGGTGTGCCTGTCGATCCTCGACGAGCTGCCCTGGTGGGTCACGGTCGTCATCCTCGTCAGAGAGCTGGGCATCACGGCGCTCAGGTTCGTGCTGCTGCGGCGCGCGGTCATCCCGGCCAGCTTCGGCGGCAAGGTCAAGACCGTGCTGCAGATCGCCGCCATCGTGCTCTACCTCCTGCCGTTCGTGCCGGGGCCCGTCCGGTGGGTGGTGATGGGCGCGGCCGTCGTGGTCACCGTGGGCACGGGGGCCGACTACGTCATCAGAGCCGCGAAGCTGCGGAAAGTGGCCAGACAGGCACGCGGGAAGTGATCGATGGCTGACGTGGCCGAGGTGCTGACGATGCTGGTCGGCCAGGGCGCGACGGTCGCGGTGGCCGAGTCGCTGACCGGCGGGCTCATCGGCGCGGCGATCACCTCGGTCTCCGGGTCGTCCAAGGCGTTCAGGGGCGGGGTGATCTCCTACGCCACCGAGCTCAAGCACGAGCTGCTGGGCGTGCCGGCGCAGCTCCTGCGGCGCGAGGGGGCGGTGCATCCCGGGGTGGCCGCGGCGATGGCGGCCGGGGTCGCGCGGGTGTGCGGGGCGACGTACGGGGTGGCGGTGACCGGGGTGGCCGGGCCGGAGCCGCAGGACGGCAAGCCGGTCGGCACCGTCTACGTGGCCGTGGCGGGGCCGGACGGGCGGATCTGGGCCCGCGAGCTGAGCCTCAAGGGGTCGCGCGAACGCATCAGGGTAGAGACGGTGGACGAGGCAGTCGATCTCCTTTCAGGTGTGCTCAAGGCGAACGTAGGGGAACATTCCGGGTGATTACCGTGTTACGTCCCGAGCGAACATGCGATGCACGGTCTGACGCGGTGTCGGTGGATACGGGTACGGTGGAGCTGTGAGTGAGGTCCGTGAGCCAACTGCAAGCACCGAGCGCCCGGCAGGCGGGCCTGATGAGTCGCGCAACGAGCCACGAGCGGTTCAGGGTCGGCAGCGCCCAGTGATGACGGCGAGGAGTATGTACGAACCCAACAAGACCAATGTGCGGCACGATCCGATCGCGCGGGGCGTGGTGAAGACGTCCGCGCCGGGGAGGGAGCGACAGATGATTCTGCTGCGTCAACTGCTCGGCGACGTGCTGAGGCGGTTGCGTGTGCGGCAGGGGCGCACGCTACGCGAGGTGTCCACCTTGGCCCGTGTCTCGCTCGGCTACCTGTCCGAGGTGGAGCGCGGCCAGAAGGAAGCCTCGTCCGAGTTGCTCGCGTCCATCTGCGGCGCGCTCGGAGTGCCGCTTTCGCAGGTGTTGCGTGAGGTTTCCGACCAGTTCGCGCTGGCGGAGCTCCAGGCCACTCCTGTGCTGGCCGACGTGCCCGAGCACGAGCGGCTGCCCCTTTCCGAGACGGTTACCGGGTCGATCTCCGACTCCGTGTTCCCCGAAGTCAAGGACATGGTGGCTGCCTAGCCCGGCTGGCAGCCAGGACACCACAGGATCAGCCGTTCCTGTGGCTGTGCCCCCATCTCCCCACGGCTGATGCGGGCGCCGCATCGGCGACAGGGCCTCCCCGCCCTGCCGTAGACCCAGGTCTGATTCGCTGGGCGGCGATCACCTGTGGTCACCGTGCCCGCATGTCCCTTGTTCGCGTCCAGCAGCCGCTGGGCCAGTGTCACGAGCCCCGCGAGATCCTCGATCTCCCCGACTTTCTGCCACGGCCAGATCCCGCGCAGGAAAAGGGTCTCGGCGCGATAGATCGTGCCGATCCCCGCCAGGTTGCGCTGATCGAGCAGCGCCTCCCCGATGGTCCTGCCCGGCGACCCTCGCAGCCTTCGCACGGCCTCGTCCGGGTCCCAGTCCGCGCCGAGCAGGTCCGGCCCCAGGTGGCCCACCAGGCGCTCCTCCTCGCCCGTTCTGACGAGATCCACCATTCCCAGCTTGACCCCGACGGCCTGCCACCGCTCGTTGGCCAGGATCAGGCGTACCTGGTCGCCGGGGGCGGTGCGCCGCCCGGCGGGCGCGATCTGCCAGCTTCCGTCCATGCGCAGGTGGGTGTGCACCGTGAGGTCGCCCTCCACCCGGGTGAGCAGGTGCTTGCCCCGGGAGAGCGTGGTGACGACCGCCCGGCCGCGCAGGTCGGCGGTGGCGTGCCTGGGGACGCGGAAGTCCGACCGGAGGAGCACGCTCCCGTCGAGCGCGCCCCTCAGCCGGGCGGCCGTGCGGTACACGGCGTCTCCTTCGGGCACCTCTCCAGTCTAGGAACCCGCGCCCGCCGTGCTTCGCCGTGCTTCGCCGTGCTTCGCCGTGCTTCGCCGTGGCGAGCACGTCCCGTGGCCGGGGATGCGCGGACGGTGGGAATGCGGTCCGGGGTGCCGTTCGGCGCCCTCGGCGGTGATAATGATGATCGCCGATGTTCGTGACGGAAGGCCGAGACGAGCCATGCCGGGGATCACGGGGTTACGGGCGGGAGATCCCGCCGAGGTCGCGCAATACAGGCTCACCGGCCGACTTGGGCCGGGCGTGTTCACCGGGCGGTCCAGAGACGGCGAGCCCGTGGTCGTGCGGCTGCTGCCGCCCGCCATGGAGGCCGAGCCCTTCCTGCGGGCCATGGAGCCGCTGCGGGCCCTGTCGGCGGTCGGCACCGCGCAGATCCTGGCCATCGGGGCGCTGGGCGAGCAGGCGTACCTGGTGACGGAGTTCGTGGACGGCCCGGCGCTGAAGGAGGCCGGCGGCACGTTCGACGCCGTGGGTCTCTACCGGCTGGCGACCGGCACGATCACCGCGCTGGTCGCCGTGCACCAGGCGGGGCTCGTCCACGGTGACCTCCGGCCGGGCAACGTGCTGCTCGGTCCCGACGGGCCCCGGCTGATCGACGCGGGCCTGGAGCAGGCGATGGCGCAGGCGTCCGTCTCCACCCGCAGGGTCGCCGTCCCCGCCTACACCGCGCCCGAGCGGCTGCGCGGCGCACCCGCGCAGCCGCCCGCCGACGTGTTCTCGTGGGCGGCGACCATGGTGTTCGCCGCCGGTGGCGCCTCGCCCTTCGAGGGCGGGTCGATGGGCGCCACCGTCGACCGCATCGTCAACGGCGAGCCCGACCTGCCCGACCTCGGCGAGTTGCGCGGCCTGATCGCGGCCTGCCTGGCCAAGGACCCGGCCGCGCGGCCCGCCGCCAGCGAGGTGCTGCTGCGGCTCGTCGGCCAGACCGCGTTCCTGACCGGGCGGCGGGCGGACACGGGGCCCGGGGAGAGTGATCCCCCGGAGAGCGGGCCGCCGGGCCGGAGCCTCCTGGTGGCGGTCGCCGCGTTCGTCGCCGGGGCGCTGGTGTCGGGAGTGGGCGTCTACGCGCTCACCGGCGCTGACCGGCCCGCCACGACCCAGGCCGCCACGACCGTCTCGCCCAGCCCGTCCGGCACGCCCACGGTCACCTCGTCCCAGGCCGTGGCGCCCGACGACAAGGTGGAGAAGAAGGCGGCGACCGACACGAAGCTGCCCGGCACCGGCGTCACCCTGCACGAGCACCCGAGCGACTCGATGCGGGTCGCCGCCTACCTCGAGAGCGACGGCAGGTTCACCAGCTACGCCAGGGACAGGACGGGGGCCTTCAAGGCCGTCAGCGCCTACGAGCAGCCCCTCCTGTCGCCCGGCGGTGACTGGGTGGCGCTCAACCCCATGCTCAAGTTCCAGGGCTCCGAGCTGGACCAGATCAAGTTCGTCAGGATGTCGACCGGCGAGTCGTTCGTCGTCAGCACGGTCAAGAAGCCCCTGCAGACCATGATCCCCGTCTGGTCCAGGGACGGCGGCAGGCTGCTGCTGTCGGTCTACGAGACGGTGAAGGACGGGCGGCGGCTCGTGGGCTTCGTCGTCGTGGACGTGGCCACCAGGAAGGCCGTCCATGTCGAAACCGAGTACGTCGACGACGGCTCCCTCTACTACAACTTCGCGCCCGACGGGGCGATCATGCGCGGCTTCGGCGACGGCAAGAACACCGGCGTCCAGTTCTACGACCTGTCGGGCCAGGTCACCAAGACGATGCACTGGGTGGGCCTGCCGCGCGGCGGCGAGTGGTTCTCACCGTCGGGCACCAGGCTCGCCACCGTCTGCCCGAACGGCGAGGAGCTGTGCGTCTGGGACGCCAGGACCGGCGCCCGCCAGGCGACCGTGCGGCTGGCGAGAAAGGACGGCGGCTTCCTCGGCTGGTTCAACGAGAAACACCTCCTCACGCAGGACCCCGGCAAGAAGAAGGGCACCCAGCAGATCAAGGTCATCGACCTCGCGGGGGACACCAGGCGAGTGCTGGCCGACCTGACGGCGGACGACTCCACCCTCCTCCAGATCGCCCGGGCGCCGGGCTCATGAGGCCGCTGCTCGCGACCGACCCCGTCCGGGTGGACGGCCACCGCATCGTCGGGCGGCTGG
The DNA here is from genome assembly GCF_055586305.1 of Nonomuraea sp. NPDC051298. Classification (NCBI taxonomy): domain Bacteria; kingdom Bacillati; phylum Actinomycetota; class Actinomycetes; order Streptosporangiales; family Streptosporangiaceae; genus Nonomuraea; species Nonomuraea sp. NPDC051298. The sequence goes on from NZ_JBVJIM010000022.1 coordinate 135,737, forward strand.
GCGAGGGCGGCCAGGGCGTCGTCTACCTCGGCGAGTCGCCAGACGGGACGCGGGTCGCGATCAAGATGCTCGGCGCGGGCCTGGACGACCCCGACGCACGGGCGCGCTTCGGCCAGGAGGTCGGTTACGCGCGGCGGGTCAAGGCGTTCTGCACGGCGCAGGTGCTGGCCAGCGGCGAGTTCGGCGGCACCCCGTACGTGGTGAGCGAGTACGTGGACGGCCCCTCGCTGGCGACCGTGATCCTCGACCGGGGCCCGCTGCGCGGCGCCGAACTGCGCCGCCTGGCGATCGGCACGCTGACCGCGCTGGCCGCCATCCACCGGGCCGGCGTCGTGCACCGGGACTTCAAGCCCGGCAACGTGCTGCTCAGCAGGGACGGGCCCCGCGTGATCGACTTCGGCATCTCCCGGGCGCTGGAGGAGCTGGAGCACCCTGGCGACCACATCGTGGGGACGCCGCCGTACATGGCGCCGGAACAGTTCGGCGGCGGTCCGTCGGGGCCTGCGGCCGACCTGTTCGCCTGGGCCTCGACCATGGTGGCCGCCGCGACGGGACGGCCGCCGTTCGGCACGGGCGCGGTGGCCCCGCTGGTCAACCGCATCCTGTCCGCCGAGCCCAACCTCGGTGACCTCGACGGCGAGCTGCGCGAGCTGGCCGTACGCTGCCTGGCCAAGGATCCCGCCGCGCGGCCCGCGGCGACGTACGCGCTGCTCACGCTGCTCGGGCACCGGGTGCCGGAGCAGGCGCTGAGGCACGCCGGCGAGCAGCGGCTGCTGGCCGAGGGGCAGCAGTCGGCGGCGCCGCCGCGCCGCCGCGCCCGGCCCCTGGTGGCCGGGGCGGCGGGCACGGCGCTGGCCGTCGCCGTCACCGTGGCCGTGCTGCTGCGGCCGCAGCCCGAGCCACAGCCCGAGCCGCAGCCACCGGCGTCCGCCACGGTGCCGCTGCCGACCCCGCGCCAGGGGGAGATGGCGTTGACGTCCACGTCGGAGCTGAAGATCGCGGACACGGGGATCACGCTCCACGAGAACCCGGCCGACCCGGTCTGGACCTCCTCCTACCACCTCCGGCGCGACGGCTACGAGACGTACGCGAGGGATCCCGCCACGGGGGCCTTCGGCTACTTCGGGAACTGGGAGGAGCCCGTCGTCTCCCCTGGCGGCCGTTTCGTGGTGTCCCTGCCGGTCACACGCCTGCGGCGGACCGACCACGAGACCGTACGCCTGCGCGACCGCGCCACCGGCCAGGACCGCGAGCTGCGTACGGTGGACAAGCCGCGCACGTTGTTCGCGCCCCTCTGGTCGTCCGACGGGCGGCGGGTGCTGGCGACGGTCTTCGACAGCGTGAGCGAGGCGCATCCCGTGGGGTTCGCCGTGGTGGACGCGGTCGCGGGCACGGTCGAGGTCACCGAGGCGGCCGGGGCGAAGGACACGTCGTACGTCTGGGGGTCGGACGACGCCAGCGTGTTGCAGCAGGGGCCGGGCGGGGACGTGCGCGCGCTCGCCCTGGACGGACGGGTGCTGCGCAGCTTCCCCGGAGTCGGGCCGCTGACCGGGGGAGGGGCGGCGCGGACCCCGCTCGGGACGGTCTTCGCCACGAAATGCCCGCGGAACTCGAGAAGGATCTGCTTCTGGGAGGAGACGACCGGCGTCGGGAAGGGCGAGGCCCGGCTGCCGGACGGCGCGTCGTTCCACGGCTGGCTCGACGGCCGCCACCTCCTGGTCACCGTCCCGCGCGGCGAGCGGAGCGACATCGCCATGGCGGACGCGAAGGGAAAAGTGGTCAGGATCCTGGCCGACGGCCCCAAGAGCGTGATCGACGACGTCACGCTCTGGTTCACCAGGAAATAGACCCCGTCTCGGCCGAGGCGGGGGACGGGGGCGGTGGTCGCGGCGCGGGTCAGTCCCAGGCGGCGGGGTCGGCGGCGAGCTGGCGGATGCGTTCGGGCAGCGAGCCGGAGGCGACCTGTTCGAGTGTGACCTCCTCCAGGATCGAGCGTTCGGTGGCGCGCAGGGCGATCCAGACCTGTTGCAGGGACTCGGCCGGGCCCCGGTAGCCGACGTGCTCGGGACGCTCGCCGCGAACGTTGGCCAGCGGCCCGTCGACCGCCCTGATCACGTCGGCCAGCGAGATCTCGGCGGGCGGCCTGGCCAGCACGTAACCGCCCTCAGGGCCCCGCTGCCCGCGTACGAGGCCGGCGCGGCGCATCTGGAGCAGGATGTTCTCCAGGTATTTGGGTGGCATGTCCTGCTCTTTGGCGAGCTCGCCCACGGTAGTCGGGCCCGCACCGGCAGCGGCCAGTTCGGCGGCGGCTCGGAGGGCGTAGTCGACACGAGCGGATAGGCGCATGTTCTCGATTATCCCCCCTGGTCAACACTGGTTAGGCGCAAGGTCGTCAGATCGGGCAGGTGATCTCAATCCGGCGGGCCCGTACGGGGGCGTGTGCTCGCCGGTGAGAGCAGGCAGGACCTGGAGCGCTAAACTTCCAACAACCTTTTCGATAACGGTCCTTTCGATGCGACGGCGGGAATCAGCGTGGAGCGACGCCCTGGTGTGCCCAGACTGCTCAGGGAGATCAATGACCGGGCCGCGCTGGAGCTGCTGCTGGCGACCGGACCCATGACGCGCGGGCAGATCGGCGACCTGACCGGTCTGTCCAAGGTCACGGCCTCCCAGACGCTGGCGAGGCTGGAGGAGCGCGGGCTGGTCGAGGTGGTAGGCACGCAGGCGGGCGGGCGCGGCCCCAACGCGGCGCTCTACTCGGTGATCGCCTCCAGCGCCTACGTGGCCGGCCTGGAGGTCGGGCCCGAGCTGATCTCCACGGCCGTGGCCGACATCCACGGCCACACCATCGCCGAGGTCAGCGTCGCCCCCAACGGCCACGACGACCCGGTCTCCGTCGTGCACGGCGCGATCGCCAAAGCCTGTCGCAGCGCCAAGGTCAGCCTCTCCAAGCTGCGCGGCGTGGTCATCGGCACGCCCGGCGTGGTCGATCCGCGCAGCGGCGACATCCGCTTCTCCTTCGACCTGCCCGGCTGGCACGAGGGCATCCACCAGGCCCTGGCGGGCGATCTGCGGCGCCAGGTCACCATCGAGAACGACGTCAACCTCGCGGCCATCGCCGAGCGCGCCGACGGGGCGGCCCAGGGGGTCGACGACTTCGTGCTGCTGTGGTCCAGCCGCGGCCTGGGGATGGCCGTGATGCTGGGGGGCAAGCTGCACCGGGGGCGTTCCGGCAGCGCGGGCGAGATCGGCTACCTGCCGGTGCCGGGGGTGCCGCTGCCGGAGGACATCCGTACGCTGCCGGGGCGGCTGCCCTCCCTGGCGGGCGGCCTGCAGTCGCTGGTCAGCGCCGAGGCGGTGACGGAGCTGGCCCAGAGCTACGGGTTCGCGGCCGGCAGCGCGACCGAGTGCGTCAGGGTGGCGGCGGCGGCCGGGGCCGCGGGAGAGCCGCTGCTCGACGAGATCGCGCACCGGCTGGCCCTGGGGGTGGCGGCGGTGTGCGTGATCCTCGATCCCGGGCTGGTGGTGCTGGCCGGGGAGGTGGGGCACGCCGGGGGCGCGGCGCTGACGTCCCGGGTGGAGGAGGCGGTGGCCCGCATCTGCCCGGTGCGGCCCCAGGTCGTGACCACGACGGTGACCGACAAGAACCCGGTGCTGCGCGGGGCCGTGCTGGCGGCCCTCGAGCGGGCCCGCGAGGATCTGCTGGCTCCCTGAGCCTGCTCACGCCCCCAGGTCGCGCGCCCGGGTCGCGCCAGGGTCACGCGCCGGGCGGTGCCAGGCGCGGGCCGCGATAGGGCAGGGTGGTGCTGTAGACCACGTTGGTGGTGGTGCCGCCGAACGCGGCGAGTTCGTCGACGACCTGTTCGAGGTGCGCCATCGACGTCGCGGTCACCTTGAGCACGTAGCAGTCGTCTCCGGTGGTGCGCAGGCACTCCAGGATCTCCGGCCGCCGCTCCAGCAGCCGGTGCAGCGGTTCGTGCCGGCTGCCGGGGTATTTCAGCCGGACCACGGCGAGCACCGCGAAGCCCGTCTTGGACAGGTCGACCTCGGCACGGTAGCCGCTGATCACCCCGGCGGCCTCCAGCCGCCGCACCCGTTCGGTGGTGGCCGACGCGCTCAGCTTGACCCGGCGGCTCAGCTCTGTGATGGGCAGCCGGCCGTCGCTCTGCAGCTCGGCGAGGATGGCCCAGTCGACGGCGTCAAGATTCTCGGCCATGGGGCCAATCTACCGGGATGTTCACGGCGAATGACGTCGAGAGCCGGGAACATGGTGTTCACAGTCCGTGGTCGCCGTGGTTAACGTGGGTCACGTGCAGATTGGCGTGAACGTACCGAACTTCGCCCCGGGCACCGACCCCGAGTTGCTCCGGCGGTGGGCGCAGACGATCGAGGGCCTCGGCTTCGACCTGCTGATGGTCTCCGACCACATCGCCGTGACCCCTGACGTGGCCGAGAGATATCCCGCGCCGTTCTACGAGCCGTTCACCACGCTGTCCTGGCTGGCCGGGGTGACCTCCCGGGTCAGGCTGGGCACCACGGTGGTCGTCGTCCCGTACCGGCATCCGCTGCTCACCGCCCGGATGGCGGCGAACCTCAACCGGCTCAGCGGCGGCCGGTTCGTCCTCGGCGCCGGCGTCGGCTGGGCCCGGCAGGAGTTCGAGGCGCTCGGCGTGCCGTTCGGGCGGCGCGGCGCGCTGACCGACGAATACCTGCGGGCCATGCGCGACGCCTGGCGCGACACCGGCGACTACGATTCGGCGCCGATCCCGATCTGGGTCGGCGGCAACAGCGACGCCGCCGTACGCCGGGCCGTGTCGCTCGGTGACGCCTGGCACTCGCTGCGGGGCACGCCCGGCTGGCTGGCGGAGGGAGCCGGGCGGCTGAAGTCCGTCGCCGGTGAGCTGGGCCGCCCGGTGCCCGCGTTCGCGCCGCGCATCCAGCTCCGGGAGAGCGCCGAACCGGTCACCTCCCCCGACCGGCCCGCCGGGGTCGGCACCATCGACCAGATCATCGCCGACCTCGACCGGCTCCGGCTGCTCGGGGCGGAGACGGTGCTGCTCGACTCGTTCGACGGCGATCTGAGCGAGATCGGCAGGCCGGAGCGCGCCTGGCGGACGCTCGCGGCCGTGGCCGCATACCACCACTCCCAGGAGCACTGATGACACCCGACGACGAGAAGTTCCTCCGCCGTGCCGTGGAACTCGCCAGGCAGGCCGGGGCGTCCGGCGAGCGGCCCTTCGGCTCGCTGCTGGTCGGCGCGGACGGCACCGTCCTGGCCGAGGACCACAACACCGTGGTCTCCGACTCCGACATCACCGCTCACCCGGAGCTGAAGCTGGCCCGCTGGGCCGCTCGCGAACTCGCTCCCGAGGCGGCGGCCGTCACCACCATGTTCACCAGTTGCCAGCCCTGCCCGATGTGCGCGACCGCGATCTCCCGCTCCGGCCTCGGCCGGGTGGTGTACGCCCTGTCCGCCGAACAGTTCGAGCAGGTCAAGCCGGTCACCCCGGCGCCGCCCCCGGTACGGTACGAGGGCCCGGCGCTGTTCGACGAGGCCCGGCGGCCGATCGACGACTACTACTGACGCGCGGGAGCGCACCTGACCGAACCGGCCCACCGCCCCGGCTGCCATGCCGCGGGGCGGTGGGCCGGGGCGTCACACGGTCAGCAGCTCGATGGCGGCCTGCGTGTTGGCGCGGGCGGCCCCGTACGTGGCGATGTAGGCGGCGCTGTCAGGACGCCACACGGGCAGGCCCATCTCGATCACCGTCGTGTCGGGACGGGCCGCCACCAGCGCGGAGACCAGCTCCCGGCTCTCGTGGTAGCGGTGCGCGTCCTTGACCACGACGACCAGCGACCGGTTCACGGCCTTGGCCAGCAGCCCGGTCACGTCGGCCGCCGCGGGCTTGACGCGGACGACCTCGGCGTCCGGCAGCCACGGGCCCACGCCCCACGGCACGTCTCCCACGGCGATCGTCGGCGGGGTGTCCACCTCGACCACCAGGGGGTCGACGAGGGGCTCCGCCGCACCGGTCAGGCGCACGGCGCGGCGGGCCGCGTCCAGGCCGACCGCGTCCCGCTCGGACGCGATCCGCTCCGGCCCGCCGAGCCAGGCGTGCAGGGCCGCCACCCGCGCCGCCGCCTCCTCCAGGCGGGCGGCCGGCAACCGGCCCTCGTGCACGGCGGTGACGATCTCGGCGATGACGGCCTGGATGTCGTCGTACGTCGGCACCGGGCCCAGGCACAGCAGGTCGGCCCCGGCCGCGATGGTCAGCACGGCGCCGCCGGCCAGTCCCACGCTCTTGGTGATCGCGTGCATGTCGAGCGCGTCGGTGACGATCACGCCGTCGAAGCCGAGCTCGCCCCTGAGGAGCCCGGTCAGCGCGGCGGCGGACAGCGTGGCCGGCGTGTCGCCGGTCAGCGCCGGCACGGCGACGTGCGCGGTCATCACCGACTTGGCGCCCGCGCCGATGGCCGCCTCGAAGGGCGCGAGTTCCCGCTCCCGCAGCACGTCCAGGCCGACGTCCACGACGGGCACGGCCACGTGCGAGTCGATCCGGGTGGCGCCGTGCCCGGGGAAGTGCTTGACGCAGGCGGCCACGCGCACCGACTGCAGCCCTTCGACGGCGGCCGCTGTGTGCCTGGCGACCAGCCCCGCCTCGGCGCCGAACGACCTGGTGCCGATCACCGGGTTGTCCGCCTCGGAGTTGACGTCCGCGCTGGGCGCCATGTCCAGGTTGATGCCGCACGCGACCAGCTCCGAGCCGATGGCCCGGTGGACCCGCCGGGTCAGCTCCACGTCGTCCACGGCCCCGAGGGCCGCGTTGCCCGGGTACGGGCTGCCCACGTGGTAGGCGAGGCGCGTGACGTCCCCGCCCTCCTCGTCGAGCGAGATGACGGGCTCACCGGCGCCTCGTAGCGCGGTGGTCAGGTCGAGCACCTGGCCGGGGTCGGACACGTTGAAGCCGAAGAGCGTCACGCCGCCCAGACCTCGCTCCAGCTCACGCAGCACCCATTCGGGTGGCCGCAGGCCCTGGAAGGCGACGAGCAGTGTGCCGGCCGCGAGGCGGCGCAGCCCCCGATCACTCTGACTCATGGCTCCTCATCAAGAGAGTGTTGACATGCGGAATTGACGGCCTGGCCGGGTACGGCCCCGGCGTGCCGTACCCGGCCAGGCCGGTGGGTCAGCCCTTCACGGCCCCGGCGACCAGGCCGGAGACCATGCGGCGCTGGACGAGCAGGAAGAAGACGACGACGGGCAGCGTCATCAGCGTGGCCCCGGCCATGATGGCGCCCCAGTCGACGCCCTTCTGGCCGAAGAAGTACTGCAGGGCGACCGGCATCGTGTATCCCTCCGACCCGGACATCAGGTAGAGGGCGAAGACCAGGTCGTTCCACGCGGTGATGAACGAGAAGATGCTCGTGGCCACGAGTCCCGGCGCGACCAGCGGGAAGAGCACCTTCCAGAAGGTGGTCATGCGGCTGGCCCCGTCGATCCAGGCCGCCTCCTCCAGCGACTTGGGCACCGCGGCGACGAACGTCCGCAACATCCAGACGCCGAACGGCAGCGTCAGCGCGACCTGGGTGATGATCAGCCCGAGGAGCTGGTCGCCCAGCCCCACCCGCTTGACCATCATGTACAGCGGGATGAGCAGGCCCTCGGCGGGCAGCATCTGCACGATCAGCAGCACCACGAGGAAGACCCCGCGGCCCTTGAAGCGGAAGCGGGCGATCGCGGTGGCCGACAGCAGTGCGAAGGCCGAGCCGATGAGCACGGTGCCGAGCGCCACGATCGCGCTGTTGCGCATGTAGAGCCAGATGGAGTTGTTCGCGACGCCCTCGGTGAGCACCCGTGCGAAGTGGTCGAAGGTGAAGTGCGTCGGGAACGGGATGAACTCCGTGGTGAAGATCTGGTCGTTCTCCTTGAAGCCGGTGGAGACCATCCAGTAGACGGGGAAGACGGCGTAGAGGAAGACCAGGATCCCGGCCGTGTTCAGGAGGATCTTGCCGAGCCTCTTGCGTGCGAGCGGGGTCACATCTCCTCCTGCTTCACGATCTGCCTGACGTACACGACGGTGATGATGAGCAGGATGATCGTCAGCACCACGGAGATCGCCGCGCCCGTGCCCAGTTTCTGCGGGGGCTTGAACGCCTCGGCGACGGCGTACATCGACAGGTTGAAGCCGTCACGGTTGGTCGGACCGTTCATGAGCACGTAGAGCTGGCTGAACACCTTGAAGTCCCAGATGATCGACAGGATCGTCAGGACTGCGAAGACCGGCTTGAGCAGCGGAAGGGTGATCCGCCGGAACGTGTGCCACGGGCCGGAGCCGTCCACCCTGGCGGCCTCGTACAGCTCGGCCGGGATGCCCTTGAGACCGGCCAGCACCGAGACGGCGATGAACGGGAACCCGGCCCACACCACGCAGACGATCAGCGCGATGTAGAGGGGGACGGTGTCGTTGAGCCAGGGGGTGCCGGTCCAGCTCGACTGCCCGTCGGGCGGGGCCGCGAGCCAGTCGGGCAGCAGGTTCAGCGCCCAGTTGACGATGCCGGCCTCGGCGTCGAAGAGCGAGCGCCAGATGACGCCCTGCGCCACCGGCGGCACGGCCCAGGCGAACATGCAGCCGATGACCACGAACAACGACATCTTCCTGCCCAGCCGGTGCAGCAGCACCCCCACGGCCGTGCCGACGATCAGCGTGAGTGAGACGGCGACGAAGGCGAAGACGACGGTGTTGCGCAGGGCCGACCAGAAGATGTCGTTTTCGAAGATCTTCGTGAAGTTCTCCAGCCCCACCCACTCCGCCGGTCTGCTGCCCCTGATCTGGGCCAGGCCGACCTTCTGGAAGGCCATGACCCCGAGTTGGAACATCGGGTAGAGGAGGAGACCCGCGATGACCAGCAGGCCGGGGATGAGCAGGAGGTACGGGATGCTCCATACCGGCAGCCCGCTGCCCCGCGCGCTCCGGGCGCTCTTCTTGCGCCGGCGGCCCGGGGCGGGGGACGAGTCCCTGCCCCGGGCGACCGTTGTCGTGTCCGCCATCGTTACTGGTTCAGGATCTCTTCGAGTTCCTTGTTGGCGTCAGCGAGGGCGGTGGCGGCGTCCTTCTTGCCCTCGATGACGGCCCGTGCCGCGTTCTGCATCACGGCCTTGGTCGCGTCGGCCTCGGTCCAGTTGGGGTCGGCGGGGAACGCCTTGGCCTTGGCGAACGCCTGGGCGAACGCGCCCTGGGCGGGGTCCTCGTTCATGGCGGCCAGGGTGTCGGGGTAGACCGGGAGCAGGCCGCCCTCCTTGGCGTACCGGTCGGCCCAGGTCTTGCTGGTGGCGAGCTTGATGTACTCCTTGCCCAGCTCGGCCTGCTGAGTGCCGCCCCACAGCGCGATGTCGTTGCCGCCGAAGAAGGACGCGGCCGGCTCGCCGGTCTTGGAGGGCAGCGGGAAGAAGGCGAGCTTGTCGCCCTTCAGCTTGCCCTTGGAGTCCTCCTCGATGCCGGACAGGTCCCACGCGGCGGTGAGGTACATCGCGACCTTGTCGTTGGCGAAGCGCTTGCGGATGTCCACCGTGTTGAGCGTCAGGTTCGCCTTGCTGGACAGGCCGCTCTGGACCAGGCCGGTGTAGGTCTCGAAGCCCTTGGCGAAGCCGGGCTCGGTGACCTTGCCGACCCACTTGTCGCCTTCCTTGACGGCGTACTCGCCGCCCTCGGACCAGGCGAACGCGGCCAGCAGGTGGTTGGCGTCGGAGCCGCCGTTGAAGGCGAAGCCGTCCACCCCCTCGCCCTTCTCCTCCTGGATCTTCTTGGCGGCGGCGACCAGCTCGTCCCAGGTCTTGGGGATCTCGATCTTGAGGTCCTCGAACCAGTCCTTGCGGTAGAGGACGGCGCGGGCGCCGGCGCCCCACGGAACGGCGTAGATCTCGTTGTCGACGGTCTCGTAGCCGTACAGGTTCTGGGGGATCTGCGACCGGTCGCCCTCGCGGGCGATGTCGGTGATCGGCTCAAGCGCGTCCTGGCTCTGCCACATCGGCACCTGGTCGTTGCCGATCTCCGTCACGTCCGGGCCCGTGCCGGTCGCGGCGGCGGCGAACTTGTCGGCCACCTGCGGCCAGGGGATCCACTCAAGCCTGACGTCGGCGCCGGTCTGCGTCTTGAACTCGGCGTTCAGTTCCTCCATGTACTTGGCCGCGGCCGGGTTGCTGTCACCGAGCCGCCAGACGCTGAGCGTCTTGCCGGCGAACTTGGGGCCGGAGGCGGCGGCGCTGGGTGAGGACGTGGTGGAGGGCTGTTCACTCGAGCCACAGGCGGCGATGCCCAGGGCCAGTGCGGCCGTGGTGACCGTAGTGGCCGTGATCTTCGCGATCCTCACAGGGTTCTCCCTTCCCGGGTGCCGGCCAACGGTCCCGCACCAGGCTGATCGTCAAATGCCGAACGATGTTGTTAAACTAACAAGAAACTTTCTTAAAAAAAACGCTCGTTAGCCGATCGTGACGAGAAGGGTGCGCCGATGAGCCGAGACCCGGGAACCCCCCGGTTGCTGCGCCGGTTGAACGACCGGGCGGCACTCGAACTGCTTCTCGGAGACGGCCCTCTCACCCGTGCCGAGCTCGGTGAGCGCACGGGGCTCTCCAAGGTAACCGCTGGTCAGCTCCTTGCCCGCCTGGAAGAGCGAGGGCTGGTGGAGGTCGCGGGCGAGCGCGCGGGAGGCCGGGGCCCCCACGCCGCCCTGTACGCCGTGGTTCCCTCCAGCGCGTACGTCGCCGGCCTCGAGGTCCTGCCCGACAGCCTCACCGTCGGTGTGGCGGACATCACAGGCCGGGTCGCCGTCGAGGTCACCCTCGACCCGGCCAACGGCCGCGACCCCGTCAAGGCGGTGCACGCCGCCGTGCGCCGGGCCTGCGACGCGGCCGACATCGAGCTGTCGCAACTGCGCTCGTTCGTCATCGGCACCAGGGGAGTGGTCGACCCGGGCACCGGGGACGTGCGCTGGTCGTACGACCTGCCCGCCTGGCACGTCGGCGTGCTGGCCAGCCTGCGCCGGACGCTCGGCGCCTCGGTCACCATCGAGAACGACGTCAACCTGGTCGCCCTCGCCGAGCACCGCTACGGCGCGGCGGCCGGGGTCGACGACTTCGTGGTCATCTGGGCCGGGGTCGGCCAGGGCCTGGGCGTCATGCTGGGCGGCAGGCCGCACCGGGGCATCTCCGGGGCGGCGGGCGAGATCGGCTGGCTGCCGGTGCCGGGGGAGCCCCTGCCCTCGGACGTCTCCCAGCCGCAGTCGGGCTCGTACCAGCGCCTGGTGGGGCACGACGCCCTGCGCGGGCTGGCCGAGGAGCGCGGGCTGAGCGGTGCCACGGTGCCCGACCTCGTACGCGAGGGCGACGAGGACTTCCTCGACGAGGTCGCGGCCCGGCTGGCCGTGGGCGCGGCGGCCGTGACCGTCGTGCTCGACCCCGAGCTGATCGTGCTCAGCGGCGACGTCGGCCGCGCGGGCGGCGAGAGGCTGGCGGCCAAGGTGCAGCGGGCCGTGGCCCGGATGTGCCCGAGCAGGCCCGCCGTCGTGACGACCAGGGTGGCAGGGAACGCCGTGCTGCGCGGCGCTCTGGTGGCGGCCCTGGAGCAGGCCCGGGAACAGGTCTTCTCCGACACTGTGTGAGAATCTCTGCCCATGTGGCACTCCCCGAACGACGTCGTGCTCATCTCCGATCCCCGTGTGACCTCGATCCCGGTGCGGGAGGGCGGCGAGCCGCTCGCGGACGTACGCGGGCGGCTGCGGGTGGACCACCGGCTGGCCGACGACCGGGGCGCCTACGCGCACCTGCGCGAGGGCGTGCTGCGGCGCCTGGAGCACGCCGAGCGCCTGCTGCCCGACGGCTACCACCTCCTGGTCGTGGAAGGCTACCGGCCCGTCGCCACGCAACGCCGGATCTTCGACCAGTATCGGGCTGAGCTGCAAACCACATTTCCTAATATGTCGCCTGACCAGGTGTATATCGCGGCGAGCCGCTATGTGTCACCGGTCGAGGTGGCCCCGCACACCGCCGGCGCCGCCGTCGACCTCACCCTGTGCGCCCCCGACGGCCTCGAATACGACATGGGCACCGCGGTCAACGACAACCCGGAGCAGAGCGACGGCGCCTGCTACACCGCCGCCCCGAACATCTCCGACGACGCCCGCGCCAACCGCAAGCTGCTGGCCGCCGCCCTGGAGCCGGCCGGGCTGGTCAACTACCCGACCGAGTGGTGGCACTGGTCGTACGGAGACCGTTACTGGGCGATGTCCACCCAAGCGGAGCACGCGCTCTTCGGCCCGGTGGAGTTCACGGGCTGACAACCCTTTGCCGTCAGGGTTTTCCACAGGGCGTGGTAGGGGCACACCCCGTACGGAGGTTCTCGACTTCCCAGCGAGGTGTGGGCATGGTTCCACTCATCGGGATCGAAGAGGAATACCTCGTCGTCGATCCCCGCACTCGCCACGTGACTCCCCGGGCGGCAGAGGTCCTTGCCGCGGCGACGGACGCGCTCGACGTGGTGCATGAAATCACCAGATTCCAGGTGGAGGCCCGCACGCCGCCCTCCGCCGACCTGAGCGACCTGGGCTCGCACCTGCGCGCGGCCCGCAAGGAGCTGGCGGTCGCGGCCCGCTCCCGCGGGCTGGCCGTGGTCGCGTGCGGCATGCCGGTCCTGGGCAAAGTGATGCCGCCGCCGCTCACCGACGACGACCGCTACCTGCGGGGCCGGGTGCTCTACCGCGCGCTGCAGGACGAGCTGAGCATCTGCGCCCTGCACGTACACGTGGACGTGCCCGACCCCGAGCACGCCGTCTACGTGGGCAACCACTTACGGCCCTGGCTGCCGACGCTGATCGCGCTGGCCGCCAACTCGCCGTTCTTCGTGGGCCGCGACACGGGCTACGCCTCCTGGCGGGTGATCTCCTGGGGACGCTGGCCGGTGTCGGGGGCGCCGCCCTTCTTCCCGTCGTTCGCGGCGTACGAGCTGGCCCTGCGGTCCCTGGCGGAGTCGGGCGTGCTGCTCGACGCCAAGACCGTCTACTGGGACTCCCGTCCGTCGCCCCTGCTGCCCACCGTGGAGATCAGGGTGGCCGACGTGCCGCTCGACGTGGCCGACAGCCTCACCCTGATCGGGCTCATCCGCGCGCTGGTGGTCACCGCGCTGGGCGCCGTGGCGCGCGGTGACCGGGGGCTGCCGGTGCCGTCCGAGGTGCTGCGGGCCGCGTACTGGCGGGCCGCCCGTGACGGGCTGCGGGGCGACAGCCTCGACCTGCGGCACGGCACGCTCGTGCCCGCGGCGGTGCTGGCCGGGCGTCTCCTGGAGCACGTACGCCCGGCGCTGGCCGAGGCCGGCGACCTGACGTACGTCCAGGAGGGCCTCGACCGGCTGCTGCGGCAGGGGTCGGGGGCCATGCGGCAGCGGCGGGCGTACGCGCGGGGCAACGACCTGGCCGAGGTGGTGGACGACCTCATCGAGGCCACCGTCGCCTAGATGATTGATGCCAAGGGGGATGGCTACGGTTAGTGGTCGTAGGCGATCAGGGATCGCTTGATCGGCTGGCCGGTGTTGTCGTTGAGCCAGA